>NZ_CP059139.1:3060000-3760000 GCF_014109765.1 Pseudomonas berkeleyensis
AAGAGTTACTGCGTGCTCAAGGTCTGGTAGACACCTGGGCAGAGCAAATTCAACGAGGCAAGGAATACAACAAGCAAGTAGCTCAGCAGGTCATGGGACAGATGACCGCCAAGCTAGCACCCAATGAAGAGTTCAAGAAGCGGTTCGATGCCGCTAGCGACAAGTTCATTGATAGCGCCGTAACGCCGTGGACAGCCGACGACATGGTCGATGTATGGGCAAAGTTCTATGGGCCTGGCTTCACAGATGCTGAGCTTGACCAACTTATCGCTTTCTACTCTTCACCTTTGGCTCAAAAGGAAATTCAGGTCTCCCGCGCAGCGCTGGAAAAATTCACACTGCACTTTCAGCAGTTGAATCAGCCAATTCTCGAAAAGGCAACAAACCAGTACATGCAAGACCTGCAACTCATTACTGCAGAGTGCAACTGCGCCAAATAACCTGTGCCGACAAGGATGTCAGCGCCTATCGACACCAGAATTAGAACTTCTAGAGTCAAGCTTTGTGAGTGATCCGTTCAAACCACCCGCAGCTATCGCCCCTCAGCCAAAGTCAGCTACCCTCACGCTGAACATCTTATTGGTAGTCCTGGCGGCTGCTACCACTTATCTGCTAGTGGGTGACATACAGCACTTACTTGCAACGCAGAAAGGAAGCCTAACCAGAGCCGGCAGCGTCTCCTTCTTTCATCATGTCTACCTTGTCATCATTCCTCAGGAAGCGGCGTACTTTAGACTTGCATCCAGCATGGCAGCATTAGCTCTAATCCTATTCCTGGCACGTAATCACCATGCGCTCCCTAGGGTCAATTTATTCCTTTATGCCTACGGCATATCACAACTGACCTATCAGATATTAGCAGTAACTGGCGTTATTGGGATTCTGAACCAAATATCTCAGACCAGCGTATTAAATTTAGAATACTGGCTTAGTCCATCAGCAGCGACCACCGTAAAGCCCTTACTAATTAAGCTCGCCGCCTTACTGATTACACCGATTGCATTTCTAGTATTCAGCCTCATTCTAGTTTCGAAAGCCAAGAAACTAGACAAGACAATTCATTGAACAAGTGCCAGATAGCATGCGCCCCATTCCGCTTAACAACCCATGGCCAGAACGCCGACGCAAATTTCTGATCGCAACTCTTTTGGTCGTTGTATCCGTAGAGCGCACTCGACCTAATAGTCTTACTGGGCTTGCCATAGCACTAGTAACAATTCCATCGCTATGCATTTCACTGTTCTATTTACGCTGGTGGTGGAAACGAAAATTTGGCGGTAGCAAGCTTATGACCTTGATCGGCTTGATGCTCGCAATCATTATTGGAATAGTAGCTTTCAGCATCAACGATGCTCTCGCCCCGTACATAGGCCATCACTTTGGCTAATCACAAGGAAGACCATAATTGATCAATGGACGATTACTTAAGCAATACGACTTTCCCGTCGCGCTGGGCATTACTCACCTGACAACAGCAGCCTTTCTACTTAACAGCAGCGCCTCTCTTCCATCCTGGGTCTCGTCATACAGTTATTTTTCTGCGTTGACGTGCCTCCTGCTAAGCCTAGTACTCAAACCACTCCAAGGGTTTCTTACAGGGATTGCCGTATCGTTTGCTGCCACTGTAATCATCAGGGCAATCAACATGTCACTTGTCAGCCTGCATGGCGCTGGAGTGGACTACCTGCTGGGGCTGATGGGGGCCGTGATCGGCCTAATTGCTATTCTGATTTACTCCAAGGTCAAGCTCAGCCAAACCTTTGAGAATGGCTTTGCCTTGGGCTGCACGGGAGCGTTGGGCGGCTATCTCCTCAGCATGTTCCTGTCATGCAATACCGTGCTGTATTGCGGCCCTGCCTTCTCATGGGGCGCTTAACCATAGCTGAGAAGCTCTGCCCCTGCTTGCAGAATCCGGCCACTTGGCGGCTACCGCTTCACCCTGAGGTGTAACCGGTGTAGATTTGGCAAAATTTGGCAAGAGGAACGTCCAATGAGCACCATGAACATCTCCCTGCCGGACGCTCTCAAGAGCTTTGTTGATGAGCAAGTGAGCCAGCGTGGTTACGGCACCAGCAGCGAATACGTGCGTGAGCTGATTCGTAAAGATCAAGACCGCCAACATCTGCGTGGCCTTCTACTTGCCGGTGCTGCATCCGCCCCCGCCGCCCCTGCCGATGCTGACTACTTCGAATCGCTCCGTGCTCGCGTGCGGAACGCTCAAGGATGAAGCAAAAGCCCGTAATCCCGCGTGAGCTAGCAAGCCGAGACGTAGACAACGCCATTGCCTACTACATCGAAGAGCAGGCCGAGAAAGCCGCACTAGGTTTTATTGACGCCCTGGAGCGTGCTTATAAGCAGATCAGCCGTCACCCTACTTCCGGCTCTGCTCGCTATGCCCATGAACTGGATCTGCCCGGTCTACGCTCCTGGCCGCTTCAGCGTTATCCCTACCTAGTGTTCTATGTTGAGCAAGATAGCCATATTGATGTTTGGCGGGTGCTGCACACCATGACCGACCTTCCCGCATGGTTGAGCTCCCCAGTAACGGGCTAGAGTTGATTGCAGCTTTACGCCTTTGTCCTGTAACAGCTCTATCCAAGTATTTCGCCCCTCCAACTAAGGAATAGTGGATTTATCCCCCCAAATAGATCCACCTTCCTCATTTACACAATGTATTAAGAAGAAAGAATCTTTGCCTGTTTTTTATTCTGCACCACCCGCTGATTCTTCATCGGTATATCCAACTTTGCTGAAAGCCACTGCCGATCGCTGTAATCAATATTGTGCAAATACAAATGCTGCAATATAACCTCTTGCATCAACCTGTAAGAGATTGAACCTCTATCCATCTTTCTCTTGACTTCAAGTATATAATCCCTGTTAATTTTCTTTGTAAATTCCAACTGTATAGACATGCTAATAAGATGCACAGCAGGAGTATCAATTTCGTCAGCAATGTTTTTGAAAATCTGGATCAACTGATCATTCCCCACCGAGAAAGATATCTTCTTGATGACAGAAAATGACATTGCATAGCAAAAATGAAAGAATAACTTTCTCGCTTGATCAGTAACCTCTCCATCGGTCATTGACGACTGCTGCTGAATAATTCGCGATATTTCATCAACAATTTCAGACTTCAGCGACCTCGTAATCTTAAAATAGAAAGACAAAAATCTAAGCCCAGTTAGAAAAGAGGCCTGAGACAAAGACGTAAGCTGATCTATCTTTAATGATGCATGCCTGTTACGCAATATCTGCCCGATAATTTCAACTGCTTTTGCAGACTTATTTATATCCGCAAAGGTGTGTGTTTCAATTAATTCATCGTCGTCATCATCAGCACCGCTATCCAGCTGACTTACAAGCTTATCCTTTTGATCAAGGCTTAACTTTCTCTGACTTTCAACATCCTCAGCACTCCTGATTTCCATTGCCAGCTCAGGAATACTCTTTAGAACATCCTCAAAATGCTCTGTATCGGCAGCTTCTAGCGTTGCTGCTTTTTCAGCAGAGAATATACCCTCCGCGAAGCTCAAAATATGATCAAGAACCCGTTGATCCTTTGTGTGATACGTTACGAATATCAATACATTGGCATGCCTTTCGCTATGCATCTTCTCGCATAGCATCCTTACCCTGTCAGAGCCTTGTTCAGCATAATTTTCCGCAATGTATTTAGCTGCATAAAAATAAAATATATATTTATACGAAAAATACAAGCCTGAAACATCACTTCTAAGCAAGCCTATTTTGCAAAGCTCAGATATCACTCGCTCATGCGAATCTATTAAGTACCGACTTGAATATTCACGCTTAAAGGATGACAGCTCATCATCCTCTATCTTTGAGGCATCAAGACTAAATATATAATAAGCCAACTCTGTAAGATAGTTTATATACTTATCTACCTGATCACTCTTAATACTAGACTTCCGCAATTGCTGTTGAATAAGCGCATTGTAGCAATGGCCATAAGCGGTTAATGAGAAGTCGCTAGGCGAGTTGGACTCCAAGGTTTGGAGTATCATCAATATAAATACAGGCTTCGGCGGAACAATGTTCTTTCTAAGCATGGCATCTATATGGTGTGTTACGCGGTCATTGGCGGCATGCAACTCAGAAAGATCAATAGTTTCCTCTTGCCCAAGCGAGTTCCACTTGTTAATCAACTCACCGCGAAGCACATGACCAAATGGAAGAATTTCATATTTATCAAAGTCAGAAAATTCTTTCCAAGTAGACTCATTAAATCTAAGTCCATTACCAGAGATAAATATTACCTGACCATCGAGCCCACAAATTGATTTTATCAGCGCTATCAAGAATTTTGCATTTAGCTTGCTATGCTCAATAGACTCAACTATATAAGTTTGTACATTAACATTATTTACGCCGTATTGCTGAAACGCTGCCGCCTCAATTATTTCACCCACATTTGCCGTCTTTATTTCATCACCCTTAATCCAAACAGGTGTTCGTCCAGCCTCGCTATGTCTTTTAAAAATCTCTTTCGCCAAAGCGGTTTTCCCTGATTGCTCGTCACCAGCTATTACAACTCGCCTCGGACACAAAAAAGGGTTCGTTATCTTGGCACTTGTAATTATTAAATCAAACTTATCGGGATCCACATCAATCAATTTCAAGTCAGGCGCAACATAAATGTCGTCTAACCCAACCTCATCTTTGGAGCGGTGCTGCAATATAATTTCATTTAAGTTTAGGTATTCTTTAAAAGCACTTGTAATTCCTCCCGGCTCTAAGACTCCTTCATCAGCCGGGGTTAGATCTTTTTTTTTGACATCTTTGCACACCTCTCCAATTGCTTTAGAAACCGCAAGCCAGGCTTCATTCGGGTTATTAAACCCCACAACAGGTTTAGCATCTTGGGGCAGCAGTACGAAATCCTTCATTGGCGTTTCCGCCCATGTACAGTGATCAACAATTATCGCAACGATTCGACCACTATCATTATTTGCCTTTTCAAAAGCCTTTTGGAGTTCTATTTCATAGCAATAATATGACGAGATAAAGTCTTGAGAGACCAATAGTATTATTAAGTCAGCCTCCAATAACTTTCGCTCAATCTCAACATCAAGCTTATCGCCTGCAAGCAACTGCCTATCATCCCAGCTTTCAAGAACACCATTTCTTTTTAGCATAACAAGAAACTTAGCCAGGTCATTCTTATGCTTCTCATCTGCATGACTGTAGCTAATGAAGGCTTTCAACGGTGCCATACAATTCCCTTTAGTATTTATTGATTTTTTAGCAGTTCTTATTACGGCTTTTATCTTTCATTGACTACCCTTTGCACGCCTCGTCGTACTCCGGGCTTACTTGACCTACATCGGGTGCAATCTTCCCGCTAGCTAGCCAAAGGGCATATTGGGGGTAAACCTCAACCAGTACGTCTATTTCTTCCGTGCTTACTCTTACTGCCCCTTTGCTCACACTTTTCCAGCGCTCGTAGTCACCGCCATAAGTGCTGGCCTTTTTGGGGCCCAGCCTCTTAATCAATAGGCGAGCCCTATCAGCAGCCTTTTCCATATAGAAATCTTTTCCAGAGAAATTGTTGCTCTACCTGGCGGACGGGTTAATAATTCCCCCAGAGAAATATTTACTCCAATAGCCTCTTATGGCTAATGACACGAATAGTGACGGAACGAGCATGGAACTGGAAGAGCTGGAACCTTCGAAGCTGATAGGCCCGCAACAGGACGTGGAAACCGTCGAGTCCTGGGCCGACCGTAACGGCCTGACCTACGGCACCGCGCGTGCCTGGGCAATGAAAGGCGTTCTCCCCACCGTAAAGCTAGGCAAGCGCCGCATGGTCAACAGCGCCCTGCTCCGCACTTGGCTGCTGGAACAGGAGTGGACGGCATGAATCCTCCCTTCTATACGCAAGCCGCCTTCGCCGCCCTGGCCGGTGTTCCCGTCGAGCAGGTCGCGTACTGGATCAGAACCGGCGCCGTCGACAGCGTGAAGCTCGGCAAAACCCGCATGGTGCTGTTTCCGGGGGTGAACCAATGAGCCGCACCGACCCGCAATTCAAGCTGCGCATGCCGCCAGCCCTCCGCGCCCAAGTAGAGCAAGCCGCCGAACAGGCCAACCGCTCCCTGAACGCCGAAATCGTCACCCGCCTTCAAGCCAGCTTCACCCAGGTAAAGCCAGAGGTGTCGGCCAATGAAGAGTCTCGCCCGGTATCACCGCCAACCGCATGCCGACAACTGCGACTGCTCTGTGTGCTACGTGAAACGCAACTGGGTCTCGCCCCGTCGGTCGTCTCACTGGGGTACCTACCCATACACACAATGCACCGACTGCCGCCCCGCTCGCTGGTCGCTGGAAAATGGGCGGGCAACCTTCCTCTCGCCGGCCTTTACCTGCGAGAAGCACAAGCCAGGCGGCCGACCGGAGAAGTACTGGAGCGTTGTGAGCGACACCGGCAAACCCACGCCCTTCGTGCCGCTGCGCGAACCGTTCGAACTGGTGGGGTGATCGCATGAGCCGCTTTACTGCTCCGCTCAAGCTGGTCTGTGGCTGGGCGCTGTACTTCCTGATCTTCTGGGCCGTGTTCCCGTTGGTCAGCGGTGCAATCAACCTGCTCGCCTCGGACACCACTCGCGCCATTGTCGCGGCCGTGGTTGCTATGGCCGGGTTCATCTATTTGGTCATGACCAAAAGCCTTGGGCTGCTGGATGCTGCCGAGTGGCTCGACTCCAGCCTCAAGCCCCGCCCCAGCGATCCGGCCAACACCGCCGATGCTGAACAGGTCAAGGGCCGCGCCCCCGGCTTGTCCGAACACGCTCCACCGTTCGGTCAAACGGAGGCACGGGCGGAGCGCACCCTTGAACACCCACCACCTTAAATAGCCTCCGCTCGTGAGTGTGGGGCAGCTCCACCGCCCCGCGCTCCCGAGCCCTCGGCGGCAAGAGTGGGATGACAAGGGCAAAGCCCTTGGTGTTGAACAACTAACCCGCTGCACCAGCGGCGCTAACTGAAAACCTCGGCAAGTCGAGAAAACCACCAGGGCAAAAACGCGAAGTTTGCCCGTGTGGACTCGCTCGGCCTGCTGAAAGGCAAACCCGCGCACTAACGCGCAACCAAGCGAGGAAACACACATGGCACGCACCACTATGGAACTGGCATTCATCAGCGCTGAGCGCGTGAAGTTCGACAACGTGGATCTGGTGAAGCTGTACCTGGGCGACGAACCGGACGGCGAAAAAGACCTGGGCGTCTCCCTGCTCTCGATGCAGGTGGCAGAAGGCTCCCTGGACGAAGTATGGGCGTCCTGCAAAGGCCTCGATGTGCTGGAGACCGTCCGCGTCACCGTGGAAATCGACCGGGGCTCCAAGAACGCGGGCAAGTTCATCGTCCTGCACGTCGAGTCGGCCAAGCCTGCTCAGGCCGGCAAGCCTGCCGCCCCGCAAGGCACCCAACAACAAGCCAAGCCGACCGGCACCCAGCCGGACGCGGCCAAGGCCTAACCGGAGGGCGCCGCCGTGCTGATCGTTGATCGCGTGCTGTGTGACTGCTGCGGGCAAGCCATGGGCCAGCTCTACAGCCAGCCTGCCCCACAGCCCGACCTGCTGCCCGATCTGAACCAGGCGCCCCACCAAACCCTATGCCCCGACTGCCTGGACATGGCTGAGGTCATCCGCGACCCCAGCCTGGCTGAGTAGTCGGGCAACTGCTTGAGCGCTGAATCATGAGTCGCCTGTTCTTCCTCGCCGCACTCGCCTTCGCGAGCGGCTACGTCCTCGGCTCCGCCGATGGCTTCGCTGAGGGCGTGAACTGGGCGCCCATCGATAGCGTTCTGGCGAGGTACTGAATATGGCTCTGGTGTGGGTTCAAGGCTGCTCGGCATGGACGACGGATCCCGATTCGTCCGTTCGCTGCACAGCCCTTGAATGGCATCAGGCCTACCTGATCCCTCCCGAGGCCGCTGGCTATGTGGACATTCTGGTCTCAGGGGGATTTTCGCCAGAGGCGTTCGCCGTCGGTTTCGGCGGCACGCTGCTGGTTTTCGCAATCGGCCTTTCCGGTGGAATGGTCGCATCCATCCTTCGACGTATGAGGTAACACCCATGCAACAACTGAAAACCCAACTGCAAAACGGCGCTTCGTCCTTCGGTCGCGCCCGTCGCTATGCCCGCAACGCCGCTATCGGTGCTGGTGTCGCCATGGCTTCCGCTGGCCAGGCCATGGCCGCTGCCATCCCCATCGACATCAGTGGCATCGAAGCGCAGATCACTGCTGGCGGTACCAGCGCGGGTCAGGTCGCGGGCTACGTCGCCCTGGCTCTGGCTGTGCTGGCCTGCGCCGGTGTCGTGTTCGGCATGCTGCGCAAGGCCTAACCCGTGCTCTGGTCAGTGATGCTCGGCGCGTTCGTAGCCGGGGCGTTCATAACCGGCTTCCGAACTGGCGAGTTTTTCTGACTGAGGTGAGGGGCCGAAAGGCCCCTTATTTGTTTATGCGCTGCTTATTTTTAATTTTGTCACTTATATCTTCCTCTTTAAGTGCTGAGAGTTATTATTGGAAATATCACTCTGGCACTAATAGTGGTTCTGTTTCAATCGATATAGACAAGAGATACGACTCTCCGCAATCTGCGTGTTCTGACTATTGGTCTTCTGCGAATGATGGCAAGGCCTACGTATTAACTATTCAGGGTTCCGATTCTTTAGGTAGGCCTCTTTATCGTTGCTCATGGAATCCCGATAGATTCACAACTGCAGCTACCTTTATAGGTCTTTTTGGTGACTCGTGCCCCCCGGGTACGTTTTTTGATGCATCAGTTACTGATGGTTCTAGTCAGTGCCGATCACTAGATCCCTGTGGTGAGTTAGAGGGCCAAGAAGTCGAGTGGGACTCTTCTGAGGTTGTCTTTTCTGCTTGCATGACCAACAAATGCGAAGCGGTCATGACAAACTCTATTTACGCCAGTAGTAACAAACGCCAAGCCTATAAGACCGATGTGAACGAGGATGTTCTGTTCAGGAACTACGGCGTCTACTCCGGCCAATCCTGTTTTGATCCCAGCGGTTCCCCCTCCGACACCCCCGCGCCTCAACCGACCGAATCCAGCTCAAGCAACAGCTGCACGGCAACCGTTACGGACGCCGAAGGTCGCCAGGTCAGCTCTTGTGAAGACACCGACATTTTCAAGGATCAACGCGCTTGCCTCCAGGCTGGTGGTGCTCTTGGCTCCACGGATTTTGGTACCGGCGCCATGCTCACCTGTGTTCAGAGCAAAGGCCCTAAAGCCACTCAAACCCACACCCAGACACAAAAGACCGTCGAGCCCACGGCCAACGGCGGTACCAAGACCACTACCACCGCGACCACTACGATCAAGAACTGCGTCGGCACCAACGCCTGTACCACCAAAACCACCACCACTACCCACACCAGCGTCACCAACGGTGATGGAACGCCAGGAGGTGAAACGAACAACTGCAAGGGGGACGACTGCAAGGGGTCTGGCGACAAGTCTGGTGAAGGTGAAGACAAGGGCGATGATGAAGAGGATGACGGCATTCCCGGCCCTTCAACAGCGCTTGCCAAAGGCGAACAATCTTCCTTGCAAGATGCCTTCTCTGAGTGGGACGAAAAGATTGAAACGGCTCGCGGCGAACTGGATGAAAAGATTGCTCAGTACAGCGATCTGTTCTCCGGCGTCTTCGACCTTAACTTAGGTTCGTCCTCGGGCTCGTTGCCTTGCAAACAAGTTCCGATTTCGTTTGGCGCAACTAAAACCACCCTCGATATGTGCCTGGACAACTTCAGCGAACCGCTGGGTTACATACGTTACGCCCTTCTTTTGGCTGCCGCCGCGCTGGCTGCATTAATTATTCTGAGGTGAATGATGGAATGGATTGCGGGTGTTATTGATAACTTCTTTACCTTCATACAGTGGGTGTGGGATTTTTTAACCACAGGCATCTATGAGCTGATTAAAGACTTCCTCGTCCTGCTGACCAAGGCGGCTATTTATTCCTGGGTCTCGCTACAGGTCATGGCGCTGGAAGTCGCTTATGAGGCCGCGCAAGGCATCATGTCGGATATCGGTGTGGCGGAGGCTGTTCGTCAGCGCTGGGCTGGTCTGCCTGCCGAAGTGGCGTCTGCACTCTCCTTCTTCGGTATCCCCCAGGCGCTGAACATCATCTTTTCCGCGCTCTCGACCCGCTTCGTCCTCAAGTTCGTACCGTTCCTGGGGCGCTAAGCATGTCGATCAAGATTCACCACGGCCCCAACGGCTCCTATAAAACATCCGGCGCGATACAGGACGACGCGGTGCCGGCTCTCAAGGAAGGCCGGCTGATCATCACCAACGTCCGCGGCTTCACCCTGGAACGCGTGCTGCAGGTCATGCCGGATATTCCGGAAACGGTCGACATCATCAACCTCGACCTTGAATCGCTCGATGATATGGAGCGCATGCGCACCTGGTTCCAGTGGGCGCCGCGCGGCGCGTTCATCATCTTTGATGAAACCCAACTGGTCTTCCCCAAGGCCTGGCGCGAACGCGATCTGGAACGCTTCGATTTTCCGGGCGGCCCCGAGGCGGCGGCGAAAGCTGACCGCCCGATGAGCTGGCTCGACGGCTGGACACGCCACCGGCATTGGAACTGGGACATCGTCCTCACCACTCCGAATATCGCCTACATACGCGACGACATCCGCATGACCTGTGAGATGGCTTACAGGCATTCCAACCTTGCCGTGATCGGCATTAGTGGCCGTTACAAGGAGGCCCAGCATGACGCTCAAGTCAACCGTCCCCCCATGGAAGGAACGGTCATCGAATACAAGCGTATCAAGCCCGATACCTTCCGCCTCTACCAGTCCACCGCCACCGGAAAAACCCAGGACACCAAGGCCGGCAAAAGTCTTCTCAAGTCGCCTAAGCTACTTGCTCTACTGGTATTTATGGCCATTCTTGTTGTCGCTCTACTATCTCTCGGCGGCATCGATTTCGGCCCTGCTACAGCTGACAAAGCCAATCCTGGCCCGCCTGCGGACACCCCTCCGTCTAGCGCTACGCCTGCTGCGGTTTCTGACTCTCCGCTTGCTGCTCTTCGTATTCCTAATGTGGCTGACCAGCAAAGTGCTGTTCCTGCTCCTGACCTGAATCACCCGCTCGCGGGGCGAACATTCGTCCTGCGCGGTGTGCTCTTCGCCGAACGCAACGGCAAGCCCGTGCAGGTTGGCCAACTGGAGGTCGTCGACGCAAACGGCTCCGTTCTGAGGCAAAGCTTTGCCGACCTCCACAAGCTCGGCTACCTGATCCACGTGCGCAGTGAATGCTTCGTGGATATCCAGCACCCGATGGGATTCAAAGGAACGGCCATCTGCCCGGGTGTGAAGCCAAGAGAAGTCGCGTCATCCGCTCAAACACCCGGCACCAGTAGCGTTTCCGTGCCTTCCCAACCCGCCCAAGCTTCATCCCCAGTCCGCGTCACGGTGGTTCCGGATAACGAATATGCCAGCAGGCCGTGGCGCTGATGCGCGAGCGCCGAAGTGGTTCAGTTCAGAACGCAGGCGCGAGCGCACAGCGCCCGCTGACGTCC
Source organism: Pseudomonas berkeleyensis (assembly GCF_014109765.1). Taxonomy (NCBI): domain Bacteria; kingdom Pseudomonadati; phylum Pseudomonadota; class Gammaproteobacteria; order Pseudomonadales; family Pseudomonadaceae; genus Pseudomonas; species Pseudomonas berkeleyensis. The sequence goes on from NZ_CP059139.1 coordinate 3,071,580, forward strand.
CTGTAGCACGTCAGATAAACCAAGGTTAAACGTGTCGATTCGGCACTATTTGGAGCATTAGAAAATGGCAGTTAAAGACCTACTCCGCGTAGATCGTGAGTTCAAGAAAACTCCAACCGGTAGGCTGTTCTTCGACAGCATGACCGCTCGGATAACTGACCTATCCAACGTCCGAATCCTGGCCTGTAGCGTCGATACCGTCCGCCAGTTGTATCGTGGCCTGATCCGCCCGGAAATCATGTGCCTGTTCGAGAAGCCCGGCACCATCGTTGACTTCGCTGGCCAGCGTTGGCACTCCGGGCGTGTCAGCAAGGATTCTGGTTACCAATACAAGCTGCAGAACGCTGACCTGGGCATCATCCTGCTGGTGAAGAATTTCAACGCCAAGCTGGAGAATATCGGGCCACACCTCAAAATCGAAGTGTCGCCCCATGCCATCGACACCTTCTCGCCTGAGCGTCTGCAAGAGCGCCTCGACTACTACGCCAGCCACGTCCTGACCAACGTCGAGCGCAACCAATGCGCTGTCCACCTCGCGCTAGACCTCCAAGGCTGGCAACCGCCCGCTGATCTGGTCGCCCGCATGCACTGCCGCGCACGTGCTGCCCGTGATATTTCCGGCATCAAGGAAATCCAGTGGACGCTGGAGTCCGCCACTTACGGCAAAGGCCAGTCCTACCTGTTCGGCTCTGCTGGTGGCGTCCAGCTAGGTATCTACAACAAGACCGAACAGGCCCGCGCCATCGATAAGCTCGACTACTGGGAGGGCATCTGGAAGCGTCGTGACAGCTTCGACGAAACCGACCCGGACAACTACAACCCGGAACAGGACGTGTGGCGCGTCGAACTGCGTTACCACCACTCGATCATCCAGCAATTCGCCTCGGGCTCTGTCGATCTGCACACCGGTGCGGCCATCGAAACGAACAGCTACGCGGCCTTTGCACCTCACCTCGACGGCCTGTGGCGCTATGGCCTGCGCCAATTCAAGTTGCTGGCTCGCCCTGGCTACTTCGAACCCATCTGGACGCTGATCCGCGACGACGTGCGCGTCGATCTACCGGTCGATTCCCTGGTGGACGAAACCGAGTACAAGCGCCAATACAAGACCTCACGGGGCTTCTCCGGCAAGAACGTGGAATTGTTTCTGGGAAACTTCGTCAGCCTGCTGGCACGGGAGCGAGTGGGCGCTAGAAAGGCTTTTTATCGGCTCAAGGATTGGGAGTGCTGGCCGGTGATCCGCGACCACTATGCCGCCAAGGGCATGGATGAAGACGGGCTGTACAAGCACATCAAAGGCATCCTAGAGGAACGCCATATCCGCTGGGGGCGTGCTGTCTGATGTTTGTTTGCCAAATACACAAACAAGACAAACACGCTGACGTTCACGCTCTTGGCCGGGGCCGACATCATGGCAATTGAGCAACTGAGCGATGGTCGTTGGAAGGTCGACGTTGAGCCCATCAAGGGCCGGCGCTTCCGCAAGACGTTCAAGACCAAGGGTGAAGCCCAGCGCTTTGAGGCAACCTGCCGGGCCAACTGCATCGAATTCCCTGCCTGGACGCCCAAGCCGAAAGACCGTCGCCGCCTCTCTGAACTCTGCACCCGTTACTACGAACTGCATGGTCACGCCCTGGCTGACGGTGCCGCCATACTCCGCACCCTGCAGAACCTGGCAAAGGATCTAGGCGACCCTATCGCGATCAAGCTTACCGGCAACGCCTTCTGCGAAACGCGAAGCGAGCTGCTCAAGGCTGGTATTCAAGGCAAGACCATGAATAACCGGCTGGGCTACCTGAAAGCACTGTTCAACGAGCTGCACCGCCTGGGCGATATCGACTACCCCAACCCGCTGGCCAAGGTACGTCCGCTACGCCTTCAGGAACGCCCTATCTCCTTCTTGTCGACCTGCCAGATAGCGGAACTGCTCGAGGCCCTGGACGGACGCACGACTAGCCCAGGCATCGGCCTGATCGCTCGCGTCTGTCTGAGTACGGGTGCCAGATGGGGAGAAGCCCAAGCGCTGACACCTGAGCGAGTGCGTAACGGCATGGTGACCTTCGCCAACACCAAGTCGAAGCGAACCCGGTCGATACCGATTGCTGGCGAACTGGAAAAGGCTCTGCATATCTACTTCAAGCGACACGGCCTGTTCACCAACTGCATACTGACCTTTAGCAGGGTCCTGGAGAAGACCTCGATCAAGCTCCCGGCCGGCCAGGCCACTCATGTGTTGCGGCACACCTTCGCCAGTCACTTCGTCATGCGGGGCGGGAACATCCTGACGCTACAGAAAATCCTGGGTCATACGTCGTTGGCGATGACCATGCGCTATGCGCACCTGTCTCCCGATCATTTGCAGGATGCTTTGACCTTGAATCCGCTTTTCGACACTTCTTCGACACCTGCCGAAAGCTGAAAAGCAAAAAGCCCCGAAAACTTGTTAGCTTTCAGGGCTTTAGGTATTGCGAAAGTGGCGGTGAAGAAGAGATTCGAACTCTTGATACGGTTTCCCGTATACACACTTTCCAGGCGTGCTCCTTCAACCGCTCGGACACTTCACCGGATCTCGATTGGCTGTGCAGCCCGTCGAGGTGCGCTAATGTAGTCGAATGTTTTCTCGATGGCAAATTTTTTTTAAAGGATTCATGCGCTTAAGAGCGCAGCGGGTTTTCGTCGGGCTTCTCGGAGGGCTGCTCGTCGAAGCGGATATGGCCGAATAGCAGAAACCCCAGGGACGTGAACAAGCCTATGCCGAATAGCAGCAGCACACCGGATGGGCTACGCAGGGCAAGGATTTCGCTGAGCAGAACCGACACCAGCAGCAGGCCAATCACCGCAGCCATATAAAGGATGGAATAGAAGATATTCATGAGCAGCTCCTTCGGTACGCTGCTCACCTTAAAGCCCAGGTTTTGCACTCGGCCAATTGCCATCCGGTATGGCCGCGATAGGCAAAAACACTGACTCACCGGTCAGTCGCGGCGCTTTACCAGAGCGATTGGGCTGAGTACCTTCTGCCCACATTCGGCCCCACGGCTCTAACAAGGAAAACTGCCATGAGCGACCTGATCAGCTACCAACTCGAAGACGGCATCGCCACCCTCACCCTGAGCAATGGCAAGGTCAACGCCATCTCGCCCGACGTGATCGCCGCATTCAATGCCGCGCTCGATCGTGCGGAACAGGATCGCGCCATCGTCATCATCACCGGACAGCCGGGCATTCTCTCCGGTGGCTATGACCTGAAAGTGATGACCTCCGGCCCGCAGAACGCGATCAACCTGGTGGCTGCCGGCTCGACTCTGGCGCGGCGCATGCTCTCCCACCCCTACCCGATCATCGTGGCCTGCCCTGGCCATGCCGTGGCCAAGGGGGCGTTCATCCTGCTGTCGTCCGACTACCGCATCGGAGTCGAAGGCCCGTTCAGCATCGGTCTGAACGAAGTGCAGATCGGCATGACCATGCACCATGTCGGCATCGAACTGGCCCGTGATCGCCTCCGCAAGTCAGCGTTCCACCGTTCGGTGATCAATGGCGAGATGTTCGACCCGGTAGGCGCGGTTGATGCAGGTTTTCTGGACAAGGTAGTGCCGGCCGAACAGTTGCTGCCCACCGCACAGGCCGCGGCGCAACAGATGAAGAAGATCAACATGGCCGCGCACAAGAACACCAAGTTGAAGGTGCGCAAGGCATTGCTGGAAACCCTCGATGCCGCGATTGAGATCGACAAACAGCATCTGATGTAAGCACGCGGTACTGGGAAAATGAAAAGCGCCGCTTCCGTTGAGGTCGCGGCGCTTTTTTCGGACATTTAACTGCTGTGAGTATTGATGCGCACGGCAAACCCTGTGCGTCAGCCGGAATAGTCGAGGGCCGTCCAGGCTCGGCTCAGGCCTTGTGCCAACACGCAACCTGGCCGGCTCAATTGCTCGTTGAACGCCGCCGGTAACAGCGTGGTTTCTCCCTCTGCGGCGCCGTGCCGCTCGGTCAGCCACTGCAGCTTGCCGCAGTTGGGTGTTTCGATCACGTAACTGGCGGCGATATTCGAGTGATGGCTGGGCAGACGAATCACATCGAGCACGACGCCTGCCTCCTCGACTCGCTGGCCATCGGAAACCAGTACGGCCCAGGCCTGCTCCCCCTCGATCACCAGATAGGCACCATTGGCCTGTGGTCGCTCGATCTGCGGTTGCGCGCAGCCGCTGAGCAGGGCCAATAGCACAATCGTCATCAGCATCTGTTGCATTGCCAATACCCCCTTGCAAGGCGCCCACATCTGCACGGTGGACGGGTTGTTGTCGCCTGAGTGAGGCCACTATCACTCAATACTGTTTATTTGTACAGTATTTTTCGATTACCCTAGTTGGCAGGTAAATGAACGATTGCACAGGAGCGCCATCATGCTGGACGTACTGCAGCTGAAACACCGAGTGAACCGCATGCCGCTGGAGCGCGTGCGCGAGATGGTCGATGAGCTGCTGCTCGAAGGCATCGTCACCGAGAGTCGCACGCCCTTCAATCGCCAGCATTTCAATACCTGCTTTGCCGAGATCGAAGCGCTGTTACAGCGTGCGGGCTATCACCGGCAACTGGATGTGGTCGGTTATCAGGGGCTCGCTTACGCGCTGTTCGACCCGGCCCGCTGGGAAGCCGTGGAGGTGCTGCGCTGGTTGCGCGACTTCGTCGAAGAAGCGCATATCCAACCGGCCTCGTAGGAGCGAGTACCGACCCAAAAAAGCTCAGCAAGCTATAGCCGTGCACGACATTGGCTCATAACGACGTGCACCGGCCCAGGCCAAAAACCCGCCGCTAGCAGGCGGCAAACACCTCAGGAACGCCTGTAGAGAATGCGCTGCGAGCCAGCCGGCTAAAGCAAACGCATCCAGGAAACAGAACTGGCAAGCCACTTGCTAGATCACGGCAAGCATCCTGTGTAGCACGCCAACGGCGGCGGGCCGAGGATCACGGACAACGGCGTCCGTCAGGTCACCTTCCTCCCATCGAGGTGATCTGACGTACGCCGTTTTTTATGCGCCCGAAAAAGAGATCAGCCCATGACCGATCGTGATTCGAAAAAGACCGTCGACAGCAGCCGCCGCAATTTCCTCAAGCAATCCATCGCCATGGCCGGCGCACTCGGTGGTATCGCCGCCCTTGGGCTCTCGGCCCCTGCCTCACTGCGTAGCGCTGCCTGGGCAGCTGGTTCCGACGCCCCGGAAAAGGCCGCGCTGAAAGTGGGTTTTATCCCGCTGACCGACTGCGCCTCGGTGGTAGTCGCGGCAACGCAGGGCTTCGGCGAGAAGTACGGTCTGAGCATCACCCCAAGCAAGGAGGCGTCCTGGGCCGGTGTGCGTGACAAACTCAATACCGGTGAGCTGGATGCCGCCCATGTGCTCTACGGCATGATGTACGGTGCCCAGCTAGGTCTGGCCGGCCCGCAGAAGGATATGGCCGTATTGATGGGCCTGAACCAGAACGGCCAGGCCATCACCCTTTCCAAGCAACTGCGCGAAGCGGGTGTCACCAATGGCGCGCAACTGGCCGAGCACGTCAAGAAAGGCGGCAACCCGCTGACGTTCGCCCAGACCTTCCCCACCGGCACCCACGCCATGTGGCTGTATTACTGGCTGGCCAGCGTCGGCATCAATCCGATGAGCGATGTGAAGACCATCGTCGTGCCGCCACCGCAAATGGTGGCCAACATGCGTGTCGGCAACATGGATGGCTTCTGTGTCGGCGAGCCCTGGGGCGCACGGGCGATCTTCGACAAGATCGGTTTTACCGCGACCACCACCCAGCAGATCTGGCCGGATCACCCGGAGAAGGTACTGGGCACCACCCGCGCCTTCATCGAGCAGTATCCGAATGCCGCTCGCGCACTGATCATGGCGGTGCTCGATGCCAGCCGCTTCATCGAGGCCAGCGAGGAAAACCGCAAGAGCACCGCCAAGCTGATTTCCGGCAAGGCCTACGTCAACGCGCCGGTGCAGGTGATCGAGCCGCGCTTCCTTGCCCAATATGAAGACGGCCTGGGCAACAGCTGGAAGGACGAGCACGCCATGGCCTTCTGCAAGGACGGCAGCGTCAACTTCCCCTATCACTCCGACGGCATGTGGTTCCTCACCCAGTTCAAGCGCTGGGGCCTGCTCAAGGATGCGCCGGATTACGCGTCCGTGGCGGCGCAGGTCAACCAGACAGAGCTCTACAGCGAGGCGGCCAGCGCGTTGAAGCTGGCGGTGCCGAGCAGCCCGCTACGCAGCAGCACACTGATCGATGGTGTGGTCTGGGACGGCACGAACCCGGCCGCCTACGCCGATTCCTTTGCCATCAAAGCCTGATCGGAGGTCGATATGAATGCGCCCCTGAAAACGCCTCTGCCGCAAAGCGTCAAACCGCGATTCTCGCCCACGGCCCTGCTACCGAGCCTCGAAACCCTGGGCAACCTGTGCAAGGCCAGCGTCGCGCCGCTCCTCGGTATTCTCGCCTTTATCGGCTTCTGGTCGTTGCTGGCCAGTTACAGCGAAGGCCTGCCCGGCCCGCTGAGCACCTGGCAGTCAGCACTGGTGCTGTTCAGTGATCCGTTCTACGACAACGGCCCGAATGACATGGGTATCGGCTGGAACATCCTCAACTCGCTTGGCCGGGTCGGCGTCGGCTTTGGTCTGGCGGCGCTGGTGGGCATTCCGCTGGGCTTCGCCATCGGCCGCTTCGCCTTCCTCGCCGGCATGCTCGCGCCGATCATCAGCTTGCTACGTCCGGTCTCGCCGCTGGCCTGGCTGCCTATTGGCCTGCTGGTATTCGAGGCCGCCGGCCCGGCATCGATCTGGGTGATTTTCATCAGTTCGATCTGGCCGATCATCCTCAACACCGCCGCTGGCGTGGCCAGCGTGCCGCAGGACTACCTGAACGTCGCCCGCGTGCTCAAGCTGTCGGAGTTCAAGGTGCTGACGCGCATCCTCTTCCCCGCCGTGCTGCCGCACCTGATGACCGGCATTCGTCTGTCCATCGGGGTGGCCTGGCTGGTGATCGTCGCCGCAGAAATGCTCACCGGGGGCATTGGCCTCGGGTTCTGGGTGTGGGACGAGTGGAACAACCTCAACGTCGAGCACATTCTCATCGCCATCATCGTCGTCGGCCTGATCGGCCTCGCCCTGGAGCAGGGCCTGCTGCTGATCGCCAAACGCTTCGACTACACCAGCTAAGGAGACGAACATGGACAAATTCGTGGAGCTGACCGGCGTCAGCAAGCACTTCGATACCAAGAAAGGCCGCTTCCAGGCGCTGTCCAACGTCAACCTGAGCATCGCCCGCGGCGAGTTCGTCGCGCTGATCGGCCACTCCGGCTGTGGCAAGTCGACGGTGCTCAACCTGATCGCCGGCCTGCTCGATGCCAACGAGGGCGGCCTGATCTGCAACGGTCGCGAAATCGACGGCCCCGGCCCGGAACGCGCCGTGGTGTTCCAGAACCACAGCCTGCTGCCGTGGATGACCTGCTTCGGCAATGTGCACCTGGCAGTGGAACGCGTGTTCGGCGAACACGAGAACAAGGCGCAGCTCAAGGCCCGGACCGAACAGGCGCTGAACATGGTTGGCCTGGCGCACGCCATGCACAAGCATCCCAGCGAAATTTCCGGGGGCATGAAGCAGCGCGTCGGCATCGCCCGCGCCCTGGCCATGGAGCCCAAGGTGCTGTTGATGGACGAGCCGTTCGGTGCCCTCGACGCCCTGACCCGCGCGCATCTGCAGGACGAGCTGCTACGCATCGTCGGCGAAACCCAGAGCACGGTGGTGATGGTCACCCATGACGTGGACGAGGCCGTATTGCTGTCCGATCGCATCGTGATGATGACCAACGGCCCGGCCGCCACTGTCGGCGAAATCCTCACCGTCGAGCTGCCCCGTCCGCGCGATCGACTGGCTCTGGCCAACGACCCGCAGTACCACGCCTATCGTACCGCTGTGCTGGAGTTCCTCTACCAGCGTCAGCAGCGGCCTGCCGCCTGAGTACCAGCAACCGCTCTGGCTCAAGGGCTGGAGCGGTTGAACCTCTGGCTCATCGCAGGGACGAACGAATGTCCTCAACCGACAAGCAGAGAATCCCGTGCTCGACCTCACCACCTGGAACCTGTCGATTCCCACCGAACCGACGCCCACCACCATCACCACCCAGCGCCTGAACAACGGCTACGAGAGCCGTTACTTTCGCCGCAATGCCGACGGCAGCGTGACCTTCTGGGTACCGGTCACCGGCTCGACCACGCCCGATGCCCGCTATCCGCGTAGCGAACTGCGCGAAACCCAGCGCGACGGCAGCCTCGGCAACTGGCTGCATGCGAGTTCGGACAGCTATCTCAGCGCGGTGCTACAGGTCGACCAGGTACCCAGCCGCAACAAGGTGGTGATCGGCCAGATCCACAGCACCGACGTGCCGGGTAGCCAGAACGATCCACTGCTCAAGTTGCAATATCACTATCGCCGTGGCGTTGGCCGGGTGGAACTGTTGCTGCGCGTTCGCCCAGGCGACAGCGAAGTGCAGAACATTCTGCTGGCCGAGAACGTCCAGCTTGGCGAGCGCTTCGGTTACGACCTGCGGGTTACGCCCAGCGGACGCATCGGCGTCAGCGTGGCCAGCACGGATGGCGACGATGGCAGCTATTACCGTCAACTGAGCAGCGCCTGGAGGACCCAGCACCTGTACTTCAAGGCAGGCGCCTACATTCAGGACAATTACGGGCCGGACAGCGAAGGTGGCCGTGTCACCTTCCATCACCTCAACAGCCTGCACCGCTGAGGCGTGACGGCTTACAATCGCCGTTTCCCTCGACAATGGCCTGATCATGGCGCGCCTGACCCTCGACTTCCCCGAAGACCAGTATTACTACAGTACCCACCTGACCGTACGCGTCACCGACATCAACGGCGCCAACCATCTGGGCAATGACTCGATGATCTCGATGATTTCCGAGGCGCGTGCCCGTTTTCTCTTCGAGTTCGGCATCCGCGAAACTGACGGCAAAGGCACCGGCATCATCGTCACCGACCTGGCCACCACCTACCGCGCCGAAGCCCATGCGCGCGACCAGTTGCTGTTCGAGGTGGGTGTGATGGACTTCAACAGGTACGGCGGCGACATCACCTTCCGCATCACCCGTCCGGCTGATGGCGCGCTGGTGGCGATGGCCAAATCCGGCTTCGTGTTCTTCGACTATCTGCAGTCGAAGGTGGTGCCGATGCCGGAACCTTTCAGCGCCAAATTCCCCAAGGTCAATCGCGTGGTCGGATAACCGACCTGTTGGCGTGACAGTTGCTAATTCCTCTGCTACGCCTTAGGGCATAACGATAAAAGCCCTGCGCCGCCTCGGTGCAGAGCTACCTTGGGAGGAACCGCAATGCCAGCCATGCGTCAACGCGCCCAGCGCGCTGCTCTGATCGCCAGCCTCTCCGCCTGGCCACTCCTCACCCTACCCCTTCCCACTCACGCCACTACAACAACCAATCAAGCCGCCACGACGCAGGTGCCGATTCAGGTCGAGCACACGGCCGGCAAGGTCGAACCCAGCCGCTGACAGGCCAGCGCCGCACCAAATCGGCGCCAACAGCCTTGAAAAGGTGCACCCGCAGAAAGTGCGGGCACTCACTATGCACCCTGAAACCCGCCAAACTTGCGGCTTTTGCAAATTGGCACAAGCACTGCATTGCTAACCACACAACTTGATTAAAGCGCGCTGCTCAACGAAGAGCATCGCACTTCCCGAGAGCTCGGGACTTGGACAAAGGCGTCCTCGCTAGGTGACTAGCGGGACGCCTTTTTTGTTTTTCTGGCCTGCCATTTCTGGCAGTCAGCTTTCCGTGACTATTGACCCAGGAGATAGCCGGCATGCAAAAACTCAAGCTGGTGATGATCGGCAACGGCATGGCAGGTGTGCGCACCCTCGAAGAACTGCTCAAGCTCGCCCCCGATCTATACGACATCACCGTGTTCGGCGCCGAGCCACACCCCAACTACAACCGTATCCTGCTCTCGCCGGTACTGGCCGGTGAGCAGGCATTCGAGGAAATCATCCTCAACGACCTCAATTGGTATTCGGACAACGGCATCAAACTGCTGCTCGGCCGCAAGGTGGTGAAGATCGACCGCAAGGCGCGCCGCGTAATCGCCGACGATGGCAGCGAAGCCGAGTACGACCGCCTGCTGATCGCCACTGGCTCCATCCCCTTCATCCTGCCGGTACCGGGCAAGGATCTGGACGGCGTGATCGGCTACCGCGACATCGCCGACACGCGGACGATGATGGACACCGCCAAGACCCATAAACATGCCGTGGTCATCGGCGGCGGCCTGCTCGGCCTGGAAGCGGCCAACGGTCTCAAGCTGCGCGGCATGGACGTGACTGTGGTGCACATCGGCGACTGGCTGCTGGAGCGTCAGCTCGACCGCACCGCCGGCGAGCTGCTGCAGATGTCACTGGAAGATCGCGGCCTGAAGTTCCTTCTGCCCAAGCATACCGCCGAGTTGCTGGACAACGGCGAGGGCCGAGTCTGCGCGGTGAAGTTCAAGGACGGCGAGGTGATTCCCGCCGATCTGGTGGTCATGGCCGCCGGCATTCGCCCCAACAGCGAACTGGCCGAGAACGCAGGCATCGCCTGCAACCGCGGCATCCTGGTCAACGACACGCTGCAGACCTTCGACCCGCGCGTTTACGCCATCGGCGAGTGCGCCAGCCACCGCGGCATCGCTTACGGCCTGGTGGCGCCGCTGTTCGAGCAGGCCAAGGTCTGCGCCAACCACCTGGCCCAACTCGGCTATTCGCGCTACCAGGGTTCGGTGACCTCGACCAAGCTCAAGGTCACCGGCATCGACCTGTTCTCCGCCGGCGACTTCATGGGCTCGGACGATGCCGAGTGCATCACCCTCTCCGACCCTATCGGCGGCGTCTACAAGAAACTGGTGATCAAGGACGACGTGCTGGTTGGCGCCTGCCTCTACGGCGACACCGCCGACGGCGGCTGGTACTTCCGGCAGATCCGCGAGAAACAGTCCATCAGTGAGATCCGCGATCATCTGATGTTCGGCGAGGGTGCCATCGGCGACGTCGGCCACCAGGGCGCGGACAAAACCGCCAACATGCCCGACAGCATGGAAGTGTGCGGCTGCAACGGCGTGTGCAAGGGCACCATCGTCAAGGCCATCCAGGAAAACGGCCTGTTCTCCGTCGACGAAGTGAAGAAGCACACCAAGGCAGCCAGCTCCTGCGGCTCCTGCACCGGCCTGGTGGAGCAGATCCTGATCAGCACCGTCGGCGGCGCGGCGGACGTCAAACCCAAAAGCGAGAAGGCCATCTGCGGTTGCTCCGAGCTCAACCACGGGCAGATCCGCAAGGCCATCCGCGAGCAGCACCTGACCTCCATGGCGCAGACCATGGCCTTCCTCAACTGGAGCACGCCCAACGGCTGCGCCACCTGCCGGCCGGCGCTCAACTACTACCTGATCTCCACCTGGCCGGGCGAAGCCCAGGACGACCCGCAGTCACGCCTGATCAACGAGCGCGCACACGCCAATATCCAGAAGGACGGCACCTACTCGGTGGTGCCGCGCATGTGGGGCGGCGTGACCAATCCCTCCGAGCTGCGCCGCATCGCCGATGTCGCCGACAAATACAAGGTGCCCATGGTCAAGGTCACCGGCGGCCAGCGCATCGACCTGCTGGGGATCAGGAAGGAAGACCTGCCAGCCGTGTGGAAGGAGCTGGACATGCCCTCCGGCCACGCCTACGGCAAATCCATCCGCACGGTGAAGACCTGCGTGGGCAGCGAGTTCTGCCGCTTCGGCACACAAAACTCGACCCAGCTCGGCATCGACCTGGAGCACGACCTGTTCAACATGTGGTCGCCGCACAAGGTCAAGCTGGCGGTCTCCGGCTGTCCGCGCAACTGCGCCGAGGCTGGCATCAAGGACGTCGGCATCATCGGCGTGGACTCGGGTTTCGAGCTGTACATCGGCGGCAACGGCGGGATCAAGACCGAGGTCGCCGAGTTCTTCGTCAAGGTCAAGACCGCCGAGCAAGTGCGCGAATACAACGCCGCCTTCCTTCAGTTGTACCGCGAGGAGGCCTTCTACCTCGAACGCACCGTGCACTACCTGCAGCGCGTCGGCATGGAGCATATCAAGAAGGCGGTGCTGGAAGACGAAGACAACCGCAAGGCCCTGGCTACGCGCCTGCACTACGCCCTGTCGTTCGAACAGGATCCCTGGAAGCAGCGCATCGAAACACCGCAGCTGAAGAAGGAATTCGACCCGATCAAGGTCGTGCAACTCGAGGAGGCCACGCTATGAACTGGCTGGATATCTGCGCCCTGGACGAGATCAACGTGCTGGGCTCGCGCATCGTCAGCGGCCCCAAGGGCGACATCGCCATCTTTCGTACCACCAGGGACGAGGTCTTCGCCCTCGACGACCGCTGCCCGCACAAGGGCGGCCCGCTGTCCCAGGGGTTGATCTACGGCAAACGCGTGGCCTGCCCGCTGCACAACTGGCAGATCGAACTGGACAGCGGCGCGGCGGTGGCGCCAGACGTGGGTTGTGCGCACCGGCACGCGGCCAAGGTTGAAAACGGTCGTGTGCTGCTGGCCTTCGCCTAACGCCCTGTGGGAGGGGCTTTAGCCGCGACACCTCCCACTCTTTTCCCGTTTTCCGCAGGAACCACGAACATGGCCAGTCCCACGCAAATAACCGCTTCGACCTGCTGCTACTGCGGCGTCGGCTGTGGCGTACTGATCGAGCACGACGGTGAGAGGATCCTCGGCGTAGCGGGAGATCCCAGCCACCCCGCCAACTTCGGCAAACTGTGCAGCAAAGGTTCGACCTTGCACCTGACCGGCGATCTTGACGCCCGCGGCCTCTACCCTCAACTGCGTCTGGGCAAGGCCCTGGCGCGTTCGCGCACGGACTGGGACAGCGCCATGGATCACGCTGCCACCGTCTTCGCCGAAACCATTCGCGAGCACGGGCCGGACAGCGTCGCCTTCTATATCTCCGGCCAGTTGCTGACCGAGGACTACTACGCCTTCAACAAACTGGCCCGTGCCTTGGTTGGCACCCACAACATCGACTCCAACTCGCGCCTGTGCATGTCCAGCGCGGTGGTCGGCTACAAGCGCAGCCTCGGCGCCGACGCGCCGCCCTGCTCCTACAGCGACATCGAACTGAGCGATTGCCTGCTGATTGCCGGCTCCAACATGGCCTACGCCCACCCCGTGCTGTTCCGCCGCCTGGAAGAAGCCAAGACGCGCCGGCCAGACATGAAAGTGATCGTCATCGACCCCCGCCGTACCGACACCTGCGACCTGGCCGATCTGCACCTGGCGATCCTGCCCGGCACCGATGTTGCCCTGTTCCACGGCATCCTCCATGTACTGCTCTGGGAGGGCTGGATCGACCGAGCCTACATCGACGCCCACACCGAAGGCTTCGAGGCGCTGAAAGCCCTGGTGCGCGACTACACACCCGCTGCCGTCGCCGAGATCTGCGGCATCGACTGCCAGGCGCTACAGGCCTGTGCGCAATGGATCGGCCAGGCACCCAGCTTCCTCTCGCTATGGTGCATGGGGCTCAATCAGTCCACGGCCGGCACCGCGAAGAACAGCGCACTGATCAACCTGCACCTGGCCACCGGACAGATCGGCAAGCCCGGCGCCGGCCCGTTCTCCCTCACTGGCCAGCCTAACGCCATGGGCGGCCGCGAAACCGGCAGCCTGAGCAACCTGCTGCCCGGTCACCGCGAAGTCGGCAACGCCGACCACCGCACAGAAATCGCCGCCTACTGGGGCATCGACGCTCTGCCGGAGACGCCCGGCCTGTCCGCCATCGAACTGTTCGATGCAGTGCACGATGGACGCATCAAGGCGCTGTGGATCGCCTGTACCAATCCGGCCCAGTCCCTGCCGGATCAGAACAAAGTCCATGCAGCCCTGGTCGCCTGCCCCTTCGTGGTGGTGCAGGAAGCCTTCTTCACCACCGAGACCTGCCACTACGCCGACCTGCTGCTGCCCGCTGCCAGCTGGGGCGAGAAGGAAGGCACGGTGACCAACTCCGAGCGCCGCGTCAGCCATGTACGCCGCGCCGTGCCAGCGCCCGCAGAGGCGCGCCCCGACTGGTCGATCACCTGCGACTTCGCCCGTCGCCTGGAAAAACTGCTCCGCCCCGGCCTGCCCAGCCTCTTCGATTTCCACGACAGCGAAGCACTGTTCGAGGAATACAAGCACCTGACCAGCAAACGCGACCTTGACCTCAGTGGTCTGAGCTACGCCTTGCTGGATGACCAAGGCCCCCAGCAATGGCCGTTCCCGGCTGGCGCACTCAGCGGCTGCGAACGCCTCTATGCCAATGGACACTTCCCCACGACCAGTGGCCGCGCGCAGTTTCTGGCCGAGCCTTACCGAGCCGCGAAGGAGCGGCGCGAGGCGCGCTATTCGCTGACTCTCAATACTGGCCGCCTGCGCGACCAGTGGCATGGTATGAGCCGCACCGGCACTGCACCGCAACTGTTTGGCCATGCTCAGGGGCCAGTACTGGAGCTGCATCCCGATGAGCTGCGCCGTCGTCGCCTGGTGGACGGAGATCTGGTCAAACTGCGCAGCCGCCGCGGCAGTTTGATCCTGCCGGTGCAAGCGGATGACAGCATACGTCCCGGCCAGGCTTGGCTGCCCATGCATTGGGGCAATCGCTTCTTGCGTGGCCTGGGCACCAATGTACTGACCCTGCCAGCCTTCGATCCGCTGTCCAAACAGCCGGAGCTCAAGCATGCCGGCGTCGAGGTGGATCGTGTCGACTTGCCCTGGCAGTTCTTCGCCTTGATCGAAGGCCAGGTGCAATCACGCTTCGAGGCACTGCGTCCGTTGTTCGAGGGCTTCGCCTATGCCAGCCTGACACCCACCGGGCGTGAACGCCCTGCACTGCTGATCCGAGCCGCCAGTGCCGTTGCCCCCGAGCCGCAATTGTTGGCGCAGATCGATCGCCTGCTGGATCTGGATCAAGGCCCGGTACTGGCCTACGACGACCCACGACGCACCATAGGCAAGCGCGTGCGTATCGAGCACGGTCGCATCGTCAGTATCCGTCTGGCCGGCGAGACTGCTGCCAGCGAATGGCTCAAGGGACTCTGGCAGGAAGGCCGGGCTGATGCCGAGCTACGTCGCTGGCTGCTCGCACCGCTGTCCGCACCACCGGGCAACGTGGCCAGCAGCAAGGTCGGACGGACGCTATGCAACTGCCTGAACGTCAGCGAAAGCGCGATCTGTACCGGCATCGCCCAAGGCCTGGATCTCGACGGCCTAAAGCAGACGCTCAAATGCGGCACCAGCTGTGGTTCCTGCGTACCCGAAATCAAGCGCTTGCTGGCTCAACAGCCCACGGCAGTGAACGCATGAACGTGCGCAGCCTCCCCTACTTTTGGTGCGCACGGCGCACCCTACCGAGGAATTCGAGATGAACGCTAAAGTCTGGCTGGTGGGCGCAGGGCCTGGTGATCCCGAACTACTGACCCTCAAGGCGGTAAAGGCACTGAATCAGGCCGAAGTGGTGATGATCGATGATCTGGTCAATCCAGCCGTACTCGAACACTGCCCGGGCGCACGGGTCGTCTCGGTGGGCAAACGCGGCGGTTGCCGCTCCACCCCACAGGCATTCATTCATCGCCTGATGCTGCGCTACGCGCGCCAGGGCAAATCGGTGGTGCGCCTGAAAGGTGGCGACCCGTGCATCTTCGGTCGCGGCAGTGAAGAAGCCGACTGGCTTGGTCAACATGGCATCGAGGTGGAGCTGGTCAACGGCATCACTGCCGGCCTTGCGGGAGCCACCAGTTGCGGCATTCCCCTGACGCTGCGCGGTGTCGCACGCGGCGTAACACTGATCACGGCACATACGCAGGATGACAGCCCGTTAAACTGGCAAACGCTGGCCCAGAGCGGTACGACACTGGTGATCTATATGGGTGTGGCCAAACTGGCGGAGATAAGGGCCGGCCTGCTTGCCGGCGGCATGAATCCGGCAATGCCGGTAGCCATGATCGAGAATGCCTCACTCCCCACACAACGCGAATGTCGCAGCCAACTAGCCGCGATGCAGGATGCCGCCGCAACCTTCGCACTGCAAAGCCCTGCCATTCTGGTGATTGGCGAGGTCGCGCGCACCAGCGCTCAGCTCGGCATGAGTCAGTTACTGCATGGCTAAACATGTGTCGGAGTAACGGAAAAAGAAAAACCCGGCCAAGGCCGGGTTTTTCTTAGAGCATCAGAAGCATTACTGCTTGATCTGAGCTTCCACTTCGGCTTCAACGCGACGGTTGATGGCGCGGCCGGAGTCGGTGGCGTTGTCAGCTACCGGGCGGGTTTCGCCGTAGCCAACAGCGTTCACGCGGTTGCCGTCTACACCGTACTGGTTGACCAGTACGTTACGTACGGCGTTGGCACGACGCTCAGACAGACCTTGGTTGTAAGCGTCAGAACCGACGGAGTCAGTGTGACCTTCAACAGTGGTGGTGGTCTGCGGGTACTGGTTCATGAAGTCAGCCAGGTTCTTGATGTCGCCGTAGCTTTCTTCTTTAACGCGGTCTTTGTCGAAGTCGAACTTGACGTCCAGCTCAACACGAACGGTTTCCAGGGCCGGCTCCGGAGCTGGCTCAGGAATCGGCTCGGGTGCAGCAGCTACGACCGGAGCCGGAGCAGGCTTGCTGCCACCACCGAAGTTCAGACCAACACCCACGCCAGCTTGCCACTCGGTGTCGCCCTGGTCGATGTTGTACAGAGCGTCAACGCCAGCACGGGCGTAGAACATTTCGGTGAAGTAGTACTTGGCACCAGCGCCAGCGATAGCCAGGGTGGAGTGGTTACGACCACCGCTGTTGGCGTCACCGATGCTCTGATGGCCGAAACCGGCAGAGACGTACGGACGCAGACCAACACCCGGCTGACCGAAGTGGTAGATGGCCTTCAGGTCGGTCAGGTTGCCCTTGATGTTCTTGCTGCCTTGCGAACCTTCACCACGCAGGTCGTGGTATTCGCCGTAGGACAGCGCCAGTTCGACGTCGTCAGTCAGGTAGTAGCCGATGCTGCCACCAAACAGGTTGCCTTCGTTGTGCGCGTAATCACGCTGAACGTCGGTGAAGTAGCGATTGACGAAGCCCTCCACCTCGACAGCGCCTTGGCCTTGCGCCAGCGCGCCGAAGGAGGTTGCGGCAACGAGAGAGCCAATGACTACGCCCAAGGTGTTTTTTACTTTCATCCGTTAAATCCCCATCTTGGTGGTTAATAAGTCGCCGTTAACTTCAGTCGGCAACTTGTTGGCGATTTTATCAGGTTTCGCCACTCCCTTAGTGGTCGGAAAGCTGAACTAAGTTTCGGAAGTGTCCGAAAATTTGTCCCGCAACCGATCCAATGCTCGCTTGTAGCGCATTTTCGTAGCGCTCAAGCCCATGTGCATGATGTCGGCAATCTCTTGAAACTCGAGCTCTGCGACAAAACGTAGCACCAGAATCTCGCGATCGATCGGGTTGACATGTACCAGCCATCGATCCAAACCGCCTCGCTCCTCGACTTTGGGTGTCTTTTCGTCGGAAGCTTCTTCGAGCGGATCCAAACTTAAGGCGTCAATCAATCGACGCTTACGCCGCTCTTTTCGATACTGAGTAATACACTCGTTATAGGTGATGCTGTATAGCCAGGTCTTGAACTTGGATTTACCCTCAAAGTTCTTAAGGCCATAGAGAACTTTCAGCATCACCTCCTGACAGACATCGTCAGCATCCCTTTCGTTCCCTAAATAACGCGCACACACATTAAATAATGTGCGCTGGTAACGCCTCATCAGCTCTTCATAAGCACGAGTGATATGAAACAGCTCGTCATGGGCGCGTGCCACCAGCTCTTCATCAGTGAGCTCGCGGGGGTCATAGCGCGTGGGCAGGGGCTGAGCTTTGTTCAAAACGAGTCGGGCCGACGGTCAGGACGAAAAGTGCCCGGCAGGTCATGCCTGCCGGGCAGCTGCATAAAATAACAGATTGGCGTCAGCGACTGTTCACGCGTTGCTCGAGCATCACTCGATTGGCCACCGATACCAACTCACCGGCATCGGTCAACAGAATGGTTTTCACTGTGCCGATCTCTTCGATCTGGCCTTCGACCTCACCAACCTGCACTTGTTGCCCGACCTGGTACAACTCGCGCACATAAATTCCGGCCAGGATCTGACTGGCAATCTCGCGACTGCCCAATCCCAACGCCAGCGCAACGGCCAGGCCAACGGAAATCAGCACGATGGCAATGACGTTGTTGAGCAGATCGGTCTTGACCTCGAGCTGACCGATGGCCACGGAGATGCTGATGATGATTACCAGCCCCTGTGCTACACGACCCAACCCATTGGC
Source organism: Pseudomonas berkeleyensis (assembly GCF_014109765.1). Taxonomy (NCBI): domain Bacteria; kingdom Pseudomonadati; phylum Pseudomonadota; class Gammaproteobacteria; order Pseudomonadales; family Pseudomonadaceae; genus Pseudomonas; species Pseudomonas berkeleyensis. The sequence goes on from NZ_CP059139.1 coordinate 3,090,002, forward strand.
GTAATCCAGGCCTACGCCCTCGGCAGCGCCGCGCACCAGACCGCTCACCAGTTGCGCCAGCAGCACGCCCGCCAGCAGCACCAGAGCTGCACCAAAGACTTTCGGCAGGTACAGCGCCAATACGTCAAGCGTCGCAGAAACGCGTTGCAGCCCCAGCGACTCGGCAGCCGAAACCAGGAAGATCAGCAGCACGAACCAGTAGACGATCTTGCCGATCAGGGTCGATACCGAAGCCTGAATGCCGACGCGGGCCAGCAACTTGGTCAAACCGGTACCGGTCATCAGGCGATCCAGCCCAACCTTGCCCAGCAACTTCGAGAGCAGGGTGTCGAGCAGCTTGGCCACGACGAAACCGAGCAGCACCAGCACCAGCGCGACGAACAGGTTGGGAATGAAACCGGCAACCTTAGTCCACAGTGCGGTCATGGCTGAGATCAGGCTTTGGGTCCAGGGGTCGAGTTCCATTTCAATCTGCCTTGTCAGCGGAAACAGTGGATTGGGTACGGCGAGACACCGGAGCAACATGCGCCGAACCGTTGTTCAGGGCGATCATCAACGCCTCGAGCCAGTGGCCCATCAGGCTGAACAGATCACCAGCGCCGACTTGGCGGTTGGCGGTTTTGAGCACTCTGTGCAAGCAGGCGTCATCGTCATGGCTGGTAGGCGATGACTTGAGCAGATCACGCAGAGACTCTTCAAATGGATCGTGCATGCGCACCTCACGGGATGTCACGGCTAGACGCAGCAGCAGCGGACTGAGTCACACATCACAGCCAACGCCAACGGCGAAACAACAGCACTTGCCCCACTGCCAGCAGCAGCATCAGGCCGCAGGCGATGAAGAAACCCACCGGGTTTTCGGCGCCTGGGATACCGCCGACGTTGATGCCGAGCAGACCGGTAAGAAAGGTCAAAGGCAGGAACATGCCGGCGATCACCGTAAAGCGATACATGATGCGGTTCATCCGTTCACCCAGGCGCTGGCTTTCGGCCTCGAGCACCAGGCTGACCCGCTCGCGGATCAGCTCCAGCTCTTCCAGGTATCGGGTCAGCCGGTTGTGCAGTTCATTCCAGTAACCGTCATCATCCTCGACGAACCAGGGTTGCCGGCTGCGCATCATCTGCGCATACAGATCACGCTGCGGCGCCAGGAAGCGCCGCAGGCTGGCGGCACGCCGCCGAAGCTGCAGCATCAGACTGTGATCGGGCCGATAGCGCTCGTCACCGTCCAGGCGATCTTCTTCGACATCGAGCCGATCACTCAGCTCGGCGATCAGGTCATCGACCCGATTGGTCAGATGACGGGCCAACTCCAGCAGAAGCTCCGAGGAAGTCCTTGGCCCCTTGCCTGCCATCAAGTCGGCGATCAGCGCGTCCGTGGCCAACAACGGCCGCAACCGCAGGGAGATCACCCGCCGCGCATCGGCAAAAATGCGCACCGACACCATATCCTCGGGTTCCGCCCCCGGATTACGGTTGATACCACGCAGAAACAGCAACAACTCATTGTTTGGCAGCGGTAGCAGACGCGGACGGGTGTTCTCCTCGAGCAACAGGTCACAACTGAACTCGTCCAGGCCACTGTGCTCGCGTAGCCAGTGCTGCGCCTGCGCCTGACCACGATCCCAGTGCAGCCAGAGGCTTTCCTGCTCGCCCAGTTGTAGGTCTTCGAGGGCACTGTGAGTGATGTTGCGCGCGCCGCCACGCCCATCCAGCACGAATGCATGCAGCAGCGCCGCGTCCTGATCGAGCATAGGGTTTATTCCGGCATGCTCAGCGCTTGCGGGGAGACGATGATGCCGTTGTTGTCAGCGTACAGGTACTCACCCGGCTTGAAGGTCACACCGCCAAAGGTAACCGCGACGTTCAGATCACCAATGCCACGCTTGTCGGTCTTCATCGGATGACTGGCCAGCGCCTGAACACCCAGGTCAGTCTGTGCGATGACATCCACATCACGGATGCAGCCATAGACGACGATGCCTTCCCAGCCGTTCTTGGCTGCTTTCTCAGCGAGCATGTCGCCCAGCAGCGCACGACGCAGGGAGCCACCACCATCGACCACCAGCACCTTGCCTTTGCCAGGCAGGTCGACCTGCTCCTTCACCAGCGAGTTGTCTTCATGGCACTTGATGGTGACGATTTCACCACCAAAGGAGTCGCGACCACCGTAGTTGGCGAACATCGGCTCGACGACCTGAACCAGCTCCGGGTAGGCGTCGCACAGATCGGGCGTGATGTAGTGCATGGCGAAACTCCTTTCAACAGTCAGTGGAAAAGCAGCTTTCTATGATGAACGGCTATCTGCCACTCAGCTCCGAGAATGACCAAAGCCACTCAAAGCGTCACATCTTACCGGCATGGAGCAGCCGAAGAAACGTCTATCAGGCCGGAGCCAGCCCTGGCTCGGAGAAGCCTGCTGGTAACTCTAGATGCTCCAGCCAATACTCGACCAATGGCCATACTTCGCGCTGAGCCTCCTTGCTGACCAGCATCTCGATGTGACCGAAATCGCTGGAAAAGCCATTTTCCTTGCCCAACAGCAAAAACTGCGTCGCCGCTGCGCTGCATTGCTGCAGCAACTTGCGACAAGCCCATGCGGGATCCTGATGATCATTGGCGGCGCCCACCGCCAGAACCGGCAGGCGCACCTGGGTAAGCCCGGCCCACCAATCCTGCTCAGCATCACCGAAGCGTCCGAACAATCGCAGCCAGCGCAGGGTTTCCAGCGCAAGGCCGATGGGCTCGTCTTCCGGGCCACGCTTCAGCCTGCGCCCCGACAGATAGGGAAATGAGCGCAACAGCAGGCGACCGCCCCACTCCACAGGAGGTACTTTCAGCGGCCAGTAGGTACGGCTGATCTGACTGCCGAACAGGGCTACCGAACGGGCGCGCGCCTCATCGAGAAAACCGCCGCCCAGCGCAGCGGCCAGAATGACCCCGCCCAGCGAATGCCCAAGCCAGTGCGCGGCCTGCCCGCACTGTTCGAAGATGAAATCGGCAATGGCGGGCAGATCGTAACGCACGTACTGCGCCACATTGTTGTCTCGATAACTGTCGTTACGTGGCGACAGGCCATGACCACGCATCTCGGCGATCCACACATCGAATCCCGCACGCGCGAGGTATGCCCCCAAACCGATGCCCTTGGGCGAATACCAGAAGCGGCGATTGGAAAAACTGCCGTGCAGCAGCACTACGGGCACGCCCCGCGTACTTTCGGCACCCGCCCGCCCAAGGCGAGTCAAGGCCAGCTCGACGCTGAAGTCCGGGCTGTTGTTGGGTTTCAGAAGATAAACGTCTTCACTGAGATCGCCACGCAGCTCGGCGCTGATCAGTGAAACGGGAAAAAGCTCACTACTGCTTTGCATGGATCAGGTGACCGCAACGGCGCTATGCCACAAAGGTAACGAAGACGGAATCAAGACCTTGATGCCAGCCAGTCAAGGAAACGCCGCAACTTCTTTGCGAAGTCGCGGCGTTTCCTTGAGTTGTCGTCGCTGCGTAGGGCGGGCCACAGGCCACCGGCTCTGCAATGGCGGGCTGCACCCGCCCTACGCGCGTATCGACATTAGGGTCGGATCGACTGTTTGCTCTCAGGCAGGCTGCGTCTCGGCCAGGAAGAACCAGGTATCGAGCACAGAGTCAGGGTTCAGCGAGACACTCTCGATACCCTGCTCCATCAGCCACTTGGCCAGATCCGGGTGATCCGACGGACCCTGGCCGCAGATGCCGATGTATTTGCCGGCCTTGTTGCAAGCGGCAATGGCGTTGGCCAGCAGCTTTTTAACCGCCGGGTTACGCTCATCGAACAGGTGGGCAACGATGCCGGAATCGCGATCCAGGCCCAGAGTCAACTGAGTCAGGTCATTGGAGCCGATGGAGAAACCGTCGAAGAACTCGAGGAACTCGTCGGCCAGCAGCGCGTTGGACGGCAGCTCGCACATCATGATGACTTTCAGACCATCCTGACCACGCGCCAGGCCATTGCTGGCCAGCAGCTCGACCACTTGCGACGCCTCGCCCAAGGTACGTACGAACGGCACCATGATCTCGACGTTGGTCAGGCCCATCTCGTTGCGCACTTTCTTCAGCGCACGGCATTCCAGCTCGAAGCAATCGCGGAACGACTCGCTGATGTAACGCGAAGCACCGCGGAAGCCCAGCATCGGGTTTTCTTCTTCCGGCTCGTACAGCTTGCCGCCGATCAGGTTGGCGTATTCATTGGACTTGAAGTCCGACAGACGCACGATGACCTTCTTCGGCCAGAAGGCTGCGGCCAGAGTGCTGATGCCCTCGACCAGTTTCTCGACATAGAAATCGACCGGATCACCGTACCCGGCGATGCGTTTCTCGACGCTGTCCTTGATTTCCGGCGGCAGGCTGGCGAAGTTCAGCAGTGCCTTCGGATGCACGCCGATCATGCGGTTGATGATGAACTCCAGACGCGCCAGACCCACACCTTCGTTCGGCAACTGAGCGAAGTCGAAGGCGCGATCCGGGTTGCCAACATTCATCATGATCTTGAACGGCAGATCCGGCATGGCGTCGACCGAGTTCTTGCGGATATCGAAGCCCAGCTCGCCTTCGAAGATGAAGCCGGTGTCGCCCTCGGCGCAGGAGACGGTGACACCCTGGCCATCCTTCAGCACGCTGGTGGCGTTGCCGCAACCGACCACGGCCGGAATGCCCAGCTCACGGGCGATGATCGCCGCATGGCAGGTACGCCCGCCGCGGTTGGTAACGATGGCGCTGGCGCGCTTCATCACCGGTTCCCAATCCGGGTCGGTCATGTCGGAGACCAGCACGTCGCCCGGCTGCACCTTGTCCATTTCGGACACGTCGTGGATCACGCGTACCTTGCCGGCGCCAATGCGCTGACCGATAGCGCGGCCTTCAACCAGCACAGTGCCTTTCTCTTTGAGCAGGTAGCGCTCCATCACGGTGGCGCTGGCACGGCTCTTAACGGTTTCCGGACGCGCCTGCACGATGTACAGCTTGCCGTCGTCACCGTCCTTGGCCCACTCGATATCCATCGGGCGGCCATAGTGTTTCTCGATGATCAGCGCCTGCTTGGCCAGCTCGCTGACCTCGGCGTCGGTGATGCAGAAGCGCGCACGCTCGGCGCGGTCGACTTCGACGGTCTTCACCGAACGACCGGCCTTGGCCTCATCGCCGTAGACCATCTTGATCGCCTTGCTGCCCAGGTTGCGACGCAGAATCGCCGGACGGCCCGCTTCCAGGGTCGGCTTGTGCACATAGAACTCGTCAGGGTTAACCGCGCCCTGCACCACGGTCTCACCGAGGCCATAGGCGCCGGTGATGAACACCACGTCACGGAAGCCCGATTCGGTGTCCAGGGTGAACATCACGCCGGCGGTGCCGGTTTCCGAGCGCACCATGCGCTGCACACCGGCGGACAGGGCGACCAGTTTGTGGTCGAAGCCCTGGTGTACGCGGTAGGCGATGGCGCGGTCGTTGAACAGCGAGGCGAATACTTCCTTGGCAGCGCGGATCACGTTGTCCACGCCACGAATATTGAGGAAGGTTTCCTGCTGGCCGGCGAAGGAAGCGTCCGGCAGGTCTTCGGCGGTAGCGGAGGAACGCACGGCCACGGCCATGTTGTCGTTGCCAGCGCTCATGGTGGCGAAGGCTTCACGGATCTGCTTGTCCAGCTCGGCGGGGAATTCGGCGTCCATCACCCACTGGCGAATCTGCGCGCCGGTCTTGGCCAGGGCATTCACATCGTCGACATCGAGCGCGTCGAGGGCTGCGTGGATCTGCGCATTCAGGCCGCTTTGCTCGAGAAAATCGCGGTAGGCCTGAGCCGTAGTGGCGAAACCGCCGGGAACCGAAACGCCGGCACCAGCCAGGTTGCTGATCATCTCGCCGAGGGATGCGTTCTTGCCCCCCACATGCTCAACATCGTGATTGCCGAGCTTATCGAGGGAAACTACGTACTCTACCAAGGTGATCTCTCCACTAAGATGTTGGAAAAGCTCAGAATTTGCGTAAAGCCAGCTGCGCGTCGGCCCTGCTGCGTCAAAAACAGACTCGTAATGCTCATGTGCTACAGCACACTCCGCTTACTCGCCTGTTTTTTCCTTGCATGGCTCTAGCTCGCAAGCCTTTATACAAATTCTTAGGGGGCTGGATGATCCGGCGGCGCGCTGCCGCAAGATTGTGGCCTTGCCCTTGAATAAGTAACAATGCCAGAACCCGTGGGCCCCGGCGAAAAACGCGGCCTATCATAGCCAAGAATCGAACTCAGCTTAAGGCCTTTGGCGCAAATGAAACGAACCGCTTTCTTCATCTCCGATGGCACCGGCATTACTGCCGAAACCCTGGGTCAGAGCCTGCTCGCACAGTTCGAGAACATTCAGTTCACCAAACTGACGCGCCCTTATATCGACAGCGTCGAAAAAGCGCGCGCAATGGTACAACAAATCGATGCTGCCGCAGAAAGAGACGGAGTCCGTCCGATCATCTTCGACACCATCGTCAATCGCGATATTCGTGCGATCCTCGATACCGCCAATGGTTTCATGATCGATATCTTTTCCACTTTTCTTTCCCCACTGGAGCAGGAGTTGAGCTCGCACTCCTCCTACTCCGTGGGTAAATCACACTCCATCGGCCAACACACCAATTACATGGAGCGTATCGAGGCGGTCAACTTCGCCCTCGACAATGACGACGGCGCCCGCACCCACTATTACGACAAGGCCGACCTGATTTTGGTTGGCGTATCACGCTGCGGCAAAACGCCCACCTGCCTGTATATGGCCATGCAATATGGCATTCGCGCAGCCAACTATCCATTGACCGAAGACGACATGGAGCGCCTGCAACTTCCCGAGTCGCTGAAAAAATACCGCGACAAGCTGTTCGGCCTGACCATCGATCCGGATCGCCTTACTGCCATCCGCCATGAACGCAAACCCAACAGCCGCTACGCCAGCTTCGCCCAATGCGAGTTCGAAGTGCGTGAAGTGGAAAGTCTGTTCCGTCGCGAAAATATCGCCTTCATCAACTCCACGCATTTCTCGGTCGAGGAGATCTCAGCCAAGATCCTCGTGGAAAAAGGCGTGGAACGCCGCCTCAAGTAACCGTTCACGAGCCCATCATGACGCTCAACGATGCCTTGCTGTTTGCCCCGGTCGCTCTTCTGATCGCCATAACTCCGGGGCCCAACAATTTCTGTGCGATGAACAACGGCATCCGCCATGGCGTGGGCACCGCGGTGCTGGCCACCACTGGGCGGGTCGTCGCTTTCGCCTTTTTCCTGCTGGTTTCAGCAGTCGGTCTCGGCGCGATGCTGCTGGCGTCCGAGCACGTGTTCACAGCCATCAAATGGATCGGCGCCGCCTACCTGATCTACCTGGGCATCAACGCCTGGCGCAGTCGCGCCTTCGCCCTGAGCGAGCAGCATGACGCGCTACCGCCACGACGCAACCTGTGGCTGGCGACACGCCAGGAGTTTCTTATCGGTATCAGCAATCCCAAGGCCATCCTGTTGTTCGCGGCGATCTTCCCGCAATTCATCCGCCCCGATCAGCCAGCCCCCGAACAGTTTCTCTACCTGGGCACGACCTACCTGCTGGCCGAATACGTGGCCTCGCTGCTGTATGCGCTATTCGGCCTGCAGATTCGCCGCTTGATCAGAACCGCTCGTGGCATGCGCAACCTCAACCGCACCACCGGCGCCTTCTTTGTCGGAGCCGGGGGCGCCTTGTTGGGCACCAGCCAGCACTGAGCGACTCAGAAACTGTCGCCCGGCACCCGCACCCAGCCTTCCATCAGGATGCGCGCACTGCGGCTCATCACCGCCTTGGTCACCGTCCACTGACCGTCGACCTTTTGCGCCTGCGCACCGACACGCAAGGTGCCGGATGGATGACCGAAGCGCACCGCTTCACGCTCGCCGCCACCGGCAGCCAGGTTGACCAGCGTGCCTGGAATCGCCGCCGCCGTGCCGATTGCCACCGCGCAGGTACCCATCATCGCGTGGTGCAGCTTGCCCATGGACAGCGCGCGCACCAGCAGATCGACCTCACCGGCCTTCACGTCCTTGCCACTGGACGTGCGGTAATCCTTGGGCGGACTGACGAAGGCGATCTTCGGGGTGTGCTGACGTGTCGCAGCCTCCTCGGCCGTCTTGATCAGCCCCATGCGCAGCGCACCGGCAATGCGGATCCGCTCGAAGCGCGCCAGTTGCGCCGGGTCACCGTTGATAGCCTCGCGCAGCTCGGTACCCTGGTAGCCGATGTCCTCGGCATTGACGAACACCGTCGGGATACCGGCGGTGATCATGGTCGCCTTGAAGGTACCGATGCCTGGCACCTCAAGGTCATCCACCAGGTTGCCGGTGGGGAACATCGAGCCGCCCTCCTCGCCGTCATCGGACGGGTCGAGGAACTCCAGCACGATCTCCGCCGCCGGAAAGGTCACACCATCGAGTTCGAAGTCGCCGGTTTCCTGCACCTGGCCGTTGCTGACCGGCACATGGGCGATGATGGTTTTCTGGATATTGGCCTGCCAGATACGCACCACGCAGGTGCCGTTCTCGGGAATTCGCGCGGGATCGACCAGGCCAGCATGGATGGCGAAGGCGCCGGCTGCCGTGGACAGGTTGCCGCAGTTGCCGCTCCAGTCGACGAAAGCCTTGTCGATGGAAACCTGGCCATAGAGGTAATCGACATCGTGTTCGGGCTGGGTGCTTTTCGACAGGATCACGCATTTGGAGGTCGACGAAGTGGCGCCACCCATGCCGTCGATATGCGCCGAGTACGGGTCAGGGCTGCCAATCACGCGCATGAACAGCTTGTCGCGCGCCTCGCCAGGCGCCTGGCAACGCTCGGGCAGATCCTGCAGACGGAAGAACACGCCCTTGCTGGTGCCGCCACGCATGTAGGTGGCGGGGATTTTCACTTGCGGCAGATGAGCCATGGATGCAGTCCTGAAAAATGGCCCGGATGCAATCCGGGTGAATCATTCGACCTTGCCCCGGATTTCATCCGGGCTACGCGCTTGTCTCCCCTCTCCCGCTTGCGGGAGAGGGGCCGGGGGAGAGGGAGCATCCCAAAACCGCGAGCTACCTGAAGCACTCTCTCCCCAACCCTCTCCCAGCTATCAAGCCACCGCGCCTTCGAGGAAGTCCTTGGCAAAACGCTGCAGCACGCCACCGGCCTTGTACACGCTGACATCGGCTGCGGTATCCAGACGACAGATAACCGGCACGCGCACCACCTCACCGTTGCGGCGACTGACCACCAGGGTCAGGTCGCAGCGCGGCGAGATATCACCCTCGATGTCATAGGTTTCGGTGCCATCCAGGCTCAGGGTCAGGCGCGTGGTGCCTGGCTTGAACTCCACCGGCAGCACACCCATGCCCACCAGATTGGTACGGTGGATGCGCTCGAAGCCTTCGGCCACGATCACTTCCACACCTGCCAGGCGCACGCCCTTGGCCGCCCAGTCGCGGGACGAGCCCTGGCCGTAATCGGCACCGGCAACGATGATCAAGTTCTGCTTGCGGTTCATGTAGGTTTCGATCGCCTCCCACATGCGCATCACTTGCCCTTCTGGCTCGACGCGGGCCAGCGAGCCCTTCTTCACCTGGCCGTCGACCACGGCCATCTCGTTGACCAGTTGCGGATTGGCGAAGGTGGCGCGCTGCGCGGTCAGGTGGTCACCGCGGTGAGTGGCGTAAGAGTTGAAGTCCTCTTCCGGCAAACCCATCTTGTGCAGGTATTCGCCCGCCGCCGAGTCCAGCAGGATGGCGTTGGACGGCGACAGATGGTCAGTGGTGATGTTGTCCGGCAGGATCGCCAGCGGCAGCATGCCCTTGAGCGTGCGTTCGCCAGCCAGCGCGCCTTCCCAGTACGGCGGACGGCGGATGTAGGTGGACATCGGGCGCCAGTCGTACAGCGGGCTTTCTGCCTCCTGCACGGTGCCCAGATCGAACATCGGGATATAGATCTGCTTGAACTGCTCGGGCTTCACCGAGGCGGCGACGATGGCATCGATCTCCTCGTCGCTCGGCCACAAGTCCTTCAGCGTGATCGGATTGCCTTGAGCATCGCTACCCAACGCGTCCTGCTCGATGTCGAAACGCACGGTGCCGGCGATGGCGTACGCCACCACCAGCGGCGGTGAAGCCAGGAAGGCCTGCTTGGCGTAGGGGTGGATGCGCCCGTCAAAGTTACGGTTGCCCGAGAGCACGGCAGTGGCATACAGGTCGCGGTCGATGATTTCCTTCTGGATCACCGGGTCGAGCGCGCCGGACATGCCATTACAGGTGGTGCAGGCGTAGGCGACGATACCGAAGCCGAGCTTCTCCAGTTCCGGCAGCAGGCCGGCTTCTTCCAGGTACAGCTTGGCGACTTTGGAGCCCGGCGCGAACGATGTCTTCACCCAGGGTTTGCGCACCAGGCCCAACGCGTTGGCCTTCTTCGCCACCAGGCCGGCGGCAATGACGTTGCGCGGGTTGGAGGTGTTGGTGCAACTGGTAATGGCGGCGATGATCACCGCGCCATCGGGCATCAGGCCCTGGGCTTCCTCGCCCTTGCCGGCTTGCAGCTTGGCTTCGTCGGCGATACCACGCTCGGCCAGCGCCGAGGTCGGCAGGCGGCGATGCGGGTTGCTCGGGCCAGCCATGTTGCGCACCACGCTGCCCAGATCGAAACGCAGCACGCGCTCATACTCGGCGGTTTTCAGCGCGTCGCTCCACAGGCCGAGGATCTTGGCGTAATTCTCCACCAGCGCCACCTGCTCCGGCTCGCGCCCGGTGAGCTTGAGGTAGTCGATGGTCTGACCGTCGATATAGAACATCGAGGCGGTGGCGCCGTATTCCGGGCACATGTTGGAGATGGTCGCGCGATCGCCAATGGACAGGCTGTCCGCGCCCTCGCCGAAGAACTCGACGTAGGCACCCACCACCCGTTCCTTCCGCAGGAACTCGGTCAGCGCCAGGACGATATCGGTGGCGGTAATGCCCGGTTGGCGCTTGCCAGTCAGCTCGACACCGACGATATCCGGCAAACGCATCATCGATGGATGGCCAAGCATCACCGTCTCGGCCTCCAGGCCACCGACGCCAATGGCGATCACGCCCAGGGCGTCCACGTGCGGAGTATGCGAGTCGGTGCCGACGCAGGTATCGGGGAAGGCAATGCCGCCGCGCGCCTGGATCACCGGGCTCATCTTCTCCAGGTTGATCTGGTGCATGATACCGTTGCCGGCCGGGATCACGTCGACGTTCTTGAACGCGGTTTTCGTCCAGTCGATGAAATGGAAGCGATCCTCGTTGCGACGATCCTCGATGGCGCGGTTCTTCTCGAAAGCGTCCGGATCAAAACCCGGCGCCTCCACGGCCAACGAGTGGTCGACGATCAACTGGGTTGGTACCACCGGGTTGACCTTGGACGGATCACCGCCCTGCTCGGCGATGGCGTCGCGTAGACCTGCCAGGTCGACCAACGCGGTCTGGCCAAGAATGTCGTGGCAGACCACACGCGCCGGATACCAGGGAAAATCCAGGTCGCGCTTGCGGTAGATCAGTTGTTGCAGTGCTGCAGTCAGATCCTGCGGATCACAACGGCGCACCAGCTGTTCGGCCAGCACACGCGAGGTGTACGGCAGCTTTTCCCAGGCACCAGGCTGAATCTCTTCAACGGCGGCAGGTGCGTCGAAGTAGTCCAGCTGTGTACCGGGCAGACGCTTGCGGTATTGGCTATTCACGGTGTCATTCATGATTATTTACGATCCTTGAGCGGCACGAACTTCAGGTCTTCAGGGCCTGTGTAGTTGGCGCTCGGGCGGATGATCTTGCCGTCGATGCGCTGCTCGATGACGTGCGCCGACCAGCCAGCGGTGCGGGCGATGACGAACAGCGGGGTGAACATGGCGGTTGGCACGCCCATCATGTGGTAGCTCACCGCGCTGAACCAGTCGAGGTTGGGGAACATCTTCTTGATTTCCCACATCACGCTTTCCAGGCGCTCGGCGATGTCATACATCTTGGTATTGGACTGCTCAACGGACAGCTGCTGGGCAACTTCCTTGATCACCTTGTTGCGTGGGTCGGACACGGTGTAGACCGGGTGGCCGAAGCCGATCACCACTTCCTTCTTCTCGACACGGGCGCGGATGTCGGCCTCGGCCTCGTCCGGATTGTCGTAGCGTTTCTGGATCTCGAAAGCCACTTCGTTGGCGCCGCCATGTTTCGGGCCGCGCAGCGCGCCGATGGCACCCGCGATGCAGGAGAACATGTCCGATCCGGTACCGGCGATCACCCGTGAGGTGAAGGTCGAAGCGTTGAATTCGTGTTCGGCGTACAGATTCAGCGAGGTGTGCATGGCGCGCACCCAGGACTCGCGCGGCTTCTCACCATGCAGCAAATGCAGGAAGTGACCGCCGATGGAGTCGTCGTCGGTTTCCACATCGATGCGCTTGCCGTTGTGGCTGTAGTGGTACCAGTACAGCAGCGCGGAGCCGAGGGAGGCCATCAGCTTGTCGGCGATATCGCGGGCACCCGGATGGTTATGGTCGTCCTTTTCCGGCGCCAGGCAACCAAGCACGGACACGGCGGTGCGCATCACGTCCATCGGGTGGGCCGAAGGCGGCAGGGTTTCCAGCGCGGCCTTGACGCCAGCCGGCAGGCCGCGCAGGGCCTTCAGCTTGGTCTTGTAGCCAGCCAGTTCGGCGGCATTGGGCAGCTTGCCATGCACCAGCAGGTGGGCGATTTCCTCGAACTCGCAACGGTTGGCGAAATCGAGCACGTCATAGCCACGGTAATGCAGGTCGTTACCGGTGCGGCCGACGGTGCACAAGGCCGTATTGCCGGCGGCAGTGCCGCTCAGCGCAACGGATTTTTTCGGTTTGAAGCCAGGGGTGGTTTCAGTGGCACTCATGGTTATCTCCTCGAATCTTCTTGTTCTTTTTTACTTCTTGCCGGCGGCGAACAACGCATCGAGCTTCTGCTCGAAGGCGTGGTAGCCAATACGGTCGTAAAGCTCGACACGGGTCTGCATCAAGTCGATCACGTCTTTCTGGTGACCGGTCTGGCGGATCGCGGTGTAGACAGTTTCCGCCGCCTTGTTCGCGGCACGGAATGCCGACAGCGGGTACAGCTGAATGGCTACGCCGACCGAGGCCAGCTCGTCACGGGTGAACAGCGGCGTAGCGCCGAATTCGGTGATGTTGGCCAGAATCGGCACGTTCAGCGCATCGACGAAGCGCTTGTAGGTCGGCAGGTCGTAGGCTGCCTCGGCGAAGATCGCATCGGCCCCGGCCTCGACGTAACGCTGACAGCGCTCGATGGCAGCGTCCACGCCTTCAGCCTGGATCGCATCGGTACGGGCGATCAGGAAGAAATTCGGATCGGTCTTGGCGTCGGCGGCAGCCCGCACACGGTCGACCATTTCCTCGCAGGAAACGATCTCCTTGCCCGGACGATGACCGCAGCGCTTGGCCCCAACCTGATCTTCGATGTGCGCGGCGGCGGCGCCGGCCTTGATCAGGCTCTTGACCGTGCGCTCGATATTGAAAGCGCTGGGGCCAAAGCCGGTGTCGATATCCACCAGCAGCGGCAGGTCGCAGACATCGGTGATGCGGCGCACGTCGGTCAGCACGTCGTCCAGGGTGTTGATACCCAGATCAGGCAGCCCAAGGGAACCTGCGGCGACACCGCCACCGGACAGGTAAATCGCGCGAAAGCCCGCACGCTTGGCCAGCAGCGCGTGGTTGGCGTTGATCGCACCGATTACCTGCAGCGGCTGCTCTTCGGCGAGGGCCTGGCGGAAGCGTTGGCCGGCGGAAAGCTGGGTCATGAATCACCTCGGGTCTTGGATGAAGTGGCGAGCGCGCCTTGCCCGGTCTGAGCAACATAGTGGCGCTCGATATTGCGCTTGGAAGCGCCGATGTGACGGCGCATCAGCAGTTCGGCCAGTTCGCCGTCACGGTCGGCGATGGCATCGAGAATGCGGTGGTGTTCGGCGAAGGCCTGGTGCGGCCGATTCGGGGTGGCGGAGAACTGCAGGCGGTACATGCGCACCAGTTGGTACAGCTCATCGCACAACAGCTTGGCAAGGGTGCGGTTACCACTGCCCTGGATGATCCGATAATGGAAGTCGAAATCGCCTTCCTGCTGGTAGTAGCCGACGCCAGCCTTGAAGGCGGCGTCCTGCTCATGCAGCTCTAGCACACGACGCAGTTCGTCGATCTCTTTCTGGGTCATGCGCTCGGCAGCCAGGCGGCAGGCCATGCCTTCGAGCGATTCACGAATCTCATACAGCTCGATCAGTTCGACATGGCTGAGCGAAACCACTCGCGCGCCCACATGCGGCACCCGCACCAGCAGCTTCTGCCCTTCCAGGCGATGAATAGCCTCGCGCAGCGGGCCACGGCTGATGCCGTAGGTACGCGCCAACTCAGGTTCGGAAATCTTGCTGCCGGGAGCGATCTCGCCCTTGACGATAGCCGCCTGGATCAGGCGAAAGACGTGTTCGGAAAGTGTTTCCGAATCCACCTGAGGCGCTGCGGGCGCTTCTGATTCGAGCAGCATAATTGTCGACACCATTGACGTTCAGTACCGATAAAACTACGCCGAAAAGGCAAATTCGTCAAAGCAGACCAAAGTATTGTCGACAATATTATTGAGCCACTCAACCGCACCACTGCTGACGTTACTTGCAGAAAGCTACATAAGCGTCTGTCTGCATGGAAAATCTCCATGCTAGAATGGCGCCCGCTCACGCCGGGCCACATGCCTGGCTATGCCTGCTAGACTCCTGACAGGCAAACGCGTCGGTAAACTGCCGTCAGTCGCCCACAACGCCCCTGGCAACATCTCCTCAAGGACTTATGACCCTCAAGCCCTTCGCCCTGTTGCTTTGCCTGCTAGCTCTCTCCTGCCCAAGTCTTGCGGCAGGCAAAACCATTTATGGTCTCAACGAATACATCCTCATCCAGGATCTCGATCTGGTCGTTGCAGGCAAACTCGACACGGGTGCCAAGACCGCCTCACTCAGTGCGCGCGACATCAAACGCTTCAAACGTGACGGGGAAACCTGGGTTCGTTTCGTCCTGGCCATCGACGGTGCAGAAGATCAGATCGTCGAGCGGCCACTGGCGCGTATCAGCAAGATCAAACGCCGTGCCGGTGACTTCGATCCGGACGAAGGCAAGACCTACACACCACGCCCGGTTATCGAGCTTCACCTGTGCATGGGACAGGCCCTGCGCACGATCGAAGTGAACTTGACCGACCGAAGCGCATTCCAATACCCGCTGCTGATTGGCTCCGAAGCGCTGAAAAACTTCGAAGCCGTGATCGATCCAAGCCTTAAATACGCTGCCGGCAAGCCCGGCTGCGACTCTGACGCAACCCCTGGCGAGTAATTCCCATGCGCTCTCTGAACCTGCATCTGAAAATCCTGATCACCTTGCTGGTGGCTCTGGGTGTTCTGATTACGGCATATCAAATCTTCATCCTCGGCATTCCGGTGACCGAAGACGAGACCGACGACCTGTGGAACATCGACGCCAAGGTCGAATTCCAGGCCAGCCCGCGCGAACCCGTGAAACTGCAGATGTTCGTGCCGCCGCTGAACCAGGATTACGTGAGCCTCAACGAGAGCTTCATCTCCAACAACTATGGCGTGAGCGTCAACCGTGTCGACGGCAACCGCCGCGTCACCTGGTCCGCCCGCCGCGCCAACGGCAAGCAGACTCTCTACTACCGCCTGGTACTGACCAAGCGTTACAGCGGCGAACAGACTCAGGCCAAAGGCCCGATCTTCCGCGATAGCCTGCCTGTGGAAGGCCCGGAGAAAATTGCCGCAGAAGCCCTGCTGGCACCAATCCGCCAGCACTCGGCGGATGTCGAGACCTTCATCAGCGAGACCATCAAGCGCGTCAACAACGTGGGTGATGACAACGTCAAGCTGCTGCTTGGCGGCGATACCTCCACGGCAAACAAGGCCAAGGTAGTCGACCTGCTGCTGTCCATCGCCCACGTGCCAATGGAGCGTGTGCACACCATTCGTCTGCAAGCCGAAGTCGCCCAGTCGCCTGAACTCTGGCTGCGCAGTTTCAACGGCCAGAAATGGCTGTACTTCAACCCTGAATCCGGCGAGCAGGGTCTGCCTGCCGACCGCCTGGTCTGGTGGATTGGCGACGGCGACTTGGTCAGCCTCGAAGGTGGCCGCCAAGCTGTCGTCAGTTTCAGCCTGAACAACAGCGAGATGAACGCCATCCGCCTGGCCAAGCTGACCGACGAGAACACCGACGCCACCTTCCTGGAGTACTCGCTGTACGGCCTGCCACTGCAGACCCAGCAGACCTTCATGATCATGGTGATGATCCCGATCGGCGTACTGGTGATACTGATCCTGCGCAACCTCGGTGGCCTGCAGACTCTGGGTACCTTCACCCCGGTGCTGATAGCCCTCGCCTTCCGCGAGACGCAGTTGGGCTTCGGTATCTTCCTGTTCACGGTAATCACCGCGCTCGGCCTGTCACTACGCTCCTACCTGGAACATCTGAAGCTGCAGATGCTGCCACGCCTATCGGTGGTGCTGACCTTCGTCGTGGTATTGATCGCCACCATCAGCCTGTTCAGCCACAAGCTGGGCCTGGAGCGCGGCCTGTCCGTCGCCCTGTTCCCGATGGTGATTCTGACCATGACCATCGAACGCCTGTCGATCACCTGGGAAGAACGTGGCGGTGGCCATGCCTTCAAGGTCGCCATCGGCACCCTGTTCGCCGCGACCATCGCGCATCTGCTGATGAGCGTGCCGGAGCTGGTCTACTTCGTGTTCACCTTCCCGGCGGTTCTGCTGATCCTGGTCGGTTTCATGCTGGCGATGGGGCGTTACCGCGGCTACCGCCTGACCGAACTGTTCCGCTTCAAAGCCTTCCTCAAGGACTAAGCCTATGTTCGGTCTGATCAAGACATGGAAGGCCCTCGAAGCCAAAGGCATCATGGGCATCAACCGACGCAACGCGGACTACGTGCTGAAGTACAACAAGCGGCACCTGTACCCGATCGTCGATGACAAGATCATCACCAAGGAGCGGGCCATCGAGGCCGGTATCGATGTGCCCGAGCTGTACGGCATCATCGATACCGAGAAAGGCATCGACAAGCTCGACGAGATCATCGCCGGGCGCACCGACTTCGTCATCAAGCCAGCCCAGGGTGCTGGCGGTGACGGCATTCTGGTGATCGCCGACCGTTTCGAAGATCGCTTCAAGACGGTATCCGGCAAGATCGTCAGCCACGAGGAACTGGAGCAGCAAATCTCCAGCATCCTTTCCGGCCTGTACTCGTTGGGCGGCCACCGCGACCGCGCATTGATCGAATACCGCGTGACCCCGGACACCATCTTCAAGAGCATCAGCTACGAAGGCGTACCGGACATCCGCATCATCGTGCTGATGGGCTACCCGGTGATGGCCATGCTGCGCCTGCCGACCCGGCAGTCCGGCGGCAAGGCCAACCTGCACCAGGGCGCCATCGGCGTCGGCGTCGATCTCGCTACCGGCGTCACCCTGCGCGGCACCTGGCTGAACAACAAGATCAGCAAACACCCGGATACCACCAACGCGGTCGATGGTGTTCAGTTGCCGAACTGGGATGGTTTCATGAAGCTCGCGGCCGGCTGCTACGAGCTGTGCGGCCTGGGCTACATAGGCGTGGACATGGTGCTGGATCAGGACAAGGGCCCATTGATTCTCGAACTCAACGCCCGCCCAGGTCTGAACATCCAGATTGCCAACGATTGCGGCCTAACCCATCGCGCCCATGCGGTGGAAGCCCGCCTGGAAGAGTTGAAGGCCAAAGGCATCCAGGAGAACGCCGAAGAGCGTGTGCGCTTCTCCCAGGAGCTGTTCGGTCACGTCGCCAGCAAGGAAGTCTGACGTTCGCCGTGCGCACCACCAATTCGTAGGGCGGGTGCAACCCGCCAGCCCGCTAACAGCGGGTTGCACCCGCCCTACCTGGTAGTTCGCGTAGCCCGGATGAAATCCGGGGGATTCGCCGGCAAACAGCCCCGGATTGCATCCGGGCTACGGGCTGTTACTCCAGCCAATGCACGCGGCCAACCCTACCGCACTATCGCCAGCTCGAACTCTCCCTCATCGGCATGCGCATGACGTTGCATACCGGCCTCATCCAGCGCCAACTGCTGCAACGGTCGCTTGAACGGCTTGTTGTCGAGGGTCTGCAAGCTGCGGTCTTCGTCGGTGGTAATCAGCAACACATAGCGCTCGCCACGTTCAGCCCGTACCTGCACCGTGCCTTCGATGAAGGCATAGCGGTACCAGGTTTCCGGATGCAACTGGTACACCGCATCACTGACCAGCCGCGTCGGCCGTTTGGCCTCATCGAGAAACAGCAGCGACGGATAGACCACCTGGCGCTTGGCGAAACTGCGCACACGCAAGCCATAGCTTTGCCGTGAGGCCGGTAACTTCAACGCGGCGTAGTAACTGCGGCCCATGGGAAACTCGAAACTGGGCGAGAATCGACCCAGCTCCTCGAAACGCGGCTCGTCCGCCGATAGCGCGGTGAAGTCGCTTTCTCGCAACTGGCCACAGCAGCGTGCCGACAACTCACCGTAGAGACTATCGCCACGCGCCTGACTGCCTTCGAGTAGCGCCTGCATGGCTGCAGTAGGCTGGCCGTCGAGCATCGGCAGCGCTGGCCTGCTGCGCTCGAACTCGATCTGTCGACCTTCGCTGTAACGAACCTTAGAGGGCGTCATACCTGACTGGCCATCGCGCGATTTAGCGGGAACCGGCGAGTTGTGCATCCGCCCTTGCTCGTCGACCCAGGTGTAATAAGGGCTGTCGTAGCTGTCGCGCGCAAAGCCTCTGCCTTCCAGCACCGCTGAGTCGATATAATCCCCTGCCCGCTCACCGCTGGCCAGCACCTGATCACGCCCCGACGCACCTGCGACCTGTGTGCCGGCATAGAAGCTGTTCTGCAGCTGGCCGCTGCCATCGACCCAGGTGAAATAGCGACGCTTGCTCTCCCCCATGCTTGGCGCACTTCCAGGCCAGGCGCCGCCATCACCGAGGCGGGCCTGATCGCTCTGCTCGGCACGACGCTGCGCCAGTTGCTGCTGCTCGGCGAAACGGGCGTCAACGAAAGTGTTGTGCACTCGCCCCAGCTCATCGACCCAGGTCAGGTAACGACTGCTGGCAGTGGCATGCAGCACGGGCAGCAGCATCAGGAGCAACAACAGACTGCGCATCGCCTCAGAACCTCGAGGTATAGGTCATGGCGAAGATATAGGCCTTGACCGTGGTTTCGATATGGAGCCCGGCATAGGGGTTATAGACCAGGTTATCCAACCCTTCGCAGCTGGCGTTGCAGCTGCTGCCAGCGGGAATGTTCTGTTTGGAGACGAAGTAATTGAAGCCGACATCGATGGTGGTGTCCTTGTCCCAGCGATAGCCCAGACCAAGACCGTAAAGGTCGGCATCGCCTACCGGCGCCAGCACGTCGGCCTTGTTCTTGGGAATGGCCGAAGGACGGTATTCGTAGCCAGCGCGCAGGGCCAGGCGATCATTGACGTCGTACTGCACGCCGACGCCCCAGCTCCAGGTGTCGCGGTAACCGCGGTCGAGAATGATGCTGCGATCGGTGGCATTGCCACCGCCGAAGGTCTTGGCGATGCGCAGCAGATCCAGCTCGCGATCGAACTCGATCTCGAAGTTGTTCCAGTCGCTGTAGCCGACCCAACGCAAATCCAGGTTGAACTGCCACTTGTCGAACGGGCGCACCTTGATACCGGTGCTGAAGGCATCCGGATAGGTCAGTTTCAACGAGGCGTTGCCGCTCTCCTCGTCGGCGCCATAGGGAAAGATCGGGCTGAGTATCTGACCGAACAACGAGCTTTGCAGGCCAGACCAGAAGCCCGCCCAGTCCTCGGTATAGTCGACACGATACTTGCCCTTGAGATTCATCCGCGCCTCGCTCTGGTAAGTCGCCCCCCAGGCGAACCAGTCCGTCGGCTCCCAGAGAATGCCCAGGTTGTAGGTCGGCGACAGGCTCTGTTGCAGATCCAGATCGAGATTGGCCAGCGAGTCGAACGGGCCGATCTTGCCGCTGCAGACATCGATAAATGGCCCCGTGATCTCTTCCAGGCCCGGCAGGCACAGTGCTTCGTTGAGAATACGGGTCAGGCCGGTAAGCATACCGGGGTTGCGAAAGTCCTGATTGAGCGCCACCGCCTGATGGGAAAAGCCGATGGACAGCCCCAGCGACAGCTCGTCGTTGACCTGATAGGCCAGCGACGGCGAGAAATAGGTGATGCGCTGCAAGGACACCTGACGCCCCTGGAAACGCCCTGGATCATCATCGGAATCACGCGAATAGCCCAGCGCCATCGGCGCATAGACATTGGTGGCGAAAGTGAACTTGGAGCCAGGCGGGTTGATCGACAAACCGGCCAGCGGCGCCACCAGCACCGGTAACTCGGTCATACCGCCGACACCCGGCAGGTACATGGTCGGCGTCAGGGTGCGGCTACTGGAGTTCTTGTAGGGATCGTCGTCAAAGCCCATGAAACCGTAGTCTTTCTTGGCGTTGAACTTGGCACGGATATCCATCACGCCACTGAGCAGCTTGACCGTGGTCTGCCGCCCCTTGAGTTTGCTCAGCGCCGCCGGGTTGTAGTGCACGGCATCGATACCGGTGACATCGGCGGTGACGGCGTTGCCCATGGCCATGGCCTTGGGGTTGCCGATGGTCAGGTTGTTGGCCAGTTGCGCCTGGGCAGGCAGGACGCAACCCGCGCCGAGCCCAACCAGCAGCAGAGCCTGCAGCTTGGCAAGATGAGTCATATCAGGTTCGCTCGCTGCTTACTCGGCCTTGAGGCCCTTGATATCCAGGGGCATGGAGATCCCGAGCAGGACATCGGGCGAATCTTCGGTCATACCGAAACCGGCATTGACGTTGACGATGGTATTCGGCGACGTGCGCAGGCCCAGCGAGAAGTTCATCACCGCACTGGTCTGCTCGTTGCCTTCGAAGGTGGCGTCGCTGAACTTGAATTTCGGCGCCAGGTTGTGCGCCATCTGGAATGACGTGGCCAGCGACACGTCGTAAGACAGCGCGTAAGCGAAGCCCATGCTCAGCGACAGGCTCGAACCCGGGTCGACTTCCTCCAGCAAGCGCCCGCCACGCACCTGATCGGCATCGCGGATTGGCAGGTTGTAGGTGTAACCAAGCGAGCCGAACAGCACCACCGGATCGATCACGTAAGAGAGGTTCGCGCCCACGCCCAGGCTGTAGTAACCGCTGCCGGTGGCCAGGCCATTGTCCAGGCTGACGTCGTATGGGCTATCGCCGGTCGGCAGGCCAAGGGTCGCGAACAAGGTGGTGACGGGACGGCCGCGCGCCGACGACCAGGGCTGCCAGCGAAAGCTCGCGGAAATATCGCCGAGGCTATAGGTGCTCAGATCGCGCTCGGTGTCGTACTTGGCCAGGAACGGCACGCGCATGCTGAAGGTGAGGTTGTCCCACACCCCGTAATCGAAGGTGAAGGAGTTGGTGAAGGTATGCTGCGCCTCGCTCTGGCCGATCACGCTGTAGACGTTCTGCCCGGTGCGGACGGTCTGGATCTGCGTATCGCGTAGCAACGAATAGTCGAAGCCGTAAGTCAGGGTACGCTCGCCCTTCTTGAGCAGCGTGTAGCTCTTCTCGGCAGCCTGGAACACCTCCTCCAGCGCCTTGGCGCTATCGGCGTCGTCGTCTTTCTTGGTCAACGCATCGCGTGCATCGTCGACCGTGGCTTCTTCGGCCATCAACGGCTGTGTCGCAACCAGCGTCAGCATGGCCAGCCATGCATACCCCCAAACTCCCATGACGCTATCCCCAGATCGTTATTGTTATGCCGGGTGAATCACTTGCGGCGAATGTATTGAATGTCGCCTCCCGACCCCAGTTGGTCGGCCTGATTCGTGGTGAACTTGGCCATCTGCGGAAATTCGCGGAAAGCCAGCATGCTGATGGTGCGGTCGTCGATGATGCGCAGGTCGCGGTCGGTCAGCGCCATGGCATTGGGCGGCTCGTTACCACTGGGGAAAATCACGAACAGCACGTTCTGATCCCAGATTTCCTCGAAGCGCACGCGGGTGAAGCTGATGTTGCCGAGCGCCGGATCGGCAATGAACACGTGGTCGTTGTAGACGTCACGCACCACCACGAAGTGTTTGAAGCCGGCGTACTCGATGGGCACGATGGCCGGGTGTTCGAGCTGGGCCAGGTCATCGAATCCGGCGCGAAAGCCACCGCTCTTGTAGCCCAGAGCGGTGACGAAGCGTTTCATGTCCAGCAGCGAGAAACCTCGGCGCTCGACGATCTTCTCCGCCTCGCCGAAGTGCAGCAGCCCTTCCATCACCTGGCGCTCTTCCAGGTTGCGCCCGAGGTAATAGTCCAGCAACGTGGTCAACGCCGCAGAGCCGCAGCTGTAGTCATAGGCCTGGCGGATCACGTTGCGAAACTGCAACTGGCTCATCGGCTCGAGAACCACCGACTCGCGCAGCGGGCCGTTGGGCACCAGTTGCTGAGTGATGTTCACGGTACCGGCGGGCTGCGGCTTGATGTCGACAGCCTCGGTAAAACCGTACAAACCGATCAGGCTGCCCACGAGAATTTCGATCATTGGTCAATCCGCAACTGCGTACAACGGGGCAGGAGCCCGGCCGCGAACGGCGGCAGAGCCCCTGTCAATCAGATCAGACGAGGATCAATGACCCCAGATCTTGACGGTGGAGCCGGCCATGTCCAGGCCATTGATGGCCACGCCACCAATGCTGTTGGCGCCGATCTTCACCGCACCGACCGAAACGCCACCGTTGATGCCCGGCAGACCGATTTCCAGTTTGTTGTCCTTGACGTCGATGGTCAGCGGGTTGGACTCATCGATGTTGAAGCCGGACAGGCTGACGGTGTTCAGGCTCAGGCTGTTGCTGCCATCGCTGACACCGGTCTCGGTGTCGGTGTAGACGATGGAGCCGATGGTGGCATCGAAGTTACCGGCGATGCTGATACCGGCCTGACCGGTTACGCCAGCGAGGTCGGCGTCGTCCAACGCCTTCAGGTCGGCCTGGGCCATGAACGGGACGGCCATGACGGCGGCGGCAAGAGCGAGTTTTTTCAGGGTCATCATTGTTGTTATCTCCACAGTTCAAATGGGGGTTCCCCGGGCTCTGCCGGTGACGTCCTGTCACGAGCAGCCTGATCGGCCCATGCCGACCACCAGACCTGTCGCGGCTTCCCTAAGTACGCCAGGTTTGGATTCACGAAACGCGCTGCGCTTCGAGATGGCTACAAGCTACTAATCCACCATTGAACTGCCAGCCCATCCAAGGGATGGAGCATGACGCTCCCATCCCCTACCACTTCCATCACGCCTCACTCAGCAGCCCCAGGCTCTTGCCCTTGAGCACGGCCTGAGTACGACTGCGTACCCCCAGCTTGGAAAACAGATTGTGCAGATGCCACTTGATGGTGGCCTCCGACAAGTGCACTGCCTGAGCGATATCACGGTTGGAAAGCCCGGCCGCGACGAGCCGCAGGATCTCTCGCTCGCGATGGCTAACATCCTGATTTTCCTCAAAACTTTCCGTATCCACAGCCAGCCTACGGCACTGCTCGCGAAGCATTTCAGCAACACCCTGCCAGGCTGCGGCGCGCTTGGGCTCGGCGCTGCTCCAGGCGTCCCAGAGCGGCAGCAGCCACAGGGCCTCATCTTGGAACAGCCGGCGATAGCCGCATTGCCAGGCTTCTTCGAGGGTCGTGCGCAGCAAGGCGAAGGCTTTTTCGCTGTTACCTTTGCGCCAGTACGCCACAGAAAGTAACAGGCTCAAACGCAGACGCCGGTCGCGTTGGTGCTCGGCGCCCTGCTTGGCCAGACAAGTTTCCAGGCTAGCCTGGGCCTTCTCCACCCGTCGCTCGCTCAACGCCAGCCGCGCCTGGCTCAACGCCAGAGCAGTGTGAGCATCGCCATAGCGTTCGATGGGCAGCGCAGCCAGATGACGCTCCAACTGCATGTAAATGCGCTGCGCCTCGTTAGGCCGGCGCAACCACAACAGGAACTGCACCTTGCAGCCCATACCGAGGGCGAACACCCGCTCGTAGCCCGGCCCTTGCAAACCGGACAGCCACTCGTCGAGCTCTTCCAACCCTTGCTCAGCGGCACCGGCGAAGAAACGCGCACGCGCCATGACCAGCTTGCCGCGGCTGATCAGCTCGACCGGCGTGGCGACATCGCGCCAGGTCGTGGCCAACGGCAATTCGGCGAGGATCGCGCCATGGCGATCCTGCTCGTACAACAGATCGGCATACGCCAGCCCCAGCGGGCCACCGACCCGGCTGCGCCGGCCGAACACCTGCTCCACCCGCGCCCGCGCGGCCTCGGCCAGGGCGCGGCCACGCTCCAGCTCGCCATATTCCTTGCAGATCAGTGCCTCGATCAGGCTGGCCATCACATGCAGGTATTCGCTCTCGCACTCGCGCAGGCACTCGCGCGCGACGGCAATGGCCTTGGCCGCTTCGCCGAACTCGCCCAGCAGGGCGAACGCCGCGGCCTGCACGCACGCCAGGCTGGCACGAAACACCGGCTGGTTCTGCGGCACCAGGGCCAGCCAGTGACCGGCGACCTTGAGGCAGGCCTCGAGTTTGTCCTGATACAGCAGCACCAGCGCCTTGAGCACCTGGGCCGCGGCCAGCAACTCGATCAGGCCGAAATGAATGCCCTTGCCGCGCCCCTGGGTCAGCCGCGTGCTGACCTCTTCGATCAGCGCCTCGGACTCGGCGAACTTCTGTTCGAAAGCCAACTGCCAGGCGTAGAAGATCTGGAACACCGGCTGCTCGGCGATCACCACCGGCGGAATGTCCTTGAGAATGGCCAGGATGCCGTACACCCGGTTGCCGGCGATCAGACGCGCGCCCTGGCGCTCCAGCAGTTCGGCGGCGAAAGCGTAATCGCGGGCGCGCAGGGCGTACTTGATCGACTTGTCGGCCAGATCATGGCTTTCGCACCAGCGCGCGGCGGCGTGCAGCAGGTGTGCCGGGTCACCCCGCTTGGCCAGCCTGGCCTGGAGAAACTCGGCGAACAGGTGGTGATAGCGAAACCATTCACCCTGCTCGTCCAGCGGTATCACGAACAACTGCTCGCCTTGCAGCCGACGCAACATGTCACGCCCGTCGTGACGACCAGTCAGCGCATTGCACAGGTCGGCATTGAACTCGTCGAGCACCGAGGTCTGGTCGAGAAACAGCTGCAGGGCTTCAGGCAGGCTGGCCACCACATCCTCGGCCAGGTAATCGGCAATGTTGCGCTCGGAACCCGAAAGACCGGCCAGAAACGCTGCACGATCATGCTGTCGCGGCAGCGCCAGGGCGGCCAGGTGCAAAGCGGTAATCCAACCCTCGGTGCGGGTATACAGCTGGTTGAGTTCAGCTTCATCCAAAGCCAGGCGCTTGATGTCGCGGAAATAGGCGGCGGTCTCGGCACGCGTCAGGCGCAGGTCCTCGACCTTGAGCCAGAACGCCCAGCCGCCGAGCGACGGCGGCTCTTCGAGAAAGCGCGGCTGATAACGCGTACTGACCGCCAGCCGCACATGCTTGGGTAGGCGCTCTACCAGGTAGCGCGCGCCCTGCCCGAGAGAGGGATGCCGAATGCGATGAAAGTCATCCAGCATCAGGTACAGCTCGCCAGGAATTCCCTTGAGGTCTTCGAGAAAGGCATCGATCACGGCTTCGATCGGCCAGTTGACCTCGCCCTGAAGCAGCGCCGAAGCACTGCGCCCAACGCCCGGGCAAGCCGCTTCGATGGCCGCCACCAGGTACTGGAGAAATCGTGGCGGCTCACTGTCGGCCTCATCGCAGGACAGCCAGGCGACTCGCGCGCCTTGCGCCTGCAAGCGACGGCGCCACTGGCTGAGCACGGTGCTCTTGCCGAAGCCGGCTGGCGCACTGAGCACGATCAGGCGTTGTTCACGGGCAGCCTGCAAACGCTCCAGCAACGCTGAACGCTCCAGCAGCGGAGCGCCTTCGCCATGGGCTGGATAGAGCTTGGTACGCAGCAACGGAATAGCGGACGGACAGGACGGGGTCTGATTGGTCATGATTCGAGCAGGCTCAATTCGCGGGCACGGCGGATGGCTTGGGTGCGGTTACGCACCTTGAGCTTTTCGTAGATGTTGTGCAGGTGCCACTTGACGGTTCCCAGCGCCAGCGACAGTTGCTGGCCAATCTCTTCGTTGGACATGCCCTTGGCGGCGAGACAGACGACTTCACGCTCGCGATCGGTCAGTCCCTCCTCCAGCACATCCAGCGCCTGACGGGAGTCCTGGCCAGGCCAGATCGCCAGCAGACTGCGGATGAACCCCTGCAGTGCTGGCTGACGCTCCGCCGACTCCAACTGCTGCAGCAGTTGGCGAATGGCCTCGCCCTCTTCGATGAACAGGCTGCGCGCCTCTTCTCGTTCAGCGCCAATCAGGCACTGCACCAGCAGGCTCTGCGAGCGTTCCTGATAACCCAGGCGCTGATAGCTGAGGGCTGCCAGCAGATCCAGTCGCAGGCGCTGCAATCCGTGCCAGTTGTTCTGTAACTGGCTGCGCAGCTGGGTGATCTCGTGCAGGGCTTCACTGTAATGACCACGCGCCTGCTGCAGGCGAATACGGCTCAGGCCCAGCACCCAATTGACCGGATTGAAGCTGCGCTGCTTGTAGTGGCTGGCCAGCTTGGCCCAGTCCACCGATTTCAGGCGCTGCTCGGCACGCTTGCTGCGGTCGGCAGTTGGCTCCTGCAGGATCAACGAAATTTCATCGCCAATCGCTTGCACGTAGAAACGCCAGGAATGGTTTCGCGCGGCCAGGTTCTGCATCAGCACCAGCGTCGCAGCCGCTTCCTTCGGTGCATCCTGCAAGCGTTGCACGCGTGCCAGGCAAAGCATGGCCTGGGCATAGAGATCGATGGGGTTGATCACGTCGACCGTGGCCAGCGCCCAGCGCAGGCGCTCCTGCAAACCGTCCAGGCGGCCCTGATGGTAGGCAATCAGCGCTTCGCTGATGGTCGGCAGCACCAGTGCCCGCGACTTCTCGCCGAACCAGGGCATCATCCGCGCGCGCAGTTGCTCGAACAGCAGCTGCGCCTGCTTGACCCGTCCCTGCTCCAGGCAAAGGAGGATTTCCACGTTGGCCAGTTGCATGTCCAGGTAGTGGCCTTCGAGGAAATGATTGCGCTGCTGCGCCAACGCCAGGAGTTTACGTGCCTGCTCGGCCTGACCGAGCATCACGTTGGCCAACGCCCCAACGGTGAGAATCGCCACCTCGAGAAATGCGGTGTGCTGACCGAGTTGCGCTTCGATGCGGCGCGCCAGGCTCACGCAGGTGTCCAGATCGTCCTTCTGCAAGGCGATCACTGCCTTGATCGCCAGGGTCGCCAACAACTTGTCGCTGAGCGGGCCGGACGTGCGGGATTCACCCCAGCGCTCCAGCAACTCGTCGAGCATACGATTAGCTTCACTCAGGCCCAGCTCGGTCGCGCGCGTCCAGACATCGGCCAGAACCAGCACAGGGAAACGTGCGGCAATCTCGTCCGGCACATGCTGGCGCCACTTGTAGATGAGATTGAGCTGCCCACGGTTGATCAGCTCCAGGCCACAGCCGTCGAGCAGCGCGGCCAGCATCTCGGCATCCTCGGCAAGACAGGCATGCTCGATGGCCAGGTTCTGCATATGGTGATTGGTGAACCACAGACTGGCGTTGAAATGCAGCTGCTTGAAGCGCTCCGGATCACGCTCCTTGAGGCGGTTGCGCAAGAAGTCAGCGAACAGGTTATGAAAGCGATACCACTGCCGCTCACGATCCAGTGGCAACAGGAACAGCTGCATGGCCTCCAGTTCCTCCAGCAACTGTTGGCCGTCGTGGCGCCCGCTCAGGGCATTGGCCAGGTCGCCACTGAGCTGCTGCGCCACGCCCAATGCCAGCAGTTGCTCCTGGCGCTCAGCGGGCAGTTGCTCGAACACCGAACGCAGCAGGTAATCGCCCACTGCCGTCTGGTCAGCGCCCAGTTCGGTCATGCGTTCGACCGGCCGTGGCTGATGACGCAGCCACAGGCTGGCCAGGTGTACGCCGACCATCCAGCCCTCGGTGTGGCTGTACAGCTCGCCGAATGCCTCGTTATCGAGCTGCAGGCCGCTGCGCTCGAGATAACCGCGCGCCTCCTCGGGATTCAGCCGTAACTCCTCGCTGCCGAGTTCCAGCAACAACCCCTTGGCACGCAGCGTGGCCAGGCTCAGCGGCGGCTGCGAGCGGCTGCCGATAGCCAGGGTGAAGGTCGGTGGCGTCAGTTTGATCAGGCGATTGAGCGCAGCCAGTAACTCCGCATCCTGGATCAGGTGCAGATCATCGAGTACCAGCAGCAGCGGCGCCTGGTGCTGCGTCAGATCTACCAGCAGGCTTTCCATCACCGCCTCGACCGGCACCCGCATGGTATTGCGCAAATAGCCCAGCGCGTCTTCACCCAACCCCGGTAGCGCACGGCTCAGAGCTTCGATGAGTTGCTGAAAGAAACGCACTGGGTCGTCATCGCCTGGGCCAAGCGACAGCCAGGCCACAGCGGAGCCAGCATTACGACGCTCAGCAGCGAGCATCGCCAGGGCAGTGGTCTTGCCAAAGCCGGCAGGGGCGGAAAACAGCACGAGGCGGGCATGAGGATGGGCACAAAGCGCAGCTTCGACCTGGGGTCTTGCCAGATAGTCAGCGCAAGCCTGGGGCGGCGAAAGCTTCGAGCGCAGCAGGCTTCCAGCGGCTTGACCTACGACGTCATCCATAGCCTGGATCCCTTCATTAATTATTGTTCTGGTACTAGGGTCTGTTTCCATTTCACTCGCGGCCGCGCCGGAGCCAGTTTTAGCGCGGGGCTAGGCGCGAGACGCGAAGTTTGGTCGCCCCAATGAGCCGTCGAGCAACAACGCCCCGCGCTAAAACTGGCCCGGCCCTTAGGGTTGCGCGGGAAATGACTCCCGCTGTCGTTGCAGGACTTGGCAAGGGAATCACCATTACCGGCGTCCTGCGCCTAATCGGGAGCCATTTCTCGCGGCAACGCGGCTCGCGATGAAACGGGAACAGACCCTAAATTCAACGTCCTGGCACCGCTCAATACTAATCAGCTGGACACATCCGAGTAAACACGGGCAGAAGCTCTAGGATGAATGTTAGCGGCAGACTACAATCGCCCTTCCACCCTTCCTGACGACCACGCATGCCCAGCTGCTCCCTGCACCCTCTGCCTTATCGCGCCGACCCTGCGGAGTACTTCCAGCGTATCCGACAAGCACCGGGTGCTGTCTTGCTGGATGCCGGGCGACCGGGTGCCGAGCGTGGACGCTATGACCTTATGAGCGCTTGGCCATTGGCAGAGCTGGCGCCGACTGCCGACGAATCGGCCAACGCTTTCCTGCAACGCCTGCGCGGCGCGCTGCAGAGCCTTGGTCCGGCACAATTGGCGGACGGCCACAGCGCACCATTCGTCGGCGGGCTGATCGGCTACCTGGCCTATGACTTCGGTCGTCGCCTGGAAGACTTGCCTAGCCAGAGCCGCGACGACCTGGGGCTGGAGGATGCGCGCTTCGGCCTGTACGGCTGGGCGCTGATCAGCGATCACCAGCTTGGTACCAGCGCACTGCTGTTCCATCCCGCCCTGGCACAACCCGAGCGTGAACGCCTGTTGGCGTTGTTCCAGGCGCCACACACGGATGCACCTGCAAGCTTTCGCCTCAGCCAGGCCTTTCATGCCGATCTGACTCAAGCCGACTATCGTCAGGCCATCGAACGCATCCAGGCCTACATCCTGGCTGGCGATTGCTACCAGGTGAACTTTGCCCAACGCTTCCAGGCACCGTGCGAGGGCGACCCCTGGGCTGCCTATCTGGCGCTGCGCAAGGCCTGCCCTACGCCCTTCTCCGGTTTCCAGACTCTCGCCGATGGCGGCGCCATTCTCAGCCTGTCACCCGAGCGTTTTCTCAAGGTCAGCGCTGGCCAGGTGGAAACCCGGCCGATCAAGGGCACCCGCCCGCGCGGCAGCGATGCCCAGGACGACCAGGCACAGGCACAGGAACTGCTGAGCAGCCGCAAGGATCGTGCAGAGAATCTGATGATCGTCGATCTGTTGCGCAACGATCTCGGCCGCAGCTGCCGCACAGGCTCGGTACGCGTGCCAGAGCTGTTCGCTCTGGAGAGCTACCCCAACGTGCATCATCTGGTCAGTTGCGTCACCGCCGAACTGGCGCCAGGCAAGGATGCGCTCGACCTGGTTGCCGGCAGCTTCCCCGGGGGCTCCATCACTGGCGCGCCGAAGATTCGCGCCATGCAGATCATCGACGAGCTCGAACCAACCAGGCGCGGCCTGTACTGCGGCTCGTTGCTGTATCTGGACGTACGCGGCGAGCTGGACAGCTCCATCGCCATCCGCAGCCTGCTGGTCAAGGATGGACAGGTCAGCTGCTGGGGCGGCGGCGGCATCGTCGCCGACTCCAACTGGCAGGCCGAGTATCAGGAGTCGATCACCAAGGTGAAGGTGCTGCTGGAGACGCTGGAGGGGCTTTAAAACGTAGGGCCGGATGCAACCCGCCAGATCCGACAGCGAGTTGCACCCGGCCCTATGTCGGCTACAGGCTCAGCTTGCGGTTCGATGCCTTGAGGAATTCCTGCTTCAGATCCTCGTAGGTATGCACCGCCGGGAACTGCGGGAACTCGCGGATCACGTTGTCCGGCGCATGGAACAGGATGCCGGCGTGGGCCTCGCTGAGCATGGTGGTGTCGTTGTACGAGTCACCGGCCGCAATCACGCGGTAGTAGAGGCTCTTGAAGGCGAGAACGGATTGGCGCTTGGGATCCTTCTGGCGCAGCTGGTAGCTGACCACGCGATCATTTTCATCAGTGATCAGACGATGGCACAGCAGGGTCGGGAAACCGAGCTGGCGCATCAGCGGCTGGGAGAACTCGTAGAAGGTGTCGGAGAGAATCACCACCTGGAAGCGTTCACGCAGCCAGTCGACGAACTCCACCGCGCCATCGAGCGGCTTGAGCGTGGCGATCACGTCCTGAATGTCCTTCAGCTTCAGGCCATGCTCATCGAGAATGCGCAGGCGCTGCTGCATCAGCACATCGTAATCGGGGATATCGCGGGTGGTCGCCTTGAGCGACTCGATACCGGTTTTTTCCGCGAAGGCGATCCAGATTTCCGGAACCAGTACACCTTCCAGGTCGAGACACGCGATTTCCACAGGCCACTCCTCGGTTGAGCCAAAAAGGAGCCGGCACTCTAGCCGCTGGGCCTGGCGGGCGCAATGCGACTGTTTATAACCATATTGAAGCTCTACCATCCAGCTAGTTATTTAGCTGCATAACCGGCCTTTGCTACCATCGCGCCTTCACGCACACGATCTGGAATCCTCACCATGGAACTCGACCTGGACGCGCTCAACGCCGAATTCGGTAACCAGCCAGAAAAGCTGGTTCAGTGGGCCATAGGGCTGGGCAAACCCGCCATCTGCACCACCAACTTCCGCCCCTTCGAAGCGGTGATCCTGCACATGGTCAGCCAGGTCAAGCCGGATATCCCGGTGGTCTGGATGGACAGCGGTTACAACACCGACGCGACCTACCGCTTCGCCGATGAGGTGGCCCGCAAGCTCAACCTCAATCTCATCACCTACCTGCCCAAGCGCTCGCGTGCGCACCGCGAGGCCATCGACGGCCCGGTGCCGGCTCTGGATGATCCGCGTCATGCCGCCTTCACCGAAGAGGTCAAGCTCGAGCCATTCGCCCGTGCCCTGCGCGAGACGGCGCCCAGCGTCTGGTTCACCGCCCTGCGCGCAACCGACACCGCCGTACGCGCGCAGATGGATCCAATCAGCATCAACCCGGATGGCCTGATCAAGGTCGCCCCACTGCTGCACTGGTCGTCCAAGGATCTTTATCAGTACCTGGTGGCCCATGACCTGCCGAACGAGTTCGATTACTTCGACCCGACCAAGGGCGAGGACAATCGTGAGTGCGGGCTGCACCTGAGCCACTGATCCTCTCCAAAAACGAAAATGGCGCCCAAGGGCGCCATTTTCATTTGCGTACGGACTCAGTGCATCGGCAACTCGACACCGCTGAACAACTCTTCCAACTCGGACTTGTTGTGGCACTGCACCGCCTTGGCCAGCATGTCGCGGGTCAGGTGCGGAGCGAAACGCTCGATGAAGTCGCACATGAAACCACGCAGGAAGGTGCCACGACGGAAACCGATCTTGGTCACGCTGGGTTCGAACAGGTCATCGGCATCGAGCACCACCAGATCCGGATCGAGCTTGGCGTCGACGGCCATCTTGGCCACGATGCCCACACCCAGGTTCAGGCGCACGTAAGTCTTGATCACGTCGGCATCGGCTGCGGTGAACACCACCTTCGGCGTCAGGCCGCGGTGACTGAAGGCCTCGTCCAGTTTCGAGCGGCCGGTGAAACCGAATACGTACGTGACGATGGGATGCTCGGCCAGGGCTTCGAGGGTCAGCTTCGGCAACTTGGTCAACGGATGTCCCTGCGGCACCACTACGCAGCGGTTCCAGCGATAGCAAGGCATCATGATCAGGTCGTTGAACATCTCCAGCCCTTCGGTGGCGATGGCGAAATCCACGCTACCGTCGGCCGCCATCTCGGCGATTTGAGTCGGCGTGCCCTGATGCATGTGCAGCGCGACGTCCGGGTACTGCTTGATGAACGCACTGATCACCGGCGGCAAGGCATAACGCGCCTGGGTGTGCGTGGTGGCGATGGAGAGTGTGCCCTTCTTCTCGTTGGAGAACTCCTGGGCGATCTGCTTGATGCTCTCGACCTTGCGCAGAATCTCACCGGCAGTGGTGATGATTCGCTCACCGGCCGGGGTGACACGAGTCAGGTGTTTGCCACTACGGGCGAAAACTTCCACGCCCAGCTCGTCCTCGAGCAAACGAATCTGTTTGCTGATCCCTGGTTGCGAGGTGTACAGGCTTTGAGCGGTAGCCGATACGTTGAGGTCGTGGTGCGCGACTTCCCAGATGTAGCGCAGTTGCTGAAGCTTCATATATTTCCCTCAGAGCAGTAAGGCAGACCAGTAGCCGCCAATGCCGTATATAACCATATTATTGGTTTAATCGCACATCCTAGATCATTTACTAATTTATCTCCTATAACTCACCATGCCCACGATGCTGCAGCATCGGCACCAGATAAACCGGAACATCGGCCAGCTGCACCAGCCTCGCGGCCGTGCGCCCCAGCGGTACGGCCAATGCAGGTCCATGGCTATGACTGCCTACGACCAGCAGATCCACGCCGAGTTTCTGCGCTTCCCCAAGAATCACTGCAGGCGGGTCGCCTTGCAGCACACGCACAGCTCGAATCATTTGCAGATCCTGCTGGGCATCCCCCAACTCATCGCGAAAACCTTCGAGCACACGCTGCTCGATGCTCGCCATCACCGTATTCAGACCATTGCGCCTCAGCTCGGCCAGGGTGTCCTCATCGAGGTAGGTCTGCAGCACGGACTCGGCGAACAGCCCCATCGGCTCGACCGCATGTACCACGTACAGATCGGCCTTGAAGCTGCGTGTCAGCGCCAGGGCATGCTGCAATACATAGGAGGCATAGAGACCGAGATCGGTGGCATAGAGTATGGAGCGGATCACGTGGCCTCCTTGACTGCTGGCTCAGGCCCTTGATTGAGCTTAGCAGCGCGCCAGATAAAGCAAGGTGGGAGGCCTTATTTAGGACGAATGGCTATATGCAGCCATTCATATGAATGACGTAGGCGCCACGCACGCGCTCAGGGCAGCAGTTCATTGCTCACGCCATGCGGCACATGACCGGTCGCCACCACCTGGCGCGCCCTCTCGCAGTGCCCGGTCTGGTCATCGAAGAACACATCGGCAGCGAAGGCTTCGAGCACTGCCGACTTGTCCAGCCCACCCAGGAAGAACGACTCGTCCAGGCGAATGTTCCACTCGCGCAGGGTGCGAATCACCCGCTCGTGTGCCGGTGCCGAACGCGCGGTGACCAACGCGGTACGGATCGGGCAGTCTGCCTCGGGGAATTCCTGCTGCAGGCTGTGCAGAGCCGCCAGGAAAGGTTTGAACGGCCCGCCCAGCAGCGCCTGCCGCGCGGCTTCGCGCTCGTGATCCTGGAAGGCATGCAGACCACCACTCTGGTAGACGCGCTCGGAATCGTCAGAGAACAGCACCGCGTCGCCATCGAAGGCGATACGCAGCTCGTTGCTGTTTGCTCGTCGCGCGCCACCGGAAAGCAGGGTCGCGGCACCAAAACCCGCCTTCAGCGCGTTACGCACGTCATCGGCGTGGGTGGAAAGGAACAGGTGGCAACCAAAGGCCGCCAGATAAGGATCTGGGCTGCGACCACCCACGAAAGCAGCACGAGAGATGCCCAGGCCATAGTGCTGGATCGAATTGAACGCCCGCAGGCCGGTATCGGCGCTGTTGCGCGAAACCAGGATGACCTCGACACGCTGCTCACTGAGCCGCTTGTTGAGCCCCAGCAGCTTCTCCACCAGCGGGAAGGCGTCGCCCGGCATCAGCACTTCATCTTCGTGCTCGATCTGATAGCGGCGGTAGGCCTCGACCCCTTCGCTCTCATAGATCTGGTGGCTTTCACTCAGATCGAACAGCGCTCGCGAAGAAATCGCCAGCACCAGTTTGTCCCCCAGCCCCTTGCCCATGCTTAGGCCTCCTGACGAGCCTGAATGAAACGAAGCGCCTGATATAGCGCGCGTACCTTGGGCATGTCGATACCACCCGCCTCAGCCGCCGCCAGCGGCGCTGCATAGATCGCGTGCAGTTCCGCAGGTCGCCCCTGGGCGAAGTCGTGATACATGCTGGGCAGGTAATCGGGCATTCGCTCGGTGGCCGCCAGCAGCTTGTCGGCATAGTTCTCCGGCATGCCATGGCCGAGCGCCTGGGCGGCCTGGATCACTTCCAGCATCATGTCGCGAATCAGCACACGACTGTCAGGGTTGGCCATCAGTCGGCGCGTATCGGCATCGAGCAGGACGGAAAGTCCGTTGTAGGGCACGTTCCACACCAGTTTCTGCCAGCGCGTCTGCGCCAGATTGGGCATGGCCATCGAATCCAGCCCGGCCTTACGGAACAGGCCAGCGCCCTCCTCGACCAGCGCCAGACGCTGCTCATCATCGTTCGCTGGCCCGGAATGGTAAGCCAGGTTGATCGCCCCCAACGCCTGGTGCTCGATCACTCCAGGCGCACTGCGGTGCACGCAGATGTAGCAGAGCCCGCCAAGCAGATGCAGGGTGTCGGGCAGCAAGGGCCGCAACTCGTCCTCCACGGCCAAGCCATTCTGCAACAGGACGACCTTGGCACCAGGCGCGGCGGCTTTGGCGATCAGCGGCGCCAACTCGGCATTGCCGGTGGTTTTCGCACCAACCAGCAACCAGTCGCACGGCGGCATGTCTTCAACCCGCTGGTAAGCCTGCACTGGCGCCAGCTGCACAGCACCATGCACGGCACTATTGAGCTGCAGCCCCTGCTCGACCACCGCGGCGTATTCACTGCGCAGGAGAAAATGCACGTCATAGCCAGCCCGTGCCAACAGCAAACCATAGAAGCCGCCAATGGCGCCGGTACCGATAATGCCGATGCGCGGCGCGGGTATTTGAGACATCAGGGAAGCTCCTCAGCCGGGCGAAGCGCTGCTTCGCTCATGGCGGCAACAAGATCATTGGGAGTAAGGCGTGACTGCAGCGCGCCAAAGAACTGACCATCGCGAACCAGAAACAGCGCGGGCAGGTGAAAAACCTCGTAGCGCGTCACCAACCCGGCATTGTGGCCTGCATCGACCCAGCACAGACGCTCCGCCGGCAGCGCCATACCCGGCAGCGCCTGGCGCGCCCAGCGACAGCTGGCACAGCCCATGCTAGTGAACACCAGTAGCGACGTACCGGGCAGGTCGAGCAGAAGGCGATCCGCATCCAGGTCGGTCAGTTCCAATTGCGCCGCTATACTGGACTCACTGATATCAGTTTGCCTGCATTTGAGGTCGGTGTTCATGCGTAAATTTTTGCGTCATCCAAGCGATATGCCAGTGGAACTGGTGCTGCGCAAACAGGCCTGCATTCCCAGGCAACGGCTGAACAATATCAGCCTCGGTGGGGTCGCGTGCAACTCACCGCGCGGCTTTCGCCGTGGCACCTCGGTGGAGCTGCGCATCCCACTGCTCGGCGAGCAGGCCCGCTACCCCGGCGTGATCGCCTGGTGCAAAAGGCAGGCGGAAGATTATCTGGTGGGCATCGCCTTCATTGACGAGGACACCCTGTTCCGTGCGCGCATGGTCGAACAGGTCTGCCAGATCCAGCATTACCGCAAACAACTGGAGCAGGAGTCCGGCGAGGCCAGGGCCATCGAACAATGCGCTAGCGAGTGGATCGCCCAACATGCCGCAGAATTCCCCTATACGACCTAATACTCCCAATCTATGAGCCTCATTGGACTTAACGCCCATTGTCGCGACGCCGCGTACGCGCTAAGGTTCCGCTCCCCCTGCGCAAACTAGCTGTGCACCGCCATAGGGGATCGCTGGCGGCCGGCACCCGTGACCTGACGACCTGACCCGATGAATAGCACGATGGCTGATTTACCGATCGACGACCTCAACGTCGCCTCCAACGAAACCCTGATCACCCCCGACCAGCTCAAGCACGAAATCCCCCTGACCGATGCCGCCCTGAAGACCGTCGCACATGGCCGCCAGGTCGTACGCGACATCCTCGATGGCAAGGATCACCGTCTGTTCGTGGTGGTTGGCCCCTGCTCCATCCATGACATCAAGGCCGCCCACGAGTACGCCGAGCGCCTCAAGGCGCTGGCTGCCGAGCTGTCCGACAGCCTGTTCCTGGTCATGCGCGTGTATTTCGAAAAGCCGCGTACCACCGTCGGCTGGAAAGGTCTGATCAACGATCCCTACCTGGATGACTCGTTCAAGATCCAGGACGGCCTGCACATCGGCCGCAAACTGCTGCGCGACCTGGCGGAGATGGGCCTGCCCACCGCTACCGAAGCGCTCGACCCGATTTCCCCGCAATACCTGCAGGATCTGATCAGCTGGTCCGCCATCGGCGCACGCACCACCGAATCGCAGACCCACCGCGAAATGGCCTCGGGCCTGTCCTCGGCCGTCGGCTTCAAGAACGGCACCGACGGTGGCCTGACCGTGGCGATCAACGCACTGCAATCGGTTTCCAGCCCGCACCGCTTCCTCGGCATCAACCAGGAAGGTGGTGTTTCCATCGTCACCACCAAAGGCAATGCCTATGGTCACGTGGTACTGCGCGGCGGTAACGGCAAGCCCAACTACGATTCGGTCAGCGTGGCCATCTGCGAGCAGGAGCTGAGCAAAGCCGGCATCCGCCCGAACATCATGGTCGACTGCAGCCACGCCAACTCCAACAAGGATCCGGCCCTGCAACCACTGGTACTGGAGAACGTCGCCAACCAGATTCTCGAAGGCAACAACTCCATCGTCGGCCTTATGGTGGAAAGCCACCTGGGCTGGGGCAGCCAATCGATTCCGAAGAATCTTGACGACCTGAAGTACGGCGTTTCCATCACCGATGCCTGCATCGACTGGGAAACCACCGAGAAGAGCCTGCGCAGCATGCACGCCAAGCTCAAGGACGTGTTGCCCAAGCGCCAACGCAGCTGAGGGTACTGCGCACATGAAAACGCCGGGCAATGCCCGGCGTTTTCGTATTCGATTCCAGTCCTTAGCTGGCCTGGTGGCGCTGACGCCGCTCCATGTAACGCTCCACATAGGAGCAGGACGGGATCACCGTGTAGCCTCGACCTTCGGCATAGCGCAGCGCGTGCTCGGTCAGT
This sequence comes from Pseudomonas berkeleyensis, assembly GCF_014109765.1. NCBI lineage: Bacteria > Pseudomonadati > Pseudomonadota > Gammaproteobacteria > Pseudomonadales > Pseudomonadaceae > Pseudomonas > Pseudomonas berkeleyensis. Next base: position 3,127,957 of record NZ_CP059139.1, read on the forward strand.
GCCGCCGCAATACCGCGCCCGCGCAGGGAGTTGGGCACGAAGGTGCGATAGATATCCAGCGTCTGCTTGCCCAGATCCATGTAGGCCAGATACGCACGATCACCCTCGACCGTGGTCACGAACTGGTGACTCGCCTGATCATGCTGGATGGACAACGCCTCGCTCATCTTCACTCCTCTAGCCACGAACCCGTCGCGACGCCTTTGTATTTCTTACCGGCGCTTTGATAAAAGCGCAACTTTTCGTCCACATGCGGACGCTGCTTGACCCAAGCTTATCAGGCGGCAGACCGGCCAGTCATGCGCTATCACAGGCTCAGCAGCGCAATGCAGAGCAGAACGGCCACGACCGGAATCAGCACGGTGATGACGAATATATCCTTGTATGCCTGCTTGTGAGTCAAGCCCATGATCATCAGCATGGCGATCACCGCCCCGCAGTGCGGCAACGAATCCAGGCCTCCAGCAGCGATGTTGGCGATACGGTGCAGCACTTCCGGTTCGACGCCCATTTCCAGATAGTGTGGCGCCAGGGTCTGCATGAAGATCTGCAAACCGCCAGAAGATGAACCGACGATACCGGATACCACGCTGATCGAAGCGAATACCGAGAGCAGCGGAGGCAGATCCGCCGCCAGTATCCACTGCACGAACTGGCCGAAGCCTGCGGTCTGCGTGACCACCCCACCGAAACCGATAACCGCGGCGGTATTGAGCAGCGGCATGATCGCGTCATCCGCCCCCTGCCCCAGCAACGCCAGGGTATTGCGCCGCAACGGCGCGAACATCAGCACGGCGACAGCGGTGGCCAATACCAATGCCAGACTCGGCCAGAGGATCGGCTGAGCATGACTGAACGCCAGAATTGCGCCCCAAACACTCTCGGCTGACAGCTCGACAGCGAACAACATCAGCAACCGCGGCAGCAGGATCACGCCCAGCACCACGATGATCGGCACCAGCGCCATACCCCAGTGCGGCCCTGCTCCCGGAACACCAGCCAATTGCGCCATGCGCTCGTCCTGGGCATTGGGCTCGAAGCCCTCGCCACACTCCCGAGCCAGCCGCCACTGCCGCTGCAGATAGGCCATTCCCAGCACCACCATCACGACCGAAGCGAACAAACCGATCCAGGCACCGGCGAACAGGTCAGTACCCAATGCACTGGCGGCGATGACATTGTGGATCGACGGCGACCCAGGCAGCGCGGTCATGGTGAAGGTTCCCGCCCCCAGGGCGATAGCTGCACAAAACAGACGCTTGGGCAGATTGGCCTCGCGCATCAACGTGATCCCCAGCGGATACATGGTGAAAATCACCACGAAGACCACCACGCCACCATAGGTCAGCACCGCGCACACCAGCATCGCCACCCAGAGCGTACGTTGAGTGCCCAGCCCCCGAGTAATCGCCTGCGCGATACTGCTGGCAGCCTGGCTGGCCGCCATGACCTTGCCGAAGATAGCCCCACAGAGAAACAGCACGAAGAATTTGCCGGCAAAGGTGAATGCACCCAGCGGGCCAAAGGGAAAGTGTTCGAGCAAGGCGGCCGGCACGGAGAGCGCATTGCTCACGGCCACCAAAATAGAGCACACCAGCGCCGCGATGAAGATGTTCACACCGCGCAGCGCCATGAAAATGAGCAAGCCCAACCCCAGCAAGAGCCCTGCATTACCGAGCATATTCGCCCCCGTATTTATTGTTCTAGTTTTCTAACCGGGACAGTTATAACAGCCCCGATGGTGGCGTGCCCTGACAACTTTGATTGTTTTTTATACAAGTAACGCAGGTTCGGCCCTGGCCCAGCCCATCTGCTATAAAAAAAAAGTGCAACTCTTGCACTACTTCCGTTTACTTACTAAAAGTAATAGGTAGTATGTAGGCCGGCTAATTTCCCGCCGTTGGGGAATTGCTTTTATGGAAAACTCCACCTCAAGGGGAACACGATGAACAACGTTCTGAAATTCTCTGCTCTGGCTCTGGCCGCAGTTCTGGCTACCGGTTGCAGCAGCATCTCCAAAGAAACCGAAGCTCGTCTGACTGCTACCGAAGACGCAGCTGCTCGCGCTCAAGCCCGTGCCGATGAAGCCTACCGCAAGGCCGACGAAGCTCTGGCTGCCGCTCAGAAGGCTCAGCAGACCGCTGACGAAGCCAACGAGCGCGCTCTGCGCATGCTGGAAAAAGCTAGCCGCAAATAAGCGACCCAGCTTTCGAAAGCCGACCCAGGCAACTGGGTCGGCTTTTTTATTGCCCGCGCTTGGCTAACTTTTCCCTCGGGCAATAAAAAGCCCGCCGGTACAAGTACGAGCGGGCTGTTTGTCAGATGCGTTAGAACGGGTTATCGCTGCTCGCAACGACATGATCGTCTTGCGTGGCGATCGGCACCGGCAAACCATCTTCCGAAGCCACCACTTCGCGCACCATCTCCCAATCCAGACGCAGACCACTAAGCTCTTCACGCTTGAGCAGGGTATTGATCACCGCAGTGTGCTTATCGACCACCGACGGATCACCTTCATCATCCAGCGGCGCGTGGGCTTCCAGATAGACCTTGCCGCCACTCACGCCAAACTTGTATGGCTCGTTGAGGATGCGTACTGGCGTGCCTACCGGCACCATCGCGGCCAGTTCCAGAACATTGTGGTTGAGCATGCGGAAGCAGCCATGGCTGACACGCATGCCGATACCGAACTTCTTGTTCGAGCCATGAATCAGGTAGCCGGGGAACGACAGGGTCATCTTGTACGGCCCCAGCGGGTTGTCAGGACCAGGCGGCACAACGGTTGGCAGGATATCGCCGTCAGCTGCGTGCTCATCGCGGATCGACTGCGGCGGATACCAGGCAGGGTTCGGCGTCTTCACCGTCACACGGCCCACACCCAGCGGCGAGCCCCAACCCTCGCGGCCAATACCGAGAGGATAGGTATGTACCACGTTCTCACCTTTCGGGAAGTAGTACAGACGGTACTCGGCCAGATTGATCACGATGCCTTCGCGCGGGCCTGGCGGCAGCACATAGCGTGTAGGCAGGATGACCTCGGTGCCTTCGCCCGGCAACCAGGGGTCGACGCCCGGGTTGGCGGCGACCATTTCCAGATAGCCCAGGTCGTTCGCAGTTCCCAGATCAGCGAAGGTGTCCTCGTACTTGGCCTTGATCACCTGTACCTGGCCGACCACATCTTCACCCGGCGGCGGCAGTGGCAGTTCGAGCGCCTGTACGGCTGCGCTGGAGCACAGCGCCATGAGCGTCAGGCAACGGTTGACCGCAGAGAATCGCGACAACATCCGGGATGTCCTTGATGAGTTGAATGAAATTACTGTGATTGTACACCGCCATACGGACGTCGGGCAGACGTCAGCTATCCGCCCAATTCGAGCACAGCCCCTGGCGTTGCGCCTCGAAGGTAGCCAGGCACGCCGGGCACAAGCGGCGGTCACGCAACAGAGGCTTGTCCAACTGACGCCAACGCGGCTGCGCCGGCAACAAGCCGCCGCACAGGGTGCGGTCGGCGTGGCCGCCCAGACGCAGCTGCCGGGCAACCAGATGCAGGCGCACTTCGCGGCAGGCGAACAGATCCAGCTGTTCGTCTGGCTCGATCAGTTGATAGGCGTAAAGGGACCAGGCAAGACGCGGCATCTGGGGCTCCATGACAGGCCGGCCACATTAGCCGAAAGGTCTGAAGCCGAAAAGCCTGAGAGCCCATCTACGACCCGCTGCGCGTCGCCCCTGCCACGTCAAAAACAGACTCGAAATGCTCATGTGCCACAGCACACACCGCTCTTTCACCTGTTTTTCCTTGCATGACACTGGCTCGCGAGATCGTAGGCAGCCTCTCAAAGCAGCGGTTTCAGGGCTGGCCAGGCATTCTCCAGAAGCAGTGGTTGCGCGCCCTCCGTGGGATGGATGCCATCGCGCTGCATCATCCCCGGCACACCGCCTACCCCTTCAAGAAAGAACGGCACCAGCGGCACCTGCTTCTGCTCTGCCACATCGCTGAAGATCTGGGCGAAGGCCGTGGTGTAGCGCGCGCCATAATTGGGCGGCAGGCGCATCCCCAGCAGAAGCACCTTGGCCCCAGCCTGCTGCGACTTCTCGACCATCAACGCAAGATTCTGTTGCAATTGCGCAGGGGCTTGTCCACGCAAGCCATCGTTGCCTCCCAGCTCGATGATCACCAGCTCCGGCTTGTGCTCGGCAAGCAGCGCAGGCAGCCGCGCGGCGCCGCCTGCGCTGGTGTCACCACTGATCGAAGCGTTGATCACCTTGTGCTCGAAACCTTCATCGGCAAGGCGTTTTTCCAGTAGTGCGACCCAGCCCTGGCGGCTATCCAGGCCAAAAGCCGCGCTGATACTATCGCCGACCACAAGCAGGGTGCCTGAAACCGCTCCCTGGGCCCAGAACAGCAGGGCCAAGGCACCACTCAGCCACCATGCACGCATTTGGAATCTCCATGACTTCGAGCATTCTCGTTGCGCGGAACCTTAGCAAAGTGGTCAGCAGCACGGAAGGTGAGCTGACCATCCTTCACGACCTCGATCTCAGCCTGGACAAAGGCGACAGCCTGGCAATCGTCGGCAGCTCGGGCTCGGGCAAGTCCACCCTCCTCGGGCTGCTCGCCGGACTCGATCTGCCCAGCGGTGGCGCAGTGCTGCTGGCCGGCAAGGATCTCGGCGAACTCGATGAAGATCAGCGCGCACGCCTGCGTGCCGAACATGTTGGCTTCGTCTTCCAGTCGTTCCAGCTACTCGACAGCCTCAACGCGCTGGAAAACGTCATGCTGCCGCTCGAACTGGAGGGCCACGCCGATGCCCGCCAGCGCGCCCGCGCCCTGCTCGAGCGTGTCGGCCTGGGCCAGCGCCTCACTCATTACCCGCGGCAGCTGTCCGGCGGCGAACAACAGCGCGTAGCCATCGCCCGCGCCTTCGCCGCCGAACCGGATGTGCTGTTCGCCGACGAGCCCACCGGCAACCTCGACAGCCACACGGGCGAACGCATCAGCGACCTGCTGTTCGAACTCAACCAGGAGCGGGGCACCACTCTTGTACTGGTCACTCACGACGAGCGCCTCGCCCACCGCTGCCATCGCCTGATCCGCCTGGAAGCCGGCCATCTGATCGACAGCGTGGAACCCTGATGAAACAGCCCTTCACTCGCCTGCTGTCGCTAGCTGCTCGCCAACTGCTGCGCGACGCCCGCGCCGGCGAGTTGCGCGTGCTGTTCTTCGCTCTGCTGGTGGCAGTAGCGGCCAGCAGTGCCATCGGCTATTTCAGTGCGCGCCTGAACGACGCCATGCTGCTGCGTGCCAGCGAATTTCTCGCTGCCGATCTGCGCCTGAGCGGTAGCTCGCCTGCCAGTGCCGAACAGATCGAAGCCGGGACACGGCTCGGGCTCGACCACGCCCGGATGGTGGAGTTCTCCAGCGTGGTAGCTGCCGACAACGGCATTCAGCTAGCCAGCATCAAGGCCGTCAGCAGCAGTTACCCATTGCGCGGCGAATTGAAGAGCGCGGCCGCGCCCTATGCGGCAGAAGAAACGGGATCTGGCCCGGCATCCGGAGAAGTCTGGGCCGAAGCACGGCTGATGGTCGCGCTGGATCTGCAGGTCGGTGATGAAATCGAAGTCGGCGCCAAGCGTCTGCGCCTGAGTCGCGTCCTCACCTATGACCCGGACAGCGCAGGCGACTTCTACAGCCTTACCCCCCGCGCCCTGATGAACCTCGATGACCTGGCCGCCACCGAAGTGGTGCAGCCAGGCAGCCGCGTGCGCTTTCGCGAGCTCTGGCGCGGCGACAGCGATACCCTGGCAGCTTACCGCCAGGCCGTGGAAAGCGGCCTTGAGCCCAGCCAGAGCCTGGATGACGCACGTGATGGCAACCGTCAGATCGGCGGAGCCCTTGGCCGTGCCGAGCGTTACCTGAACCTGGCCAGCCTGGCCGCGGTACTCCTCGCCGGGGTGGCTGTCGCCCTCTCGGCCGCACGCTTCGCCGCACGCCGTTTCGATGCCAGCGCCCTGCTGCGCTGCCTGGGCTTGTCGCGACGCGAGGCGCTCGCCCTGTTCGGCTTGCAGCTGGCCCTGCTCGGCCTGCTTGCCTGCCTGTTGGGCGCCCTGCTTGGCTGGGCCGGCCAGCACATCCTGTTCTACCTCCTGCAGGGCCTGATTCCGGCTGATCTGCCGCCCGCCAACCTGTGGCCCGCTCTGGCCGGCATGGCCACCGGCCTGGTGGCGCTGGCCGGTTTCGCCTTGCCGCCGCTGGCGGCACTCGGTCGCGTGCCGCCGCTGCGCGTGCTGCGCCGCGACATGCTGCCGGTACCGGCCAGCTCCTGGCTGGTCTATGGCGCCGCGCTGATCGCACTTGGCCTGATCATGTGGCGCCTGAGCCTGGATCTGCGCCTGACTCTGGCACTGCTCGGCGGCGGTCTGCTGGCAGCGCTGCTGCTTGGCGGGCTGCTCCTGCTCGGCCTGCAGAGCCTGCGTCGCCTGCTGCAACGCGCCGCCCTGCCCTGGCGCCTGGGCCTGGGTCAATTGCTGCGCCACCCGCTGGCCGCCGCTGGCCAGTCGCTGGCTTTCGGTCTGATTCTGCTGGCCATGGCGTTGATCGCCCTGCTGCGTGGCGAGTTGCTCGACACCTGGCAGGATCAACTGCCGGAAGATGCCCCGAACCACTTTGCCCTCAACGTACTGCCCGCCGAGCGTGATGCCTTCGCCGCCCGCCTGACAGAGCTGTCACCGCACCCTGCGCCGCTGTATCCGGTGGTTCCAGGTCGCCTGGTGATGATCAACGACGAGCCGGTACGCCAGCTGGTGACCAAGGAAAGCCGCGGTGAACGCGCGATCCAGCGCGATCTCAGCCTGACCTGGTCGCAGGAGCTGCCGGCGGACAACCGCATCACCAGCGGTGCCTGGTGGTCAGGGCGAGATGACGGCCTGCCGGGCGTCTCGGTCGAATCCGAACTGGCGGAGAGCCTGCAACTCAAGCTGGGAGATCGCCTGCGCTTCAATGTCGGCGGGATCGAACGCGAAACGCAGGTCACCAGCTTGCGCGAAGTGGATTGGGACAGCTTCCAGCCCAACTTCTACATGATCTTCGAGCCGCAGACCCTGCAGGATCTGCCCGCGACCTATCTGACCAGTTTCTATCTGCCGCCTGGACAGGATGCCGAACTGGTCAGCCTCAGCCGCGCCTTCCCCAGTGTCACTCTGCTGCAGGTCGACGCCCTGCTGGCGCAACTGCGCAGCATTCTGGCGCAGGTGACCCTGGCTATCGAGTATGTGCTGCTGTTCGTGCTCGCCGCGGGCATCACCGTGCTGCTGGCCGGACTGCAGGCAACCCTCGATGAGCGCATTCGCCAGGGCGCCTTGCTGCGCGCGCTCGGGGCCGAACGCAAGCTGCTGATCAACGCTCGCCGTGCCGAGTTCGGCCTGCTCGGCGCCGCCGCTGGCCTGCTGGCCGCCGTCGGATGCGAACTGGTGAGCTTCCTGCTCTATCGCTACGCCTTCGACATGAGCTGGCAACCACACCCATGGCTACTGCTGCTGCCGGTGATCGGCGCCTTGCTGATCGGTATGGCGGGGGTGCTTGGCACCCGCCGCGCCTTGAATGCCAGCCCGCTGAGCGTGCTGCGTGAAGGCTGAGAAGGATCGGAGGGGTTTGCTAGACTGGCGCCCCCTCCACACACCTGAGACACCATGAGCCGCTATCGCCCTCCACGCCCCGCTGGCACACCATTGATCACTCCCGAGGGCGAAGCGCGCCTGCGTGCCGAGCTGCATGAGCTTTGGCACGTGCGCCGCCCCCAGGTGACCCAGTCGGTCAGCGAAGCCGCGGCACAAGGCGACCGTTCGGAAAACGCCGAATACACCTACGGCAAGAAGATGCTGCGCGAGATCGACAGCCGCGTGCGTTTTCTGACCAAGCGCCTGGAAAAACTCAAGGTCGTCAGCGACAAACCGTCCGATCCGGGCAAGGTGTATTTCGGCGCCTGGGTCACCATCGAGGACGAGGACGGCGAACAATCGCGTTATCGCATCGTCGGCCCCGACGAGCTCGATCTGAAACAGGGCCTGATCAGCATCGACTCTCCGCTGGCCCGTGCCCTGGTCGGCAAGGAACTGGACGCCGAAGTCCGGGTACACAGTCCCAGCGGCGAGAAGACCTGCTACATCGTCGAGATCGCATACCTCTGAGGCGCTGAGCACGTAAGGTGCGCCGTGCGCACGGCTGGTCAAAGACATTCACGAGATATTTCTCGGTGCGCGCGGCGCACCCTACCGCCGAGTAATCAATCCCTGGCGCGCGACCCGCACCAGTTCATGAACCGTGTCCGCCAATACGTCGGAGCTTGGTGCCTGGATAACCGCCAGATCGAAGCTGTCACGGGCGAAGCGCGCTAGCGACTCACCGTTCTGCACGAACTGGATGCGAAAGGCACGCGAACCACTCCAGCGCTTGGGCCAGCCTTCGAGATAACGCAACAGGGTGGGTTGATGGCTGCCACCGAGCAATACACGCGGATTGCGCAGCAATAGGCCCGAAGTGATGGGCGCCAGACGAATCAGGGGTTGGGGACAGATCATTGTCGAGTCTCCGCCTCGGAAATCCCGCTGGGCAGCGGTGAGAGGCGACACCGAACCAGCGCTTTAGCGGAATTTCAGGCGCTGCAAACAACACCCTGTGGCGCCCCGCAAGTAGCTGTTTAAATCGGCGCAGGGCGCATCCTAGAGACTCCCATGCAGGACTGTCAAGGCGCGCCATCATCGCACCCCAACCTTCGATTGGCCGCCTGACCATCTTCCCCCTGGACGCAGCTCAAATGGCTCAACCTGCCCGGTCACGCCGTCGCAGAACTGAACGATTGCGGCCTGCCATCACAACTCGGCGTGTCGCCACGTAACAGAAAAGCTGCGGCAATCACGCCGACAAAACAGGGTTATCTTCGGGAAAGCGCCGCAATAGAGAGGTTAATCGGGAAAACCTGACGATGGCATGTTTCCTGCCATCGTTCTGTCGCCGTACGTGCCATGGGATGGGCACGCTTGTGTTGCAGGATGCAGCCTGACTGCCTCAATAAACCCCATCGAGAGCGCCCATGAAGAACAATAAAACCCTGCTCGCCCTCTGCCTCGGCGCCGGCCTGCTCGCCAGCGGCCAGACCCAGGCTTTCTGGTTCGGTTCGTCCGGCTATACCCAGACCAAATACCCCATCGTCCTCGGCCACGGCATGCTGGGTTTCGACAGCATCCTCGGCGTCGATTACTGGTATGGCATCCCGACCGCGCTACGCCGCGACGGCGCCAGCGTCTACGTCACCGAAGTCAGCCAGTTGGACACCTCCGAAGCACGTGGTGAACAATTGCTGCAGCAGGTCGAGGACATCGTCGCTATCAGCGGCAAGGGCAAGGTCAATCTGATCGGCCACAGCCATGGCGGCCCAACCACTCGCTATGTCGCCGCCGTGCGCCCGGATCTGGTCGCCTCGGTCACCAGCGTCGGCGCGCCGCACAAGGGTTCGGCCACTGCCGACTTCCTCAAGGGCATCAGCGACGGCCCTGCCGGGCCGGTAGCGACCCCGGTGCTGGCAGGCATCATCAACGGCCTCGGCGCGCTGATCAACTTCCTCTCCGGCAGCCCCAGCACCACGCCGCAGAACGCGCTCGGCTCGCTGGAATCGCTCAACAGCCAAGGCGCCGCCCGCTTCAACGCCAAGTTCCCGCAGGGCATCCCGACCAGCGCCTGTGGCGAAGGCGCCTACAGCGTGAACGGCGTGCGTTACTACTCGTGGAGCGGCACCAGCCCGTTGACCAACCTGCTCGACCCGAGCGACCTGCTGATGGGCGCGTCCTCGCTGACCTTCGGCAGCGAAGCCAACGACGGCCTGGTTGGCCGCTGCAGCTCGCGCATGGGTCAGGTCATTCGTGACAACTACCGGATGAACCACCTCGACGAGGTCAACCAGACGCTGGGGCTGACCAGCCTGTTCGAGACCGACCCGGTGACCGTCTACCGTCAACACGCCAACCGCCTGAAGAACGCCGGGCTCTAGGCTCACGGATAACATCCGCCCGAGCCGTGCGCATCGAGACATCGGTGCGCACGGCGCACCCGCCCCCTGATACCCAGAGCCACACGTGAAGAAAGCCCTATTCGCCCTGCCTCTACTGATCGGCGCCAGCCTGGCCTTGATGCTGTACCTGCAACCCGGACATCAGCCCACCCACGTCAGCTCTCCTGCCACCACTACAGTGACGAAACCTGTGCCGCAGGCACCTGCCGAGGCCATGACGCCGACTGCAAGCGACACGCAGAAGAAGGCGACCAAGCTGACCCTACCCGCCTCCTTCGCCGGCACCGACGTCGACGGCCGCTTTCGCGTCGATGCCACGGGCAATCTGATCATCAGCGAGGACATCCGGCGTATCTTCGATTACTTCCTGGCGAGCATCGGTGAAGAAAGCCTGCAAGCCAGCGTCGAGCGCCTGCGTGGTTATATCGACAGCCAGTTGCAGGAACCTGCGCGTGCACGCGCCCAAGCCCTGCTCGATCAGTACCTCGCCTACAAGCGCGAGCTGGTGCTGCTGGAGCGCGATCTACCGCAGATGGCAAACCTAGACGCCATGCGTCAGCGCGAGGCTGCGGTGCAGGCACTGCGTGCGCGCCTGTTCGATAGTGAAACCCACCAGGCCTTCTTCGCCCGAGAGGAAGGCTACAACCGCTTCACCCTGGAGCGCCTGACCATCCAGCACGACGCCAGGCTCAGCGCCGAAGAGAAAGGCCAGGCCGTCGACCGACTGCGCGCCGCACTACCGGAGGATCTGCAAGATGCCGTACTGCCGCAATTGCAGCAGGAGCTGCGGCAGAACACCGTTCGCCTGCAGGCAGAAGGCGCCAGCGCGGCGCAGATCCGGCAGATGCGCCAACAACTGGTCGGCGCCGAAGCCACCGCACGCCTCGAAGTGCTGGATAACCAGCGACAGAACTGGCAACGCCGGTTGGACGACTACCTCGCCGCCAAGGCGCGGATCGAGGCTAGCGAAGGGCTCAGCAGTAGCGACAAGCATACGGCCATCGAGGCGCTGGCAACGGAGCGCTTCGATGAGCGTGAACGCCTGCGCCTGGATGCGGCCGAGCAGCTCGCGGCAGCACGCAAGAACGACTGAGCACACCGCCAGCGGGCCATGGCTGGCACCATGGTCCCGATCCGACTCATCGGTTCCAAACCCACTGCATTCCCGCTAGAGTGACATTCCTGTCCGCCTCGCCGATCTTGAGCGACGAGCGAACCGGCAAAAAAGAACAAGAGGCTGCGAGACAACGCACCACTCGAAGGAGTGCCAATGAGCATCCACACCTCGGGATCCTGCCCCAGTGACCTGACTGCTTTCGTTGCGGATCATTTCCCCGAGCGCAACATTCGACCCGACGCGCCCATCGTCCAGTCCTGGTATCGCAGCGTCATGCAACATCGCCTCGATCCACACGGCATCGGCGAAAAGCATGTGCTCACTGCCAGTGAACTGCGTGAACACCAGCGTCTGCATCAGGATTACCTGAGCATCGCCAGCCAAGGCGTCACCGGGCTGGCCAAGCGCGTGGTACCGGCGGGCTTCGCCGTGCTGCTCAGCGACGAGCATGGCGTTACCCTCGATACCCGCCTGCCGCTGCAATACGACGTTTACACCCAGGCCGGCCTGATCGTCGGCGCCTGCTGGGATGAGTCCACGGTCGGCACCAACGGCATCGGCACTGCGCTGGCCTCGCGCCAGGCGATGACCATTCACCACCAGGAACATTTCCTGGTCTCCAATTTCCGCCTGAGCTGCTCGGTGGCACCAATCTATGACGCGCAGAACATCCTGCGTGGCTGCCTCAATGCCACCTGCCTGAACAGTGCAGGGCCGAAGGAAACGCAGTACCTCACCCTGCAACTGGTGGTCATGTATGCGCGGATGATCGAGAACGCCAGCTTCCGCCAGCGTTATCGCGACCGCATGACGCTCTCGGTGAAATCCCACGACGACATCAGCGACCTGGCCAATGAACAGTTGCTGGCCCTGGACGAACAGGGCCGGATCATCGGCGCCAACCATGCAGCCTTCGTCAGCTACCAGCAGGAACGCCAGATCGACCTGCTCGGCAGCCGCATCGACCAGTTGTTGCCGGCCAGCGTTGACGAACTGCTGAGCCAGAGCAATGGCGGCGCCCGCAGCCTCAACCTGCGCACGCTGCAGGGCGACGCGCCAGTCGGCGTCAGCCTGCGTATCCCGGCCTTGCAGCCACAGACGCGCCCCCGCACGGCACCTGCCGGCAACAGCGAACATCCGGATCTGCAGCGCCTGGGCGGCAGCGATTCACGCCTGCAGGAAGGCGTGCGTCGCCTGCGCAAGGTACTCGACAAGGACATTCCGATCCTCATCACTGGTGAAACCGGCACCGGCAAGGAAGCCTTCGCTCGCGCCATTCACCAGGCCAGCGCACGCGCTCGTGGCCCGTTCGTGGCGCTGAACTGCGCAGCAATCCCGGAAAGCCTGATCGAGAGCGAGCTGTTCGGCTATCGCGGCGGCAGCTTTACCGGCGCCAACAAGAAGGGCATGAAGGGCAAGCTGGAGTTGGCCAACGGCGGCACGCTGTTCCTCGACGAGATCGGCGACATGCCGGCGCACCTGCAGACTCGCCTGCTGCGCGTGTTGGCCGAACGTGAAATCTTCTCGCTGGGCGCCGAAACGCCGGTGCCGCTGGATGTGCAGGTGGTTTCCGCCACCCACCAGAACCTCGCGCAGATGATCGCCAGCAAGGCGTTTCGCGAAGATCTGTTCTATCGCCTCAACGGTATGCCGCTGGCCCTGCCCGCCCTACGCGAGCGCAGCGATCGCGACGTGCTGATCGACAGCCTGCTGAGCCGCCACGGTCAGTTCCAGTTGACCGCCGCGGCGCGTCAGCGGCTGCTCGATCACCCGTGGCCCGGCAATATCCGCCAGTTGTCCAGCTGCCTGCGGTATGCGGCCGCACTGGCCGAAGACGGTCGCATCGACGTCGATTGCCTGCCAGCCGAATTGCAGCACCTGAGTCTGAACACGGAGGAACCGGCGAACATATCCGCAGGCAAGCTCGCCGGCCGACTGGAGAATGACGAGGCGCGCCACCTGCATGCGGCGCTGCGCGAGCACCGCTGGAACATCAGCGCGGTGGCCGATGCCTTCGGCGTGGCCCGTTCGACCCTGTACCGCAAGATGAAGAAATACGGGATCGTGCAGCCCAACGAGTTGTTCTAAACGTTCTGTTGGTGGGCTGAAGCCCACCCTACGCACTACGCCCCTCAGTGCCAGTTCTACTGGTGGGCTAAAGCGGAACGCCGCCCGGCCCACCCTACGCCCCCACAGTGCCAGATCGTAGGGTGGGCTTCAGCCCACATCCCAGTCGTACAAACAAAAAAGAGCGGGCCGACGCCACAGCACCGGCCCGCTCAAGCGTCGCTGGTTATTCCTGCGCGTAGATCACATGGGTGTGGGTGTACTCGTACAGCCCATGCTTGCCATCCGCACCGCCGATGCCCGATTTGCGCGTACCAGCATGGAAGCCCTGCATCGCCTCGAAGTTCTCACGGTTGATGTAGGTCTCGCCGAAGTCCAGCTCACGACTGGCCTTGAGCGCGGCGCTGAGGTTGCGGGTATAGATCGATGAGGTCAGGCCGTATTCGCTGTCGTTGGCGCGGGCGATGGCCTCGTCGAGGTCGTCGACGATCTGGATCGGCAACACCGGGCCGAAGATTTCCTTGCGCATGATCTCCATGTCAGTGCCGCAACCAGCCAGCACGGTCGGTTGGTAATGGAAGCCCTGGCCCAGGTCGGCAACATTGCCGCCGGTGATCACTTGTGCGCCCTGCCCGACCGCTGTGCGCACCATCTGCGCGACCTTGTCCAGCCCGGCCTGGTTGATCAGCGGGCCCATGTCCAGATCAGCCTGTGCGGACGGATCACCGTAACGGGTCGCCGCCATCGCCGAGGCAATCTTTTCGATGAACTGATCCGCCACCTTGCGCTCGACGTAGACACGCTCGGCGCAGTTGCACACTTGCCCGGTGTTGATCACCCGCGAGGCCTTGATAGCGTTCACCGCCAGATCCAGATCGGCATCGGCCAGGACGATGGCCGGCGCCTTGCCGCCCAGCTCCAGGTTGAGCTTGGTGATGTGCGGCGCGGCTACGGCCATGATCCGCGAGCCGGTACCTACGCTGCCGGTGAAGCTGATCAGGTCGACGCCGGCATGGCTGGTCAGCGCGCTACCCGCACCTGCACCCGTGCCGCCAACGACGTTGAACACACCAGTCGGCAGGCCGACTTCGGCCACCAGCTTGGCGAATTCGAAGCAGTTGATCGGGGTTTCTTCGCTGGGCTTGATGACGATGGTGTTGCCGGTCAGCAGCGCCGGCGCCATCTTGCGGGCGATGAGGAAGAACGGGAAGTTCCACGGCAGGATGCCGGCCACCACGCCCAGCGGCTTGCGCAGCAGGAAGATGTGTTCGCCGGCACGGTCGCTGGTCAGCACTTCACCTTCCAGGCGGCGCGCCCACTCGGCCATGTAGTCGAGGTAATCGGCGGTGAAGTTGACTTCCACCTCGGCCAGCGCCGGCACCTTGCCGCCTTCGCGGGTGATGATCTGCGCCAGACGTGGCGCGTTGGCCCGCACCTTCTCGGCGATGCGCCGTAGGTAGCCGGCGCGCTCGATGGCCGGTTTGGCAGCCCAGCCTTTCTGCGCCTTGCGCGCGGCGGCGATGGCGCGGTCGACCTGCTCGTTGCTGGCCTCGGGAATCCGCGCCAGAAGTTCGGCGGTAGCTGGGTTGCGCACTTCGATCAGCTTGTCGCTGCCGACGAAGGCGTTGTCGATGTAGTTCTGATAAATGGTGTCGCTCATGGTCGCTCTCGCTATGGGAGTGGGCGGACGGGCGCACGCCGGATCGGCACACGCCCGCGGGGCACCTCTAAAAACTACCTGCGTTGCCATCGCTGCGTTTAAAACAGGCTCAAAATGCTCATTTACAGCTCGTAAACTCCGCTTTTTCGCCTGTTTTTGCCTTGCGCTGGCTGCCTCGCCTACGTTTTTAGAAGCGCCCCGTATGGGTCAGTTGGCGCTGAATTTCTTCCAGGCGTCGCCTTCTTCCTGAAGGTCGTGGGCGCGCTTGATCAGGTACTGATGAATCTGATCGACCTGCTTGGCATCGAAGGCCTCGGCGAACGACGGCATGCCGTCCGGCACGCGGCCGCCATAGAGGATGCCGAGGAACATCTGGTGCTTCTCCGGCGCCATCTTGCGCAGGTCAGGCAGCACGCCACCACTGACGGCATGAATGCCGTGGCACTGCGAGCAGTAGCTGTCGTACAGCTTGCCGCCGGCCTCTACGGTGGCGGCATCGCCGGTCAGCGCCGGAGGCTTCGGTGCGTCGGCCAGCGGTGCCGGCTCCTGCAGCTTGGCGGTGCCGCCGAGTTTGTAGGTCAGCACCTGAGCGTAAGGCTGTACGCCGGCACGCAACGACAGAGCGCCAGCGAAGGTGGAGAACGCACCGCCCCAACCAGCCATGAAGGTCACGTACTGCTCACCGTCCACCGAGTAGGTGATCGGCGCGGCCATCACGCCACTGGCAGCGGGTTGTTCCCAGAGCTTCTTGCCATCCTCGGCGGCGTAGGCGATCACTCTGCCATCGGCGCTGCCCTCGAACACCAGGTTGCCGGCGGTGCTCAGCGTGCCGCCGTTGAAGATGGTGATGTAGGGCACTTCCCAGGCAGCCTTCTGCTTTACCGGATCCCAGGCAATCAGCTTGCCGGACCAGGTCTTGGCCATCTCCAGCAGGCCGTCCGGGCCTTCCGGCATCATGCCGGTGCGCAGGCCGAGCTGGTACATGCTCTTGAACGGGTTGCGCGCCGGCGCCTCCGGAATGTGCTCGTAGTAGGCGGACATGATGTGCGCCGGAATGTAGACCAGACCGGTCTTGGGGTTGAACGACATCGGGTGCCAGTCATGCGCCCCCCAGAACGCCGGGGTGACCAGCTTGCGCTTGCCATCCTTCCAGTAGGCGGCGGCTTCGTCGTCGACGATGGGCCGGCCGGTTTTCATGTCGATGCCCTTGGCCCAGTTCACCGGCACGATGTTCTCGGCCGACAGCAGCTCGCCGGTAGCACGGTCGATGACGTAGAAGAAGCCGTTCTTCGGTGCCTGCATCAGCACCTTGCGCTGCTTGCCGTCGATTTCCAGCTCGGCAAGGATCATGTGCTGGGTGGCGGTGAAGTCCCAGGCGTCGCCCGGTGTGGTCTGGTAGTGCCAGGCGTACTCGCCGGTGTCGGCATCGATGGCGACGATGGACGACAGGAACAGGTTGTCACCCTTGGCCTGGCTGCGCCATTTCGGATCCCACAGCGAGCCGTTGCCGACACCGATATAGAGCAGGTTCAGCTCCGGGTCGAAGGCGAAGGAGTCCCACGCGGTACCGCCACCGCCCTGCTCGGCGAAGGCATCGCCATGCCAGGTCTTGGCGGCGATCTCCATGGCCTTGTCTTCCGGCGGCAGTTTGGGATCACCCGGCACGGTGTAGAAGCGCCAGGCCTGCTTGCCACTCTCGGCATCATAGGCGGTGACGTAACCGCGCACACCGAACTCGGCGCCGCCGTTGCCGATGATGACCTTGCCGTTTACCACGCGCGGCGCGCCAGTGATGGTGTAGCTGCGCTTGTGATCGGCACGGGTGTCGACCGACCAGGCAAGTTGACCGGTCTTGGCATCGATGGCCTCCAGGCGGCCGTCGAGCACACCGACGTAGACCTTGCCCTTCCACACCGCCACGCCACGGTTGACCGCATCGCAGCAGGCCTCACCAGCTCGGTTGCGATCGGATTTCGGGTCGTATTTCCACAGCAGCTTGCCGTTGCGCGCATCCAGCGCGTAGACCACCGAGAACGGCCCGGTGGTGTACATCACACCATCGACGACGATGGGCGTGGCTTCCACGCCGCGGTCGATGTCCAGCTTGTAGCTCCAGGCCAGGCCGAGCTGATCGACGTTCTGCTGGGTGATCTGCTCCAGCGGGCTGTAGCGCTGTTCGTCATAGGTACGCCCGTGGCTCATCCAGTTACCGGGTTCCTGGTCGGCGGCGATGATGCGCTTGCCATCGACATCCGCAGCCTGAGCAGCACCGGCCAGCAGTAGCGCGGCGAGCAAAGCGGTACGGGGAAGACGCAGGGTGGGTTGCCAGTCGAGAGTCGAGCGGGCGATAGGCATGTTCAGGCCAATCGAACTCATGGTTTTTCTCCAGTTCTTGTTGTGACCGCGAACTTGATGTCGCGGCTTACAACTGCTGGAGCAACGCCTGTGCCAGTGATAACGAGAACAGCCAGAGCCCTGAACTTGCGGGCCTTGTCGTTATTAACCGGTTAATCCAGCGTGCGGATGCAATGCAACACCTGTAGCGTTTTCCGAAACAACTGTTGCAGTGGCGCTACAACTTCTTCGCACACTTTGCGCAACAGTCTGCAAATAAATTCATCCGTTTGCGCAATAGCCGCACAGCGCTTGCCTGCTAACCTGCGAGCCGCAAGACAGAGGGCTCGAACCCCTCAGGAGGGCACGGGCAAAGGCCGGCGACCCAAGAACCGGCCCCAAAGTACAAGGCGCAGGAAACCTTATAAGCATGGCCGTCTGGCAATATTTACCGCACGACTTTCGGTACTGCGCTTATTGCCCCGCAAGTTTCAAGCAAACCTGGCACGACCTATGGATATGAGTGAGTCTGGCGAGTATTCGCGCGCCAGCAAGCGGCCATTCTTGCGGCCGCAACCAACAAGAAGAAGCTGAAAAGGATTGGTTCCATGCGTTTCAAGCTGACCTGCATCGCCCTGCTGCCGGGCCTGACACTGGCCGAACAGACGCCTTACCAGATCGACGAACTGGTGATCACCGGCAGCCGATATGAAGCCAGCGGCTGGCAACTGCCCTTCTCCGTCAACCGTATCGATGCCGAACAGGCGACGCTGGGCAAACCGGGCGTCAACCTGTCCGAAGCACTCGGCAGCGTGCCGGGGCTGGTGGTGCAGAACCGGCAGAACTATGCGCAGGATCTGCAGGTATCCTCTCGCGGCTTCGGCGCTCGCTCGGCCTTCGGGATTCGCGGCATCAAGCTGCTGGCCGATGGCGTACCGTTGTCCAACCCCGATGGCCAGGGCCAGGCGGCGACCTTCGACCTCGACACTCTGGAACGCATCGAAGTCCTGCGCGGCCCATTCGCCAGTGTCTACGGCAGCAACTCCGGCGGGGTGATCCAGTTGTTCTCGCGCGATGGCGAAGGCGCACCCAAGGTATCGGTCGATACGTCCCAGGCCGCCTACGGTACCAGTCGCACCCGCGTCGCCGCCGAAGGTGGTAACGACAAGGCCGGCTTCATCATCAACCGTTCGCACTTCGAGACCGATGGTTATCGCGACCACAGCGGCGCCATCCTCGACAAAACCTTCGCCAAGCTGACCCTGTACCCGGACGATGTCAACAAGCTCAGCCTGAGCTTCAGCGAGCTGGATCAGAACGACACGCAGGATCCGCAGGGGCTACAGTGGCGGGAGGTAAAAACCGACCGTCGCGCAGCCGCCCCCAATGCACTGCTGTTCAACACACGCAAGACGGTAGATCACCGTCAATTCGGCCTCAACTACGAGCGCAGCTTCGCCGCAGGCACCTGGCAGAGCACGCTGTATAGCGGAACCCGCCGGGTGATTCAGTACCAGTCGATTCCAAAGGCGGTACAAGAGAATAGCGATAAGCACTCCGGCGGCGTGATTGACTTCGAGCGCCGCTTCCACGGCCTCGGTAACCGCTGGATTCAGCCGTTCGATCTGGGCAGTAGCCTGCTGACGATTACTGCCGGTCTGGACTACGACTATTCACGTGACGACCGTCATGGTTACGAGAACTTCGTCGGCGACACACTCGGTGTAAAGGGCGATCTACGCCGAGACGAGCGTAATGAGGTGACCAGTCTGTCACCTTATCTGCAGGCTGCCTGGCAGTTGGGCAAGCTCGACCTGCAGGCAGGCCTACGCTACAACCATGTCCAATTTGATGTAGATGACAACTTTATCCTCTCCATTGCCTGCCAAAATCCGCAAACTGAAAATTGCGACGACAGCGGCTCGGTGACCTACCACAAGCTGACGCCGACCCTGGGCGCCAGCTATGCCCTGCTGCCAGACCTGAATATCTATGCCAGTTGGGGCAAGGGCGTGGAGACACCTACACTGAACGAGCTGTCCTACTCGGGGCAATACAACAGCTTCGGCTTCGACCTGAAACCGGCCACCAGCGAACAGTTCGAGATTGGTCTCAAGACCCGTGTAGCTGAGGCTACCAATCTACAAGTGGCGCTGTTCCATATCGACACCGACGACGAGCTGGTCGTTGCTTCAGCACAAGGCGGACGCAACAGCTTCCAGAACGCCGCCCAAACCCGCCGTCGCGGCCTTGAGCTTTCCCTGGAAAGCCGCCTGAGCGAAACCCTGCGCGCCAACCTCGCCTACACCCATATCGATGCCACCTACAGCAAGGACTTCACCAGCAACGGCCGTTTGATCGAGTCGGGCAATCATCTACCGGGTATCCCCACTCGTAGCCTGTATGGCGAACTCGCCTGGCAGCCGGTGGACTGGTTCAGTACCGCCGTCGAGGGCATGTACCGCAGCAAGCTGTACGTCGAGGACAGCAACACCGCCAAGGCGGCGCCCAGCTATGCGCTGTTCAACTGGCAGGCGCGCTTCGAGCAGAAAGTCGGTGCGCTGACCTTCAACCAGGTGCTGCGCATCGACAACCTGTTCGATCGCGAATACATCGGTTCGGTGATCGTCGGCGATGGCAACGGCCGCTATTACGAGCCTGGCCCGGAACGCGCCTGGTACGTCGGCGCGGGTGTGCAGTATCAGTTCGATTAAAGCTGACAACGAACGAGCTCCCCTCTTCCACTTGTGGGAGAGGGGCTGGGGGAGAGGGCTGACTACCCTCAATAACGGCGCCAGCCTCGGTGCGCACGGCGCACCCTACAGTTACAAACCGCGGGCAATCACCATCCGCTGCACGTCGCTGGTGCCTTCATAGATCTGGCAGACGCGCACGTCGCGGTAGATGCGCTCGACCGGGAAGTCCTTGAGGTAGCCGTAGCCACCCAGGGTCTGGATCGCTGCCGAGCACACGCGCTCGGCCATCTCCGAAGCGAACAGCTTGGCCATCGACGCCTCGGTCAGGCACGCCTGGCCGGCCTCACGCAGGCTGGCAGCGTGGTGCACCATCTGCCGCGCCACGGCGATCTGCGTGGCCATGTCCGCCAGGCGAAAAGCCACCGCCTGGTGCTCGATGATCGGCTTGCCGAAGGTCACGCGCTCATGGGCGTAATCACGCGCCGCCTCGAACGCGGCACGCGCCATGCCCACCGATTGCGCGGCGATGCCAATGCGCCCACCTTCAAGGTTGGCCAGGGCGATGCGATAACCCTCGCCCTCCTCGCCCAGGCGCAGGCTGGCCGGGATGCGCACCTCGTCGAGCTGGATCTGGCAAGTGTCGGAGGCATGCTGGCCGAGCTTGTCCTCCACGCGCACTACCGAGAACCCCGCCGTGTCGGTCGGCACGATAAAGGCGCTGATGCCCTTCTTGCCCGCTTGCGGATCAGTGACAGCGAACACGATCACCATCCCGGCATGATTGCCGGAGGTGATGAACTGCTTGGCACCGTTGAGCACATAGTGATCGCCATCGCGCCGCGCGCGGGTACGCAGGTCGCTGGCATCGGAGCCGGCCTGCGGCTCGGTCAGGGCGAAGGCGCCGAGCATGCTGCCCTCGGCCAGTGGGCGAAGAAAGCGCTGTTTCTGCTCCTCACTGCCGTATTTGAGGATCGGCATGCAGCCCACCGAGTTGTGCACGCTCATGATGGTAGAACAGGCGCCATCGCCAGCTGCCACTTCCTCCAGCGCCATGGCGTAGGCCAGATGACCGGTCTCGGCGCCGCCCCACTGCTGCGGCACCAGCATACCCATGAAACCCAGTTGCCCCATCTCGGCAATGGCTTCGGCCGGGAAACGATGCTCGCGATCCCAATCCGCGGCGAAGGGCTTCAGCCGTTCCTGGGCAAACTGGCGGGCCATGTCACGGATGAGGATTTCTTCTTCGTTGGGCAGCATGGCTGGCTCCGGTGATGCGATTTGATCAATCCGTGGGAGGCGCTTTAGCGGCGACAGTCGCGGCTGAAGCCCCTCTCACAGGTCAAGTGTGTAGGTAGGTAGTCAGTACAACTCGATGGCCACGGCGGTAGCCTCACCGCCACCAATGCACACGGACGCCACGCCACGCTTGAGCCCGCGCTGCTGCAGCGCTGCCAGTAGCGTCACCAGGATGCGTGCGCCGGACGCACCGATGGGATGGCCAAGAGCGCAGGCGCCACCGTGTACGTTGAGCTTGGCGTGATCGATGCCCAATTCACGCATGGCCACCATCGGCACCACGGCGAAGGCCTCGTTGATCTCGAACAGATCGACCGTCTCCAGCGCCCATTCGATGCGCGTCAACAAGCGCTGGATTGCTGCTACCGGAGCGGTGGTGAACAGGTTCGGCGCCTGGGCGTGGCCGGCATGCCCGACGATACGCGCCAGCGGCGCCAGGCCGCGATCCTGAGCCTCGGACAAACGCATCAACAACAGCGCGGCGGCACCATCGGAAATGGAACTGGCATTGGCCGCCGTGACCGTACCGCCCTCGCGAAATGCCGGTTTCAGGCCGGGAATCTTGTCTGGGCGAGCCTTGGGCGGCTGCTCATCGGTGTCGACCTGACGCCGCTCGCGCCCCTGTGGCGCCTCCACGCTAACGATCTCGCTGGCGAAGCGGCCTTCCGTGATCGCCTGCTGGGCGCGACGCAGCGACTCCAGCGCGTAGGCGTCTTGCTCCTCGCGACTGAAGCGATACTGCTGCGCGCAGTCCTCGGCGAAGGTGCCCATCAACCGACCACGCTCGTAGGCGTCCTCCAGACCATCGAGGAACATATGGTCGAGCACCTGGCCATGGCCCATGCGATAACCGCTGCGGGCACGCCCCAGCAGATAGGGCGCGTTGGACATGCTTTCCATGCCGCCAGCCACCAACACATCGGCGCTGCCGGCGAGCAACTGGTCATGGCCGAGCATCAGCGCCTGCATGCCGGAGCCGCACATCTTGTTCAGCGTGGTGCACTGCACCGCCTGGCTCAGCCCGGCGCCCAACGCCGCCTGGCGCGCCGGTGCCTGGCCCTGGCCGGCCTGCAGCACGCAGCCCATCAGCACACTGTCCACCGACTCGGCGGCGAGGCCGGCACGCTCCAGACTCGCACGGATGGCTGCAGCACCCAGTTCGGCCGCCGTAAGGCCGGCCAGATCACCGAGAAAGCCGCCCATGGGTGTACGTACGGCACTGACGATGACGACGGGATCGAGTTGTTGTTTCATGAGGTTCACCTTCGAATCGCGTGGCCCGGATGCAATCCGGGAAAGTTGCTCTGCGTGTACCGGTGTATCTGAGCGTAGGAGCGGCTTCAGCCGCGATCATGACAAGACGACTCGCGGCTGAAGCGGAATGCAGCCCAACCGCTCCTACAAAAAACATCTGGTTGCCCTGGCTACTTCGCCGCCATGCGCAGCGCACCATCGAGGCGAATCACTTCGCCATTGAGCATCGCGTTCTCGACGATATGCCGCACCAGCGCGGCGTATTCGTCGGGTCGGCCCAGGCGCGGCGGAAACGGCACATTGGCCGCCAGCGAGTCACGTACCTCCTGCGGCATGCCGGCCATCATCGGCGTCTCGAACACGCCGGGGGCGATGCACATGACGCGGATACCCGAACGCGCCAGATCACGCGCGGCCGGCAGCGTCAACGCGGCGACACCGCCCTTGGACGCGGCATAGGCGGCCTGGCCCATCTGTCCGTCGAACGCCGCTACCGAGGCGGTATTGATAATGACCCCGCGCTCACCGCCAGCGTTCGGTGTGTTCTGCGCCATGGCCTCGGCGGCCAGGCGCAGCAGGTTGAAGCTGCCGATCAGATTGACCTCGACGGTACGCCGGAAGCTGTCCAGCCCATGCGCGCCACCCCGCCCCAGCACTTTCTCGGCCGGCGCGATACCGGCGCAGTTGACCAGCCCATGCAGGGCGCCGAAAGCCGCCAACGCCTGAGCCACGGCGGCGTGGCCATCCTCTTCGCGAGTGATATCGGCGCGCACGAAGCGCGCAGCATCACCCAGCTCGGCGAGGGCCTGCTGGCCCGCTTGCACGTTGATATCCAGCAGCAGCACCTTGCCGCCCTGCCCGACCAGCTCACGGGCAGTGGCCAAGCCCAGGCCGGAGGCGCCGCCACTGATCAGGAATACCGATTCGTCGATACGCATGCTCAACCTCTGTGATTGTTGTGCGGTGAGATTGACAGGCAGATTTGCACAGGTTTACGTTAACGTAAAGGTAAACGAGCAATGACCATGGCAACCACCTACTCCATCTCCGACCTGGCCCGCGAACTGGACATCACCACGCGTGCCATCCGCTTCTACGAGGAGCAAGGCATGCTCGCCCCCGAGCGGCGCGGCCAGGAGCGCGTCTACAGTGCCAAGGACAAGGTGACGCTGAAACTCATCCTGCGTGGCAAGCGCATCGGTTTTTCGCTGGCCGAATGCCGCGAGCTGATCGAGCTTTACGACCCGGAAACCGGCAGCCGCAAGCAGCTGGAGACCTTCATGGGCAAGATCGCCGAACGCCGCCTGCAGCTTGAACAGCAGTTGCTGGATATCCAGCAGATGCAGCTGGAACTGGATACCGCCGAGGAGCGTTGCCTCGCCGCCTTGGCCGAAACTCAAGCGTAGGGTGCGCCATGCGCACCGCCCCACAACAAGAACAACAGCAGGTGAACCCATGAGCTACCCCACTCTCAACTTCGGCCTCGGCGAAACCCTCGACATGCTGCGCGACTCGGTGCACCAGTTCGCCCAGAACGAGCTGGCGCCGCGCGCCGCGCAGATCGACCGTGACAACGAGTTCCCCATGGACATGTGGCGCAAGTTCGGCGACATGGGCCTGCTCGGCATGACGGTCAAGGAGGAATACGGCGGCACCGACATGGGTTACCTGGCGCATGTGCTGGCCATGGAGGAAATCAGCCGCGCCTCGGCCTCGGTGGGGCTGTCCTACGGCGCGCATTCGAACCTGTGCGTCAACCAGATCCACAAGAACGGCAGCGAAGCGCAGAAGCAGAAATACCTGCCCAAGCTGTGCTCCGGCGAGCATATCGGCGCCCTGGCCATGAGCGAGCCCAATGCCGGCTCCGACGTGGTGTCGATGAAGCTGCGCGCGGAAAAACGCGGCGACCACTACGTGCTCAACGGCAACAAGATGTGGATCACCAACGGCCCTGACGCCCACACCTACGTGATCTACGCCAAGACCGATATCAACGCCGGCTCGCGCGGCATGACTGCCTTTATCGTCGAGCGCGACTTCAAGGGTTTCTCTCGCCACCAGAAGCTGGACAAGCTGGGCATGCGCGGCTCCAACACCTGCGAACTGCTGTTCGAGGACTGCGAAGTACCGGAAGAGAACATCCTGGGCGTCGAGGGTGGTGGCGTGCGCGTGCTGATGAGCGGCCTGGACTACGAGCGCACCGTGCTCTCCGGCGGCCCCACTGGGATCATGAGCGCCTGCATGGACGTGGTGCTGCCTTACGTGCACGAGCGCCAGCAGTTCAAGCAGTCCATCGGCGAATTCCAACTGGTGCAAGGCAAGCTGGCCGACATGTACGCCGGCATGAACGCCTCCAAGTCCTACCTGTACAACGTTGCCAAGGCCTGTGATCGCGGCGAGGAGTCACGCAAGGACGCCGCTGCAGTGATCCTCTATACCGCCGAGATGGCCACCAAGATGGCGCTGGATACCATCCAGTTGCTCGGTGGCAACGGCTACACAAATGAATACCCGGCCGGGCGCCTGCTGCGTGACGCCAAGCTCTACGAGATCGGCGCCGGCACCAGCGAAATCCGCCGCATGCTGATCGGCCGCGAGCTGTTCAACGAAACGAAATAACAACGGCCGCTGACCCGTAGGGTGCGCCGCGCGCACCACCTACAACGACTTGGTGCGCACGGCGCACCCTACAGACGGTAGCCAAAAACGGAGCGCCCCAGATGGCCATCCTGCACACCCAGATCAACACCCGCTCGCCGGAGTTCGCCGCCAACCAGGCGGCCATGCTCACCCAGGTGGACGAACTGCGCGCCCTGCTCGCCCGCGTCCACGAAGGCGGCGGCGCCAAGGCGCAGGAGCGCCACACCTCGCGCGGCAAGTTGCTACCGCGTGAACGCATCAACCGCCTGCTGGATTCCGGCTCGCCCTTCCTCGAGATTGGCCAGCTCGCCGCCCATGAGGTCTACGGCGAGGATGTGCCCGCCGCCGGGGTGATCGCCGGTATCGGTCGCGTCGAAGGCGTCGAGTGCATGATCGTGGCCAACGACGCCACGGTGAAGGGCGGCAGCTACTACCCGCTGACGGTGAAGAAGCACCTGCGCGCCCAGACCATCGCCCGCGAGAATCGCCTGCCGTGCATCTACCTGGTGGACTCCGGCGGTGCCAACCTGCCGCGCCAGGACGAGGTGTTCCCGGATCGCGAACACTTCGGCCGGATCTTCTTCAACCAGGCCAATATGAGCGCGCTGGGTATTCCGCAGATCGCCGTGGTCATGGGCTCCTGCACCGCTGGCGGCGCCTACGTGCCGGCGATGAGCGACGAGACCATCATGGTGCGCGAACAGGCCACCATCTTCCTCGCCGGCCCGCCGCTGGTGAAGGCCGCCACCGGCGAAGTGGTGACCGCCGAAGAACTGGGTGGCGCCGACGTGCACTGCAAGACCAGCGGCGTGGCCGACCACTACGCCGAGGACGACGAACACGCCCTGGCCCTGGCCCGGCGCTGCATCGCCAACCTCAACTGGCGCAAGCTCGGCCAGCTCGACAGCCGCGCGCCCATCGCCCCGCGCTACGCCGCCGAGGAGCTGTACGGGGTGATCCCGGCTGACGCCAAACAGCCCTTCGATGTGCGCGAGGTGATCGCGCGGATCGTCGACGACTCGCAACTGGATGAATTCAAGGCGCTGTTCGGCACCACTCTGGTCTGCGGTTTCGCCCGCATCAATGGCTACCCGGTGGCGATCCTGGCGAACAACGGCATTCTGTTCGCCGAAGCCGCACAGAAAGGTGCGCACTTCGTCGAGTTGGCCTGCCAGCGCGGCATTCCGCTGCTGTTTTTGCAGAACATCACCGGTTTCATGGTGGGCAAGAAGTACGAGGAAGGCGGCATCGCCAAGCACGGCGCCAAGCTGGTCACCGCCGTGGCCTGCGCCCAGGTACCCAAGTTCACCGTGATCATCGGCGGCAGCTTCGGCGCCGGCAACTACGGCATGTGCGGCCGCGCCTACGACCCGCGCTTTCTGTGGATGTGGCCCAACGCGCGCATCGGCGTGATGGGCGCGCAGCAGGCTGCCGGCGTGCTGGTGCAGGTCAAGCGCGAACAGGCCGCACGCGCCGGCCAGCCGTTCAGCGACGACGAGGAGCAACGCCTCAAGCAGCCCATCGTCGAGCAGTACGAGCAGCAGGCGCACGCCTTCTATTCCAGCGCCCGTCTGTGGGACGACGGCGTGATCGACCCGGCGCAGACCCGCGAGGTGTTGGCCCTGGCCCTGTCCGCCAGCCTCAACGCCCCCATCGAGCCGACCCGTTTCGGCGTGTTCCGTATGTAATCCGTGGGAGGGGCTTTAGCCGCGACAGCCACAGCAAAGCTCGCGGCTAAAGCCCCTCCCACAGAGCCAGCACATATTTCGAGCCTGACACCATGACCAACTTCACCACCGTACAGCTTGAGAAAGACCCGCGCAGCTTCGCCACCTTGTGGCTGAACCGCGCGGAGAAGAACAACGCGTTCAACGCCGAGATGATCCGCGAGCTGATCCTCGCCCTAGACGCTGTCGGTGAAGACAAGAGCCTGCGCTTTCTCCTGCTGCGCGGCCGTGGCAAGCACTTCTCCGCTGGCGCCGACCTGGCCTGGATGCAGCACGCCGCCACCCTCGACTACAACGCCAACTTGAATGACGCCCGCGAACTGGCCGAGCTGATGTACAACCTGCACGGCCTGAAGATCCCCACCCTGGCCGTCGTCCAGGGCGCGGCCTTCGGCGGCGCAGTGGGCCTGGCCAGTTGCTGCGACATGGCCATCGGTGCCGAGGACGCGCTGTTTTCCCTATCCGAAGTGCGCATCGGCCTGGCTCCGGCGGTGATCAGCCCCTTCGTCGTGCAGGCCATCGGCGAGCGCGCGGCCAAACGCTACGCACTGACCGCCGAGCGCTTCGATGGCAAGCGCGCCCGCGAACTGGGCCTGCTCGCCGAGTGCTTCCCGGCCGATAAGCTGGACGCCCAGGTCGAAGCCTGGGTGGCCAACCTGCTGCACAACAGCCCGCAAGCCATGCGCGCCAGCAAGGATCTGCTGCGCGAAGTCGGCAGCGGCGAGCTGACCCCGGCCCTGCGTCGTTACACGGAAAATGCCATCGCTCGTCTGCGCGTCAGCCCAGAGGGCCAGGAAGGCCTGCGTGCGTTCCTGGAAAAACGCCAACCGTCCTGGCAGGAGCAATGACCATGATCGATACCCTGCTGGTCGCCAATCGCGGCGAAATCGCCTGCCGCGTGATGCGCACGGCCAAGGCCATGGGCATTCGCACTGTCGCCGTGCACAGCGCCATCGATGCCCATGCACGGCATGTGCGCGAAGCCGACATCGCGGTGAACCTCGGCGGCGCCAAGCCTGGCGAAAGCTACCTGCTGATCGACAAGATAATCGCCGCCGCCAAGGCCAGCGGCGCGCAGGCCATTCACCCTGGCTATGGCTTCCTCTCGGAGAACGCCGGCTTCGCCCGCGCCATCGAGCAGGCCGGGCTGATCTTTCTCGGCCCACCGGCCTCAGCCATCGACGCCATGGGCAGCAAGTCGGCGGCCAAGTCGCTGATGGAAGCCGCCGGCGTACCGCTGGTGCCCGGTTACCACGGCGAAGCGCAGGATTATGAAACCTTCCGCGAGGCCGCCGAACGCATCGGCTATCCGGTGCTGCTCAAGGCTGCTGCGGGCGGCGGTGGCAAGGGCATGAAGGTGGCCGAATCCGAAGCGCAACTCGCCGAGACCCTGGAATCCGCTCAGCGCGAAGCGCAATCGGCCTTCGGCGACTCGCGCATGTTGGTGGAAAAGTACGTGCTCAAGCCGCGCCACGTGGAGATTCAGGTATTCGCCGACCAACGCGGTAACTGCCTGTACCTCAACGAGCGCGACTGCTCGATCCAGCGCCGCCACCAGAAGGTGGTCGAGGAAGCGCCAGCGCCCGGTCTGAGCCCCGAGCTACGCCGCGCCATGGGCGAAGCGGCGGTCAAGGCCGCACAGGCCATTGGCTACGTCGGCGCCGGCACCGTGGAGTTTCTGCTCGACGAGCGTGGCGACTTCTTCTTCATGGAGATGAACACCCGCCTGCAGGTCGAGCACCCGGTCACCGAGGCCATCACCGGGCTCGATCTGGTGGCCTGGCAGATTCGCGTCGCCCGTGGCGAGGCGCTGCCGATCAGCCAGCAGCAGGTTCCTCTGAACGGCCACGCCATCGAGGTGCGGCTGTATGCCGAAGACCCGGATCACGACTTCCTCCCCGCCACCGGCACCCTGGCCCTGTACCGCGAAGCCGCAAGCGACGACGGCCGCCGTATCGACAGCGGCGTGGCCGAGGGCGACAGCGTGTCGCCCTTCTACGACCCGATGCTGGGCAAACTGATCGCCTGGGGCGAGAACCGCGAGCAGGCACGCCTGCGCCTGCTGGCCATGCTTGGCGACACCCTGGTCGGCGGCGTGAAGACCAACCTGGCCTTCCTGCGTCGCATCCTCGCCCATCCGGCCTTTGCCGCTTGCGAGCTGGACACAGGCTTCATCCCGCGCCACCAGCAGCAGTTGCTGCCTGCTCCCGGTGAATTGCCGGAGGCATTCTGGCAACTCGCGGCCGACGCCTGGGTGCAGAGCGAGGAAACGCTGCAGCGCAACGACGACCCGCATTCGCCCTGGGCGGCCCGCAGTGGCTGGCGCGCCGGTGGCGCGGCGGAGGTCGAGTTGCACCTGAGCTGCCAGGGCGAAAGCCGCAAGGTGCGTGCGAGCAACCTGGCCCGCTTGCAGGGCGAAGAGCTGCTGGCCGATATCGACGGTACACGCCAGCGCCTGTGCGCCATTCGCAGAGGCGAAACCCTCTATCTGCAATGGCAAGGCGAGCTGTACGCCGTCAGCCGCTTCGACCCCATCGCCGCCGCCGAAGCAAGCCATGCCCAGCACGGCGGCCTCAGTGCGCCCATGAACGGCAGCATAGTCCGTGTGCTGGTCGAACCCGGTCAGGCGGTCGAGGCCGGCGCGGCCCTTGTGGTACTGGAGGCGATGAAGATGGAGCACAGCATCCGTGCGCCTGAGGCCGGCACGGTCAAGGCCCTGTATTGCCACGAAGGGGAAATGGTCAGCGAAGGCACCGTCCTGGTGGAGCTCGAGATACAAGGGCGGACGTAGGGCGGTCTCGCGAGCGAAGCGAGCAGCCCGCCGGTTCATGTCGAGTGCAAACTCCAGCGACGCAGGAAACCAAAGCCGAGTACGCCCTACCGCGCTGAACCATTCTTGCCTCTGGCGGTGCGCACGGCGCACCCTACGGTAAACCGGATAGATACGAGGAAACCCGATGAGCCTGCCCCACTCCGTACGCCTGGTCGAAGTCGGCCCGCGTGACGGCCTGCAGAACGAGAAACAGCCGATCAGCGTCGCCGACAAGGTGCGCCTTACCGATGACCTCACCGCCGCCGGCCTGAGCTACGTGGAGGTGGGCAGCTTCGTCTCGCCCAAATGGGTGCCGCAGATGGCTGGCTCCGCCGAGGTGTTCGCCGGCATTCAGCGCAAACCTGGCGTCACCTACGCCGCACTGGCGCCCAATATGCGCGGCCTTGAGGCAGCGCTTGAAGCCAGGGTCGAGGAAGTCGCAGTCTTCGCCGCCGCCAGCGAGGCCTTCTCGCAGAAGAATATCAACTGCTCCATCGCCGAAAGTCTGGAGCGTTTCGTGCCGTTGATGGAGGCGGCCAAGGCGGCGAACGTGCGCGTGCGCGGTTATGTGTCCTGCGTGCTCGGCTGCCCATACGATGGCGAGGTCGATGCCGCCCAGGTCGCCAGCGTCGCCCGCGAGCTTTACGCCATGGGCTGCTACGAGGTTTCGCTGGGTGACACCATCGGCACCGGCACCGCAGGGCAGACCCGCCACCTGATCAACGTGGTCGGCCGCGAGGTGCCACGCCACCTGCTCGCCGGGCACTTCCATGATACCTACGGCCAGGCGCTGGCCAACGTCTACGCCAGTCTGCTCGAAGGCATCGCGGTGTTCGACAGCTCGGTCGCCGGCCTGGGCGGCTGCCCCTACGCCAAGGGCGCCACCGGTAACGTCGCCACCGAAGACGTGCTCTACCTGCTGCAGGGCCTGGGTATCGAGACCGGCGTGGATATGGACAAGCTGATCGACGCCGGCGCGCGCATCTGCGAGGTGCTGGGCAAGGCCAATGGCTCGCGCGTAGCGCGTGCCCGGCTGGCGAATCGCTGAGTGCCGACCTGCATGTAGGAGCGGCTTTAACCGCGAAAATCACGGATGAATTCGCTCCTGCAGGTAGATGCTCTATATCGAATCACTGTTTGCAACGTGCCCCGAGCGCATGAAAAGGTCGGCGCAATGGCAACAAAGGTCGCCTGGGTTATAGGCCTGATACCCCGCGACCACTAAGCTGAAGCATACGAACAAGAACGACGAGGATTCAGCATGTCGCAACCTCTGTGGACACCTTCCGCCGAGCGTATCGCCGCTACCCGAATGGATGCCTTCCGCCGCTTCGTCAATGAGCGCCACGCCCTGCTACTGGCCGACTACCCTGCGCTGCATGCCTGGAGCGTCGGGCAGCGCGAAGCGTTCTGGCAGGCCATCGTCGATTTCTTCGAGATTCGTTTCCACACCCCCGCCGAACGCGTCCTGCGCGAAGGTTCGGCAATGCCGGATGCGCAGTGGTTTCCCGGTGCCAGCCTGAACTTTGCTGAACACCTGCTGCGTCGCCGTGACGGTCACCCGGCGCTGGTGGCCATCGGCGAGGATGGTAGCCGCGAGCAACTCAGCTACGCGCAACTGGCCGCCCATGTCGCCGGCCTGCAACGTGCCTTGCGCGATGCAGGTGTGGGCATCGGTGATCGCGTCGCGGCGTTCATGCCCAACACCTGGCAGACCGTGGTCGGCATGCTCGCCACCACCAGCCTCGGCGCCACCTGGTCGAGCTGCTCGCCGGACTTCGGCACCCAGGGCGTGATCGATCGCTTCGGCCAGATCGAACCCAAGGTGCTGATAGCCGCTGCTGGTTATCGCTATGCCGGCAAGCGAATCGACCTGACCGACAAGCTGAACGAAATCCTCCCGCAACTGCCCAGCCTGGAACGGTTGGTGATCGTGCCCTACTCCCGCGACGAGGCCAGTCCTACTGACTACAAGTCAGTTGCTCTAGCCAGCCTCTGGCAGGATTTCTACCAGCCCGGCGGCGCGCCACAGTTCACCCCGGTAGCCTTCGACCAGCCGCTGTATATCCTCTACTCCAGCGGCACCACCGGCGTGCCCAAGTGCATCGTCCATGGTGTTGGCGGCACCCTGCTGCAACACGTCAAGGAACTGGGCCTGCACACCGATCTGGGCGCCAGCGACACCCTGTTCTACTACACCACCTGCGGCTGGATGATGTGGAACTGGCTGGTCTCCGGCCTGGCCCTGGGCGCCACCCTGGTACTGTACGACGGCTCACCCTTCCACCCCGAGCCGGCACGATTGATCGACCTGATCGACGCCGAGGACATCTCCATCTTCGGCACCAGCGCCAAGTTCATCGCCGCACTGGAGAAGGCCGGCGTCAAACCGCGCGAAAGCCACAGGCTGACGCCACTGAAGGCCATCCTCTCCACCGGTTCGCCATTGGCCCACGAGAGCTTCGAGTACGTCTACCGCGACGTGAAGCGTGACCTGTGCCTGTCATCGATCTCCGGTGGCACCGACATCGTCTCCTGCTTCGCCCTGGGCAACCCGACGCTGCCGGTATGGCGCGGTGAGCTGCAGTGCAAGGGCCTGGGCATGGACGTGCAGGTGTGGAACGAGAGCGGCCAGCCAGCCTCGGGCGACAAGGGTGAGTTGGTCTGCGCCCGCCACTTCCCCTCCATGCCGGTGGGTTTCTGGAACGACGCGGACGGCGAGAAATTCCGTGCGGCTTATTTCGACACCTTCCCCGGCGTTTGGGCCCATGGTGACTATGCCGAGGAAACCGCGCATGGCGGCCTGATCATCCACGGCCGTTCCGACGCCGTGCTCAACCCCGGAGGCGTACGCATCGGCACCGCGGAAATCTACCGCCAGGTGGAAAAGGTGCCGCAGGTGCTGGAATCCATCGCCATCGGCCAGGACTGGCAGGGCGACGTGCGCGTGGTGCTGTTCGTGCACCTGCGTGAGGGAGTGACGCTGGACGACGCGCTACGCAGCGAAATCTGCCAGATGATCCGCGCCAACACCACGCCGCGCCATGTGCCGGCGAAAGTCGTTCAGGTCGCCGATATCCCACGCACCATCAGCGGCAAGATCGTCGAACTGGCAGTGCGCAATGTCGTCCATGGTCGCCCGGTGAAGAACACCGACGCCCTGGCCAACCCGCAGGCACTGGAGTTATATCGCAACCTGCCGGAACTGCAGCAATAGCCCGATAGCGACTGCCTGATAAACGCCTGAGCCATGCGGGCTCTATACTGCTTCGACCAGAGCAACAGGATGTTCGCCGTGCTCAAACTTGTCTGCCTGCTTTTCGCCTTGCTGTTCATGGGGGCCGCTTCAGCCAGGGAACCACTGAAGCTCTACATGCCGGACGCACCGCCGCTGACTCTGCATCATTACGAGGGCGGCCACGGCATGGTCGGTGACGTGGTGCTGGCAGCGCTGGCGCGTCTGGGCAGGCTCACTCAGATCGTCGCCGAGCCATGGCCACGGGCCCAGGCTCGGGTTACCAATGGCAGGAACCTGCTGATCATCCCGCTTTCACGCACACCAGAGCGTGAAGACCAATACACCTGGATCGCCTCGATCATGCTGCTGGAACGCGCCTTTTTCACCCTGGACGAGCCGGTCAACAGCTTCGCCGAAGCGCGCCAGCGCTATAAGCGTATCGGCGTGGGAATGGGCACCGCGCAGGTGGCCATCCTGCAGCGCGAAGGCTTCGACGATAGCCAGATCGTTCAGCTGAAACTTGGCGAGAACCCGGCTCGGCTACTGACCCTGGGGCGGATCGACGCCTGGTTCACTGGCGTACCGGAGGCCCTGTACATCTGGGAAGGATCGGAGCATCGCCGGCAGAACCTGCGCAAGAGTCCGACGCTCGCCAGCACCGGCCTCTATCTCGCCTGCTCGAAGGACTGCGATGCGCAACTGGTCGAAGCGCTACGCACCGCCATCGGCGAACTGGAGCATGAAGGCATCAGCCAGCGCCTGCGCGAGGCCTACATGCCCTTGCAGCCTGATCCCTAGATACCCTGCCGCCCCGGATCCTCTGGTGGCTGCTCCTCTTCGATATCCTCCAGCTTCAGCTCCAGCCCCCAATCACCGGAAGCAGCGACTTTCGGGGCTGCCGCCGGGGCCGTGACGGGCGCAGCAGGCGCCGCTGGCGCAGGCCTGGCATTGGCCGGATTGTCGCGATGCAGCTTGAGTTTCAGACGCACGTTGTTCGCCGAGTCGGCGTTCTTCACTGCCTCCTCCTCGTCGATAGCGCCTTCGTGTACCAGATCGATCAACGCCTGATCGAAAGTCTGCATGCCGAGGTTCTTCGACTTTTCCATGATTTCCTTGATCTCGGAAAACTCGTTGCGCTTGATCAGGTCACGAATGGTCGGCGTCCCCAGCAGTACCTCCACCGCGGCGCGGCGCTTGCCGTCCACGGTCTTGACCAGACGCTGGGAGACGAAGGCCTTGAGGTTGTTGCCCAGGTCGTTGAGCAACTGCGGGCGGCGATCTTCGGGGAAGAAGTTGATGATGCGATCCAGCGCCTGGTTGGCGTTGTTGGCATGCAAGGTGGAAATCGCCAGGTGCCCGGTGTCGGCGAAAGCCAGGGCATGCTCCATGGTTTCACGGTCACGGATCTCGCCGATCAGGATCACATCCGGCGCCTGGCGCAGGGTGTTCTTCAGCGCGGCATGGAAGCTGCGGGTGTCGACGCCCACCTCACGCTGGTTGATGATCGACTTCTTGTGCCGGTGCACGTACTCCACCGGGTCTTCGATGGTGATGATATGGCCGCCGCTGTTGCGGTTACGGTAGTCGATCAGCGCCGCCAGCGAGGTCGACTTGCCCGAACCGGTGCCGCCAACGAACAACACCAGGCCGCGTTTTTCCATCACCGTGCTGAGCAGCACCTCGGGCAGCTTGAGGTCTTCGAAGCGCGGGATATCCAGCTTGATGTTGCGCGCCACGATGGAAACCTCGTTGCGCTGCTTGAAGATATTGATGCGAAAGCGCCCGACACCAGACAGGGAAATCGCCAGGTTCATTTCCAGCTCACGCTCGAACTCCTCACGCTGCGCGCTATCCATGATCGAGTCGGCGATGGCAGCCACCTCACCGGACTTCAGGGGCTCCTGGCTGAGCGCCTTGAGCATGCCATTGAACTTGGCACAGGGCGGCGCCCCGGTGGACAGGTAAAGGTCGGAACCGTCCTGACTGGACAGCACTTTCAGCATTGCGTGGAGATCCATGACGGCGTTTCCGTGGGCGCGATTGAAATACCATAGGCCATGTTCTGTTGCCTGCCATCCCGAGCGGCTCCGAGGGATCACCGCAGACGATGCCGAGCGGCGCTCCGAGCGTTTCTTCCGGCATGACAGGCAATGCATAACCGTAAATTTGGCGCCATTCTGCTGGCGCAGAGATTGCTGGCACAATAGCGCCCCAGCAAAAATGAGGAATCCATCAATGGCAAAGGCAATGGCCCGCCACATCCTGGTCAAGACCGAAGCGGAAGCCGCCACGCTGAAGAAGCGTATTGCCGCTGGCGAGGCCTTCGACGTCCTGGCGCGCAAGCACTCCACCTGCCCGTCCGGCAAGAAAGGCGGCGACCTCGGCGAAGTGCGTCCCGGGCAGATGGTGCGGGCAGTCGATCAGGTGATTTTCAAGAAGCCGCTGCGTGAAGTGCACGGCCCGGTGAAGACCCAATTCGGCTATCACCTGATCCAGGTGTTCTACCGCGACTGAGCCGTGTTCAGGCGCCAGGCTCGCCCATGAACTCGACGATCTTGCTTCTCAGCCAGCGCTCGGCAGGATCGTTGTCGGTCACCCCGCTCCAGACCATCGACAGATCCGAGTTCACCAACTCGAACGGTGGGTCGTCCGCACGCAGACGGGTGCCTTCGATCAACGCTGCCGCCGCGAAATCCGGAACCGTGGCAAGCATTTCGGTACCGGCGATGATCGAGCGCAAGCCACTGAACTGCGGCACAGCCAGCACCACGCGACGCGAACGGTTCAGGCGCGCCAGGTCGTTGTCGATGTTGCCGCACAGATCGCCCGAGAACGACACCAGCGCATGGGGACGCGAGCAGTACTCATCCAGTGTCAACGGCCGGGGACGGTCGTCGCCGCGCAGCACCTTGACCTTCATCTCGCGCAGCTTGCGGCGCTTGGCATTGGCCGGCAGCTCGGTGGTATAGCTAACGCCGACGGAAATTTCCCCCGAAGCCAGCATCGACGACATCAGCAGGAAATTCACCCGCCGCACGACGATCACCACCTCCGGTGCCTCTTCACGAATCTGGTTGAGCAGCGCCGGGAACAGGCCAAACTCGGCATCGTCCGAGAGGCCGATGCGGAAAGTATCGCGGTTGGTCGCCGGGTTGAACTCACGCGCCCGGCTAACAGCGCCGGAAATGGTATCCATCGCCGGCTGCAGCTCTTTGAGAATCGCCAGCGCTCGCGCCGTCGGTTCGAACGTCCGGCCATTGCGCACCAGTAGCGGGTCATCGAACAGATCGCGCAAACGAGCCAGCGCCGCACTGACCGCGGGCTGACCGAGAAACAGCTTCTCGGCCGCACGGGTCAGGTTCTTCTCGAACATCAGCGTCTCGAAGATCACCAGCAGGTTCAGGTCGACGCGGCGCAGGTCGTTGCGATTCATCCAGAGGCCTCGGAGCACAGATTGATTGGCGCATTAAAGCAGCTACGTCCGTGCCCATATAGCCTGGATCAGAGCCCGAGGTCGGACAACCCCGGATGATCGTCAGGGCGGCGTCCCAGCGGCCAGCGGAACTTGCGCTCGGACTCCTTGATGGGCAGGTCGTTGATGCAGGCGTAGCGATTGACCATCAGCCCATCGACGCCGAACTCCCAGTTCTCGTTGCCGTAGGAGCGGAACCAGTTGCCGGAGTCGTCGCGCCACTCGTAGGCATAGCGCACGGCAATGCGGTTGTCGGTGAACGCCCAGAGCTCCTTGATCAGGCGGTACTCCAGCTCCTTGGCCCATTTGCGCTCGAGGAACCCACGCGCCTGATCACGGCCGTTGGCGAACTCGGCACGATTGCGCCAGCGCGTGTCCAGGCTGTAGGCCAGGGCGACCTTGGCGGCATCACGGCTATTCCAGCCATCTTCGGCCAGGCGGACTTTCTCGATGGCACTCTCACGCGTGAACGGCGGCAGTGGTGGGCGAACTTCAGGATTGGACGACATGATGACACCTCAGGCTTGCGGGGGATTGAGCCCATCATTGGGCGACAGGGTTTGCAGGAGCAGTTGTGCGGTGCGGGCAGCGCTGTCGGCCGCCTCGGCCTGGCCAGTGACCATGGCCACGGCCGTGGCGCCATCGATCAGCAGGAGAAACTGCGTGGCCATTTCTTCAGGTTCGGCAAAGCCGCAGGCAGCGGTCAGCTCCTGCAGATAGGCCAGCAAGCGTTGCTTGTGCAGCAGGGAGACCGCGCGGATTTCGCTGTTGGGATCGCCGATCTCGCCTGCCGCGTTGATGAAGGCGCAGCCGTGGAAATCAGGCGAAGCGAACCAACTGCGCAGCAGTGGAAACACCGCCAGCAGGCGCTCGCCTGGCGTGCCCTCGCCGGTTCCGTCGATAAACCAGTTCATCCAACGTTCATCGCGGGCACGCAGCGCAGCCACTACCAATGCCTCCTTGGTCGGATAGAGGCGGTAGATGCTCTTTCGCGCCACACCCGAAGCCTTGACGATGGCATCCATACCGGTGGCATTGATGCCTCCGGCGTACACCAGGCCCTCGGTGGCCTGCAGCAGTCTGAGTTCGGTGGATTGATCGTCGAACATGAGCATCGCCCTTGAGAATGATCGTTCTCAATAGGGTAGAACGATCATTCTCCAGAGGCAAATCTTTTTTTGCGAATCATGACGAGCGGTAAAAAAAATGGCCCGGATCAAATCCGGGCCATTCGTGCAGCGTGGAATGTCGCGAGCGCTTCAGCTCTGCTCGGCCGCCTCTTCACGGGCCAGCGAAGCGCCGTGAACGCGATTCACCCACCAACCAAAGATGCCTGCGGTGAAGAACATGATGATGCTGTAGATCGCCGCTGGAATGGCCATGGTCGGGTTGTTCAGCAGCATCGGGCTCAGCGCCAGGGCGATGGCCAGGGTGCCGTTGTGGATGCCGATCTCCATGCCGATGGCCACTGCCTGGCGTTGCGAGAGCTTGAGCAGGCGCGGCACGAAATAACCGACGCCCAGGCTGAGCAGATTGAAGCTCAGCGCTGCCAGGCCCACCAGCGGCGCATAGTCGACGAAGGTCTGCCAGTCCTTGACCACCGCCAGCAGCACGATCAGCGCCAGGAACAACGCGGAGATGATCTTCACCGGCTTCTCCATGCGTGCCGCGAAGCTGGAGAAGCGGCTGCGAATCCACATGCCGATGGCCACCGGCCCCAGCACGATGGCGAACACCTGGACGACCTTGGCGAACTGCAGCGGAATGGCCTGATCGCCATCCATGAAGTACATCAGCGACAGGTTGACGATCAGCGGCATGGTGAGGATGGCAATCACCGAGTTGACCGCCGTCAGGGTGATGTTCAGCGCCACGTCGCCATGCGCCAGGTGACTGTAGAGGTTGGCCGTGGTGCCGCCCGGCGAGGCCGCCAGCAGCATCATGCCGACGGCCAGCGCCGCCTCCAGCTGGAACCCCTTGACCAGGAAGAAGCAGGCCAGCGGCAGCAACAGAATCTGGCAACCGAGACCAATCATCACCGGTTTGGGGTACTTCACCACGCGGGTGAAATCCGCCAGGGTCAGGGAAAGCCCGAGACCGAGCATGATGATGCCCAGCGCCAGGGGAAGGAAAACGGTGCTCAGAAGGCTTGCGGTCATCTTGTTGTTCTCTGTCTAGGTAGGGACCTGCAGCCGATTCTGCGTAACCCGTCACGCTAGCGATAGTGGCTTCGCGCGCCAGAATCGGGACACACTTGTAACAAAATGCGAGTGACCGAAAGGTCACGAAAACCGCAAGCTAGAGCCCTGCCGCCCTCAGCCACAAGCGCTATATCGCCGTGGCACCACCGTCCACCGCCAATGCCTGGCCAGTGGTAAATGCTGCGTGATCGCTGCACAGGTACAACACTGCGGCGGCGATTTCCTCGACCTTGCCGATGCGCCCGACCGGGTGCATGGCAGCAGCGAATTCAGCCTTCTTCGGATCGGCCTCGTAGGCGCGGCGGAACATATCGGTGTCGATCACCGCCGGGCACACCGCGTTGACCCGCACCTTCTTCTTGGCGTATTCGACTGCCGCCGACTTGGTCAGGCCGATCACTGCGTGTTTGGAGGCCGCGTAGATGCTCATTTTCGGCGCCGCACCGAGGCCGGCCACCGAGGCGGTATTGACGATGGCGCCGCCACCCTGAGCCAGCAGCAGCGGGATCTGATGCTTCATGCACAGCCAGACGCCTTTGACGTTGACGCCCATGATGGCGTCGAACTCGGCTTCGCTGCCGTCTGCCAGCTTGCCCTTCTCGATCTCGATACCGGCGTTGTTGAAGGCGTAGTCCAGGCGACCATAGGCAGCCATGGTGTCGGCCATCAACGCTTGCACGTCGGCGTCACGGGTCACGTCGCAGCGCACGAATTGCGCCTCACCGCCAGCAGCGCGAATCAGCTCGACGGTGCCTTCCCCGCCAGCGCTGTCGACATCGGATACCACGACCTTGAGCCCTTCGGCCGCGAAAGCCAGAGCCGTGGCACGACCAATACCGGCAGCACCGCCAGTGACCAGGGCGACCTGGCCGGAAAACGTCAAACTCATGTCTGCTTCCTCGCAGTGATTCTTATTGAAGTTGCGAGGAGTCTAGCCAGCCGCGCAGCCGGCGAGCAGCACTATCAGGGTTTGGAGTGCGAGGTCATGCGAATTGGTGATGAAACGCGGCTGAACTCTGCCGCGGTCAGCATCAGTAGGGTGCGCCGTGCGCACCAGCAACGGCGTCTCAGGGATACGCGAGATGCTTCAAGCAACCCGACAAGCTACAGCCTACGCTGCACCGATGCTGGGTTACGCCGTAGCGGGCATCGCCAGCCGCTTGCCACGGTGACAAGCGATCAACCCACCCTGCGAAAAATCGTCAGTCGACTGCTGATCGTGCCGACGACGCTTCCGCCCCTACCCGCCTGTTTCAGCTGCGCAGTTCGGCGACCACGGCAGCCAGCGCCTGGGCCGGGTCGGCAGCCTGGCTGATCGGGCGACCGATCACCAGGTAGTCGGAGCCTGCATCCAGCGCCTGGCGCGGGGTGAGAATACGGCGCTGGTCATCGGCGGCGCTGCCGGCCGGGCGAATACCTGGCGTCACCAGTTGCAGGCGCGGCTGGGCGATCTTCAGGGCCGAGGCTTCTTGCGCGGAGCAGACCAGACCGTCCATGCCCGCACGGTTGGCCAGCTCGGCCAGACGCAGTACCTGCTCCTGCGGCTCGACATTCAGGCCGATGCCGGCCAGATCCTCGCGTTCCATGCTGGTCAGCACGGTCACGCCGATCAGCAGCGGTTTCGGGCCATTGAACTGATCCAGCGTCTCGCGACAGGCCGCCATCATGCGCAGGCCGCCCGAGCAATGCACGTTTACCATCCATACGCCCATTTCCGCCGCGGCCCTGACCGCCATGGCGGTGGTGTTGGGGATGTCGTGGAATTTCAGATCGAGAAAGACCTCGAAGCCGCGATCACGCAGGGTCGAGACGATTTCCGCCGCGCAGCTGGTAAACAGCTCCTTGCCGACCTTGACCCGACACAGCGCCGGATCGAGCTGATCGGCCAGGCGCAGAGCGGCTTCGCGGCTGGGAAAGTCGAGGGCAACGATGATCGGGGTCTGGCAGGCGGACATTGGACGGGTCTCGAACAGGATAAAAACGCCGCGCATTGTAACGCAAAGCCACCCGACGCTGGGATGAGTTCCCCTCCTGTAGCCCGGATGAAATCCGGGACAGCTTCGCGGAAGATGGCCCCGGATTGCATCCGGGCTACCTCGCTGACGCTCAGGCGATCAACCGCTCACGCAATCGCCCGAGCATTCCCAGCAGGCTGCCAACCCTCTCCTGCTCGCGTTCATCTCGCGGCACCTCGGCCAGACGGGTCACGACCTGTTGCGGCTGTGCACGCCAGATCAGCGCCTGTTCGGCAGCGGCCTTCAGGCCCTTCTCGAACAGGCCGCGACGCACCGGTTTGGGCAGGTAGCGGAAGATCTGCGCCTCGTTGACCAGACGCAGCAAGGCCTGGGTATCGCGAAACGGCGTCACCACCAGGCTGAGCAAGCGCGGATGCGCCTGCGCCAGGCTCTTGAGCAACGGCGCGGTGTCCTCGCCAGCAAGTTTCAGGTCACTGACCAGCACGTCCACCGCCTCATTGTTGAGCTGCAGCATGGCTTCGGCCAGATTGCGTGCTCGCAGCAACTGGTGCCCGCCTGCCACACAGAACTCGTCGACCACTGCCAGGGTGTCCGCGTCATCGTCGAGCAGCAGCACGGACAGCGGTGCGGCCAATGCGCTGCTCAACAGAGCGCTGGCCTGGGGCGTATGCCGCGCGGCCATTTCGGCAGCCTGGCGCAGGGTGAAAGCCATCTCCTGCTGATCCCAGGGTTTGGTCAGGTAACGGAAGATGCCGCCGCTGTTGAGCGCATCCACCGCAGCATCCAGATCGGAATAGCCGGTCAACAGGATGCGCAGCGTATCCGGAGCGATTTCCCGGGCCTGGGCGAGCAACTGTGCCCCACTCATCTGCGGCATGCGCTGGTCACTGACGAGGATATGCACCGGTTCCTCGCGCAGGCGTTGCAACGCACGCAGCGGGTCACTCTCGGTCAGTACCTGGTACTGGCGACGAAACTGCATGGCAAGGCTGCGCAGGATGCGCTCCTCGTCATCGACGAACAGAATGCGGATGGGGGCAGTCATTTCAGGCACTCCTTTTCATGATGGCGGCAGGCAACGGCAGGCTGACGAGAAAGCGCGTGCCGCGACCAGGCTCGGAGGCGACGCGAATCTGGCCGCCATGGTCGCGAACGATCCTGTAGCTGATGGACAGGCCCAAACCGGTGCCCTGGCCGACCGGCTTGGTGGTGAAGAACGGATCGAAGATCTTCGCCATGACCTGTGCGGGCATGCCACGACCGTTGTCCTGCAAGGAGATGTGAATGCCCCGCTCGTCCGCCCAGCTGCGAATCTGAATCCGCCCGGCCACGTCGATGGCCTGCGCCGCGTTGGTCAGCAGATTGAGCAACACCTGATTGATCTGCGACGGCGCGCAGGCGATGCGCGGCAGCTCACCGAGTTGCTGGATCACCTCGACCTTGTCCTTGAGGTGGTTGCGGGCGATCAACAAGGCGCTGCGAATGCAGTCGTTGAGGTCGATCTCCTCGCTCAGGGCGCGGTCGACCCGGGCAAAATCCTTGAGCCCCACGACCAGCTCGGCGATCTGCTCGAGGCCATACAGGGTGTCGCCGTAGAGCTGCTGCAGGTCTTCGGCCAGCAACTCCGGAGTGGCTTGCTGACGCGCCAGCTCGGAAGCCTGCAGGGCTTCGCCGAGACGCGCTTGATCACAGGCCGGATCGTTCAGGCACTGTCCCAGCCGGGCCTGCGCCGCCGCCAGGTCGAACAGCGGCTCGCTCAGCTCACGTAGCAGTTGCACGTTGTTCTTCACGTAACCCAGCGGCGTATTCAGCTCGTGGGCAACGCCGGCGACCATTTGCCCCAGCGAGGCCATCTTCTCGGACTGCAGCAACTGCGCCTGCGACTCCTTGAGATCCACCAGCGCCTGGCGCAGCACGCGATTGCGCTGGGCAATGCGCGCCTCCATGGCCTTGAGCAGGTCGAGCACAGTGCCCAGGCCGCAATAGCGACCCCGCCCGTCGACCAGGATGAAGTCCTCGGTGATGGGGTATTGCAGCTGCCCCGTGACCTGCTTGGCCGCTGCTTCCAGGTCGGCCTCCAGACTGACGATCAACGGCTGGCTGTTCATCACCTCACTGACCGGATGACGGCCACGCAGGTCGCGGCCGAAACGCTGCATGAAGATGTCCTGCAAACGTGTACGGCTGACCAGACCGAGAGGCTGGCCACCGGCATCCACCACCGGCAGCGACAGAAAGGCCTTGTGTTCGGGGGTCAGCAGACGATCCGCCACTTCGCTGATGCTCATCTGCGGTGTCAGTGGCGCGACCGGTCGTAGCAGGGACTGCAGAGCGCTGGCACGGCTCATGGGGCGGTCTCTCCCTGTGATCGGAAAGTCGCCATTCAAACAGTGCCAGGTTGCCATCATGTGACAACCCTCCCCGCGCGAATCAGCCCGGTGCAACCCAGCGCATCACGCACCAGCATGGCTCGACTTCTATACTGCCGTTGGCGCTCAAGGCCCATGCAGACGCCACTTGCCCAGCCTGGCATGGGCGCTGCACGGTAAAGGACGTCTCGACACTCCTCCATCTCAACATGGGTCGCAGCCATGTCCTACCAGACCACCATCGGCGATCTCGTCTACCGCTTCGCCGATCTCAAGACGCTGCTGGCCAAGGCCAGCCCCGCTCGCTCCGGTGATTATCTGGCCGGAATCGCCGCCGCCACCTACGAAGAACGCATGGCCGCCAAGCTGGCCCTGGCCGAGGTGCCGCTCAAGCGCTTTCTCGAGGAGGCGCTGATCCCCTACGAGCAGGACGAAGTCACCCGCCTGATCATCGATCGCCATGACGCTGCCGCTTTCGCCCTAATCAGCCACCTGACGGTGGGCGACCTGCGTGACTGGCTGCTGCTGGAAAAGACCGATAGCACCCGGCTGAGTGCCGTCGCGGCTGGCCTGACACCGGAAATGGTCGCAGCAGTGAGCAAGCTGATGCGCAATCAGGACCTGATCCTGGTGGCGCGCAAATGTCAGGTGGTCAGCCGTTTCCGCAACACCCTGGGCCTGCCCGGCCACCTTGCCGTGCGCCTGCAACCGAACCACCCCACCGATGACGTGCGCGGCATCGCCGCGAGCATGCTCGACGGTCTGCTCTACGGCTCCGGCGACGCCGTGGTGGGTATCAATCCGGCCAGCGACTCGCTGCCGACTCTGATGCGCCTGTGGCAGATGATGGACGAGGTACGCCAGCACTTCGAAATCCCCATGCAGAGCTGCGTGCTGACCCATGTCACCACGCAGATCCAGGCCATCGAAGCCGGCGCGCCAATCGATCTGGTGTTCCAGTCCATTGCGGGCACCGAGGCGACCAATGCCGGCTTCGGCGTGTCCCTGGCGATCCTTCGTGAAGCGCACGACGCCGCGCTGTCGCTCGGTCGTGGCACGCTCGGCGATAACGTCATGTACTTCGAAACCGGCCAGGGCAGCGCACTATCGGCCGGAGGTCACCATGGCGTCGACCAGCAGACCTGCGAAGCACGCGCCTACGCAGTGGCCCGCGAGTTTCGCCCGCTGCTGGTCAATACCGTGGTGGGCTTCATCGGGCCGGAGTATCTCTACGACGGCAAGCAGATCACTCGCGCCGGACTGGAGGATCATTTCTGCGCCAAGTTGCTCGGCCTGCCGATGGGCTGCGACGTCTGCTACACCAACCACGCCGAAGCCGATCAGGATGACATGGACAACCTGCTCACCCTGCTCGGTGCGGCTGGCATCAACTTCATCATGGGCATCCCCGGCGCCGACGACATCATGCTCAACTACCAGAGCACCTCGTTCCACGATGCGCTGTACCTGCGCAACGTGCTGGGCCTCAAACGCGCGCCGGAATTCGACGCCTGGCTGGCGCGCATGGCCATCACCGAACCGGGAGGCCGCCTACGCGATATCGGCCGTGGTCACCATCTGCTCAAGCAGTTGCCACACATCTCGGGAGCCGCCTGATGACCAACGACCTGATCCAGCACAATCCCTGGGACGAACTGCGCGCACACACTTCGGCGCGCATCGCCCTTGGCCGGGTCGGCTGCAGCCTGCCTACCACCGAGGTGCTGAAGTTCGGCCTGGCCCATGCTCAGGCACGCGACGCCGTGCACCGTCCGCTGGACTTCGACGAGCTACAAGCCCAGTTGCAGAACGCTGGTTTTCGCTCCCTTAAAGTGC
Organism: Pseudomonas berkeleyensis; assembly: GCF_014109765.1. NCBI lineage: Bacteria > Pseudomonadati > Pseudomonadota > Gammaproteobacteria > Pseudomonadales > Pseudomonadaceae > Pseudomonas > Pseudomonas berkeleyensis. The sequence goes on from NZ_CP059139.1 coordinate 3,172,713, forward strand.
GCAGCAACGCCGAGGATCGTCAGAGCTACCTGCTACGCCCGGATCATGGCAGGCAACTGCACGAAGCATGTCGTCAGCAGCTGTTGCAGGAAGCCCCGGCGCCGGAACTGGTGATCGTGCTGGCCGACGGCCTCTCGGCCATTGCCGTGCAACGCCATGCCCTGCCCCTGCTGCAAGCCTTCCAGGCGCACTTCGACACCGACTGGGCCAACACCCCGGTAGTGCTCGCCGAACAGGGCCGTGTGGCCATCGGCGACGGCATCGCCGAGGCGCTACGCGCACGCCTGGTGATCGTGATGATCGGCGAACGTCCAGGCCTGACCTCGCCGGACAGTCTCGGCCTGTACCTGACCTACGCGCCGCGGATCGGCTGCCCGGACAGCGCGCGCAACTGCATCTCCAACGTGCGCCCCAAAGGGCTGCCCTACGCGCTGGCGGCGCACAAGCTCGACTACCTCGCGCGCCAGGCCTTGCGCCTGCAACTCAGCGGCGTGTCGCTCAAGGACGACAGCAACCTGCAGCCGGTGCGCGAGCTGCCAGCCTGACAAGCCGGTTGCGAGCGGGTATGGTGGAAGTCCCTACCCGCAAGAGGAATCGATCATGCCCTGGTACGCCTGGCTCATCCTGATCCTGGCCTTGGGCTCCATCCTCGGCAGCCTCCTGCTGCTACGCGACACGGCGAAGAAATTGCCGCTGACCGAGGAACAGCTCAAGCGTATCCACGAGCGCAACGTCGAACAGGACGCCAAGGACAGCCGAGAGCGCTGACCCATCCTGTACGCCATCTCTACTCTGAGAGCCTGCTAGACTGCGCCTCCTTCTCCCGAGGAGGCGCCATGCCCCTGCATCTGCGACTGCTGCTACCGGCCTTTACCCTGGCGCTGGGTCATGCTTTGGGCTTCATCCAGCCGGTCGGTCTGTTACTTGGTACGGCTGCCTGCGTCCTGATCCTGCTTGGCGAACGGCACCTGTCGGCTTGGCTGTGGCGAGCGTTGGTGCTTGTCGCTGGCGTCGCACTGGCGGCCCACTTGCTACCAGGTTTCAGCCCCTAGACGCTTTGGCAACCACGCCAGATCAGCCCTGACGCACCGCCCTATACGTTGCGCCTGTCCTGGGACAAGTTGCTGCTCGGCACGGCGCTGCTGGCCTGGTGGCTGGGACAGCCCAGCAGACCGGTCATTTCTCCAGCACGTGTATTGTGGGTCTGCTTACTCACCTTGCTGGCGGTGCCGGTGCTGGCAATCGCACTAGGACTGGTGGCCTGGCAGCCGAAATGGCCGGAAGGCCTGCTGCTGTGGTTGCTGGTGAATCTGGGCGTGGCCGTGCTGGCCGAGGAGCTTCTGTTTCGTGGCGTACTGCAGCCTGCTCTGGTGCAGCGCTTCGGGGCCTGGCCAGGGCTGTTGCTAACGGCTGCACTCTTCGGTGCGGTTCACATGCCATTCAGCCTGTTATTCGCCCTACTGGCGAGCCTCGCCGGCCTGGGTTATGGCCTGGCCTTCCACTACAGCGGCCGCCTGAGCCTGGCGGTCGCGCTACATGGCGCGGTCAATCTACTGCATCTATCGCTGTTGAGTTATCCGCTACGACTGGCATGACCGCGATGCGATAAGGCGAAAAGATCCGCGCCAGTTCGCCCTTGAGCCGGAGCTCTTCGAGCAACTCGGCGAAACGCTCGGGGCTGATCGGCGCACCGGTACGAATCATCGCGTGATGACGGTAGACCTGGTCGGTACGCTCGGAAATCAGTAACGAGCGAGCATGCTCACGATTGCGCTTGATGAAGTCATAGAGATTGGAGCGCGTGACCAGAGCGACATCTGCACGCCCGCGCAGCACCATCAGTAGGTTGCTGTCATGTGAATGGCCAAGGTTGGCATTGAAGGTTTGGGTCAGGTATTCGGGATCACTGTTGAAACCCGCAAAACCGTAGTGATAACCGCGATACAGTGCCAGGCGCTTACCCTGTACCTGTTCGAAATAGCCCTGGTCGCGCCCCTCCTCGTCACGTGCGACGAACAACTCGGCGTCCTCCAGGCCCATGTCGACAGCGGCTACATCGATCCCCTGCCAGCCCCACTCCGGGTTCTCGAAAATGGCCATGTCGATGCGCCCACGTTGCAGATCGCTGAAGCGACGCACGATAGCGGTGGGCAACATGGTGAAGTGGTAGTCGTCTTGCACCTGATTGAGCGAATCGAGCAATTGCGGCAGCAGGCCGCTGGACTCGTTCAGGTTGGACTTGATCACATAGGGCGGAAAGTGTGCACCGCCAACTCGGACAACTTCTGCGGCATACAACAAGCCGGTCGACAGCAAGCAGATAGCGGCCAGCCATCCATGATTCCAGCGCCCCCAATGCCGCATCTTGAGTCCCCCAAAAAATCCTTCTTCTAGTGCGGCTCAGCCTACTCCAGTCTTACCCTGACCGACTAGATGGTTTTTCAGTCGTATGTCGCTTTCCAGACCGCGTCTGACGACAACTCACGCCCTTACTACAGCGCCCGAAAACTGGCGTCATCCAAGCAGCACAGAAGCAGAGGTGACTCGCGCGCTCAAGCGTCCTTGCACACCAGCGACAGGGCTTCTTCGGCCAGTTGATCCAGGCTCATTGGTCCCTCCGGACGAAACCAGGTGTTAGTCCAACTCAGCGCTCCGGTAAGAAACCTTCGCTGGATGAAGGGATCACCCTTGAAGTAGCCGGCTTCACGCGCCTCGTTCAGCACCTGCAGCCAGATCTGCTCGTAGGTGTCGCGCAGGGCCAGCACCTGGGCCTGACTTTGCGTCGACAACGAGCGCCATTCGTAGACCAGCACCGCCATGGCCTCGCCAGTACCGCCCATGATCGACTGCAGCTCGCAGCGAATCAGCGCCAGCAGGCGTTCACGGGTGCCCTTCGCGTGCGCAAGATCGGCCTGCATCAGCGCGGTGTTGTAGACGATGGTTTCCTCCATCACAGCGCGGAGAATCTCGTCCTTGCTCTTGAAGTGGTGAAAGATGCTGCCCGACTGGATGCCGATGGCGCTGGCCAGGTCACGCACCGTGGTGCGCTCGTAGCCCTTGCTGCGGAACAGGTGAGCCGCCATCTGCAGCAGCTTGCCGCGTGCGCTCTCCGGGTCGGTGAGCTGGCCGCTGTCGACCAGCGCCTGCATCACCGCCTGGGCATTTTGTTCATCCACGCTGGCTTCTCCCCATTTCTTGGCCCTGCTGGCAGTTACTCGTAATTCGAGCAACTGCCAGCAAGTGCTTGTCGTTGTTGGTGAAATTTATGCCTGGTGGATGAACCAAGCAAGCGCTTGGCCGCACTTTTGGCCAGTTTGTCGTGTTTTGCCACTTTTCAACCAAGCGCTTGCTTGGTAGTGTGAGCTCACCTTCTCAAATGTGTGACGGGCCAATTCCAATGACCAAAACCGTACGCATCGGCTGCGCCTCCGCGTTCTGGGGCGACACCTCCACCGCTGCCGCTCAACTGGTTCGCGGCGCCGAACTGGATTACCTGGTGTTCGACTACCTGGCCGAGATCACCATGTCGATCATGGCCGGCGCCCGCATGAAGAAGCCGGATGATGGCTATGCCCGCGACTTCGTCGAGGTGCTAGCGCCTCTGCTCGGCGAACTGGCGGCGAAGAAAACCCGCGTCATCAGCAACGCCGGCGGGGTCAACCCAATGGCCTGCGCTGCGGCTCTGAGCGCCGCCTGCGAGCAGGCCGGGGTGAACCTGAAGATCGCCGTGCTGCACGGCGACAACCTGCACCCCAAGCTCGGCGAGCTGGTCAAGGCCGGCACCCGCGAGATGTTCACGGGTGCCGCGCTGCCGCCCTTCTGCGTTTCGGTCAACGCCTACCTCGGCGCACCGGGCATCGTCGCCGCGCTGGAACAGGGCGCCGACATCGTCATCACTGGCCGCGTGGTCGACAGTGCGGTGGTCAGCGCTGCCCTGGTGCACGAATTCGGCTGGGCCTGGAGCGACTACGACAAGCTGGCCCAGGCCGCGCTGGCCGGGCACATCATCGAGTGCGGCGCGCAGTGCACCGGTGGCAACTTCACCGACTGGCGCGACGTGCCGGATTACGAGCACATCGGTTTCCCCATCGTCGAAGTCGAAGACGATGGCCGTTTCGTCGTGACCAAGCCGGATGGTTCCGGCGGCTTGGTCACGCCTTTTACCGTTGGCGAGCAGATGCTCTACGAGATCGGCGATCCTCGTGCCTATCTGCTGCCGGACGTGATCTGCGACTTCACCCAGGTCGAGCTGAGCCAGGTCGGCGACAACCGCGTGCAGCTTCAGGGCGCCCTCGGCCTGCCGCCCACCAACCAGTACAAGGTCAGCGCCACGCACCCGGACGGTTTCCGCTGCACCGCCAGCTTCCTGCTGGCCGGTATCGATGCCGTGGCCAAGGCCGAACGGGTCAGCGAGGCGATCATCAAGAAGACCGAAGAGCTGTTCGCCGAGCGTGGCTGGGGTCGTTACCAGGAAGTCAGCGTCGAGCTGCTCGGCAGCGAAGCCACCTATGGCGCCCATGCCCATCGCAAGTACAGCCGCGAGGTAGTGGTGAAGATCGCTGCACGCCATGCCAAGAAGGAGGCGCTGATCCTCTTCTCCCGCGAGATCGCCCAGGCTGCCACCGGCATGGCGCCGGGCCTGACCGGCATCGTCGGCGGCCGCCCCACCGTCTACCCGGTGATCCGTCTGTTCAGCTTCCTGGTGGACAAGAGCGCCTGCGCCCTGAGCGTCGAGATCGATGGCGAACGCCATCCGGTCGCCCTGCCCCAGATCGATACCTTCGACCCAGCGCAACTCCGCGCACCGGCCGCTCTGCCCGTAGCGATGGGTGAAGCCGACGCTGCCGTGCCGCTGATCCGCCTGGCCGTGGCCCGCTCCGGCGATAAGGGCAACCACAGCAACATCGGCGTGATGGCCAGAAAGCCCGAATACCTGGCGTGGATCGCCGCTGCGCTGACGCCCGAAGCCGTGGCCAACTGGATGGCGCATACCCTGGACGCCGAGCGGGGCCACGTCAGCCGTTGGTATCTGCCGGGCAGCCACAGCCTCAACTTCCTGCTGGAAAACGCGCTTGGCGGTGGTGGCGTCGCCAGCCTGCGCATCGACCCGCAGGGCAAGGCCTTCGCCCAGCAACTGCTGGAATTCCCGGTGCCAGTGCCCAGGGCATTGGCGGATCGACTGCACGGCTGATACGTGGGAGCGGCTTCAGCCGCGATTGGGATAAAGCAAGGGCATCGCGGCTGAAGCCGCTCCCACAGGAACCGACGAGGACAATAACAACAATGGCATACGACTCCGTATTCAAACCCGGCCTGTTCGCCGGGCAGACCATCCTGGTCACCGGTGGTGGCAGCGGCATCGGCCGCTGCGTGGCCCACGAACTGGCCCACCTGGGCGCCCATGTGGTGCTGGTCGGGCGCAAGCAGGAAAAGCTAGAGAAGACCTGCACCGAGATCACCGAAGACGGCGGCAGCGCCAGCTTTCAGGTCTGTGACATCCGTGACGAAGAAGCCGTGAAGACCATGGTAGTCGCGGTGGTCAAGGAACGTGGGCGCATCCACCAGCTTGTGAACAATGCTGGCGGCCAGTTCCCCGCGCCGCTGATCGGCATCAACCAGAAAGGCTTCGAGACCGTGGTGCGCACCAATCTGGTGGGCGGCTTCCTGGTGGCCAAGGAAGTCTTCCTGCAGAGCATGAGCAAGCACGGCGGCAGCATCGTCAACATGCTCGCCGACATGTGGGGCGGCATGCCCGGCATGGGCCATTCGGGGGCGGCGCGGGCCGGCATGGAGAACTTCACCAAGACCGCCGCCTACGAATGGGGCCACGCCGGTGTGCGGGTCAACGCCGTAGCGCCGGGCTGGATCGCCTCCAGCGGTATGGACACCTACCCCGAGTCGATGAAGAACATGATCCGCAACCTCAAGGATCACGTGCCGCTGCAGCGTATCGGCACCGAGTCCGAGGTGGCAGCGGCCATCGTCTTCCTGCTCAGCCCCGGCGCCAACTTCATCAGCGGCAACACCATCCGTATCGATGGCGCCGCCAGCCAGGGCACCCGTGCCTGGACGCTGGGCAAGGCGAAGAACAGCGAGTCCTACAACGGTTTCCACCGGGCCTACGTGCCCGACGTACTGAAAGATCAGGAGTAAGGCGATGCCCGTGATCCAATCGGAAATCGATGTGCATGGCGAAGCCTTCGCGCAGAACCGCGAAACCATGCTGGCGGCCATCGCAACCTTCCGCGACGTCGAGCAGAAGGTGCTCGACAAGGCGCAGGAAGCCAAAGCCAAGTTCGAGAAGCGCGGCCAGTTGCTGCCGCGTGAACGCATCAACCTGTTGCTCGACGCCGGCGCGCCGTTCCTCGAACTGTCCTCGCTGGCCGGCTACAAGCTGCACGACGACAAGGATGGCAGCCAGGCCGGCGGCGGCCTGATCGCCGGCATCGGCTACATCGCCGGCGTGCGCTGCCTGGTGATCGCCAACAACAGCGCGATCAAGGGCGGCACTATCTCCCCCACTGGTCTGAAGAAATCCCTGCGTCTGCAACAGATCGCCTTCGAGAACAAGCTGCCGGTGGTGACCCTGGCCGAGAGCGGCGGCGCCAACCTCAACTATGCCGCCGACATCTTCGTCGAGGGTGCACGCGGCTTCGCCAACCAGGCGCGCATGTCCGCCATGGGCCTACCGCAGATTACCGTAGTACATGGCTCCAGCACCGCTGGCGGGGCCTACCAGCCCGGCCTGTCGGATTACGTGGTAGTGGTACGCGGCAAGGCCAAGATGTTCCTCGCCGGCCCGCCCCTGCTCAAGGCCGCCACCGGTGAGATCGCCACTGACGAGCAACTCGGCGGCGCCGAGATGCACGCCCAGGTCGCCGGCACCGCCGAGTACCTGGCCGAGAACGACGCCGACGGCGTGCGCCTGGCGCGCGAGATCCTCGGCATGCTGCCCTGGAACCAGCAGTTACCGACGCGCCCGGCGAAAAACTGGCGCGAACCGCTGTACCCGGCCGAGGAACTGCTCGGCCTGGTGCCGGCCGATGCCAAGAAACCCTACGACGTACGCGAGATCATCGCGCGCATCGCCGATGGCTCGGAGTTCCTCGACTTCAAGAACGAGTTCGACAGCCAGACCGTCTGCGGCCACTTGCAGATCGAAGGCCAGGCCTGCGGTTTCATCGGCAACAACGGCCCGATCACCCCGCAGGGTGCGGCCAAGGCGGCGCAGTTCATCCAGCTGTGCGAGCAGAGCAACACGCCGATCCTGTTCTTCCACAACACCACCGGCTTCATGGTCGGCACGGAATCGGAACAGAACGGCGTGATCAAGCACGGCTCGAAGATGATCCAGGCCGTGGCCAACGCCACCGTGCCCAAGCTCACCATCGTCGTTGGCGGCTCCTACGGCGCCGGCAACTACGCCATGTGCGGCCGCGGCCTCGACCCACGCTTCATCTTCGCCTGGCCCAACAGCAAGACCGCCGTGATGGGCGGCGCCCAGGCCGGCAAGGTGCTACGCATCGTCACCGAGGACAAGCACGCCAAGGAGGGCAAGGAAGCAGATCCAAAGATGCTCGACATGCTGGAAACCGTGACCGCACAGAAGCTCGACAGCCAGTCCACCGCGCTGTACGGCACCGCCAGCCTGTGGGACGACGGCCTGATCGACCCGCGCGACACCCGCAAACTGCTGGGCTTTTTGCTGGATATCTGCGCCGAAGCCAACCTGCGACCGTTGAAATCCAACCGTTTCGGCGTCGCGAGATTTTAAACGTAGGGCGGGTGAAACCCGCCAAGCATGCGGCGGGTTTCACCCGCCCTACAGACCCATTCAATACGGAGAACAACAACAATGATCTTCACCCAAGAACACGAAGAACTCCGCCGCACCGTCCGCAACTTCGTCGACAAGGAAATCAACCCGCACGTCGATGAGTGGGAAAAAGAAGGCCGCTTCCCCATCCATGACATTTTCAAGAAGGCCGGCGAGCTGGGCCTGCTGGGCATCTCCAAGCCGGAGAAATTCGGCGGCATGGGCCTGGACTACAGCTATTCCATCGTCGCCGCCGAAGAGTTCGGCACCATCCATTGCGGCGGCATCCCCATGTCCATCGGCGTGCAGACCGACATGTGCACCCCAGCCCTGGCGCGCTTCGGCTCCGACGAGTTGCGCGAAGAGTTCCTGCGCCCGGCCATCACCGGTGAGATGGTCGGCTGCATCGGTGTCTCCGAAGTCGGCGCCGGCTCCGACGTGGCGGGCCTGAAGACCACTGCGCGCAAGGACGGCGACGACTACGTGATCAACGGCAGCAAGATGTGGATCACCAACTCGCCGTCGGCCGACTTCATCTGCCTGCTGGCCAACACCAGCGACGACAAGCCGCACGTCAACAAATCACTGATCGTGGTGCCGATGAAGACCCCGGGCATCAGCGTCAGCCCGCACCTGGACAAACTCGGCATGCGCAGCTCGGAGACCGCCCAGGTGTTCTTCGACAACGTACGCGTGCCGCAGCGCTATCTCATCGGCCACGAAGGCGCCGGTTTCATGATGCAGATGCTGCAGTTCCAGGAAGAGCGCCTGTTCGGCGCGGCCAACATGATCAAGGGCCTGGAGCACTGCGTCGACACCACCATCGACTACTGCAAGCAGCGCCACACCTTCGGCCAACCGCTGATCGACAATCAGGTCATCCACTTCCGCATGGCCGAGCTGCAGACCGAGATCGAAGCCCTGCGCGCGCTGGTCTACCAGGCCACCGAACAGTACGTGAAAGGCCGCGACGTGACCCGGCTGGCCTCGATGGCCAAGCTCAAGGCCGGCCGCCTGGGCCGCGAGGTATCCGACGCCTGCCTGCAGTACTGGGGCGGGATGGGCTTCATGTGGGACAACCCGGTGTCGCGCGCCTACCGCGACGTGCGCCTGGTCAGCATCGGCGGCGGCGCCGACGAAATCATGCTCGGCATCATCTGCAAGCTGATGGGCATCCTGCCAGGGAAAAAGAAAGGCTGACCTGCCACTCATACCGTTGCGGCGGGTTTCACCCGCCCTACACCGAGGCTATGCGATGAACGACCTGCCCCACTGCGAAACCCTGCTGCTGAGCTACGTCGGTGGCGTGCTGCACATCACCCTCAACCGCCCGGACAGCCGCAACGCCATGAGCCTGGCCATGGTCGGCGAACTGCGCGCCACGCTGGAGGCCGTGCGCCATGATCCGAACGTGCGCGCCCTCGTTCTGCGCGGTGCCGCCGGCCACTTCTGCGCCGGCGGCGATATCAAGGACATGGCCGGCGCCCGTGCCAAAGGTGGAGACGCCTACCGCGAACTGAACCGTGCCTTCGGTGCGCTGCTGGAAGAGGCCCAGGCCACGCCGCAGGTATTGGTAGCGGTACTGGAAGGTGCCGTGCTGGGCGGCGGCTTCGGCCTGGCCTGCGTCTCCGATGTGGCCATCGCTGCCAGCGGAGCCAAGTTCGGCCTGCCGGAAACCACGCTGGGCATCCTCCCGGCGCAGATCGCCCCCTTCGTCGTGCACCGCATCGGCCTGACCCAGGCCCGCCGCCTGGCCCTGACCGCCGCCCGCTTCGACGGTGCCGAGGCCCTGCGTCTGGGCCTGGTGCACTACTGCGAGCAGGATGAAGCTGCCCTGCAACAGCGCCTGGACGAGACCCTGGAGCAAATTCGTCAGTGTGCGCCACAGGCTAACGCCCAGACCAAGGCGCTGCTGCTGGCCAGCGAACACGAAGCACTCGGCCCGCTGCTCGACCGCGCCGCCGAACAGTTCGCCGCCGCTGTGACCGGCGCCGAGGGTGTCGAAGGCACCATGGCCTTCGTGCAGAAGCGCAAGCCGAAGTGGGCTCAGTAGTAGCTCCCCTCTCCCCAAGGGGAGAGGGAACAAATAGAACGTAGCCCGGATGCAATCCGGGGATCGCCCCACAGGAGCACAAAGATGCCCGCATTCAACAAGATCCTGATCGCCAACCGCGGCGAGATCGCCTGCCGGGTGATGCGCACCGCCATCGAACTCGGCTACCGCACCGTGGCGGTGTACTCCGAGGCCGATGCCGACGCCCGCCACGTACAGATCGCCGACGAAGCCGTGTGCATCGGCCCGGCCCAGGTCAACCAGTCCTACCTGCGCATCGACGCCATCATCGAGGCCGCGCGCAAGACCGGTGCCGACGCCATTCACCCCGGCTATGGCTTCCTCTCCGAGAACGCCGATTTCGCCCGTGCCTGTGAAGCAGCCGGCATCGTCTTTATCGGCCCGACCGTGGAAGCTATCCACCTGATGGGCAGCAAGCGCCTGTCGAAGATCGCCATGCTCGAAGCCGGCGTGCCCTGCATCCCCGGCTACGAAGGCGCCGCCCAGGATGACGACACCCTGGCCAGCGAAGCCGAACGCATCGGCTACCCGCTGATGATCAAGGCCAGCGCCGGTGGTGGTGGTCGCGGCATGCGTCTGGTGCACGAATCCGCCGAACTGCTGGGGCAGATCCGCACCGCCCGCTCGGAGGCGCAGAACGCCTTCGGCTCCGGTGAGCTGATCCTTGAACGCGCGGTGATCCGCCCACGCCACGTGGAGATTCAGGTCTTCGGCGACCAGCACGGCAATATCGTCTATCTCGGCGAGCGTGACTGCTCGGTGCAACGCCGCCACCAGAAGGTGGTCGAGGAAGCACCCTGCCCGGTCATGACGCCCGATCTGCGCAAGGCCATGGGTGAAGCGGCGGTCAAGGCTGCTGCCTCGGTCAACTACGTCGGCGCAGGCACCGTGGAATTCCTCCTCGATACCTCCGGCGAGTTCTTCTTCCTAGAGATGAACACTCGCCTGCAGGTCGAGCACCCGGTCACCGAGCTGATCACCGGGCAGGATCTGGTGGCCTGGCAGATTCGCGTAGCCGAAGGCCAGCCCCTGCCGCTGCAGCAGGACGACATTCGCCTCACCGGCCATGCCATGGAAGTGCGCCTGTACGCCGAAGACTCGGCCGCCGGCTTCCTGCCGCAAACCGGCCAGGTGCTGCGCTGGGAGCCCGAACTGCTGGCCGGTGTGCGCATCGACCACGGCCTGGTCGAAGGCCAGGCCGTCACGCCCTTCTACGATCCGATGCTGGCCAAGGTTATCGCCTACGGCGAAACCCGCGACGAGGCCCGGCGCAAGCTGGTGCGCGCGGTCGAGCAGTGCGTGCTGCTCGGCGTCAACGGCAACCAGCGCTTCCTCGCCAACCTGCTCAAGAATCCGGAGTTCGCTGCCGGCAACGCCACCACGGCGTTCATCGCCGAACACTTCGCTGATGACCCAAGCCTGCATCCGCACACGGCCAGCCTGGCCGAGCTGGCCATGGCCGCTGCCCTGCTCTACCAAGTCTCGGCCGACGCTCGCGCACACCAGCCCGGCCTGTCCGGCTGGCGCAGCGCCGGCAGCGCGCCCTGGCGTTTCGTCCTCAAGCAGGGCGAACACAAGCACGCCGTGGAGCTGGACGTACTCGCCAGCGGCGCCCAAGCGCACCTTTGCGTGCGCCGGGGTGAGGAACAACTGTCCCTGCGCCTGCTGGCCAGCGACGGCCGCTGGCTGACTTTGGAGCTGGACGGCGTACGCCGCCGCCAGGCTTACCACATCGAAGGCGAACACCTGTGGCTGTATGGTGAACACGGCAACCTGGAGCTGGTCGATGTCACCCACGAGCCAGCCGGTGGGCAGAACGCCGCCAGCAGCGGCGCGGTTAAGGCACCGATGGATGGCGCCATCGTCGACGTACTGATCGCCGAGGGTGCCAGCGTGAGCAAGGGACAACTGCTGGTGGTGCTTGAGGCGATGAAGATGGAGCACCCGCTCAAGGCTGGCGTCGATGGCATCGTTCGCCGCGTCGGCGTGAGCCAGGGCGACCAGGTGAAGAATCGCCAGTTGCTGGTGGAAATCGAAGCTGTAGGGGCCTGAAATATCGCTGTGGGAGGGGCTTTAGCCGCGCGCGTTGTTCATCGCGGCTAAAGCGGATCGCCGCCCGGCCCTTCCCACAGCCCCACAACAATAAGAAGGAGCACGCCTATGTCACTTTCCGGCAAGACCCTGTTCATCACCGGCGCCAGCCGTGGCATCGGCCGCGAGATCGCCCTCAAGGCAGCCGCCGATGGCGCCAACATCGTCATCGCGGCCAAGAGCGCCGAGCCACACCCGAAACTGGAAGGCACCATCTTCAGCGTCGCCGCCGAGGTCGAAGCCGCTGGCGGCAAAGCGCTGGCGCTGCAGCTGGACGTGCGCGACGAACAGGCCGTGGCGGCAGCCATGGCCCAGGCCGCCGAGCATTTCGGCGGCATCGACGCGCTGGTCAACAACGCCGGGGCGATCAAACTGGTGGGCGTGGAGAAACTCGAACCCAAGCGCTTCGACCTGATGTACCAGATCAACACCCGCGCGGTGATGGTCTGCAGCCAGGCGGCCCTGCCCTATCTGAAGAAGAGCGCCGGCGGACATATCCTCAACCTCTCCCCACCACTCAACCTCGATTCCAAGTGGTTCGCCCAGCACGGCCCCTACACCGTCACCAAATACGGCATGAGCATGCTCACCCTGGGCATGAGCGAGGAGTTCAAGAAATACGGGATCAGCGTCAACTCGCTGTGGCCGAAGACCATGATCGCCACCGCCGCCATCGAATTCGAACTGGGCAGCCGCGACGCCTTCAAGCGCGCGCGCACCCCGGCGATCATGGCCGACGCAGCGCATGCGATCCTGGCTAGCCAGGGCCGCAGCATCACCGGGCGCTTGCTGATCGACGAGGACATCCTGCGCGAACAGGGCGTCACTGACTTCGAGCAGTACCGCTTCGATCCCGCTGGCGGCAGCCTGGTGCCTGATCTGTTCGTCGATTGAAGTCTCGGATGCGTTGGCTGCGTAGCCCGGATGCAATCCGGGCTACGGGGCGCCTTGACCCGTAGGGGGCGCCGCGCGCACCGAAACAACCTTGGGATTTGCGCCTGGCCCGGTGCGCACAGCGCACCCTACGAACGGCAAGACTATTTGCCGATCTGCCCGCCACTCAGCGCACCAGAGCCATGGCTGTTGCGCGCCTGGCTGACTAGAGTCAGAACTCGCCTCCAATTCATAACAGCCAAGTGCGAGCCCCATGAGCCAAGCCGATCTGATTTCGCCCTTCCGCTTCCTGGCCCACCTGCCACAACACCTGCCGCGCGTGCCGCGCATGCTGCGTGGCCTCTACTACGCCGGCATCCGCAACCGCGAAAAGAATCTGTCGCTGGCCTGGGCGCTGCAGCGCGCCGCCGAGCGCCACCCTGAGCGTCCGGCGCTGATGGATGAAAACCGCCAGCTCAGCTATCACGCCTTCAATGCCTGGGCCAACCGCCTGGCCTGGGCGTTCAAGGCCGAGGGCGTCAACCATGGCGACGTGGTCGCGGTGATGCTGGAGAACCGCCTGGAACTGCTGGCGATCCTCGCCGCGCTGAGCAAGCTCGGCGCGGTCGGCGCCCTGATCAACACCACCCAGCGCGGCAAGGTACTGGCGCATAGCTTCAACCTGGTCAAACCCGGCTTTCTGGTCATCGGTGACGAGCTGCGCGGCGCCTTCGACGACATCGCGACACAGCTGCATAACCAGCAGGCGCGCCGCTACTGGATCGCCGACCAGGACTGCCTGCGTGACCCCGGCCAGGCACCGGACGGCTGGGTCAACCTCATGCAGATCGCCAGCGGCCAAGCCGAGGACAACCCACCGGACAGCCTGCGCGTACGCATGAAGGACGCCTGTTTCCTGATCTACACCTCCGGCACCACCGGCCTGCCCAAGGCCTCAATCATGAGCCACGGCAAGTGGATCAAGGCCTATGGCGGCTTCGGCCATTCCGGCCTGACCCTGAACGAACGCGACGTGCTCTACCTCACCCTGCCCTGCTACCACAACAATGCCGTCACCGTATGCTGGAGCGCGGTGCTAGCCGGCGGCGCGGCCATCGCCCTGCGCCGCAAGTTCTCCGCCAGCGCCTTCTGGAGCGACGTGGCGCGCTACCAGGCCACCTGCTTCGGCTACATCGGCGAACTGTGCCGCTATCTGCTCAACCAGCCCGAGCATCCGGCAGAACGAGGCAACAGCCTGCGCTGCATGATCGGTAATGGCCTGCGCCCCTCGATCTGGGCAGAGTTCAAACAGCGTTTCGGCGTCGAGCAGATCACCGAGTTCTATGCCTCCAGCGAAGGCAACATCGGCTTCACCAACGTCTTCAACTTCGACAATACCGTCGGTTACACCCCGGCCACCTACGCCATCGTCCGCTACGACCTGGAGAACGACCGCCCCGTGCGTGGCAGCAACGGCTTCCTGCAGAAGGCCGACAAGGGCGAAGCCGGTCTGTTGATCAGCGAGATCAGCGCCAAGTGGCCGTTCGACGGCTACACCGACCCGGCCAAGAGCGAGGCGGCGATCCTGCGCGACGTGTTCAAGAAGGGCGACGCCTGGTTCAACACCGGCGACCTGATGCGCGACATCGGCTGCAAGCATGCGCAATTCGTCGACCGTCTCGGCGACACCTTCCGCTGGAAAGGCGAGAACGTCTCCACCACCGAGGTGGAAAATGTGCTGGGCGCCGTCCCCGGCGTGGAAGATGCGGTGGTCTACGGCGTGGAGATTCCCGGCACCAATGGCCGTTGCGGCATGGCCGCGCTGCGCCTGGCGCCGGGTTGCGTGCTGGATGGCGCGGCACTGGCCGCTCACCTGGATGCGGAGCTGCCGGCCTACGCCGCGCCGCTGTTCGTGCGCCTACTCGGCGAAGTCGAGACCACCGGCACTTTCAAATACAAGAAAACCGACCTCAAACAGGCCGGCTATGAGCCGCGCAAGGTCGATGGTCTGCTCTACGTGCGGCTGCCGGGCTCGAATGCCTTCCAACCACTGGATAGCGAACTGCACAGCGACATCGAGCGGCAGGCCTACCGTTTCTGACGCGCCACTCAGGCCCGTGTATCTGCAACGTCGGTCGCTCGCCAACTCTGCAGATGGCTCCTATCCAGACGCTGCCAGTGCACAGCGTCACTCAGTTGCTCGGAGGGCAACCAGATATCGCCACTGCGGATCAACATCTGCCGGGGCAGTGCCAACATCGCTTGCATCATGATCAGCTGTGTTTTCTGCGCAGCGCTGCTGAGGTGCAGGCCGGCATCATCGAATGTTTCGAAACATGGCATGTCCCCCAGGGGCTGCAAGGCCTGACGCAGCGTGCGCTCGCGAGTATCCAGAAGCAGCAGAAACCATTGCGGCGAGGGCTCCCCAGCAGCATCTTCCTCGACCGACTTGCGACTGAGAGCCAGGTAACGACCGTCCGCTGACCAGACCATCGAAGGCGCAAGGTTCGCGACCCCACAACCCGAAGCGGTCAATACGCAGCCGCCACCCGGTGCCTGATCAGCTGCTTTGGTCAGGCCGAACAACCACGCGGCATCACGCCCACACGGCGCAGGCAGCAGGTAATCGTCCTGCACACTGGCAGGTACCGGATGCCATTCCAAGCGCCAGTTGGGCAGGAGACGCAACGACCAGGCATCGACGGCAACTCGTGCTGTCTGATAACGCAATCCGCCAGCGGCGGCGAAGCGCTGGGCCTGATCAACTGTCGGGGACAATGCCTCATGACGGGGTAATCTCCGGTCATCGGCAGCAATCAGACTGATGACACCATCGTTGAATGCACCCAGACCGGTAATCAACAACGCCTCATCGAGCATCAACAGGCGCCGCGCTAGAACGTCAGCGACAACCAACTGATGCGCAACCGCCGGAGTCTCGGTAAAGGCGATCAAGGCCAGATAGCGCCCACAGTCGGAGATGCGGTGATCGAGACACCATTGCCCTGGCAACTGCCAGACACCCATTCGGCAAGTAAATACATGGCGGCGGCCGTCAAGACTCTTACGCAGCATGCTCAGGCAAGGTTGTACGCCGTCTTGCATCGCCGGGAGTTGCAGCGACACGGCCGCTGCCCGCTCACCCGCCAACTCAATACATAGGCTCAGAAACCGGGCTTCAGCCGAGGGCTGCCCGGCCACTTGATCAAGCAGCCGCGCCTCGTAGACGAGACGGTCGCCATCCAGGCGATCAGGCATTCCCCATTCGAGCTGTGGTTCATCGACAAGGCTCTGCCAGGGCTCGTCCAAAGGTCGCCAACCAGATGCCATTTGCCACGACCAAGTGGCCGTTTCACCCACCGACTGGCTCTCCACACGTGCCCGGCACACCAGCGCCTGGCCGTCATCGCGCCAGAGCACCAAGGCCCCCTGCTCCATCAACAGGCCCGTCGGCTTCTCGTCCAGCCACAGGCTATAGACCGGATCACCCAACATATCTGTCGGCATCAGTGGCTCACCATGCAGACAGCGGCTACCTTGTGGCGCGTTGAAGACCAGCCGGCCACTAGGATCGACTTCGCCTTGGCAGCGATGCTTCTGATGCACCTCATTCACTGCCACAGGCTGTTCGCTATCCGGGCTGGTCACCGTCACAGCTTGCGCGCTCGGCAGCGACCATTGATCGACACCGATTTGAAGCTTCCTGGAACCGCGTGCATCGTTGGCCACGCCTTGAACCAGATAGTCCGTGCGAGACCTGACCTCCAGTACGTTTGCCGCACCTTGAAAGCGCATGGCATAGCTGCGTTTGGAGTCCTGTTCACCGAGCCCAAGAAAATCCACCCAGAACATCAGGTGAACGCCGCTGAACAGCAGAACGAACAGCCCGACGCAGAAGCCAAGAAACCCGGAAACCTCGCCCCAGAGTTGAAAGCCAAACCCGATGCTCAACATAAACAGCGGTGCAGGCAACCGCTTGGCCACCTCCGTGTATCCGGCAAGGGCGATGATCGCAATCGCAAGGATCATCGACAGGATGAGCATGACTACGCTCCACCAGGGCAGGAAGATGCCGCCAATGATGGGCGTGATGAATGCCAGCAAGGCAAGCACCACTTTATCCTGCGCAGGACAATCGTTTTCAGTCGTTTTGAAAGACATTGGCACTCCTTTGCCAGTAATGCGAGTGGGCGAGAGGCATGATACCCGCGCGCCGCCTTTATCGATTTGGCCCTGGTCGCATCTTGGAAATGGCAGATCGCTCGCGCGGCCTTACTGTTTGAACTCGAACTGCACCTCGGCGCCTTCGATGGAATCCCAGTAGTCGTCTACTCGCTCGTTGCTGATCAGCCGACCGCTGATCTGGAACGGGCTCTGGACTTCGGGTTTCTCGCCAAATAGCGGTGGCAGCACTGGCGAAAGCTCTTCGCGGGTTTCGCTTTCCAGCGCCTGCTCGAACAGCTCCTGCGGCACGCTGAGATCCAGCGCCAGCTTCGAATCGGGCTCGACAGGCTTGGGCTGTGGTGCCGTAGCAGGCTTGGGCTTGGCGGCAACAGGCGGTTTGGCGGGAGGCACGGGTTTGTTTTCGACCACCTTGGCAGGCGGCGCAGGTTCGACCGGTTTGGGCTTGGCAACCTCGGCAACGGGCGCAGGTTCAGGCGCGGTGACCACTGCGGGCTCAGGTGCAGGCTGCTGCGCAACAGGCTCAGGCTCAGGCGCACGCTCACAGGCGCTCAGCCAACCCACACACAGCAACAGAAAAATGGACTTACGCATCATGGGACAAGGGTAACTCGATCAGTAACGCGCCCATGCTCCTCCGCCTGGGCGCGCCTGACAAGTCGACTTACACGACTTTTACCCGGCAGCTCATTCGGCTGACGGCTCGTTAGCCAGATGATCGAGCTCGGCTTCGATATCCAGTTGCGGGTAATCGACCTTGAGCTGATCCAGCAGCTGCTGCGCCTCCTCCTGCTTGTTGGTCTTGCGTAGCTCCAGCAGACGCAGCAACGCCTCACGCGGTTCGCTCTGGATCACCAGTTCGGCCATCGGAGCGATTGCGGCGGTGCTGGCCATCGGTGTATCGGCAACTGCAGCAGGCGGCACTGGCCGTGACATGGCCTCGGCTTTGAGGCGCTCCTGGGGCACAGACATACGCGCCATCGACTCACTCTCGGCAGCACGCTTAGCCGCCATCGGCGCCGGTGCTGGCGCGGCGGGGCTCATCGCCACGCTGGGCGGCGCGGCATCGAAGGCTTCCGGCGTTTGCTCCAGCGTGCGCCAGGTCAGGCTGACGCCAATCCCGACACAAGCCAGCCCGGCCACGGCCACCGACCAGCGCTGGCGGCCACTGCCGAACAGCCATTGGTGCAGGCGTTGCGCCCATCCGGCGTTGTCGCTATCAGTCCGGGCCTGCTGGGTTTCACGGGCAGCCGCACTGGCCGCCGCCAGGATACGTGCATCCAGCTCGGCCGAGGGTTCACCGCTGCCATGGGTACGGAAATGCGCCAACAGCTCTTGTTCGTGATCCAGCGGTTCTCGTTCATGGGTCATACGGACAACTCCTCGGTGGCCAGCAGCCGGCGCAATTTCTGCAGGGCATAGCGCAGACGGCTCTTGACCGTCTCGGCCGGTGTGCGGGTCAACTCGGCAATCTCGTTCAGTTCCAGGTCGCCATGAGTACGCAACAGGAACACCTCGCGTTGGTCTTCCGGCAGGTCGGCCAGCGCTGCCTGCAGTCGCTCGCTATCGCGGCTCATACTCAACTGCTGCTCAGGGCTCGGTTGCGGGTCAGCCTGGGCGTGCTGGCCTTCGTCATATTCGTCATGCCCGGCCTGATGACGACCCGTCTTGCGCCAGTGGTCGATCAGGCGGTTGCGGGCAATCTGGTACAGCCAGGTCTTGAACAGCACCGCCTCGCGCTGCTCGCTCTGGCTGCGGATCAGGCTCATCCAGGTTTCCTGGAACACTTCCTCGGCCAGGGCATGATCGCCACACAGGCCGAGCAGAAAGCGGAACAGGCCGAGCCGATAACGCTGGTACAGCGCGTTGAAGGCCGCGGCATCGCCGCGGCGGTAACGCCGCAATAACGCGGCGTCGTCATCCGTGAGAGGTGCGTTCACTGCTGAACTCTTACTGGTGTGGAGCCGGAAGTGTGCAGGCTCTGGGCAATTTCGGCCAGCTGGATGAATTCGCCGCGCAGGCCGAAGCGATCCTCGCCCTTGGCCGAGCGCGCCAACTCGATGCTCTGCGCCAGACCGAAGTCGCCGGTGTAGCGGCCGTCCTTGAGCTGCTGGGCGAAGGCCGCGACCGCAGCGGCGAAACGCAGATCCTCGCTGGCAGCGTTCATCGGCTTGGCCTCGGCACGCGCGATGGGGCGTTCCAGCAGTCGACTACTCACCTCCCCCGGCGCCTTGTAGCGAATCCGCAGCCAGGCCAGTTCGCCGCTCTTGCTCGCGGGCTTGGCAGTGGCCTGATAGCGCAGCGGCTCCAGCCAGCCCTTGCCGCCGGCGGGGACAATCTCGTAGAGCGCAGTGACGGTGTGACCAGCGCCGATATCACCGGCATCGACCTTGTCATTGCTGAAATCCTCGCGCTTGAGTGCGCGGTTCTCGTAACCCAACAAGCGGTACTCGCTAACCTCGCTCGGGTTGAATTCCAGTTGCAGCTTCACGTCACTGGCCACGGTGGCCAGGGTCGAGCCAAGCTGATCCACCAGCACCTTGCGCGCCTCGCGCAGGTTGTCGATATAGGCGTAATTGCCGTTACCGGCGTCGGCCAGTTGCTCCATCAGGCGCTCGTTGTAGTTGTCCACGCCGAAACCCAGAGTGGTCAGCGAGACGCCGCTCTTGCGCTTGTCGGCCGCCAGTTGCTTGAGGCTGTCGAAGTCGCTGATGCCGACGTTGAAGTCACCATCGGTAGCCAGCAGGATGCGGTTGATGCCGCCGTCGATCATATGCTTGCTCGCCTGCTGGTAAGCCAACTGAATGCCCGACTCCCCTGCCGTCGAACCGCCAGCGCTGAGTTGATCGATAGCCGCACGAATCTTCGCCTTGTCGCTGCCGGGCGCGGAGTCCAGCACTACCTGGCTGTCACCGGCATAGGTGACCAGCGAGACGCGATCCTGTGGGCGCAACTGATCGACCAGCAACTTCAGCGTGCCCTGCACCATCGGCAGGCCTTCGCGGCGATGCATCGACCCGGACACGTCGACCAGAAATACCAGGTTGGCTGGCGGCAGCTCCTCCACGCTGCGATCCGACGCCTTGATGGCGATGCGCAGCAGGCGCGTCTGTGGATTCCACGGCGTCACAGCCAGTTCGGTGCTGACGCCAAAAGGCACATCCCCCTGTGGCAACGGATAGGCATAAGGGAAGTAATTGACCAGCTCCTCCAGGCGCACAGCATCCTTCGGCGGCAGTTGCCCGCCGTTGAGGAAACGCCGCACGTTGGCATAGCTGCCGGTATCAACGTCGATGCTGAAGGTGGACACCGGCGTCTCGGCAACAGCGAATACCGGGTTGTCGGCATAGGCCTGGTACTGCTCGCGCGATTCGTCACGGTAGCTCGGCGGCAGGATATCGGCGATGGGGGCCGGCGCGTAAGCCATCGGCGCCATGCGCTTCTGACTCGCCTCGACATGCATCTCGGCCGCCGCGGGCGCAGCCAGGCGCTCACGTACGAGTGACGGCGCCGGCTCCGAGTTGGCCTGGGCTTCCGGCTCCGGGCCAGAGGCGCTGCAGGCGGCGAGTAGAAGCAATGTCCCCGCCGAAAAACCGACGGTGAACGGGCGAATTAGCAGCGAGGAATAAACGGACATGGTGCATCTCCTGAGCAATGGCACGAGACCTTCGCTCAGGTAGACGCAGACCTTCGATGAAGCGGGTTAAGCCAGGAAGGTTATTTCAATCCTCCCAGGAACCGCCCGCCTCCTGGCATAGCTGCGTCGCCAACATGCCCAACGTCATCAGCGCCCTTTCGGCCTCACGGTTCCACGGGATGCCGCAGTTGAGGCGCACGCAGTGGTTGAACTGCTCGGTGTTGCTGAAGATCAACCCCGGTGCGATGGAAATGCCCTGCTGCAGCGCTCGCAGGTGCAGATCCTTGGTGTTGACCCGTGCCGGCAGGCTGACCCAGAGGATGAAGCCGCCCTTGGGCCGGGTTATCTGCGTGCCGGTCGGAAAGTACTGCTGTACCGCCAATTGGAAGGCACTGAGGTTCTTGCGGTACTCCTGACGGATATGTCGCAGGTGACGGTCATAACCACCATTTTCCAGATAGGCCGCCACTGCCATCTGGGTGACGCTGCAGGCCGAGTGGGTGGAGAAAGTCTGCAGCCGCTGAACCTCGTCCTGATACTTGCCGGCGATGATCCAGCCGATGCGCACACCTGGCGACAGCGTCTTGGAGAAGCTAGAGCAATAGATCACTCGACTGTCGCGATCATGCGATTTCAGCGCCTTGGTCGGGCCCTGCTCGAACATCAGCTCGCCGTAGATATCGTCCTCGACGATCTGGAAATCGTAGTCTCCAGCGAGGCGCAACAACTGACGCTGGCGCTCCTCGGGGATAGTACCGCCCAGTGGATTGGATAGGCGTGCAGTCAGCACCAATGCCTTTATCGGCCATTGGTTGGCTGCCAGTTGCAGCGCTTCCAGGCTAATGCCAGTGGTGGGGTCACAGGGAATCTCGATGACCTTGAGGCCGAGCAGATCGGCCAGTTGCAGCAGGCCGTAGTAGGTCGGTGACTCCACCGCGATCAGGTCACCGGGCTTGGTCAGTACACGCAAACTCATCTGCAGCGCATCGACGCAACCGTGGGTGATCACTACCTCGGAGGGGTCGACCACCACACCAGCATCACGCATGCGGATCGCCACCTGGCGGCGCAGCGGCTCGAAACCTGGGCTGAACATGTAGCTGAAGGCGCGCGGGCTGTGAAAACGAGTGACCTTGGCCAATTGCTGGTGCAGTGCCCTTACCGGCAGATAGTCGACATGCGGCACAGCAGCGCCCAGCGGAAACACGCCTTCGCGCCGCGACTCGGTGAGCACCTGATTGATGATGCTGGAACGGGTGACCAGACCCGGACGCTCGACCTTGGCGATATCCGGCGTCGGCGCCGTCAGCGCTGGCGTCTGGTGCACGTAGAAACCGGACTGCGGCCGCGCCCGAATCAGGCCCTGGTCTTCGAGGTTGGCGTAGGCCTGCAACACCGTGGCATGGCTGACGTTGAGCTGCGCACTCATCTTGCGTACCGAGGGCACGCGCTCACCCGGCTGATAGACGCCACGACGGATATCCTCGGCCAACTGCCCGGCGATACGTTGATAAAGCAACAGATTGGTCATGGCGGCCTCCTCCGGATCACTGAACCATAACAGTAACCTATTGCTACAAAATTGTACCGGCACAGATCACAACAGTCTTCGCCATACAGCCGTCAGCCAGCAGCTGTATTCCCGATACGACTATCGAGCAGACATAAAAAACCCCGGACAAAGCCGGGGTTAGGGGTTAAGCCAAAATCAACGTTCGGCGCCGAGCTGGCCTCGCTCATCGGAGAAGACGATCTCCACTCGACGATTCTGCGCACGCCCTCGCGCCGAAGCATTCTCTGCCACGGGGAAGTCGACACCATAGCCGACCACCTGAATACGCTTGGGGTCGACCCCAAGGTCGACCAGCAAATCAGCCACTGCCTGCGCACGGGCGCGTGACAGCTCAAGATTTTCCTCAGCACTGCCGGTGTTATCGGTATAACCCTCGATGCGCACGCGACGCTGCGGGTTGATCTGCAGGAATTGCACAAGCTTGAGTACCGTACGATTGGCAGCCGGCTGCAACTCGGCACGACCAGCGTCGAACAGCATGTCGCCCAGGGTCATGACCAGCCCGCGCTCGGTCTCGCTGGTGGCGAGGCTGACCATCTGTTCCTCGAGCCATCCACTGTGCTGCTGCACGCTGAGCAGCTTGGCTTCGCGCAAGGTCAGTTGCAGACGTTGGCGCTCCAGCTCCAGCTTGGCAGCACGCTCTTGATTGAGACTGATCTCGCTGTGCTGCCGGGCGATTTCGGCATAGCGCTGGCTGAGGTAGGCGTAATGCCGTACATCCTCTGCACTGCCCCAATAACTCGACAGTCGCTCGGCACGCCCCAGGGATTCGCCTGCGCGAATCACATCCTTGGGTGCAGCGCGCAGTACATTGGGATCTTCCTTGACCGACTGGAAGCTGACGCGAGCCGCCTCCAATGCCTGCTCGCTTGCCGGTTGGTGAGCCGCACAACCGCCAAGCACGACACTGGCCAGCAACAGGCTAGAGATTGCTTTCAAGCCCCCCATCACATGGCCCCCAGTTGTTGACGCAGGCGGCTGATACGGTGGTTCAACTCCACAAGTTGTTCACGCCCCTTGCCATTGAGGTGCTCGGCCTCAGCCAAGCGGGCGTCCAGCTCGGCCTGCTCGGCCAGCAAACGCGCCTCCTTGTTATCCCCGTCCTGCAGTGCCGCTTGCGCTCGTGTGAACTTGTCTTCGGCCAGACGCAGCGACTCCGATTGTTCGCCGTCCACACCAAGCGCCTTCGCCTGAGCCAGTGCCTGCTCGGTCAGACGCAGCTGTTCATTGGGGGCCGGGTCGCTGGCGCAGGCAGTCAGGCCCAATGCCAGCAGCACGAGAAGAAATCGATTCACAAAAATATCCTACTGATTGATGTCGCCGACCGGGTCGGGTTGCATCTGCTGGGCTTTCCACAGTTCCAGATTGCGCTGCAGCAATTGCTCGGGCAGCCCGGCGGCAACCAATTCTGTCATTTTCCGCGCCAGCTGTCCGCGCAGCCAGGGCTCGTTGCAAGCCGAGTTGTGCGACAGGGTCAGGTAAAGGCCCTCACTGGAAATCGGCGGATCCAGCACTTCGAGGTCATCTTCCATACCCAGGGTTTCGGCCAGGGCCAGGCCAGGATAGCGCTCGTAAAGCACATAGTCGGTGCGCCCGAGCATGAGCTTCTGGAACGCCTGGGTCAGGCTGGATACGCCTTCCAGGGTGAGATTCTGCTTGGCGAAAGCATCGAATTGCTGGCCAAAGCTGTTACCTACCAGGGTATCGCCGGTATGCCCCTGCAGATCGATCCAGCTGCCGTAGGGAAATGCCTCCCCCTTGCGCACCCAAACCACGCTGGGCGTGAAGAAGAACGCTGGGTGCACGTAGTCCATGCTATCGAGGCGCGGCAGCGTCAAGAAGGCGCCAGCGATCAGGTCGACCCGTCCGGTGCGCACCTCGTCCTGGGCACGAGACCAGGGGCCGGTATAGATCACATCCACCACGACACCCAACTCTTTGGCCAGGTGCTTGAGCAGATCGGCATTCGCGCCAATCAGTTGCTGCGGATTCTGCGGATCACGCCACAGGTAAGGTGGATACTCGGGGTTACCGGTCGCCACCAGGCGCTCGCATTTACCCACGGCCAAGGCAGTTGCCGGCATCAGAGCCACGGCACACCACAGCAACAGTGACTTAAACAGACAACGCTCGGGCATTGGCTACTCTCGGTTCGTGCGGTGATCGGTAAGGTTGGGAGAGCTCCGGAAAGCTTCCGTGTTCATGCTAGCTTAATGGCGCCGCCATAATAATTCGCGATAAGGACGCGCCATGAAAAAACTGCTCTCTGGTCTACTCGTACTGCTAATCGGCATCGCGACAATACTGTACTGCTTCCCGGCGACCCAGTTGGCCAGCCTGCGACTGTTCGAACAACAGCGCGCTGGGCTCAGCCATCAACAGCTGCATGTCGGCGATCTTAACATCCATTACTACGAGGGAGGGTTGGCAAACGGTGAAACCCTGGTGCTGCTTCACGGCTTTGCTGCTGACAAGGATAACTGGCTGCGCTTTTCCCGCCACCTGACCGACGGCTATCGAGTCATCGCCCTCGATCTGCCGGGCTTCGGTGAGAGTGATCGTCCACCAGGCAGTTATGATGTCGGCACCCAGGCCGAACGCCTGGCCAACATTCTCGATGCCTTGGGAGTCGAGCAGGCGCACCTACTGGGTAATTCCAT
The DNA here is from genome assembly GCF_014109765.1 of Pseudomonas berkeleyensis. Taxonomy (NCBI): domain Bacteria; kingdom Pseudomonadati; phylum Pseudomonadota; class Gammaproteobacteria; order Pseudomonadales; family Pseudomonadaceae; genus Pseudomonas; species Pseudomonas berkeleyensis. Next base: position 3,197,619 of record NZ_CP059139.1, read on the forward strand.
GGGTGGGCATATTGCCGCACTCTTTGCGGCGCGCTATCCAGATCGCGTGCGCTCGCTGGCATTATTCGCCAATGCCGGAATCGACACGCCAAACAAGAGCGAGCTTTTCAAACTGATAGAGCGAGGAGCCTCCAATCCGCTGGTGGTCAGGCGGCCGGAGGATTTTCAGCGCCTGCTGCAGTTTGTCTTCGTCGAGCCGCCCTATCTGCCAGAGTCGCTCAAGGGTTACCTGGCCGAGCGCGCCATGGCCAACGCCACGCATTACGACCAGGTGTTCCAGCAACTGATCGAGCGTTATATCCCCCTGGAACCCGTATTGCCCAAGATCCAGGCGCCCACTCTCTTGCTGTGGGGTAAACAGGATCGTGTGCTGGATGTCTCGAGCATCGACGTCATGCGCCCACTGCTGCAGAAGCCCAGCGTGGCGATCATGGAAGGTGTCGGTCACGCCCCGATGCTCGAGCGCCCCGAAGAAAGCGCCCTGCTCTACCGCCATTTCCTCGATAGTTTGAAATGACGCCCGCAGAGGCAGCTAATGGGTAGTAGCACCTTCGTAGTGCACGTGCGCCACAGCGCGGTCAGCAGGTATGGCTGACAATAAAAAACCCGCTCCTGAGAGCGGGTTTTTCGTAGCTGAGAAAGCGGCTTACACCAGCTTTTCCAGCTCCGGTACGGCTTCGAACAGGTCAGCAACCAGACCGTAGTCTGCAACCTGGAAGATCGGCGCCTCTTCGTCCTTGTTGATCGCAACGATCACCTTGGAGTCTTTCATACCCGCCAGGTGCTGGATCGCACCGGAGATACCGACGGCGATGTACAGCTGCGGCGCGACGATCTTGCCGGTCTGACCGACCTGCATGTCGTTCGGTACGAAACCGGCGTCGACGGCAGCGCGGGAAGCGCCGACGGCAGCACCCAGCTTGTCGGCCAGTGAATACAGGTGCTTGAAGTTGTCGCCATTGCCCATGCCACGGCCGCCGGAAACGACGATCTTGGCTGCGGTCAGTTCCGGACGATCGGACTTGGCCAGCTCTTCACCAACGAAGGCGGACTTGCCGGCATCGGCCGGGCCGGAAACGGCTTCAACGGCAGCGGAACCACCTTCGGCAGCGACGGCATCGAAGCCGGTGCTACGCACGGTGATCACCTTGATGGCAGCCGAGGACTGCACGGTAGCGATGGCGTTACCGGCGTAGATCGGACGCTTGAAGGTGTCGGCGCTTTCAACGGCGATGATCTCGGAGATCTGATCGACGTCCAGTGCAGCGGCGACGCGCGGCAGGATGTTCTTGCCGTTGCTGGTGGCGGCAGCCAGGATGTGGCTGTAGCTCTTGCCCAGCTCGGCTACCAGCGGCGCGACGTTTTCCGGCAGTTGGTTGGCATAGGCAGCGTTGTCAGCAACCAGAACCTTGGCCACGCCAGCGATCTTGGCAGCGGCTTCGGCAGCAGCGCCAGCGTTGGCACCGGCTACCAGAACGTGAATATCGCCACCGATCTTCTGCGCAGCAGCAACGGTGTTCAGGGTAGCGGCAGCCAGAGCGGCATTGGTGTGTTCAGCGATAACCAGGATAGTCATTTAGATTACCTTCGCCTCGTTCTTCAGTTTCTCGACCAGTTCAGCCACGGACTTGACCTTGATGCCTGCGCTGCGAGCAGCCGGCGCTTCGACTTTCAGGGTCTTGACGGTGGAAGCGGTGGAAACGCCCAGTGCGTCCGGGGTAACGGTTTCCAGCGGCTTCTTCTTGGCCTTCATGATGTTCGGCAGCGATGCGTAGCGCGGCTCGTTCAGGCGCAGGTCGGTGGTGACGATCGCCGGCAGGTTCAGTGCAACGGTCTGCAGACCGCCATCGATCTCACGGGTAACGTTGACCTTGTCGCCAGCCACTTCGACCTTGGAAGCGAAGGTGCCCTGGGCGAAGCCAGTCAGCGCGCCCAGCATCTGGCCGGTCTGGTTGTTGTCGCTGTCGATGGCTTGCTTACCGAGGATGACCAGCTGCGGCTGCTCCTTGTCGACCACTGCCTTGAGCAGCTTGGCCACGGCCAGGGAGTTCAGATCGTCACTGGACTCGACCAGGATGGCACGGTCGGCCCCCAGAGCCAGCGCGGTACGCAGTTGCTCCTGGGCAGTGGCCGGACCAATGGAGACGACGACGATTTCGCTCGCCACGCCTTTCTCCTTCAGGCGTACGGCTTCTTCCACGGCGATCTCGCAGAAGGGGTTCATGGACATCTTGACGTTGGCGAGGTCGACGCCGCTGTTGTCCGCCTTGACGCGAACCTTGACGTTGTAGTCAACCACTCGTTTGACAGCTACAAGAACCTTCATGGATTCCTCGTTACTCTCCGGTGAATAAGAATGTCGCCAAGGCGAGCCTGGCCGGTGATGCAAAATCGACAGGAACCGACCTTTCAGCCCAGACGGCGAGCGCAAAACCGCCCGTATCTTGACCCCGCGGCCTGGCCCGGTCAATACAGCGAACTGGCCGGTCATCCGCGATGTAGTATGATTCTAACAGGCCTACAGAAAATTCAAACAAACGTTTGTATTGGCCCGTTGAGAGGGTGTAGATATAATGCGCACGCCGTGCTTAGGGAGCGAGCCGCGTCCTCCCACATAAAACATCGAAGAGCCTGAGTAGGAGATAGCCTGTGGAACGCGAATTTATGGAGTTCGACGTCGTCATCGTCGGCGCCGGCCCGTCTGGCCTGTCCGCCGCCTGCCGACTGAAGCAGAAAGCCGCTGAAGCGGGCCAGGAGATCAGCGTCTGCGTGGTCGAAAAAGGCTCCGAAGTCGGTGCTCACATCCTCTCTGGTGCAGTGTTCGAACCGCGAGCCCTGAACGAACTCTTCCCCGACTGGAAAGAACTCGGCGCTCCGCTGAACACCCCGGTCAAGCGCGATGACATCTACCTGCTGCGCGACGCCGACAAGGCTACCCGAATTCCCGACTTCTTTGTGCCGAAAACCATGCACAACGAAGGAAATTACATTATCTCCCTGGGCAACCTGTGCCGCTGGCTGGCCCAGCAGGCCGAGAATCTGGGTGTCGAGATCTATCCAGGCTTCGCCGCTCAGGAAGCCCTGATCGATGAGAGCGGCGTAGTGCGCGGCATCGTCACCGGTGACCTGGGTGTCGACCGCGAAGGCCATCCAAAGGAAGGCTACTACACTCCCGGCATGGAACTGCGTGCCAAGTACACCCTGTTCGCCGAAGGCTGCCGCGGCCACATCGGCAAGCAGCTGATCAAGAAGTACAACCTCGATAGCGAAGCCGACGCCCAGCACTACGGTATCGGCATCAAGGAAATCTGGGACATCGACCCAGCCAAGCACGAGCAGGGTCTGGTGGTTCACACTGCCGGCTGGCCGATGGACATCATGGGCACCGAGAACACCGGCGGCTCCTTCCTCTATCACCTGGAAAACAACCAGGTCGTGGTCGGCCTGATCATCGACCTGTCCTATGCCAACCCGCACCTGTCGCCGTTCGATGAGTTCCAGCGCTACAAGCATCACCCGGTGATCGCCAAGTACCTGGAAGGCGGCAAACGCGTGGCCTACGGTGCACGCGCCATTGCCAAAGGCGGCATCAACTCGCTGCCGAAGATGGTATTCCCAGGTGGCGCGTTGATCGGCTGCGATCTCGGCACCCTGAACTTCGCCAAGATCAAGGGCAGCCATACCGCCATGAAGTCCGGCATGCTCGCTGCTGACGCCATTGCCGAAGCCCTGGCTGCTGGCCGTGAGGGCGGCGATGAACTGACCAACTACGTAGATGGCTTCAAAGCCAGCTGGCTGTACGATGAGCTGTTCCGCAGCCGCAATTTCGGCGCAGCTATCCACAAGTACGGCGCCATCGTTGGTGGCGGCATCAACTGGCTGGATCAGAACATCTTCGGTGGCAAGATCCCCTTCACCCTGCACGACAACAAGCCGGATTACGCCTGCCTGAAGCCGGCCGCAGAGAGCAAGAAGATCGCCTACCCGAAACCGGACGGCAAACTGAGCTTCGACAAGCTGAGCTCGGTGTTCCTGTCCAACACCAACCACGAAGAAGAGCAGCCCTGCCACCTGAAGCTCACCGACCCGAGCATCCCGCTGGCGAAGAACCTGCCGCTGTACGACGAACCGGCGCAGCGCTACTGCCCGGCCGGCGTGTATGAAGTGGTGACCCAGGAAGACGGCGAGAAACGCTTCCAGATCAACGCGCAGAACTGCGTGCACTGCAAGACCTGCGACATCAAGGATCCGGCCCAGAATATCACCTGGATCGCACCGGAAGGCACTGGCGGCCCGAATTACCCCAACATGTAATTCGCCTCAGACGAAAAAGGCTCCCTAGGGAGCCTTTTTCGTTTTTGCCAAATCTGCAACAGTTGTAGGGCGGGTGTAACCCGCCATAGTCTGCCGGCGGGATGCCCCCACCCTACCGCACTCAGTCCTGGTAGATCATCTTGCGGCTCATGCCGCCATCGATCACGAACTCTTGCCCAGTGACGAAACCAGCTGCATCAGAGAGCAGCCAGGCGACCTGCCCCGCGACATCTTCTACCGTACCGACGCGACCGACAGGATGCTGCACGTGATCGAACACTGACAATGGCTCCAGGCGTTGTTGTGAAGGGTCACGGGCATCGATCCAACCAGGGCTGACGCAGTTCACCCGCACCTCCGGCCCCAGGCTGACCGACAGCGCATGAGTCAGCGCCACCAACCCGCCCTTGCTCGCAGCGTAAGCTTCACAATCGGCTTCGGACTGATTCGCCCGGGTCGAGGCAATGTTGACGATGGCGCCACGATGGCCACGCAGATAGGGCGCGCAATGCTTGGCCAGCAGCATGGGCCCGGTCAGGTTCACCGCCAGCATGCGATTCCAGCGCCGCAGATCGAGCGACTCCAACGGCGGTGTATAAGGGTCGGAAATGGCCGCGCTGCACACCAATGCATCGAGGCGGCCGAACTGCCCGAGTATCTCGGCAACGCCGACACTGACCTGATCTTCCTTGGCTACATCCATGGCGACGAACCAGGCGTTGCCACCCAGCGCACGCGCTACCTTGGAGCCCCGCTCACGGTCGACGTCCGCCAGCACCACCTGCCAACCCTCGGTGATCAGCCAGGCACTGATGCCCAGACCGATGCCACGCGCGGCACCGGTGACCAGCGCGACACGCCCATTATTGGGCGCGCCATTCGCCCCCCACTCCAGCATGCTCAGAGCGAGGCCAAGCCGCGCGCCAGATCCACCTTGAGGTCTGCCAGTTCTTCCAGGCCCACGGCAACGCGGATCAGGCTGTCGCTGATACCAGCGTTAGCACGCTCCTGCGGTGTCAGCCGGCCGTGCGACGTGGTGGCCGGATGAGCGATGGTGGTCTTGGTGTCGCCCAGGTTGGTAGTGATGGAGATGACACGCGTGCCATCGATCACCTTCCAGGCGGCCTCACGCCCGCCCTTGACCTCGAAACTGACCACCGCGCCAAAGGCGCTCTGCTGCTTCTTCGCCAGCTCATGCTGCGGATGACTGGGCAAACCGGCGTAGTAAACGCGCTCGACCTGAGGCTGCTGTTCGAGCCACAGCGCCAGTTGCAGAGCACTCTCGCTCTGCGCACGCATGCGAATACGCAGGGTTTCCAGCCCCTTGACGAACAGCCAGGCATTGAATGGACTGAGTGTCGGCCCGGCCGTACGCAGGAAGCCGACTACCAGCTCCATCTGCGCCTTGCGGCCAGCAACCACGCCACCCAGCCCACGCCCCTGGCCATCGATGTACTTGGTCGCCGAATGCATGACGATATCAGCGCCAAGCTTGAGCGGCTGTTGCAGGGCTGGGGTGCAGAAGCAGTTGTCTACCGCCAGCAGCGCACCACGCGCATGAGCGATCTCGGCCAGTGCCGCAATATCCACCAACTCGGCCAAGGGGTTCGACGGAGACTCGACGAACAACAGCTTGGTGTTTGGCTTGAAGGCCGCCTGCCAGGCATCGAGATCAGCCAGCGGCACGTAATCGACAGAGATACCGAAGCGCTTGAGGTACTTCTCGAACAGACTGATGGTCGAACCGAACACGCTACGCGACACCAGCACATGATCACCGGCGCTGCACAGGCTCATGACGATGGCGAGAATGGCCGACATGCCGGAAGCAGTGGCCACCGCCTGCTCGGCGCCTTCCAGGGCAGCGATACGCTCCTCGAAGGTGCGCACGGTGGGGTTGGTGTAACGCGAATAGACGTTGCCCGGCACTTCGCCAGCAAAACGCGCGGCCGCATCGGCTGCGGTACGGAACACATAGCTGGAGGTCAGGAACAGCGCCTCGCCATGCTCGCCCTCGGGCGAACGGTGCTGGCCAGCACGCACCGCCAGAGTATCGAAGCCTACGCCATCCAGGTCGCTATCGAGTCGACCGGCATCCCATTCCTGGGTCATATCGCTACCTCACGAAAAGTAGCCCGGATGCAATCCGGGAAATTCAATGTGATATTCCCCCGGATTGCATCCGGGCTACGGACTTTAGGGGGCGCCATGCGCGCCCTCGAAACGGACAGGGTCGCCCCTGCCCGCCTGCGTCAATTGTTGTACAGATCGATGATCGCGCTGACCGCTTGCGACTTGACCTTGCTCGCATCGTTGCGCGCTTGCTCGATACGATTCAGGTAGGCCTCGTCGACGTCACCGGTCACGTACTTGCCATCGAACACTGCACAGTCGAAGTTGTCGATCTTGATCTTCTTGCTGCCACTGACCGCCTCGATCAGATCCGGCAGATCCTGGTAGACCAGCCAGTCGGCGCCAATCAGCTCACAGACTTCTTCAGTGGTACGGCCGTGAGCGATCAGCTCATGAGCGCTGGGCATGTCGATACCGTAGACGTTCGGGTAGCGTACTGCTGGCGCCGCCGAGCAGAAGTAGACGTTCTTCGCGCCGGCTTCGCGAGCCATCTGGATGATCTGCTTGCAGGTGGTACCGCGGACGATGGAGTCATCCACCAGCATCACGTTCTTGCCACGGAACTCCAGTTCGATGGCGTTGAGCTTCTGCCGCACGGATTTCTTGCGGGCCGCCTGGCCGGGCATGATGAAGGTACGACCGATGTAGCGGTTCTTGACGAAGCCTTCGCGGAACTTCACGCCCAGATGGTTGGCCAGTTCCAGCGCCGCGGTGCGGCTGGTATCGGGAATCGGGATGACCACATCGATATCGTGCTCCGGACGCTCGCGCAGAATCTTGTCGGCCAGCTTCTCGCCCATGCGCAGGCGCGCCTTGTAGACCGAGATGCCATCCATGATCGAATCCGGGCGCGCCAGATAGACATGCTCGAATATGCACGGAGCGTATTTCGGATTCGTCGCACACTGACGAGTGAACAGCTTGCCGTCTTCGGTGATGTACACCGCTTCGCCCGGCGCCAGGTCGCGGATCAGGGTAAAGCCGAGCACGTCCAGGGACACGCTCTCGGAAGCGATCATGTATTCGACACCTTCGTCGGTGTGACGCTGGCCGAACACGATCGGACGGATGCCATTGGGGTCGCGGAAGCCGACGATACCGTAGCCGGTGATCATCGCCACCACGGCGTAGCCACCCAGGCAACGCTCATGCACATGCGTGACGGCGGCGAACACGTCTTCCTCGGTGGGCTGCAGCTTGCCGCGCTGGGCCAGCTCATGGGCGAACACGTTGAGCAGCACTTCCGAGTCGGAATTGGTGTTCACGTGGCGCAGGTCGGACTCGTAGATTTCCTTGGCCAACTGCTCGACGTTGGTCAGGTTGCCGTTGTGCGCCAGGGTGATGCCGTACGGCGAGTTGACATAGAACGGCTGCGCTTCGGCCGAGCTGGAGCTGCCTGCAGTGGGGTAGCGCACGTGGCCGATACCCATGTGACCAACCAGACGCTGCATGTGACGCTGCTGGAACACGTCACGCACCAGGCCATTGTCCTTGCGCAGGAACAGGCGGCCATCATGGCTGGTGACAATACCGGCAGCATCCTGGCCGCGGTGCTGGAGGACGGTCAGCCCGTCATACAGCGCCTGATTGACGTTCGATTTACCGACGATACCGACGATGCCACACATGTGCCACGACCCCTGCTAGATAGTTCAGGCTAATTCAGCGACCGATGCAGCGGTTACTCCGCACCGGTCACTCTTTTAAAGCAGATCAGCTGGGTGAGCCGACCTACCGGTAAACCACTGATCGGACCACCCCAGAATGAGGTTCTTCGACCAGTCGGCAACCATCAGAAAATGCGGCACCAGTTGCGACTGCTGCCACCACGTATCCTGCTCCACCGGCGCCAGGCTGATCAGCCCCACCAGCAGTACCACCAACAAACCACCGCGCGCGGCGCCGAATACCATGCCGAGAAAACGGTCGGTACCGGACAGGCCAGTCACGCGAATCAGCTCACCGATGAGGAAATTGACCAGAGCGCCCACCAGCAAGGTGGCGATGAAGAGAATGGCACAAGCCGCAATCACCCGCGCAGAAGGCGTTTCGATAAATTCGACGAGGTGCTGGGCCAGAGCGCCGCCAAACATCCAGGCAACCACGCCGGCGATGATCCAGGTCAGCAGCGACAGGGCTTCCTTGACGAAGCCGCGCTTCAGACTGATCAAACTAGAAATGGCGATGACGGCGATGATCGCCCAATCGACCCAGGTGAATACCACGGTGCGGCCTACCAGCGGAAAAGGCGGAGCATTTTAGCAGAGCCCGGCGAATCGGGTAACCGGGCTTTGCATGTCAACGACGGGTTCAGCCCGCCTCAGGCTGGAAACGCACCACGAAACCGCTGAGTTTGTGCTGGCGATTGAGCTGGTCACGCAGGCGCTCGGCCTCGGCCCGCTCGATCAATGGCCCGACGAACACCCGGTTCATGCCGTCGAACGTACGGATATAGGCGTTGTAGCCCTGACTGCGCAGGGTCTTCTGCAGGGCTTCCGCCCCAGCGCGACTGGACAGACTGGCCAACTGCACGGACCAACTAATTGGCAGGTTGTTGGCATCCAGGCGGTTATCAGGTTTGGCTGGCGCGCTCGTAGCCACCGGTTCGGTCTTGGCCGGCTCAGGCTTGCTCGGCGCGGCAACAGGTGGCGAAGTGGGCTTGGGCTGCTCCGGCACCTCGACAATCTGCGGATTCACCTCTTCGACGGGAACCGGCTCCTGCGGCAGCTCCTCAGGCTCAACGACCTCGGCAGGTTGCACGATGATCTCGGCAGTAGCCGGCGCTTGCGGCATGGCCGGCGCATCCACGACCACACGGCGCATCTCGTCTTCGCGCGACAGCAGCATGGGCAGGAAAATCACCGCCAGCGCCACCAGCACCAGAGCACCGACCATGCGCTGCTTGAGCCCCTTGTCCAACAATGCCATCCCCTACTCCACAGTCTCAAAGCCTGAGGCTGCGATACTGCCATCGCAATACCGTATGGCGCCAGACCCGACAGCCAAACTCAGCCCTGCCCGGCCAACCAATCCAGCGCTTCGGCGACACAAAAGAACGAACCAAACACCAAGATTTCGTCCCCGCTCGCAGCCTTGTCGCACTGCCCAGCCAACGCGGCATGCACACTCGGATACTGCACGACACGAGCGGCAAGCCCCTGCAGGTGAGCTGCAAGCTCCGCAGCAGGACGTGAGCGCGGCGTATTCAACGGGGTAATACCCCACTGAGCGATCTGAGCCAGCAACGGCGCAACGACGCCTGGCAGATCCTTGTCCGCAAGCAGACCGAACACCGCCAGGCGCTGCCCTGCAGGTGGCCGGGCCTCCAGGCGCTGGGCAAGGTAGTCTGCTGCATGAGGGTTATGACCGACATCCAGCAGCAAGGTCAGGGACTTGCCCTGCCATGTCAGCGTACGCCGATCCAGGCGGCCCGCTACTCGCGTCGCCAACAACCCGCGGACGATGGCCTGCTCATCCCAGGGCAGATCCAGCAAGGCATAAGCCTGCAATGCCAGTGCCGCATTTTCCATCGGCAAATCCAGCAGCGGCAGACTCTGCAGCCTCAGCACCTGGCCGGCAGCATTCAGACCGAACCAGCTCCACCCCGCCTCCGAGAGGGCCAGATCGTAATCCCGCCCGCGCAGGAACAACGGTGAATCCAGCGCTACGACCTGCTCAAGCAAAGGCGACGGCGGGTCGAGATCGCCACACAAGGCTGGCTTGCCTGCCCGCATGATGCCAGCCTTCTCGAAGGCTACCGATTCCCGGGTATCGCCCAGCCAGTCAGCATGATCCAGGCCGATACTGGTAATCAGCGCGAGATCGGCATCGATCAGATTCACCGCATCCAGGCGACCGCCCAGCCCGACTTCGAGCACCACGGCATCCAGACCGGCACGCTCGAACAGCCAGAAGGCGGCCAAGGTGCCCATCTCGAAGTAGGTCAGGGAAATCTCGCCACGCGCCGCCTCGACCGCCGCGAAAGCCTGGCACAGCTCAGCATCGCTCGCCTCGCGACCATCGATCACGACACGCTCGCTGTAGCGCAGCAGATGCGGGGAACTGTAGAGCCCGACACGCTGGCCCTGCTCACGCAGGAGGCTGGCGAGAAAGGCACAGGTCGAGCCCTTGCCGTTGGTACCGGTCACGGTGACCGCCAACGGCGCGGGCTTGCCCAGGCCGAGGCGCTTCGCGACTTCGCGCGAGCGCTCCAAGCCCATGTCGATGGCCGAGGGATGCAGCTGTTCGAGGTAGGCGAGCCACTCGCCCAGACTGCGCTCGGTCATGCAGTGGCCGGCAGGGAAACCGGAGATGGACGATTCATCAGTTGCGCCAGCAGGCGCGCCAGACGCGGGCGCAGCTCATTACGCGGGATGATCATGTCGATGGCGCCGTGTTCCAGCAGGAACTCGCTGCGCTGGAAGCCTTCCGGCAGTTTCTCGCGCACGGTCTGCTCGATCACGCGCGGGCCGGCGAAACCGATCAACGCCTTGGGCTCGGCCACGGTCACGTCACCGAGCATCGCCAGGCTGGCGGAAACGCCGCCATAGACCGGGTCGGTCAGCACGGAAATGAATGGCAGGCCCTCTTCACGCAGGCGCGCCAGTGCAGCGGAAGTCTTAGCCATCTGCATCAACGAGATCAGCGCCTCCTGCATGCGCGCACCACCGGAGGCGGAGAAGCACACCAGCGGGCAACGTTTTTCCAGTGCGACATTGGCCGCCTGAACGAAACGCTCGCCGACAATGGCGCCCATGGAACCGCCCATGAAGGAGAACTCGAACGCGCAAACCGCGATCGGCATGCCTTCGAGGGTGCCGCTCATGGCGATCAACGCGTCCTTCTCGCCGGTCTGCTTTTGCGCAGCGCTCAGGCGATCCTTGTACTTTTTGCTGTCGCGGAATTTCAGACGGTCGACCGGCTCCAGGTCAGCGCCCAGCTCCTCGCGGCCATCGGCGTCAAGGAACAGATCGATACGGGCACGGGCGCCGATACGCATGTGATGGTTGCACTTGGGGCAGACATCGAGCGTCTTTTCCAGCTCGGGACGATAAAGCACGGCCTCACAGGACGGGCACTTGTGCCACAGGCCTTCGGGCACTGAGCTTTTCTTCACCTCGGAACGCATGATCGAGGGAATGAGTTTGTCTACCAACCAGTTGCTCATGCTGTCATTTCTCCATAACCGTTGGTTCGGGTGAGCGACTCACGATGGACGCCCACCTCCAGCAATTCTTGTCCGCCATATCGGCAGGTCAGTTCAGGACTGCCTGCTGGCGGTGTGACAGGCTAATTGACGGCCTCGTTCGAGTCGCCGTCACATCGCAGATCATGCACGGCCTGAATGAACGCGCGAATCTTGCCTGCATCCTTTATGCCTTTACTGGCCTCTATCCCACCGCTGACATCAACGGCATAGGGGCGCACCTGGCGAATCGCCAAGGCGACATTGCCTGCATCGAGGCCGCCGGCCAGGATGATCGGCTTGCCAGCATTTTCCGGCACCAGCGACCAGTCGAATGAAGCGCCTGTACCACCTGGCACACCCTCGACGAAGGTATCCAGCAAAATGCCCCGCGCACCGCTGTAGGGCGCCATGGCTGCCGACACGTCCTCACCGGGGCGAACCCGCAGCGCCTTGATGTAGGGGCGGCCATGGCCCTCACAATCGGCCGGCGACTCATCGCCGTGGAACTGCAACAGATCCAGCGGCAGACGCTGCAGCAACTGCTGCAACTCATCGCGCGGCATGTCGACGAACAGCCCCACAGTAGTCACGAACGGCGGCAACGCCTGCAAGATCGCGGCGGCCTGCTCGATGCTGACTGCTCGCGGGCTTTTCGCATAGAACACCAGACCGATGGCGTCAGCTCCCGCCGCCACCGCCGCAAGGGCATCCTCGATGCGGGTGATCCCACAAATCTTGCTGCGTACGACCGTCACGTTCACACCTCTCGCCATGCGGGTTCGGATGGTAGCAAAGGGTTATGGCTGTCGCACGTCCGGAAGGCCGGAGAGAAAATGCGGGCCGAGATAGCGCGGCGGCAACTCGAACTCTTCCGGGTAGTCGACCTGTACCAGATACAGACCATAAGGATGCGCAGTCACTCCACCGCTGTGCCTGTCACCACGCTCGAGCACCTCGCGCGCCCACTCCGGCGGCCGCTCACCCGCACCGATGGTCATCAACACGCCGGCGATGTTACGCACCATGTGGTGGAGAAAAGCATTGGCGCGAATATCCAGAACGATGAAGCGGCCATGCTCGATCAACTGCAGATGATGCACGGTCTTGACCGGCGATTTGGCCTGGCAACGCGTCGCCCGGAAAGCACTGAAATCATGCGTACCGACCAGTGCCTGGGAGGCTTCGCGCATGCGCGCCACATCCAGCGGCCGATGGTTCCAGGTCACTTCCTCGGCCATGTGCGCCGGGCGAATCGGGTCGTTGTAGATCACGTAGCGGTAACGCCGCGCCATGGCGGAGAAGCGCGCATGAAAATGCGCCGGCATCACCTTCGCCCAGGTCACACTGATGTCATTGGGCAGGTTCATGTTGGCGCCCATGATCCAGGCATGCAGCGAGCGCTCGACAGTGGTGTCGAAGTGCACCACCTGGCCACTGGAATGTACGGAGGCATCGGTACGACCCGCGCAGAGAATGCTCACTGGCGCACCACCGGCGACCTTGGACAAGGCCGCCTCCAGGTATCCCTGGATCGACGGAACGTTCGCGCTCTGGCGTTGGAAACCACGATAACGTGCGCCCTTGTATTCGAGGCCCAGGGCGATTCTGGAAAAGCCAGCGGCCGCCATTTCGGCGGCCGCTACAGGTACTGCGTCAGACATGTATCAATCAAACCATCTTGGCAATCATCTCGCGAGCTTCCTGCTGTTGGGCATCGCTGCCCTCGGCAATCACTTCATCAAGAATGTCACGTGCACCTTCGGTGTCACCCATGTCGATATAGGCCCGAGCCAAGTCCAGCTTGGTCGCGGTTTCATCAGTGCCGGACAGGAAGTCGAAGTCGTCGTCACCATCCAGATCGCTCGACAGGCTGTCGAACGACTGCGGCGCTGCATCCGGCTGCCCAAGGTCGCCTGACAGCTGATCCAGCTCTGCCGTCACTTCATCCAGCTGTGCGGCGAAACTATCGGTATTGGCAACAGGCTGCACTGGCGCCTCGTCTTCCAGAGAGAGATCGAAGTCTGCCGGCAGGTCGAGGTCGACCGCAGGGGTTTCGTCCGGCAGATCCAGGCCCAGATCACCCAGTTCATCTACAGGCTGGGCAGTTGCAGCGATGTCATCGTCGAGGCTCAGCAGGAAATCATCGGCTTCGTCACTCGCGGCCGGAGCGGGCTCGTCCAGATCGAGGCTGAATTCAGAGAGATCGCTCGCAGGCTGGGACAGCTCGACCTTGTCGTCATCCAGCGCCAGATCGAAGTCCAGATCATCGCTGGCGGTTGCCGGCGATGCAGTCGGCTCGTCGACCAGGCCGAAGTCCAGGTCATCGTCCAGCGACAAGGTCGTGGCGCCATCCTGAGCCGGCGACGCGTCACGCCCCAGATCGGACTCGAGATCATCCAGGCTCAGATCGAAGGCATCATCCATATTGTCGGCGGCAAGCGGAGCATCTTTGTTCGGCTCGTCCAGCGTCAGGTCATCGAGGCTGAACTCACCAAGGTCATCATCAGCTGCAGCAGCTGCAGCGACAGTGCCTGCGCCGACGAAGGCAGCCATAGCCGGGTACTTGGACTTCAACTGCTCAGCTTCGGCATTGACGCCACCAATTTCACGCAGCTCGTTGTCCTGACGGGCAAAGCCCTCACGATCCCCCAGCTCGGCATAGACCTCCATCAATTTCAGACGTAGGTCGCTGCGCTGCGGCTCGTCATTGATGGCGTTCTGTAGCAGCTCTGCTGCCTGGTTGAAACGACCATAGGCAATGTAGATATCCGCCTCACCCAAGGCATCGCCGGTTTGCGCCGTGACGCGCTCTTCGCCGGCGAGCGGGCTTGCCTGCTGAGCATCGTCGACCAGGTCGGCAAAGCTGTCTTCCGGCATATCGAGGTCAGAAGCGAAAGCGTCTTTCTCGGCCAGATCGTCGGCCAGTTCTTCATGCAGCTCGGCCTCTTTCATGGCATTGCGACGCGAAAGCGCCATCAACGCAACCAGCAACAGCAGCAACGCGCCACCGCCAGCCAGACCCAGGGTCATGGGGTTGGCCATCAGGTCGTCGACGAAGCTCTGCGGTGCTGGAGCAGGCGCCGGCGCTACCGGAGTGACTGGCTTGGCAGGCTGTTCGGCAGGAGCGACCGGCGCAACGGCATCAGCCGGCTCACTGGCCGGCTGTTCGGTGGCAGCGCTGTCTTCGACTGGCGCTGCGGGCTCCTCGGAGTAGTTATAGTCTGGTGCTGCCTCCTCAGGCGGCGAAGCAGGCGGAGTCGCAGCCTCCACAACGGGCGGCGCAGCCTCGGGAGCAGCAGCGGCGGGCTCTTCGGTGGCAACTGGCGCTGCCGGAGCGGCGGGAGCGCCAGCCATCTCGGCCTGCATCTTGGCCAGCTGGCTGTCCTTCAGTTCGATCAGGCGCTGCAGCTTGTCCAGCTGACTCTGCAGATCGCCAACACGGCTCTGCAGCTCGGCATTCTCACGACGGGTCGAATCGAGGCTTTCCTGGGTAACCGCCAGCTTGTCGGTCAGTGCCTTGCTATCGGCAGAACCCGCTTCACTGCCACGGGTAGAACGACCGGAGTCGCCAGCCACCAGCTTCAGGCTGTCGCCACTTTCAGCGGTTGCCGGCGCCGAGCCGGCGGTGGTGCGGCGGGTGGCGTCGAGCTGACGCGAAGCCACTGCACGGCCCTCACGCCAGGCCGCAGTCTGTTCCGCGACCTGAGCGATGGCCTCGGCATTGCTGCGACGGCGAATCTGCTGCTCATCAGGCAGACGCAGTACCTGGCCACTCTTCATGCGGTTGATGTTGCCGCCGATGAACGCATCAGGATTCAGATCCTGAATGGCCAGCATGGTCTGATTGACCGAACCACCACCGACACGCTGGGCGATTTCCCACAGCGTATCGTTGGCAGTGGTTCTGTATTCGTTGCCAGAAATGGAACGCGAAGCAGGTGCGGCCGGTGCTGGTGCAGCCGGACGTGGAGCGGGTGCAGGCGCCGCACTGCTAGGTGCGGGAGCGACGGACGGGCGCGGAGTGGGCGCCGGAGCTGCGATCGGCAATTGCGGGGCAGCAGCGGCAGTGGTTTGCGGGGAGTACAGCGGCGGATCGAGCAGCAGGGTGTATTCACGCAACAACCGACCATTCGGCCAGAGCACTTCCACCAGGAAGTTCAGATAAGGTTCACGTACTGCCTTGCTGGAAGTGACGCGAATCACGCTCTTGCCGTTGGGTTTGAGTACAGGCGTAAACTTCAGATCGGTCAGAAAGTATTGACGATCGACGCCAGCCTTAATGAATTCTTCAGGGGTCGCGAGGCTGGGAATGACTTCATTGGAGGCCAGGTCGCGCACCTCCAGCAGTTCAATTTCCGCTACCAACGGCTGATTCAGCGAGGACTGCAGGGTGACTTCACCCAACCCCAACGCATGCGCCATACCGGAAGACAGCGCCGAAGCAGCCGCAATTGCCAGCACCAGTTTGCGAACCCGAACCATAGCGTTATCCCTTGTTTTATCTTTTTTCTCGGCGCGCGAGAAGGTCTTGAGAATTGCCGCCTGCCTCCGTTCCAAGAACGGCTCCCCATTCAGCAATCAACTCAGCCAGTATTGCCAAGCTAGAAAGATTCTTCAAATTTCTAGGTAAGTATCTTTTACAGATAGTGTTTTATCAATAACTCGGCTATTTGCACAGCATTCAGGGCGGCGCCTTTTCTTACGTTATCAGACGCAATCCACAAATTGAGTTGCCGTGGATCACTTACTCCGGCACGAACGCGACCGACATACACCTGATCCTGCCCCACCGCATCGCCAACGGCCGTGGGGTAATCGCCCGCCTCCACCAGTTCTATACCTGTCGCGGCTTCCAGCGCCTGCTGAGCTGCCGTCACGTCAACTGGCGAATCGCATTGCACGCTGAGCGCCAGGCTGTCGCCGAAAAATACCGGCACCAGAGCGCAAGTTGCTGAAACTGACAAATCCGGCAACTCCAACAGTTGCGGCAATTCAGCAGCCAGACGTTTTTCGAGTTCAGCGTGCCCCTGTTCGTCAACGCCACCAACCTGCGCCAGCAGATTGAAGGCGACCTGGCGATCGACCCCCTTGGGCTCCAAGGGGCGTCCATTCAGCAACTCGGCGGTTTGTCGCGCCAACTCCTGCACGCCGCTACGACCAAGGGTGGACATCGACAACATGGCCGTGAGTTGCAATTGATGTGGCTGCACGACCGGGCGAAGCGCCGTCAATACCAGAGCGCATGCCACTGCAGAAGGCGTCGGCGCACTGACCTGAAAAGGCGCCTTCAGTACCGGCAAGCCTTCGCGCCCCAGTTCGGGCAATACACAAGGCGCTTGCGCCAGCGGCAAGGCTGCACTCATATCGATCAAGGAACAGCCAGCTGCCAGGGCGCGCTCATGGCATGCCTTCGTCACTTCGCTGCCAGCAGCGAAAAAAGCCAATTGCACCTGAGAGAAATCGAAAGCATCGAGCGAGCGAACCCGCACCTGACGCCCCCGAAAAGACAGGCTCTGCCCCGCCGACTCACTACTGGCCAGCAGATGCAGCTCCTTGACAGGAAACTCGCGCTCTTCGAGTAATTCGACCAGCGCCTCACCGACGCTACCGGTGGCGCCAATCAGGGCGATATTGATGGACTGGCTCATGGAATGGACCTGTGACGCAGAGGGAGCGGCACTGTAACCGCGCCCTCCCGCCCAAGCAATCGGGTTCGTCCCCAGAAAAGACAAAGCCCCTCTGCTGTTGCAGAAGGGCTTTGTTTTGACACTCGACGCCGGCTTTGCGCGCTTAGCGCTCCAGCAGAATCCGCAGCATGCGGCGCAGCGGCTCGGCTGCGCCCCACAACAGTTGATCGCCGACAGTGAAGGCACCCAGGTATTGCGACCCCATGTTCAGCTTGCGCAGACGACCGACCGGAACACTCAGGGTGCCAGTGACGGCGGTCGGGCCGAGGTCGCGAATGGAGTCTTCACGATGATTCGGCACCAGCTTGACCCAGGGGTTGTGCTGACTGATCAGGCCTTCGATATCGGCCATCGGCACGTCTTTGTTCAGCTTGATGGTCAGTGCCTGGCTGTGGCAACGCATGGCGCCGATGCGCACGCAGATACCGTCGACCGGGATCGGGTTCTTGAAACGACCGAGAATCTTGTTGGTTTCGGCCTGCGCCTTCCACTCTTCACGGCTCTGCCCGTTCGGCAGTTCCTTGTCGATGTACGGGATCAGGCTGCCAGCCAGCGGCACGCCGAAGTTGTCGACCGGGAAGCCTTCGCCACGCATGGCTTCAGCGACCTTGCGGTCAATATCCAGAATGGCGCTGGCCGGATCAGCCAGATCATCGGCGACAGCGCCATTGATCGCGCCCATCTGCTTGATCAGCTCGCGCATGTTCTGCGCACCGGCGCCCGAAGCGGCCTGATAGGTCATGGCGCTCATCCACTCGACCAAGCCGGCCTCGTACAGACCACCCAACGCCATCAGCATCAGGCTAACGGTGCAGTTGCCGCCGATGTAGTTCTTGCCACCGGCATCCAGCGCCTGGTCGATCACCTTGCGGTTGACCGGATCGAGCACGATCACCGAGCTGTCATCCATGCGCAGGCTGGAAGCAGCATCGATCCAGTAGCCCTGCCAGCCCGCTTCGCGCAGTTTGGGGAAGACTTCGTTGGTGTAGTCGCCACCCTGACAGGTCAGGATCACGTCCAGGCCCTTGAGGTCGTCAATGCTGTAGGCATCTTTCAGCGCAGCGATGTCCTTGCCAATGGCAGGGCCTTGGCCACCGACATTGGAAGTGGTGAAGAACACCGGCTCGATCAGGTCGAAGTCCCGCTCTTCCAGCATGCGCTGCATGAGCACGGAACCGACCATGCCACGCCAACCGATCAGACCTACACGTTTCATAACGACTACACCTATATAAACAGCCCGCCGGAACCACCCCGGCGGGGCTGGGAAGATTACAGACTACGCAGCGCTTCGACTACTGCATCACCCATCGCAGCAGTACCGACCTTGGTCTTGCCCTCGGACCAGATGTCACCAGTACGCAGGCCTTGATCCAGCACCAGGCTCACCGCTTGCTCGATGGCGTCGGCAGCAGCGACCTGGCCGAAGCTGTAACGCAGCATCATGGACACCGAGAGAATGGTGGCCAGCGGGTTGGCGATGCCCTTGCCGGCGATGTCCGGCGCAGAGCCGTGGCACGGCTCGTACATGCCCTTGTTGTTGGCGTCCAAGGATGCCGACGGCAGCATGCCAATGGAACCGGTCAGCATCGAAGCCTCGTCGGACAAAATGTCACCAAACATGTTGTCGGTGACCATTACGTCGAATTGCTTGGGCGCACGCACCAGTTGCATTGCGGCGTTGTCGACGTACATGTGGCTCAGCTCGACGTCCGGGTAGTCCTTGGCCACTTCCTCGACCACGGCGCGCCACAGCTGGCTGGACGCAAGGACGTTGGCCTTGTCCACCGAGCACAGCTTCTTGCCACGCACGCGCGCCATGTCGAAACCGACCTTGGCGATACGGCGGATTTCGCTCTCGCTGTACGGCAGCGTGTCGTAGGCCATGCGCTCGCCGTTTTCCAGCACCTTGCTCTCGCGCGGCTGACCGAAATAGATGCCACCGGTCAACTCACGCACGATGAGGATGTCCAGGCCAGCGACCACTTCCGGCTTGAGACTGGAAGCCTCGGCCAGTTGCGGGTAGAGGATGGCCGGACGCAGGTTGCCGAACAGACCCAGCTGCGAACGGATCTTCAGCAAGCCGCGCTCCGGGCGGATGGCCGGGTCGATGTTGTCCCACTTCGGACCGCCTACGGCGCCGAGCAGCACGGCATCGGCAGCGCGAGCACGCGCCAGGGTCTCGTCGGCCAGCGGTACGCCGTAGCGGTCGATAGCCGCACCACCCAGGTCATCGAAGCTCAATTCAAAGCCCAGGGAGAACTTGTCATTGGCCAGGTTCAGCACCTTCACGGCCTCGGCCATGATTTCCGGACCGATACCGTCGCCAGGGAGAACCAGAATCTGCTTGCTCATCACATCCTCGATACGCAGTAGGGTGCGCCGTGCGCACCTTTTAAATAGTGAGTCAGTCGGTGCGCGCAGCGCACCTACTTGATCGCGCCGAACAGCCAGGGGCTGCTCTGCTGATATTTGCCTTCGAACGCCTTGATCGCGTCCTGATCCTGCAGGGTCAGGCCGATGTCATCCAGGCCATTGAGCAGGCAGTGCTTGCGGAAAGCATCGATTTCGAAGCTGTACTGCACGCCATCCGGACGCGTCACGGTTTGCGCCTGCAGATCGACGGTCAGTTGATAACCCTCGGTCGCCTCGGCCTGTTCGAACAGCGCGTCGACCTCCTCGTCCTTGAGGACGATCGGCAGCAGGCCGTTCTTGAAGCTGTTGTTGAAGAAGATGTCGGCAAAGCTCGGCGCGATCACCGTGCGGAAGCCATACTCGTCCAGCGCCCACGGCGCATGTTCGCGGCTAGAACCGCAACCGAAGTTCTCGCGCGCCAGCAGCACGCTGGCGCCCTGATAACGCGGGAAGTTGAGCACGAACTCCTGGTTGATCGGGCGATTGGAGTTGTCCTGGTTCGGCTGGCCGATATCCAGATAACGCCACTCGTCGAACAGGTTCGGACCAAAACCGGTGCGCTTGATCGACTTGAGAAACTGCTTGGGAATGATCTGATCGGTGTCGACGTTGGCACGATCGAGCGGGCAGACCAGGCCGGTGTGTTGGGTAAAGGCTTTCATCTGTTTACTCCTCAGGCCTGGATCAATTCGCGCACATCGATGAAGCGACCGGTTACCGCGGCAGCGGCAGCCATGGCCGGGCTGACCAGGTGGGTACGACCACCCGCGCCCTGACGGCCTTCGAAGTTGCGGTTGGAGGTCGAGGCGCAATGCTCGCCGCTGCCCAGCTTGTCCGGGTTCATCGCCAGGCACATGGAGCAGCCCGGCTCACGCCATTCGAAACCGGCTTCGATGAAGATCTTGTCCAGCCCTTCCGCCTCGGCTTGCGCCTTGACCAGACCGGAGCCCGGCACCACCAGCGCCTGCTTGACGGTGCTGGCGACCTTGCGGCCCTTGGCCACCTCGGCGGCGGCGCGCAGGTCTTCGATGCGCGAGTTGGTGCATGAGCCGATGAACACGCGATCGAGCTGGATATCGGTGATCGGCTGGTTGGCGGTCAGGCCCATGTATTTCAGCGCGCGGGAGATGGAATCCTTCTTCACCGGGTCGGCTTCGACGGCCGGATCCGGCACGTTCTGGTCGACGGCCAGGACCATTTCGGGAGAGGTGCCCCAGCTGACCTGCGGCTTGATGTCCTCGGCACGCAGCTCAACCACGGTGTCGAACACCGCGTCGGCATCGGAGACCAGGTTCTGCCACTGCGCCACGGCCTTGTCCCAGTCGCTACCCTTGGGCGCGAACGGACGATCCTTGACGTAGGCGATGGTTTTCTCGTCCACCGCCACCAGGCCCACACGGGCGCCGGCTTCGATGGACATGTTGCAGATAGTCATGCGCCCTTCCAGCGACAGGTCGCGAATCGCGCTGCCGGCGAACTCCAGGGCATGGCCATTGCCGCCAGCGGTACCGATCTTGCCGATCACCGCGAGCACGATGTCCTTGGCGGTGACGCCGAACGGCAGCTTGCCTTCGACGCGCACCTGCATGTTCTTCATTTTCTTGGCCACCAGACACTGGGTGGCGAGCACGTGCTCGACCTCGGAGGTGCCGATGCCATGAGCCAGGGCACCGAAGGCGCCATGGGTGGAGGTGTGCGAGTCGCCGCAAACGACGGTCATGCCCGGCAAGGTAGCGCCCTGCTCCGGGCCGACCACGTGGACGATGCCCTGGCGCACGTCGTTCATCTTGAACTCGAGGATGCCGAAGTCATCGCAGTTCTCGTCCAGGGTCTGTACCTGAATGCGCGAAACTTCGTCGGCGATGGCTTCGAGGCCACCCTGACGCTCGGCCTTGGTGGTCGGCACGTTGTGATCCGGGGTGGCGATGTTGGCGTCGATGCGCCACGGCTTGCGCCCAGCCAGACGCAGGCCTTCGAAAGCCTGCGGCGAGGTCACTTCGTGAAGAATGTGACGATCGATGTAGATCAGCGAGGAACCGTCGTCACGACGTTTCACTTCGTGCATTTCCCAGAGCTTGTCGTAGAGCGTCTTGCCAGTCATCAGCCTTACCTCATCAGCGCTTTTCGGACACTTCCGGGACTGCCTGCGTTATCACCGCCTGGCGTCGGAAGTGCCCTTTTCTATGCCAGGGCGAAAATGGCCCTTCGGCTTATGAGGAGAATGCTATGGCCGGGCACGAAATAACTCAAATTCATATTTTTTATTCAAAGGATTCCCCGATGGAATGTATGCTCAGGGCATCCTTCCATTCGCGGAGCGCTTCATGGATCTGGCCAACCTCAATGCCTTTATCGCCATCGCCGAAACCGGCAGCTTTTCCGAAGCTGGCGAACGCCTGCACCTGACCCAGCCAGCCGTGAGCAAGCGCATTGCCGGCCTGGAACAGCAACTGGGCGTGCGCCTGTTCGACCGACTCGGCCGCGAAATCGGCCTCACCCAGGCCGGCCGCGCCCTGCTGCCGCGTGCTTACCAGATACTCAACGTACTGGACGACACGCGCCGCGCGCTGACCAACCTGTCGGGTGAAGTCAGCGGCCGCCTGACCCTCGCCACCAGCCACCATATCGGCCTGCATCGCCTCCCTGCCCTGTTGCGCGCCTTTACCCGCGCCCACCCGCAGGTGGCACTGGATATCCAGTTTCTCGATTCGGAAGTGGCGTACGAAGAAGTCCTGCATGGCCGCGCCGA
Source organism: Pseudomonas berkeleyensis (assembly GCF_014109765.1). NCBI lineage: Bacteria > Pseudomonadati > Pseudomonadota > Gammaproteobacteria > Pseudomonadales > Pseudomonadaceae > Pseudomonas > Pseudomonas berkeleyensis. The sequence continues at coordinate 3,220,105 of NZ_CP059139.1, forward strand.
ACTGGCGGTGATCACCCTCGCCCCGGAAACCCGCGAGCCGATCCGCGCCGTCGCGGTCTGGGACGACCCGCTGGATTTCGTCGCAGCGCCGGAGCACCCCCTGGCACGCAGTCAGGTAATCAGCCTGGCCGATGTCGCCCAGCACCCGGCGGTATTCCCTGGCGGCAACACCTTTACCCATCACATTGTCCAGCGCCTGTTCGAAGCCCAGGGCCTGACGCCCAATATCGCCATGAGCACCAACTACCTGGAAACCATCAAGATGATGGTCTCCATCGGCCTGGCCTGGAGCGTGCTGCCACGCACCATGCTTGACGACCAGGTGGCGCGCTTGCCGATACCGGGCATACAGCTGACCCGCCAACTAGGCTACATCCTGCATACCGAACGAACCCTGTCGAATGCCGCACGCGCCTTCATGGATCTGCTCGACAGCCAGCGGGACGATCTTGCGTAGGCAATCGACCTGACGCTAACGTGGCACTACTAAGGATAAGAAAGCCCCCTGCATGCCTCTAAGAACCTGATCACGATCTGCTGCGCGTCGGCCCTACTGCGTTAAAAACAGGCTCGGAATGCTCACTTACGGCTCGTAAATTCCGCTTCCTCGCCAGTTTTTGCCTTGTATGGCTCTAGCTCGCAAGAACGTGAACAGGTTCTAACGCCCGTAACGCGCATCGCGCCTATCAGAGGAAGGTCAGGACATGGCCAGATCGACTGACCAGACTCCGCCCCTGCCGCACATACCGGCGATGGATCCCGCCGAATTCGAGCAAACCTGGCAAGACGCGCCGCGTCTGCTGGCCGCGCTCAACGGCGCACATCTGGGCACCTGGTACTGGGACATTCGCAGCGGCCAGGTGAACTGGTCGCGCGGCGCCCAGGCGCTGTTCGGCCTCGACCCCAACCGCCCGGTCACCCGCGAGCTGAATTACATCGAGCTGATTCCCGAAGAGGAACGCGCGGAAGTCCTGGCAACCTTCCACGCCATTCTCCAGGGCGAGCAGATCACCAATGCGCTGCGGCATCGCATCCGCTGGCCCGATGGCAGCCTGCACTGGTTGGAGATCACCGGCAGCCTGCAGTACGAAGCCGACGGGCGGCCACGCATGTTCGGTGTGATCCGTGACATCAGCGCCCAACAGGAGCGCGCCGAGGCGCTACGCGCATCGGAAGAACGCTTCGTCAGCCTGTTCCGTCTGAGCCCGGACATCATGATGCTGGTGCGCTACGACAACAGCGAAATCATCGAGGTCAATCAGCACTTCACCCAGGCCTTTGGCTGGACTGCCAGCGACATTCTCGGCCGCCCCACTCATGAGTTGAATCTCTGGGTACACGCCCAGCAACGCGACCACCTGCGCCAGCAGGCACCGCAAAGCCGGGAACCGGTGATTCAGGAAGTGCAGTTACGCACGCGCAGCGGCGACATCCTCGACGGCGTGCTATCGAGCCAGTACATCGAACTGCAGGGCGATCGCCTGATGCTCTGCACATTCCTCGACACCAGCGCGCGCAAACGTGCCGAGAATGCCCTGCGCTTCAGCGAGGAGAAGTTCGCCAAGGCCTTCATGCACACCCCCGACGCGGTCTCCATCACCGAACGCGCCACGGGCCGCTTCATCGAGGTCAACCCCAGCTTCGAGCAGCAGTTCGGCTGGAGCTGCGCCGAAGCCGTCGGCCGTACCTCGCTGGAGCTGGGCATCTGGGCCGCCCCCGAAGACCGCCAGCGCATGCTCGAAGCCCTGCGCACCGGCCATCTGAACAACCTCGAAGTACGCCTGCTCAGCCGCGACGGCAAGGCCAGCATCAACCTCCTGTTCGGCGGCGAGATCGAACTCGATGGCAAAACCTGCCTGGTACTCACCGTGCGCAACATCACCGAACAGCGCACGCAGGAACTGGCGTTGCAGGAGAGCAAGCAGCGCCTGAAACTGGCGCTGGAATCCGCCGATCTCGGCACCTGGGACTGGCACATTCCTACCCGCCGCCTGTTCGCCAGCGCTCGCGCCTCGCAACTGCAGGGGTTGGAGCCGGTACCATTCGAGAGTGATTTCCTGGCGTTCTTCCGCCAGGTGCCCATGGAGGATCGCCAGAGCCTTCGCCAGAGCTACCTGCGGCTGGTCGAACAGGGCAAAACCCATTATCAGGTGACCTATCGGGTACAGCAGGGCAAGGGCGACCTGCGCTTTCTGGAAAGCACCGCCAAACTGCAGTTGGACGCAGCCGGCCAGCCGCTGCGCATGGTCGGCACGCTGGTGGACATCAGCGAACGCGTGGAGCGCGAGCAGCGCCTGAAAGGCTCCGAGGAAAAGTTCGCCAAGGCCTTCCACTCCAGCCCGGACGCCATCACCATCACCGAGCGCGACACCGGGCGCTACATCGAGGTCAACGAAGGTTTTACCCGCATTACCGGCTACCAGGCCTGGGAAGTGGTAGGCCGCACCGTGCATGAACTGAACATCTGGGCTTACCCCGAAGAACGCACGCAGATGATCGAACACCTGCTGCAGCACGGCCAGGTTCTGCGCATGGAGATGCACGGGCAGCACCGCGAAGGCGAAGTGCGCCTGGTGGACGTTTCCGTACAACCGATCGAACTCAACGGCGTGCCCTGCCTGCTGCTCACCGCGCGCGACATCAGCGAACTGAAGCAGGCGCAGGCGCAGGTGCAGCACCTGGCTTATCACGACGCGCTGACCAACCTGCCCAATCGCGCCCTGCTGATGGATCGCCTGACCCAGCAGATTTCCCTGCTCAAACGCCACGAACTGCGCGGCGCCCTGCTGTTTCTCGACCTCGACCACTTCAAGCACATCAACGACTCGCTCGGCCATCCGGTCGGCGATAGCGTGCTGCGCCTGGTCACCGCGCGCCTGGAAGCCAGCGTGCGCCTGGAAGACACCGTGGCGCGTCTCGGCGGCGATGAGTTCGTCGTGCTGCTGTCCGGCCTGGAAGGTAAACGCTCGGAAGTGACCCGCCACGTGCGCCAGGTCGCCGACAAGCTACGCCAGTTGCTGGCCGAGCCAATGCTGCTGGACGGCCACCGGCTGCAGGTCACGCCCAGTATCGGCGTCGCACTGATTCCCGACCACGGCAATACCCCGGCGGATCTGCTCAAGCGCGCCGATATCGCCCTCTATCGCGCCAAGGACTCCGGGCGCAACGCCATCCAGCTGTTTCGCACCACCATGCAGGACGCTGCCAGCGCGCGCTTGCGCCTGGAGAACGACCTGCGCCTGGCTCTGGCCCGCGGTGAATTCGAACTGCACTTCCAGCCCCAGGTCGATGCTCGCGATGGTCAGGTGGTCGGCGCCGAGGCCCTGTTGCGCTGGCAACATCCGCAGTTGGGCGCGCAATCGCCCGCCCAGTTCATTCAGGTACTCGAAGAAAGCGGCCTGATCGTCGAAGTCGGCGGCTGGGTGCTGGTCGAAGCCTGCCATTTCTGCTCGCGCCTGATGGCCGATGGATTGATCGACGGCGAGCGCTTCAGCCTGTGCGTCAACATCAGCCCGCGACAATTTCGCCAGCACGACTTCGTCGACCGAGTCGCCAGCAGCCTGCGCAACAGCCAGCTACCCAACGCCATGCTCAAACTGGAGATCACCGAAGGCATCGTCATCCAGAACATCGACGACACCGTCGGCAAGATGCTGCGCCTGAAAAAGCATGGTGTGAGCTTCGCCATGGACGACTTTGGTACCGGCTACAGCTCGCTGACCTACCTCAAGCGCCTGCCGGTGGACATGCTGAAGATCGACCAGTCGTTCGTGCGCGACGCGACCTGCGACCCTAACGACGCAGAGATCATCCGCGCCATCGTCGCCATGGCACGCAGCCTGGGGCTGGCACTGATCGCCGAGGGCGTGGAGCAACAGGATCAACTGGACTTTCTACAAGCGCAGGGTTGCCACCTCTACCAGGGCTATCTGTTCAGCAGGCCGCTGCCACAGGAGGCGTTTCGCGAGCTGCTGGACAAACAGCGTCGAAAACCGGCCAGTTGAACACTCCAGAGCGAATGAAAGCGCACGGCTGAAACGAAGAAGGCGCCCCGCAGGGCGCCTTCTGGTCATGCATCCATCACTGTCCGCTTTCCAACGCCGGGCGCTGGTTGCCGATGGGGATGCGCTTGGCCTTGGCCTCTTCCGGCACGATACGCTCCAGCTCGACATGGAGCAGACCGTTGGCCAGGTTAGCGCCTTTGACCTCGATATGATCCGCCAGGCGGAACGACAGCTTGAACGCACGCTGGGCGATGCCCTGATGCAGATAGCTGATGCTCTCGGCGCTGCGATCACGCTTGTTGCCCACCACGGTCAACACGTCGCGCTCGACTTGCAGCTCCAGGTCATCTTCCTGGAAACCGGCAGCAGCCACCACGATGCGGTAGTGATCCTCGCCGTGCTTCTCGACGTTGTAGGGTGGGTAGGAGCTGCCAGCATCATTGCTACGCAGGGCAGACTCGAAAAGATCGTTGAAACGGTCAAAACCGACAGACTGGCGGAACAGAGGGGCCAGAGACAGAACGTTGCTCATGAATATTCTCCTGAAATTTCAGCAAGTGTCATAGTGCGGAACCCGACTTCGGCATCCCGCAGTCACTTATCTGAGGTCGGTCGGAAAATTTTCAAGAGTAAAAAAACAATAGGGTTCGCCGTGCGCACCAACGTTTGACAGGCGGTGCGCACAGCGCCCCCTACACGGAGAACGCCAGCAACTGGTCAATGCGCGCGCAATCCTGCTCACGCCGCACCTCGGCGAACAGCGCCACGGCCTCCGGATAGGTGCGCGTAAGCATCGCCAGCCACTGCTTCAAACGCCCCGGCGCGTAGCGCGGCGCCAACTTGCGCCGCGCCTGCTGCCAGAAATCGAGCAACAGGGGCTGCAGTTCGGCCCAGCTCATTTCCTGCGGCGCCTCACCGGCCCTGACCGCCGCAATCTGTCGCGCCAGCCCCGGGCGAGACACCAATCCGCGGCCCAGCATGATGTCATCCACGCCACTGATTTCGCGGCAGCGGCGCCAATCTTCCAGCGTCCACACCTCGCCATTGGCGAATACCGGTACACCAACCACATCCTGCACCCGCGCCACCCACTCCCAATGCGCCGGTGGTTTGTAGCCCTCTACCTTGGTGCGCGCATGCACGACGATCTGGCTGGCCCCGCCCTCGGCGAGTGCGCGCGCGCAATCCAGCGCGCCCTCCTTGCCTTCGAAGCCCAGACGCATCTTGGCCGTGACAGGAATCTCGGCCGGCACCGTGCGCCGCACTTCGCGGACGATGGCGTGCAACAACTCCGGCTCCTTGAGCAGCACCGCACCGCCGCGCGACTTGTTCACCGTCTTGGCCGGGCAACCGAAATTGAGGTCGATCACCGGCGCGCCAAGGCTGCAGGCAAAAGCGGCGTTGTCGGCCAGGCATTGCGGGTCGGAGCCGAGAAACTGCACGCGCATCGGCGTGCCAGCTTGCGTGCGAGCGTCGGTGAAGAGTTCAGGAGCGAGCTTGTGATAGGTGGCAGCCGGCAACAAACGCTCGCTGACTCGAATGAACTCGGTCACGCACCAGTCGATGCCACCGACGCGGGTCAGTACATCGCGCAGAATCTCGTCGACCAACCCCTCCATGGGCGCCAGGGCGATTTGCATGAGCTTGTCCGGAAAAATGGGGCGCACAGTTTAAGGGGGCGCACGCGCCGCGCAAGATGGGCCACACTGGCCACATCGCCAAAACAGGAGACGCGCCATGCGCCATCTCGCGCTAATTGCTCTCGGCCTGTGCTGCATGAACCTACAAGCCAGCGACGGGCTGTCTGCTGCTATCGAACCGGCGCCCGCAGATCCAGTGGCCGACGCCCCGGCCCGGCTGATCTTCAGCCGGGACAACAACGCGCCGAACGCCTGCGACGTGGAGCTCTACGTCAACCAGCAGGTGGTAGCGAAGCTGGGGCCCGGCGAACACACCAGTCTGGATCTGCCCAGTGGCGAACTGAGCGTGGCCGCCGCCATTTCACCAGACGGCTATTGCGGTGGTCGCGGGCCGGATGTCGCGCAGTCGGTCATCCTGCGCCCCGGCGAAACTCGCCAGTTCGCCGTCACGGTCGAACCGGAGCAGGTATTTCTCGCGCCAGTGCTCGACTGATCGCCGTTACAGCTCCGGCGGTAACAACGCCTTGCCGTAACCCTCGACGAACTCCGCAGGCATGCGCTTGGGACGCCCACTGGAAAGCTCGATGCAGACGAAGGTGGTCTTGGCCCGCAACAGCGTTGCCCCGTCTTCGGGGCGTACCAGTTGAAAGCGTCGATCCATCTTCAGGCGTTGATCGGACTCGACGATCCAGGTCGCCATCTGCAGATCCTGCCCTTCATAAGCACTGGCCAGATAATCGATCTCGTGGCGCACCACGGCCATGGCACGATCCAGGCGACGGTATTCGACCAGATCCAGCCCAAGAAACTGCGAATGACGCCAGGCGCAGCGCTCCAGCCAACTGACATACACCGCATTGTTGGCGTGACCGAGCCCATCGATATCATCAGCGCCGACCTGGATGTCGATGACAAAAGGGCTTGGCAGATCCCAATTCATGGTTGCGCCTCCAGGCTGGCAGCCAACGCACGCGCCTCAGCGGCAAGCTGGGTTATCTGATCCCAGGCGCGGGCACGCACCAGATTGCTCGGCGCCACCCAGGTTCCACCCACGCAGGCGACATTGGGCAGACGCAGGAAACTCAGCAGGTTGTCAGCCGTGACGCCGCCCGTCGGGCAGAAACGAATACCCGTGAACGGCCCCTTGAAGCTTTTGAGCATCTTCACGCTGGAGGCACCATCGGCCGGGAACAGCTTGAGCGAGCGATAACCATGCTCCAGCGCCAGTAGCACCTCGGAAGGTGTCATCACCCCCGGCAAATAGGGCAGCGCCGCATCTTCCGCCGCCAACGCCAAGCGCTCGGTGAACCCCGGACTCACCGCGAACTGCGCCCCGGCATCGCGCGCCTCCTGAAACTGCTCGGTGTGGATCAGCGTGCCGGCGCCGACCAGCAACTGCGGCAGCTCACGGCGGATGGCAGCCAGCGCATCCAGCGCCCGCGGTGTACGCAAGGTCACTTCCAGCACGGTTATCCCTCCATCCTGCAGCGCCCGAGCGAGATCCAGCGCCAGCTCGATTTCCTCGATCACCAGAACGGGCATTACCGGGCGGGCCTGGCGCAGCACCTCATCCATCGTCAGCTTCATTTCTCAACTCCCAGGTCGGCGTCACATCGACGGGCGGACTCCCCCGCCAATGCCGCGCATGATACGCCGCTGTTTTTTTCTCTGCAGCGCCGCTCTTTCATCGCATCTGGTCGGCGCGCCATAATTGCACCGCGCTCGCCCGAGCACATGAGAACCGAGCAATTGACTGCCACCCTGCGCTTACTGATGCTTCTGCTGCTACCCGTTCTCGCCTGGGCGGACAGCCTGCCGTTGCCAGCTGGACAGACCCAGGTTCTGCCCGGCCCTTACATGCAGCTCTGGAAAGACCCGCAAGGCGATAGCGATTTCCAGACGGTGCGCGCCCTGCCCGATTCAGCCTGGCAGGCAGTGGGCCGACGCGATGCCAGCTTTGGCTACGACAGCAGCACCTACTGGCTGCGCCTGGATGTGCACAACCCTCACGCCCGCGCCTTGAACTGGGTACTGCTGATCGGCAATCCACTGCTGGATCAGCTGGATGCTTACGGCCTGGACGGTGAACGCGTGTATCGATCCGGCGACCAGCGACCGTTCGACTGGCGCTGGGTCGAACATCGCCAACTGGTGCTGCCGCTGACTGTGGCCGCGGGCGAACAACGACGGATCTGGCTACGCATGCAGACCAACGGCTCGGCCAACCTCAGCGCCAGCCTGATGACCCACGAGGCCTTCGACCACCAGGAGCAGCGCAGCTTGCTGTTTCAGGGGCTGTTCTTCGGTGCGCTGCTGGGGATGTTCGTCTACAACCTGTCGATCTTCTGCATCACCCACGACCGCAACTACCTCTGGTACTGCCTGTTCGTCGCCAGCTTCAGTCTCTATGAGTTCATCCAGCTCGGCTTTGCCTTCCAATGGCTGTGGCCCAACGCCCTGACCTGGCAGCAGCTGAGTTTCCCGCTCAGCTCGGCGCTGGCCACCTTGTTCGGCATCCAGTTCACCTATGGCGTGCTGGCGCTGCGTGAAGCGCCCGCCGCCTATCGCCGGGTCGCTCACAGCCTGAAAGCCTGCGCCTGGCTGGTACTGGTCATGGCCCTGCTCGGCCCCTACCAGCCGGCACTGATCGCCAGCTTCGTGCTCATCGTCGCCTGCGCCCTCGCCGCCTTCGTCATCACCCTGCTGCGCTGGCGTGCCGGTTACGCTGCGGCACGCCTGTTCGCTCTGGGCTGGTTCGTGCTGATCAGCGCCAGCCTGGCCAGCATCCTCACCGGAACAGGCGTACTGCCCTATTCGCTGCTGACGCTACATGCCCAACAGATCGGCGGCGTGATCGAGATGACGGTCTTCTCCATCGCCCTGGCTGCCCGTATCCGCCAGGTGCAGGAGGCCGAGCGCATGGCCCAGGCCAAACTGATCACCCAGGCGCGCCAGCTCAGCAGCGAGCAGGCCAAACACCTGGAGCTGCAAACGCAGATCAGCGAGAACCTGGAACAACGCGTGAAGGAGCGCACGGCAGCGCTGGAGGAAACGCTGCAACAGCTGTCCAGCGCCAACCTGCGTCTGGCCGAACTGAATCGCCGTGACGGCCTGACCAACCTGTTCAATCGCCAGACACTGAGTGAGGAGCTGGCGCGCGCCTGCGCCCGTGCCGAACGCAGCCGCCAATCGCTGGCCGTACTGATGCTGGATCTGGATCACTTCAAGCAGGTCAATGACCGCTATGGCCACCTCGCCGGAGACGCCTGCCTGCGCCACGCCGCCCAACGCATCCAGCAACGCCTGCGCAGCAGCGACCTGCTGGCACGTTTCGGCGGAGAGGAATTCGTCGCCCTGCTCGACAGCACCGACCTGACTGGCGCACTCGATCTGGCCGAACAACTGCGTGACGACCTGGCCCGCCACCCCTGCCTCTACCAGCAACAGTCGATCCCGTTGAGTATCAGCATCGGCCTGCATGCGGGAATCCCCGACGCCCCGGACTGCGGCGAAAGCTGGCTCGACCTGGCCGATCGAGCCCTTTACCGCGCCAAGGCGGCCGGGCGCAACCGTGTTGCCAGCTACGAAGCCAGCACCCTGGACGGCGCCTGACGCACCTCTCCGAGCAGAGCGAGCACCGCCTGCAGCACCTGCGGGTCACCGAGCAAACGTTGATGACCACCTGCAGGCAGGCGTAGTAGCTGGCTATCGAACCAGGCCCGGTGAATCAGCTCCGCCTCGCCCACCGGCACCAGCGGATCATCTTCGGCATGTACGATCAAACCCGGCAACTGCAGTTGATAGCGCTGCACGTCGAGATGTGCGGCCGGAATTCCTGCCGTGCGCTCCACCTGGCTGATGAAATGCTCACGCGCCCGGACCGGCAACCCCATGAAACGGGCGAAACCACGCAACATGGTAAGAATCCTGCTCGGCGCTGAAATGCTCACCAAAGCACCAGTACGCAGACCCATCTGCGTCGCCAGCAATGCACTGGCTCCGCCCATGGAGTGGCCGATTACCGCATGCAACGGCGGCAACTCGCTGGCCGCTTCCAGCAGCGCCCTGGCGAACAACACCACATTCGCCTCTCGCCCCGGCGATCGACCATGCGCCGGCGCATCCAGTGCCACGACGCCATAACCCGCCTCCACCAGGCCACTGATCAGCCTTGCGAATTGCGTCGGCCGCCCCTCCCAGCCATGCATCAACAACACGGTGGGGCCACTCCCCCAACGCAGCGCCGACAGGCCGAAGCGCAGCGTGATGCGTTCGGCACTGGCCAGCAGCGGCAGCTCCCAGTCCCGAGGCGGCAAGCTGCGCGGCGTCATGAAGCGCTCACGCAAACGGCCCGCCAACATTTGCGGAACCAGTCGCCCCAATGCCGCATTGACACCACGCACCCAGATCATCTGGTTCATCGCACTCTCCTACGCACCTGATTTCATTTGATCGCCGACTTGGCAGAACGCAGCAGGCGATCGGACAGCTCACCTGGCCCCAACGCCCTGGCCAAAGCCAGGCCACCCACCATCAAAGCCAGATCAGCCAACGCGATGTCAGCCTCCTCCGGCGTCTCACTCATTTGTGCCGCCAGCAACTGAACATGTTCTGCAAGCGCCTGGCGAAAGCCCTCCGGCAAGCGCTCGATCTCACCGATCGAACTGGGTACGGGGCAGCGCTCATCGAGTGCATCGCGGTGTTTGCGCGAAAGATAGAAAGCCGCCAGCAACGCCCGGCGCTCCACACCATTGAGACCTGCGTCGACCGCAGCAAGGCGATCACGGCGGCGCGCCAATAGCTGGCGGAAGGCCTCCAGCATCAGGGCATCCTTGCTGGCGAAATGCGCATAGAAGCCGCCGACCGTAAGCCCGGCGGCAGCCATTACCTCCGCTACAGCCGGATCAGCGGGACCGCGCTCCACAAGCAGGCCACTAGCAGCCTCAAGAATGCGTTGGCGAGTTTCAGTCTTGCGCTCACTCATGGCATTGCCCTTCATATGATGAAAGTAATATTACATTCATCATATTAAAAGGCAAGACGACGCCCAAGCGCCAGCCAGGGCGAATAAAGCCAGCACTGCAATATGAAAGCGCCGGCCACGAGCCACGAACAACACAGAAGCGCACTGGCATCACTGGCAGCAGAAACGGCGGGCAATAAAAAAGGGCCACTTCCGAAGAAGTAGCCCCTGGTTCCGCAAATGCGGCAAGAAAAATGGCGTCCCCTAGGGGACTCGAACCCCTGTTACCGCCGTGAAAGGGCGGTGTCCTAGGCCACTAGACGAAGGGGACGAAACCTTCGAACGACAAGGCCAGCGCTAGGCTGGCCTTGTGTGGTTGGTGGAGCTAAACGGGATCGAACCGTTGACCTCTTGCATGCCATGCAAGCGCTCTCCCAGCTGAGCTATAGCCCCGGAACCTTGCGGTCGGTTCGTAACGCTTGCACATTACGACTGGAAAATGGCGTCCCCTAGGGGACTCGAACCCCTGTTACCGCCGTGAAAGGGCGGTGTCCTAGGCCACTAGACGAAGGGGACAAAACCTTCGAAGAACAAGGCCAGCACTAAGCTGGCCTTGTCAGTGTTTGGTGGAGCTAAACGGGATCGAACCGTTGACCTCTTGCATGCCATGCAAGCGCTCTCCCAGCTGAGCTATAGCCCCGAAACCTTTCGGTCTGGCTGCAACGCCTAAGCGCTGCGGCTGGAAATAGTGGCGTCCCCTAGGGGACTCGAACCCCTGTTACCGCCGTGAAAGGGCGGTGTCCTAGGCCACTAGACGAAGGGGACGCAAGACCCTGATCGTGAACCGACTCACATCGATTCTGGTACTCCCGAAGGAGCCGAGATTGGTGGAGCTAAACGGGATCGAACCGTTGACCTCTTGCATGCCATGCAAGCGCTCTCCCAGCTGAGCTATAGCCCCATCTCGAGGACGGGGCGCATGTTAAGAGCGCCCCGATTGCCTGTCAACAACATTTTTCCTGCTAGCCCAAAGTTTTTGCCACTAGAACAATTACTTAGGGTCGCGTGACGTCTCGTAGGGTGCACCATGCGCACCGATGCTCAACAGCACGACACTCGGTGCGCACGGCGTGCCCTACGAAGGCATCAAGCGATGGCTGCCAGCAGCTTTTCCCACTCCTTGGTTTCCTTCTTCGAGGTGCCGCCCAGCAGCTCCAGCGCCTGGCGCAGACGGAAACGAGTCAGATCCGGGCCAAGGATTTCCATCGCATCGAGCACCGATACCGAGCTCGCCTGACCGGTGATGGCAGCGAACATCAGCGGCATGGCATCACGCAGCTTCAGCTCCAGGTGCTCGACCACGGCCTGAATGCAACCGGTGATGCGCTCCTTTTCCCACTGACGCAACGATTCGAGTTTCCACAGGATCAGTTGCATCAACTGGCGCACCTGATCAGCAGAGAGCTTCTTGTGCTCGAACAGCTTGGCGTCCAGGTTAAGACCACCTGAGAAGAAGAAACCGGCCAGCGGTGCGATCTGGCTGAAGGTTTCCACCCTGCCCTGCACGTGCGGTGCGATCTTCATCAGGTATTCAGGATTGAGCGCCCACTTCTGCACTTCGGCAGCGAAGGTTTCCACAGGCAGCTCACGCAGCCACTGGCCATTGAGCCAGGACAGCTTCTCCAGATCGAAAATCGGCCCGCCCAGCGACACACGGTTGATGTCGAAGTGTTCGATCATCTCGGCCAGCGAGAACTTCTCGCGCTCGTCCGGCATCGACCAGCCCATGCGCCCCAGGTAGTTGAGCATGGCCTGCGGCAGGTAGCCCATGCGCTCGTAGAACGTCACACTGGTCGGGTTCTTGCGTTTGGACAGTTTGCTCTTGTCCGGGTTACGCAGCAACGGCATGTAGCACAGTGCCGGCTGCTCCCAACCGAAGTATTCGTATAGCTTGATCAGCTTGGGCGCGGACGGCAGCCACTCTTCGCCACGCAGCACGTGAGTGATACCCATCAGGTGGTCATCGACCACATTGGCCAGGAAGTAGGTCGGCAGGCCATCGGCCTTCATCAGCACCTGCATGTCCATGCGATCCCATGGGATCTCGACATTGCCACGGAGCATGTCCGGCACCACGCAAACGCCTTCGCTCGGCACCTTCATGCGCACCACATGGGACTCGCCCGCAGCGATGCGACGCTGCGCCTCGGCCGGCTCCATGTGCATGCAGTGCCCGTCGTAACGCGGGGTTTCCTTGTTGGCCATCTGCTGCGCGCGCACTTCATCGAGGCGCTCGGCGGAGCAGAAGCACGGGAAGGCATGGCCCTTGCCGACCAGTTCATCGGAGTACTTCTTGTAGATCTCGCCACGTTCACTCTGCCGGTACGGGCCGTGCGGGCCGCCAACGTCCGGGCCTTCGTCCCATTCGATACCCAGCCAGCGCAGCGCGTCGAAAATCTGCTGTTCGGACTCACGCGTGGAACGAACCTGGTCGGTGTCCTCGATGCGCAGGATGAACTGGCCACCATGCTGACGGGCAAAACACAGGTTGAACAACGCGATATAGGCGGTGCCGACATGGGGGTCGCCGGTTGGCGATGGCGCGATACGGGTACGGACGGTGGTCATGAATGCTCTCGGATGGAAGACACGAGGTTTGAATCAAGCGGGCGATGTTAGCAGGCCGGCGGCCCCTGGCTCCAGCAACCCGCCGCGGGTGATCGGCAAGCTGGCGATGAGGAAGTCGAGGAAAGTCTTGACCTTCATCGCCTGGAAGCGCCGCGACGGGTAGATGGCATACACCTCACCTACCGGCAAGCGCGCCTCAGGCAGCAGCTCGACCAGGCGGCCGCTGCGCACCGCCTCTTCGCTGATCATCACCGGCAACCCGGAAATCCCGGCGCCCGCCAGCGTCGCCTCACGGGCAAAGGTGATGTTGTTGCAGGTCATCACCCGCTGACACGGCAGATGCTCACCCAGCAACGGCCAGTAACGCGGCGCGTCGTGCTGCAACAGTATCGCCCGATGACCCTCCAGCTCGGCGACGCTACGCGGTGTACCGTGCGCAGCGAGGTACGCAGGGCTTGCACACAGGCGTCGACCGCTTTCGAACAGCTTGCGCGCGATCAGGGTGGAATCCTGCGGTTGGCCGACCTGGATGGCGATATCCACGCCCTCCTCCAGCGGATCCACCAAGCGCGAGGTCAACTCCACCTCGGCGTCGATCTGCGGGTACTGGCGCATGAACTCACCCAGCACGCGCCCGAGAAAAAGCTGGCCAAACTCGATCGGTGAAGTAATGCGCAGTAATCCGGAGGGTTCGCGTTGCAACTGCATCACCGCCTGCTCGGCTTCGGCGAAGTCGAGCATGATCTGCCGGCAGCGTTCGTAGTAAGCCTGCCCCACTTCGGTCAGGCGCAACTTGCGCGTGGTGCGATTGAGCAGACGCACACCCAGGCGCTCCTCAAGCAGTGCGATACGCCGACTCACCGTCGATTTCTGCATACCCAGGCTGGTCGCGGCCTGCGTGAAACTATGGCAATCCACTACCCGGGTAAAAATCAAAGCATCATCCAGCCCCATGATTGTTCCTCATACGCAACAAAGCATGCCAGGCCTAGAGTCTACTAGCGCAAAGGGAACACTGTTAAATTTACTTACATTTCCCTGCCGCATCTCGAGCCTCAAGCATGCCCGCCAAACTGCAACGTCGCCTTTTCGTCTTCGTGATCCTGCTGGTGCTGATTGCCGGCGCCCTGCTCGCCCATTGGCTGCTGGTCGGTCGCTACCATGAAAGTACCGACAACGCTTATGTGCAGGGCGAGATCACTCGGGTCTCCAGCCAGTTGAATGCGCGCATCGAAAAAGTGCTGGTGCGCGATAACCAGCATGTAGAGGCCGGCCAGCTCCTGGCGGTACTGGAAGACGCCGATTTCCGCCTGGCCCGCCAGCGCGCCCTCGCCGCACTGGAAACCCATCAGGCCGAACGCACCCAGGCGCAGAGCAAGCTTGACCAGCAGGCCAGCCTGATCGCCGCCAGCCAGGCCGACGTGTCTGCCAGCCAGGCCACCCTCGAACGCGCCAAGCTCGACTTGGGCCGCGCCCAGACCCTACGCAAGCCGGGTTATGTCTCCGAAGAACGCGTGACCACGCTGGCCGCCGACAACCGCGTGGCCCGCTCGCAGGTAGCCAAGGCTCAAGCCGACCTGCAGGCGCAACGGCAACAGGTTGCCAGCCTGGAAGCCGAACTCAAGCGCCTGGACGCGCTGATCCTCTCCTCCCAGGCCGACCTGGAACAGGCCGACCTCAATCTCGCGCGCACGCAGATTCATGCGCCGATCAGCGGCCTCGTCGGCCAGCGCTCGGCACGCGAAGGCCAGGTGGTACAGAGCGGCGCCTACCTGCTGTCGCTTGTGCCGGATCAGGACATCTGGATCCAGGCCAACTTCAAGGAAACCCAGATCGGCCGCATGCGCCCGGGGCAGAAGGCCGAACTACTGTTCGACAGCTATCCGGATACGCCTATCGAAGGCCGCATCGACAGCCTGTTCGCCGCCTCCGGCGCGCAGTTCAGCCTGCTACCGCCAGACAACGCCACCGGCAACTTCACCAAGGTGGTGCAACGCATCCCGGTCAAGCTGACCTTCGCCGCCGATAATCCGTTGCGCGGGCTGATCCGTCCCGGCATGTCGGTGGAAGTCACCGTGGATCTGCGCAGCGACGACAGCCATGGCGGGTGATGCGCTGATCCGCCCGACGGCGGAACCCAGCCGCCGTGACTGGATCGCCGTGATGAGCGCCATGCTCGGCGCCTTCATGGCAGTGCTGGATATCCAGATCACCAACTCCTCGCTGAAGGACATCCAGGGCGCGCTGTCCGCAACGCTTGAGGAAGGTTCGTGGATTTCCACGTCCTATCTGGTGGCCGAGATCATCATGATCCCGCTGACTGCCTGGCTGGTGCAGTTGCTCTCGGCACGCCGCTTGGCCGTATGGGTGTCGGTAGGTTTTCTGATCGCCTCGCTGCTGTGCTCCCTGGCCTGGAGCCTGGAAAGCATGATCGTGTTCCGCGCCCTGCAGGGTTTCACCGGCGGCGCGCTGATCCCGCTGGCGTTCACCATGACGCTGATCAAGCTCCCCGAACACCACCGCGCCAAGGGCATGGCACTGTTCGCCATCACGGCAACCTTCGCCCCCTCCATCGGCCCGACACTGGGTGGCTGGCTGACCGAGAACTGGGGCTGGGAGTACATCTTCTACATCAACGTGCCGCCTGGCCTGCTGATGATCGCCGGCCTGCTCTATGGCCTGGAGAAAAAGGCGCCGCACTGGGAGCTGCTGAAGACCACCGACTACGCCGGCATCGTCACCCTGGGTATGGGCTTGGGTTGTCTACAGGTTTTTCTCGAGGAGGGTCATCGCAAGGACTGGCTGGAATCGCAACTGATCGTCGGCCTGGGCAGCGTGGCATTGGTCAGCCTGATCCTGTTCGTCATTCTGCAGATATCCCGGCCCAACCCGCTGATCAACCTAGGCGTGCTGCGCGAACGCAACTTCGGCCTGGCCAGCATTTCCAGCCTGGGGCTCGGCGTCGGACTCTATGGATCGATCTACGTGCTGCCGCTGTACCTGGCGCAAATCCAGGGCTACAACGCCATGCAGATCGGCGAAGTGATCATGTGGATGGGCGTGCCGCAGCTATTCCTGATCCCTCTGGTGCCCAAGCTGATGAAGATCATCTCGCCGAAATGGCTGTGCGCCCTGGGCTTCGCCCTGTTCGGCGCGGCGAGTTTCTTCTCCGGCGTGCTCAACCCGGACTTCGCGGGCGAACAGTTCCAGCACATCCAGATCGTCCGCGCGCTGGGCCAGCCGCTGGTGATGGTCACGGTTTCGCTGATCGCTACGGCCTATATCATGCCGCAGGACGCTGGCTCGGCCTCCAGCCTGTTCAACATCCTACGCAACCTGGGTGGAGCCATCGGTATCGCCCTGCTCGCTACCCTGCTGGATGCCCGCGCCAAGGTCTACTTCGACTACTTGCGCGAATCCATCGTGCCAACCAACCCACAGGTAGAGGAACGCCTGCACCTGCTGACGCAGACACTGGGCAGCGAGCAGGCAGCGCTGGCCAAGCTCAGCCAGATCGTCCATGAACAAGCGATCATCATGGCTTACAACGATGCCTTCCACTTCATTGGCATCGCCCTGGCAGTGAGCATGCTGGCGATCCTGTTGACACGAAAGCTGCCGCAGAACATGGCGGGCGGTGGCGCAGCGCATTAACGCGCCTATCACCTAAGGCTGATGTCGCTTTTTGCATCCACCAGATGCTGATCGATGAAGCGTGATCCAGCCTACGCTGGCGCCTCATCCGTAGGAGCGGCTTCAGCCGCGAATTCAGTCGCAGAGTGGATGCCATTTTTTGCATCCGCCGAGGCAATGGATCGATAAGACATGATCCAAGCACGGGGACACGTAGAACCGTGGGAGGGACTTCAGCCGCGACCGTCGCCGCTACGACTGCATGGATGCAGGAGGTAGAACGAAGCAGGATGCCAGAGTCGAAAGCGCCTCCAACAGAGCCCGGATGCAATCCGGGAATGGCTTGGCTGCTCGGCCCCTGGCGTCAAACCTGCAACAACCGATCCCGCAACTTCTGGATCTCGTCGCGCAGTTGCGCGGCGGCCTCGAACTCTAGATCACGCGCCAGGGCGTACATCTTCTCTTCCAGCTGACGAATACGCTTGGTGATCTCGCTCGGCGAACGCAGTTCGTTCTCGTAACGCGCGCGCTCCTCCGCCGCCTTGGCCATGCCCTTGCGCTTGTTGCTGCGCGCGCCAGGCACCACAGCGCCTTCAAGGATGTCCTTGACGTCCTTCTGCACGCCCTTGGGCACGATGCCATTGGCCTCGTTGAAGGCGATCTGCTTGGCGCGGCGGCGCTCGGTTTCATCGATGGCACGCTGCATCGAGCCCGTGATGTTGTCGCCGTAGAGAATCGCCTTGCCGTTGAGGTTACGCGCCGCACGGCCGATGGTCTGGATCAGCGAACGCTCACTACGCAGGAAACCCTCCTTGTCCGCATCGAGGATCGCCACCAGTGACACCTCTGGCATATCCAGCCCCTCGCGCAGCAGGTTGATCCCCACCAGCACGTCGAAAGCGCCTAGACGCAGATCACGAATGATCTCCACGCGCTCGACGGTATCGATATCCGAGTGCAGGTAACGCACCTTGACGTCGTGATCGCCTAGGTAGTCGGTCAAGTCTTCCGCCATGCGCTTGGTCAAGGTGGTGACCAGCACGCGCTCGCCCACAGCCACACGCAAACGGATCTCCGACAGCAGGTCGTCGACCTGGGTACGCGCAGGACGCACCTCCAGTTGAGGGTCGACCAAGCCTGTCGGCCGTACCACCTGCTCGACGACGCGCCCGGCATGCTCCGCCTCATAAGGCCCAGGCGTCGCCGAAACGAAGATGGTCTGCGGACTGGCCGCCTCCCACTCCTCGAAACGCATCGGCCGGTTGTCCAGCGCCGAAGGCAGGCGGAAGCCGTATTCCACCAGCGTCTCCTTGCGTGAACGGTCGCCCTTGTACATCGCACCAACCTGCGGCACCGAGACGTGGGATTCGTCGATCACCAGCAGTGCTTCGTCGGGCAGGTAGTCGTACAGAGTGGGTGGCGGCGCACCTGCCGGACGACCAGAGAGATAGCGCGAGTAGTTTTCGATGCCGTTGCAGTAGCCCAGTTCGAGGATCATTTCCAGATCGAAGCGCGTGCGCTGCTCCAGGCGCTGCGCCTCCACCAGCTTGTTCGCGCCGCGCAGGTATTCCAGGCGCTGCTGCAGCTCGACCTTGATGTGCTCCACCGCCTCCAGCAGCGTCTCGCGTGGCGTGACGTAGTGACTCTTCGGATAGAAGGTGAAACGCGGCAGTTTCTGGATCACCTCACCGGTGAGCGGATCGAAAGCGCTGATGCTCTCCACCTCGTCGTCGAACAGCTCGACGCGAATGGCCTCCAGGTCCGACTCTGCAGGGAATACATCGATCACATCGCCGCGCACACGAAACGTCGCGCGGGCAAAATCCATATCATTGCGCGTGTACTGCAGCTCAGCCAGGCGGCGCAGCAATGCGCGCTGATCCATCTTGTCGCCACGATCGAGGTGCAACACCATTTTCAGGTACTCCTCGGGGCTGCCCAGGCCGTAGATCGAGGATACGGTGCAGACCACGATGACGTCCTTGCGCTCAATCAGCGCCTTGGTTGCCGATAGGCGCATCTGCTCGATATGGTCGTTGATCGACGCATCCTTCTCGATGAAGGTATCCGACGACGGCACATAGGCTTCCGGCTGGTAGTAGTCGTAGTAAGAGACGAAATACTCCACCGCGTTGTTCGGGAAGAACGCCTTGAACTCACCATAGAGCTGCGCCGCCAGGGTCTTGTTCGGCGCCAGAACCAGAGTCGGACGCTGCACCTTGGAAATCACGTTGGCAATGGAAAAGGTCTTGCCCGAGCCCGTCACGCCAAGCAGGGTCTGGTGCGACAGACCGGCTTCCAGCCCCTCAACCATCTGCCGAATCGCCTCGGGCTGATCGCCAGCAGGTTTGAAGCGGGTCACCAACTGAAACTCGGACATGCAGCACCTCGACAAATGGCTGTGACGTATCCATTCGGACTGCGTCAAAAGCCATGAATTGCAGGGCGATCTGGCGATACCGTCAGGCAAAGTCAAATTACCTGGCAAAAGGCCTTAATTCAGGGCTTTGCGCTGTCGCCCCCTGGATTCAGGGTCGTTATACTAACGTCCCGTTTACGCGCCCCCTAGCGCTTTTGTCGGGGACGCCTGGCCACCCACCCCTCACTCGAGTTGCCGCACCCATCATGAGTCTCTTCTCTGCCGTCGAAATGGCTCCGCGCGATCCCATCCTGGGCCTCAACGAAGCATTCAACGCGGACACCCGCACGACCAAGGTCAACCTTGGCGTGGGCGTCTACTACAACGAAGAGGGGCGAATTCCGCTGCTGCGCGCCGTCGCAGAAGCCGAAAAAGCGCGCATCGAGGCTCACGCTCCGCGTGGCTACCTGCCGATCGAAGGCATCGCCGCTTACGACAAGGCTGTGCAGGAACTGCTGTTCGGCAAGGGCGCAGCCCTTATCGAAGCCGGCCGGGTGATCACCACCCAAGCCCTGGGCGGTACTGGTGCCCTGAAGATCGGCGCCGACTTCCTCAAGCGCCTGCTGCCAGACGCCACCGTGGCCATCAGTGACCCGAGCTGGGAAAACCACCGCGCCCTGTTCGAGTCCGCCGGTTTCCCGGTGCAGAACTACCGCTACTACGATCCGTTCAGCAACGGCGTGAACCGCGGCGGCATGCTCGAAGACCTGCGCAACCTGCCGGCGCGCTCCATCGTCGTGCTGCATGCCTGCTGCCACAATCCCACCGGCGTAGACCTGCAACTGGAAGACTGGAAAGCCGTGCTGGAAGTGCTGCGCGAGCGTGAGCACGTGCCCTTCCTCGACATCGCCTACCAAGGCTTCGGTGACGGCATCGACCAGGACGCCGAAGCCGTGCGCCTGTTCGCAGAGTCGGGTCTGGAATTCTTCGTATCCAGCTCCTTCTCCAAATCGTTCTCGTTGTATGGCGAGCGTGTCGGCGCCCTGTCGCTGGTCACCAGCAGCCGCGAAGAATCGAGCCGTGTACTGTCGCAACTCAAGCGCGTGATCCGCACTAACTACTCCAACCCGCCGACCCACGGCGCCACCGTGGTCGCCAGCGTGCTCAACAGCCCCGAGCTGCGCGCCATGTGGGAAGCCGAGCTGGGCGAAATGCGCGACCGCATTCGCAGCATGCGCCTGGCCATGGTCGAGCAACTGGCGGCACTGGGTGCCAAGCGCGACTTCGGTTTCGTTGCCGAGCAACGCGGCATGTTCTCCTACTCCGGCCTTACCGTGGAGCAAGTGGAACGCCTCAAGGAAGAGTTTGGCATCTACGCCGTCGGCACCGGCCGCATCTGCGTCGCCGCGCTGAACAACGGCAACCTGGATAGCGTCACCCGCGCCATCCACGCCGTGCTGTAAGCCTCTGCGATAGACAAAAACGCCGGCCCATACGCCGCATGCGTCATACCACGACGCCGCTGTAGGAGGGGCTTCAGCCGCGATCTATTGCAGGCAGATGGCTGTCGCGGCTAAAGCCCCTCCTACGCCCCCCCTGCTGAACGCCCGAATCGTAGCAACGTAGAAGTCATACCAAAGTGTTGACTTCTCTTTTTTAATCAGTAACATACGCGCCGTTGTTCCGCGATAGCTCAGTCGGTAGAGCAAATGACTGTTAATCATTGGGTCCCTGGTTCGAGTCCAGGTCGCGGAGCCAAATTCAAGAAACCCAGCCTAAGCGCTGGGTTTTTTATTGCCTGTGGACTCTCACCTGGGACTATGTCCCAGGTTATTCGCTTCGCTCACCCCTTCGGGGCTGTACTGTCGAGGTCATCACTTAAGGATGGTCTGAAATAGTCGCTATTCCCGCGCAGGCGGGACAGCGACTTCATCGCTGAACAGAGCTTGTGCTGGCCCAAAAGGGATAATCCAGCCCCCGCAGCACCTGGATTCGCACATTCACGAGAGTGGCGGCGTGGAGCTTTTTCAGGGTTTCGTTAGCTCATTTATTGTACCGAGCTATTCACCTACTACGACCTCAAAAACGCGACGCTCCGTAGGGGGCGCCATGCGCACCGACTCCTCCACACAACAATTTCTTGCACGCCAAAAACGCAAAAGGCCGGTCAAAAGACCGGCCCATATGGAAACGCCGCCCGGCGTCAGTTCACACTCAACTTATCGCGATTTTTCTCTAGCGTCGCCTCACCGATACCCTTGACCTCAAGTAACTCATCGACCGAGGCAAAATTACCGTGCTCCTCTCGGTAAGCCACAATCGCTTGCGCCTTTGTCGCTCCAATACCCAAAAGCTCGCGCTGCAAGGTTGCAGCATCAGCGGTATTCAGATTGACCACAGCAACCTGCGCCACCTGAACAGTAGCCGGTTTGGCACTTTCGGTTTTCGGAGTTTCAGCTGCGGCTGCAGCCAGAGAGAAAGAAGCGAGAACAGCGAACAGGACGGAAGATAGGCTGAGTCTTAGCATGATTGCATTCCTTTGTCGTAAGTAGATCCCAGTGAGGTTTCAAACCCCACTTGAATCAACCTAGACGCTATCTTCCAGCTGTCAAATCGACGTCTCAACGCTCCCGGTTTCTGAGGTGAATCCAGTCGACAATCTCACCCTCCGGCACATAACCATGCACCACCTCACGCAACAGGAGACGCACACGGGCGTAATCATCCTCATCGACTGCATCCAGCAACCCCTGCAAGCGCGTTTTGAGCCCCTCCCAAGGCAGCATGTCCTCCTCGGCACGCATGATCATCGGATGCTCAGTCGGCTTTACATCCTCGCCGATCAGCAACTCCTCATAGAGTTTTTCACCAGGCCGAAGACCAGTGAACTCGATGGCGATATCACCATGTGGGTTACACTCATCACGCACGCTCAAGCCGGACAGCCGAATCATCTTCTCAGCAAGATCGGCGATCTTCACTGGCTCCCCCATATCCAGCACGAACACATCACCACCCAGCCCTAACGAACCAGCCTGAATGACCAGCTGTGCCGCCTCAGGGATCGTCATGAAATAGCGCGTGATATTCGGGTGAGTCACCGTCACCGGCCCACCTTGCTTGATCTGCTCCCTGAACAGCGGAATAACCGACCCAGAAGAACCAAGCACATTACCGAAGCGCACCATAGTGAAACGGGTCTTGTTGACATGATGAACACCTGATTCATCACCGAACAGCAACGGCGCAGACTCACGACTCAATGCCTGCAGAACCATCTCAGCCAGACGCTTGGTGCTACCCATCACATTTGTAGGCCGCACCGCCTTGTCGGTAGAGATCAGAACAAAATTAGCAACACCCGCCTTGATCGACGCCTGCGCGGCATTGAGCGTACCGACCAGGTTATTGAGTACACCCTCAGCAACGTTATGCTCGACCATTGGCACATGCTTGTAGGCGGCAGCGTGATAAACGGTGTTGACGCGCCAGGTCTGCAGAATGTCGAACAAACGCTCGACATTACGGATAGAACCCAGAATCGGCACCAGCTTGATCGGCAGCGACTCCCGATCGATACGCTGCTGCAGCTCGCCATGGATACTGTAGAGGTTGAACTCGCTGTGTTCGAAGAGCAGCAAGGTTCGCGCACCGCTGGCGAGAATCTGCCGACACAGCTCCGAACCAATGGAACCACCAGCACCGGTTACCAGAACGACCTGATCCTTGATGCAGCGCTGGAATAAATCCTGGCGCGGAGGTACTGCGTCGCGGCCCAGGAGGTCGGCGATATCGACTTCCTGAAGATCTTCGACCTTCACTCGCCCGCTGGCGAGATCCATGAATCCAGGGATACTGCGCACGTGCAGGGGGTGGCATTCAAGAGCGGCGAGGATCTCCCGCCGACGGGCCCGGGATGCAGAAGGAATAGCCAGCAGCAGCTCACGCGCTCCGGTCTCTTCGATCATCCGCCCAACATGCTTCGGGGCATAGACCTTGACTCCAGCGATAACCCTGCCGCCCAAACTGACATCATCGTCAATGAAGGCCACCGGTTTCATACTGTGACTCATGCGCAATGCAGAGAGCAGTTGATTTCCCGCAGCCCCCGCGCCGTATATCGCCACCTTGACCGACTGAACCGACTGACGACCGGGCGGGAACAACTCACCGCTAAAGTACTGGCGCATGAGCAGACGCAGCCCACCAACGAACAGCAAAGAGATTGCCCAATAGATGAATACAACCGATCGAGGCATCAGTTCTTCAGGCTGAATCAAGTAGATCACAACAGCCAATAGAAGCGCCGATAAACTGATCGCATTGAATATCGTCATGAGCGCCGCGCTGCTGAAATAACGCAGAACCGCGCGATAAAGGCCAAAGCGCACGAACAAGGGAATTGCTGTCGCCGGAGCGGCAACGAATAACCACAGGTACTCCCCAAAAGGATCAATCAGTACCGATGTTCCCAAACGCACAAAAAATGCCAGCCAGAGTGCGAGCCATAGCAAAAGCACATCGACCATGACCTGAAGAAGGCGTTTCCTGCCCCGAGGAAGCTCCAGCAATACCTGGCGCACTCGATCTATTGAGTTACTCATCCTTCTGTCCTTCGGATTGCATTCACTTACCGCTCACCGCTTCAGACATGACATCCCCCAACACCTGAACGGTTTTCTCCAATTCCAGATCCGTCAAGGTTGGGTGCACCATGAACATGAGGCTGGTCTCACCCAATTCGCGAGCAACTGTCAGATGAGGCTCCGGACGCCAGCCAGTACCTTCGAATGCTCGCTCCAGGTAGACCTCCGAGCAAGAACCCGAGAATGCGGGAACGCCGCGAGAATTGATCGCCTCCAGAACTCTATCTCTCGACCAATCGCCTTGAAGAGCTTCAGGCTTGACGAACACATAACACTTATATGCTGCATGCCCAATGTCACTTGGCAAGACAGGCACTCGCAATCCTGGCATGGCGCCTGCCGCAGCCCATATACGCTGGGCGTTGGCCAATCGCCGAGAGTGCCAGAGCGGCATCCTGTCTAGCTGAATACGACCAATAACGGCCTGGACTTCTATCATCCGCCAGTTGGTACCGAAACTCTCATGCAGCCAGCGAAAACCAGGCGTATGTTCACGTTCGTAGACCGCCTCCCAGCTCTTTCCATGATCCTTGAACGACCACATTCGTGACCACAGATCAGGGCAATCGGTCGTGACCATGCCGCCCTCACCCCCGGTGGTCATGATCTTGTCCTGACAGAACGACCAGGCCCCCACATGACCGATAGTTCCGACCGAGCGCCCTTTGTAAGAGGCACCATGGGCCTGCGCACAATCCTCGACGACCTTCAGGTCGTGCTTCTCGGCAAGGGCCATGATCGGATCCATATCACAGGGCCAACCCGCAAGATGCACACAGATCACAGCTTTGGTACGAGGTGTCAAAACCGCCTTGATCGTTTCTGCTGTAATGTTCTGTGAGTCAGGATCCACTTCGGCAAATACCGGGATAGCCCCTGCATTGACGATACATGAAACGGAAGCCAGGAACGTCCGGGGCGTTACCACGACCTCATCTCCCGAACCGATCCCCAGAGCCTTGAGAGCCAGATCCAGAGCCACGGTGCCGTTCGCCAATGCCACGGCATAGCGTGCGCCAACCCACGAGGCGAACTCTCGCTCGAACTGCCGGCATTGATCGCCCGTCCAATAGTTGACTCGATTGGAAAGAATGACATCTCGAGCGGCATCCGCTTCTTCGACGGAAAAGGACGGCCAAGGAGAAAAAGGGCTATTCAACACAAAGAGATCTCTATTTGACGAGCGCAACAGCACGGAACTGGCACGCAATAAATAACTACATGTCCCGGGCCGGAACCCCTACGACGGTGGTTCCTTCCACTACATCACCAATAACTGCCGCACCGGCGCCGACAATGGCGTCCGCACCGATCCGGGCAAGCTGGCGAACGCTTGCACCTATGCCAACCCACGCCGCCTCGCCGACTACGACCCCCCCGGCAAGGTTCGCGCCCGGACTTACATGAACACCGTCACCCAGCACACAATCATGATCGACGCTGCACATCGTGTTAAGGATACAGCCCTCCCCAACTCGCGCGAACGCATTGATCACGACCCCCGCAAAAACGACGCAACCAGCACCTAAGACGGAATGTCGACTTATGCTGGCACTGGGATGAATCAATGTCGCAAGCCTTAACCCTGTTTCACGAATCAATGCCAGCTTGGCAAGGCGCGTACGGTTATGACCGATGGCAACGATCGCCGCGTCGAAATGCCTCCCTTGCTTCAGAAGATCCGCCAGATCGCCTTCAACTGACCAAGCACCATTGGATCGCACCTCGGGGAATGCATCATCAAAAAACGAAACGTCCCAGCCGCACAACTCAGCAAGATCAGCGGCAACCTTGCCATGCCCACTGGCCCCCAAAATCGCCAGGCGTTTCATTTCTCCCCCCCGGTGAACTTGCTGGCAGTGGCCTGCCCATCCGCACTGATCCCCTCGCGCACGAACACTTTCTTCACCGTCAGCAACAGAATACGAATGTCGAGCAGCAACGAACGGTTGTCCACATACCACACATCCAGGGCGAACTTCTCTGACCAACTCAGCGCATTGCGTCCGTTCACCTGAGCCCAACCGGTGATTCCGGGGCGCACCTCATGGCGCCGCGCCTGTTCGGCGCTATATAGCGGCAGGTATTCCATCAGCAAGGGACGTGGCCCCACCAGACTCATCTCGCCCTTGAGTACATTCCACAACTCGGGAAGCTCATCCAGACTGGTGGCTCGCAGCAAGCGACCGAAGCGGGTAAGACGAACGTCGTCAGGCAATGGATTGCCTTGCGCATCCAGCGCATCGAGCATGGTACGGAACTTGACCATCATGAACGGCCGGCCATGCATCCCGGGACGCTGCTGCCTGAACAAGGCCGGAGAGCCGAGGTTGGTACGCACCAGCACATAGAGAATCAGCAGCACCGGCCAGAGCAGCAGCAGCGCCAGGGCACTGCATACGATATCGAAAACCCGCTTGAAGCTCATACCTTCCCTTCCTGAGCGAACACCCGACCGTAAAAGTCACTCAAGCCTCCGACGATTCGCTCACGCGAAAAGCGCTGCAATGCCCGAGCACGCGCCGCCAACCCCATGTCCAGACGCATTCCATCGTTCTCCAGCAGACGCCGCAGAGCGGCCACCAACTCAGGTACGTTCGCAGGCGACACCAACAAGCCCGACACGCCCTCTTCTACTGCATCAGTGAGCCCGTAGATTCGGGAGGCAACAGAGGGCACCCCGGCCGCCGCAGCCTCGAGTACCGAGCTGCCGAAACCCTCACGGTAACTGGGCAGACAGAAAATCTCCGCAGCAGCCATATACGCCTCTGGCTCGCCGGTGAAGCCCTGAAAATGCAGACGCCCTGCCAGACTTCCAGCAACCGTGCGAATATGTTCGACCATCCCCCCTTCATCAGGCCCCACTATCAGCCAATGCAAAGCAGGAAACACCTCATCCAGCCCCACCATCGCTTGTGCCAGCTCACGTAGCCCCTTGTCCGCATTCAAGCGCCCAAGAAACAGCACCACAGTCGCATCGGCCGGAATTCCGTGGCTGATCCGCACACGTTCACGCGCCTGTGGATCAGGACGAAAGCGCTCACCATCAACGCCGCAAATCGAGCCGTCACCTATTACCTCTATCCGTCCAGCCCGACAAACCCCTTCAGCGACAAGGAAATCACGCTGCGAGGGGCTGTCAGCCAACAGATGTGAGGCGGCAGCAGCAATCAGTCGATCGGCACTCTTGAGCACGGCGCGCCCCACTCCTGCTCGGGTAACCCAGACCTGCCCGGTAAACCAATGCACGCGCACCGGCACCCCGGCCATCCGAGCAGCCAGAATCCCCAGCAACCCTGCCTTGGGCGTGACCGAATGCACTGCGTCAAAACGGTGATGACGAAATAGGCGAACGAGAGCGAACAAGACCTTCAGATCCGCCAACGGAGAAATCTCGCGGGCCAGCGGCACGTTCAGATATGTGACCCCTGCCGCCCGTGGGAGTGGTTCGGTAGCGTAGTTGGAAATGACGAAGACATCGTAGTCCTCGACAAGCCGCTCGATATGCAGGCGCAGAAAGGCAGAGACCGCCATCGGAACCGTGGTGATGAAGCAGAGGCGTTTACGTCTCATCGCCGAACTCCTGTCTGCATTGAAAGCGATAGATACAGTACTCGCCACATTGCTCGACCTCCGAGGGTGGGAGGTCGTCCAGAAAACGCTTGTTCACGTAGGCAGGCCAGACAAGCAGGTAAGCGACATTCTGCTCGCGAATGAGCTGACCGACCGGGACAAGCAATCGAGGAAAAACCGGCTGAAGCAACCGAAAACCGTAACCATGCCCACCAAACGCAACTGCTTTCCCAGTGCGGAAAGCCACTACGTCATGCCAGTGCTGCGGCAAGCACATCACAGTGCCCTCGGGTAACTCCGCCAGCCGCCGAATGGCTTGATCCAGATCCTCATCCACCTTCAGGGTTCGACTGCTGCGTAGCGTCCGGAAGAAGGCGGCAAGCGCAACCCCACAGGCGATGACTGTCGCAATACAGATCAATAGCGCAACCCAGCTACTGGCGACAGCCTGCCAACTCAGGCCTAGCGCCAATGCTGCAGGAAAGCTTCCGTTGTAACCATAAAGATAACCTTGCCCTAAACAACGCAGCGGTGGTAGCAGGGTGGTCATGAGCGCAAAGGCAAATGAACAGGCCAACCAACCGAACGCCAGTAACTGTGCATGACCGAAGAGATGTCCTTCCAGCCAGAGAACCAATCCAACCAAAAGAACAGACGGCATCCACGGGTTGAAGCCGACCACAAACATGAGGCGGCGAAAAGCTGCGCGCAGGCCCTTGCGATAGAACTTTGAGGACGACTCAAACCCGGGTTCGCCATACACCGGTGACTCCAGTACCGGATTCGCTCCAGTCCAACGCCAGTTGGCAAACCAGAAATGCAGAATGTCCACATGAGCCAAGAACACGAAACGGTAGAACCCGGCACTTAAAAGCAATGCCGCCACCCCACTCAAAACCAGCAGCAACAAAAACCTCACTTCGAGTAGAGCGACCCCCGCCACCAATGCAGTGAACACAAACAATTGAGTCGTCATCTTGTGAGTCAAAAGCACGAGTCCTCCGACGATCACGGCAAACCACCAGCCTCCCTCTTCACCCAGCAAAGCGGCTGCCGTGAACAGCAGAACTGCATCAAGAAATAGCGCACCGAGCCCACGAGGATTCAATTGCATGTTGTAGGTGATCAACACAGGGGTCAGCGCATATACCAAGCCGGCAACGGCTGCAACCGCCCAGTCACCAGCCAATACATAACCTGCCACCATCAGCAGCAACAGGCGTAGAAGATCTAGCAAAATTGCCATCTGCCCCGCGTAACGCTCGAAAACCACCCGTGGCAACTTAGCCAGGAGCCAAGGAAAAAGCGGGGGGTACCATTGAGCCTCATCCAGCCGAAACTGAGCGAGACGCGGTGGAAACTCACCCTGGCGCCTGGTTTCCTCGACATAGGCTCGCCAAAACCACTGATCGACACCACCGCCATGAGGAGCAAGGCGCATGGGCAATAGCCGAAGAACAAGAGCAAAGACAACTACCAACAGCATTGACAACAACATGATTGTTCCTAGGTTGACGGCCGCGCGAGCCAGTAGAGCAGCCATTGCTCATGACGCTTGAGTCGCTGTGGCAAAACTGCCGCAATTTCTCGTGCATCGAAGATGGGGGTAAAGCGGATACAGCAGAACGACAGTGCCAAAGCCGCACAGCCGATCAAAAGGCGAGGAACGATGCCATCGAAAAGGCATAGCAGTAGGCCGATTATTTGGCACCAGAGTAAGACACCGGCGAAACGAGCCAGAAGGCGATGATCTGGAACTGCAAAAATCACGAACAACCACTGCAGGATCATGTAAGAAAACACCACCCCGTAAGCTGCCCCGGTAACGCCAATGAGCGGCAAAAGAAATGCGGAAAGCGCCGCATTCACCAGCAGTTTCACAAGGAAGAAGGCGAAGGTAGAAATCAGTAAGCGCCCCTGCAGAAAATAGACCACGCCAAAGAGATGCTGCGCGATGGCACCTGGAACCACAGCAAGCATGATGCTGAGCAGTGCCGCCGATGAAGTAAACGCCTCCCCCACCAGCAGCAGAAAAAGCCCAGGCAATACCGTCAGCGGAATAAGGATCAGTACGCCCCAAACCAATGCAAAACGGGGCGCATCTCGCTTGACCAACAGATCGATAGCAACTGCCCCTTTCTCCTCGAAATGCTGTACGGCACGGGGGAGTAACACGGAAACCAGTGCGGTCGGCAGACCTATAAAAATCAGAAGATATTGATACGCAGGATGAAAAAGGCCAATTTCATATTCACCGTAAAAATGGCGAATCAGAAAGTAATCACACCACTCCGCGAGATAACCGACTAAAAATCCAGGAACCAGGGGAATCGCGAAGAGCATCTGAGAAGACAGTCGCGACCAACTGAAGGATCGTAGAGGAAACCGAAAGCCGATACCGCGGAGCTCCCATGCCAGCCACCCCCCCCAGCCACATGCCATTGCCAGCAACAGAAACTGAAGCCGTTCGGCAAGAGTCGCCTCATTGAACATCGGGATCAGCGCAATAGCCGCTATAGCCCCCATGAGCACGAGGTCCGCACTAATAGGCGCCCATGCCAAGTGCACAAAGCGCTCACGCACCTGTTGTAGTGCCTGAGTTTCAGCCATGCACCAGAAAGCCAGCATGGCAAGCAACACATGAACTTCACCACTCCGGATACCAAAAAAACGCTGCAGCCAGTCAAAGGGGAGAATGAACAACGCGACTAGCGCGAGCATCGTACCGGCTACCAACAAAGGCAGGCGAATGCTGAAAGTCGAATCCAGCGAACCAGAGTCCAGCCACTCCACTCGTCCAAAACGCTGAGTGATCGACTGAGTCCAATGCAAGAGCAGCTGATTCATCAGCATCCCCGCTGCTAGAATCATTGACCAGGAACCCAGCCCCTCCGGGCCGAGCACACGGGCCAAAAGAGCAGAAATCAACAGCCAGAGAGGCGCACGCAGTGCCTTGCCTGCAAGCAGATTAAGAACACCCAGGCTGGCCGCTTTATTGACCATGCCTCCCTCCGTAGCGTCCGCCGATTCTCCAGACGCAACCATCCTTCGATACCCCAGAACCGCAATCTCTCACCTAGGCGGCACCGACGACGCGACAGGGTGTCCCAAATGCCTTGCTGCCAGAAGGTATGTCCTTGAGCACCAGACTGTTGGCACCAATGACCACGCCATCACCAATGGTGACCCCCTTGGCGATCACCGTATTGGGTCCGATATAGCAGTTGGAACCGATCCGGGTTGGTGCAGTAACAATCGGAGCCTTGCCACCGCTCAGGGAACGTTCGACCGTGTCGTGGGTATAGATTTGCACGCCCGCCGAGATAGAACAGTGCGAACCGATCTCAAGCCCCCCACCCGAGCCATCCAGTAGAGTGAAAGGGCCGATCCAGGTGTGTTCACCAACACGCACATCACCGAACACCAGACTGCTGTCGTAGATAGAGGTACCTTCACCAAAACCTAACTCGCGGGCCTTCTCCCAACGGTCAACAATGTAGTCAGCCAGAGGCAAAGTTCTCTTGAAACGCTCATTCACCTCGCTCCGGCGTTCCAGCCACAAGCGTTTCAACTGATCAAGCAACTCCACCGCCGTCATCCCCTAACGCAGCACAGCACGTACGGCTGCTGCCACTGCACCGACATCCAGCCCGGTAAAACAGGGGAAGGTAATGGTGGTCGCCTCGAGCTGCGCCGCCGTCGGCTGGACATCACGGTACTTGCTCAAGAAATAACTACCTGAACTCAAGGCATAGGTACCGATGGTCGTTTCAACCGTCCCCCGCAGGTCGGCAATCAGGCGATCACGGTCACATCCTTCAGGAACCCGAAACACCATCGACTGTACGTTGTAAACGACGTCGCTTCCCGACTTCTGCGCCACGAAGCCCAGCTCACCGAGTTGTTCCATATAGCGTTCACGTATCTCGTTGCGCTCTCTGACGATGCTATCGATCTTGGCCAACTGCTTGCGTCCCATGACCGCCTGAAGTTCCGAAAGGCGGAAGTTGTAGCCGTAGTCGACAAAGTCCAACGCCACGCCCTTCATACCGTTGGCGCCATGGGCCAGCTTGACCGTCAACCAGTCTGCCCACTCGTCACTGTTCGTGGTGATAGCCCCCCCCTCACCCGTGCTGATGAGTTTGCGCGGATGAAAACTGAAACAGGTCAGGTCGGCTATAGCGCCACATCGAGCCCCCTTCTCCGAGCTGCCAATGGCACAGGCCGCATCCTCGATCAACGGAATACGCTTTGCCGAGCAGATACGCTTGATCTCGGTAATGCCCGTGGGATTGCCGAGTGCATCCACGAACATCACGGCCTTGGTACGCGGCCCGATAAGCGCCTCAAGAACCTCGGGGCGCATGTTGAAGGTTTCCGGACACACGTCAGCAAAAACCGGTCGAGCCCCCACGTCTTCGATCACATTCGCCGAGGCCGGAAAAGAGAAGTCCGAAACGATCACTTCATCACCCGGACCGATACCCAGAAGTTTCAGGCAAACCCACAGCGATGTCGTCGCTGACGTAGTCAGAAAGGCATGCTTCGCACCGGTGTATGCAGCCAATTCCGAGCGAAACGCGTCAACATGCTGACCGCGTGTGAATATGCCGCTGTCGAACACTTCACGGAACTCGGCTTCGACCTCATCGAACCCGATATAAGGCCTCATCAAACGAATCTGGCTCATGCGCGCTTCCCGATCAGATGGGTGTACCAGTCAAGGGTGTCTGCCAGTCCCTGCTCGAACGGAGTCAGGCGATACTGGATCACCCCCTTGACCCTCTCGTTACTGGCGTTGTGCGACAGCACGTCAGAATGACGCGCGGGCTTGCGCAGGATTTCCCCGGTGTAACCGTAGTGGTCGCAGATGCGAGGAATCAGTTCGTTGATCGAAATCTGGTTGTCGGTGGAGATGTTCACCGTCTCGCCGGACGGTAGCACGTCATGCAACTTGACGACCGCATCCACGGTGTCGTGAACGTAGATGAAGTCCCGGCTCTGAGTACCTTCGCCATGTATTTCCGGAGTGCCACCGGTAAGCAGGCGGACGGCAGTGATCGGAATCACCCCAGCCAGCATGCCCTTGTGGTTCTGGCGAGGCCCATAGTTGTTGAACGGGCGAACGATATAGGCATCGACGCCGAACATGCGCACGTAGCTTTCTACCGCCAGATCCGCTGCGGCCTTGCCGGCGGCATAAGTGGTGGTGGGATTGCGCGGGTGGGCCTCGTCCATCGGCTCGTACACCGCCGACCCATAAACCTCGGAGGTGGAGAAGTGGCACAGCGTCCTGAAAAGCCCTCGCCGCTGCAACTCGAGCAGGTTCAGCACCACCTTGACGTTGGTGTCGAAGGCGTTTGCCGGGTTGAGGAAAGAATAGTTCAGCGCCTTGGTGGCACAGTTGAACACCACGTCGATTGCATGGTTGGTGAAGATGTACTCCAGGCTGGTGCTCAACTCGGCATCGTCGCGATAGAAGGTGGCCTTGCCACTGGCCAGGGCCTCGGCAAGGTTGTCTTCGGAGCCGACGAAGAGGTTGTCGATCACCACGACATGCGCAGCACCTTCAGCCAACAACCGATCCACCAGGTGGCTGCCGATGAAGCCGGCGCCGCCAGTGACCAGAACCCCCTTGCCCGCGAAACCTTCTCGAATCGTCATGCCTGAACCGCCGCCTGAATCTGTGCACATATTTTCATTGCGTCAACACCGGCGTCGACGCCCGGAACCCGTCCAGCAGTTGGCTGGCGACAGATCGCCATGAAGGCCTGCAACTCCGTCAACAGCGCCTCCTGCGGAGCAACAGCAACACTTTCCTGGATAGCGGAAATAGCGTAAGGCAGGCTGCCAGCATCACGGGCTTCGGACTGGCGGTTGATCAGGATTTCCTTACGCAGCAGGTCGCAGTCCACGAACATGTCGACGCAGGTGCCTTCGATCTGGCGGATTTTCTTGTCCGTCACGCGGCTGGCCTGGATACGCGAAAACTGGCCGC
Organism: Pseudomonas berkeleyensis; assembly: GCF_014109765.1. NCBI lineage: Bacteria > Pseudomonadati > Pseudomonadota > Gammaproteobacteria > Pseudomonadales > Pseudomonadaceae > Pseudomonas > Pseudomonas berkeleyensis. The sequence goes on from NZ_CP059139.1 coordinate 3,253,549, forward strand.
TCTCATGGGTGATCAGCGCCGAAGCGAAATCGATCATGCTGCCGTGGGCGAAGCCATGAGCGGCCACCGAGATGGCCGGCCCGTTGAGATAGAGTGCCAGGTCGATGTCGTGGATCATCAGGTCGGTGACCACGTCGACATCGGTGATGCGCGCACTGACCTTGTTGGTGCGGGTGAAGTCCAGACTGATGACACGCTCGGTACGATCGAGCACGGTTTTCAGAGCCTGTACCGCCGGGTTGAAGCGCTCGATGAAACCAACCTGAATGTTCAGACCTTTATCCTTGGCGAAGGCAGCGATCTCCTGCGCCTCCTCCAGGGTTGCCGCCAGGGGCTTCTCGACGAAGATATTCTTGACATGGGCAGCGGCCAGACGAATGTAGTCCGCATGGGTCACGGTCGGGGTACAGATCACCACCGCATCGACACCCGCCAACAGTGGCGTCGGGTCGACCACACCGGGAATGCCATGCGACTCGCCAGCCTTCGCAGCAACCTCGACATTGGCATCGGCCACGAACGCCAGTTCGACCCCCTTGAGCATCGACAGTACGCGCAGGTGATTGCGCCCCATGTTACCGAGGCCGATCAGACCTACCTTGAGAGCTTTCTCTTGCATGTTTTCACACTTCTCCACAAACGCGATTGCCTTCACGGTCTATACGAGCAACCGCACGCGCCGGGTTCCCCATGACAAGGGTGTAGGGCGGCACATCTTTAGTCACCACGCTGCCGGCTGCAACCATGGCGAACGCTCCGATCGTTATGCCACAAACGATGGTGGCGTTAGCCCCGATGCTGGCTCCGCTATCAATGCGCGTTGCAGTGACCTTCCACTCGGTATTGAAGGCACGCGGAACCTTATCATTGGTAAAACAGGCGTTGGGGCCAACGAAAACATCATCACCAATTTCCACGCCGTTGTAGACAGAGACACTGTTCTGAATCTTGCAACGGTTGCCGATTTTCACCGCATGATCCACATAAACATCCTTGGAAAGGATGCAACCTTCGCCAATGACCGCATTCTCGCGAATTTGCACATTGATCCAGATCTTGGTGCCGGCTCCGATACTCGCCTTGCCGGAAACATTGGCTGTTGGATGAATGTAGATATCGTTAGCGGACATTCGTACCTCCAATGACGGAGCCGACGACCTCGACCACACGCTGCAATTCAGACTCGGTCATGTACGGGAACAGAGGTAGGTTGAGTACCGAGGCACACAACTGCTCACCCACCTGACCGCCGAAATGCCCGGCAAGAGAAGCTACGGCACCTGGCTGGCTGGACATAACGCCGGGATAGATATTGCCGAAGCCGATACCCTCGGCCTTGAGCTCGGCCTCCAGACGCGCCTTCAACGCAGCATCCGGCACCAGACAGACATTGCAATAGCCGTTCTCGTCATAGTCGGAAGGGGCGTTCATCAGTTGGATACCAGCAGCCGGCAGATGCTTCTGATAGAACGCTACCGCCTCACGGCGAGAGGCAATACGGGCGTCGATATGATCCAGCGACAGATTGAGGAAGGCCGCCTGCAGCGAATCCAGTCGCGAGTTCCAGCCTACGTCACCGTAACCGTAATGGGCAGTACGCCCGTGATTGCCCAGGCGTCGAACCTTGTCAGCCAGCGCGGCGTCGTCCGTGAACACCGCGCCGCCATCTCCTGCCCCCCCCAGCACCTTGGCCGGATAGAAGGAAGTCGTTGAAATCTGCGCCCCCTTGTAGATGGGCTCCCCCTGGTAGCGTGCACCAAAGGACTGAGCACCATCCTCCACCAGAACAACGCCCTGCTCGCGACACAGTGCGCGCAGCTCAAGCAGACGAGCACTGCCCCAGCCATACAGATGTGCCACCAGTGCAGCCTTTGGCTTGGCGTTGCGAATGGCCTGTTCGAATGCCTCGAAACTGACACCGCCATCACGGAGATCCGCATCGACCGTTACCGGCCGTGCTCCCACGTTAACCACTGCCTCGAAGGTTGCCCAGAAGGTGACATTCGGCACCAGCACCAGGTCGCCCGCGCCAACACCAACTGCACGCAGAGCCAGTTGCAGTGCATCAGTGCCGTTGGCACAGCTGATGGCATGAGTGACCTGCAGTTCGGACTGCAGGCGGGTTTCAAGTGTGGCAACCTCGGCACCGCCAATGAACTGCGCGCCCAGGGTCATTGCATGAAACTTCTCCATCAGCGCCTCATGGAAGCCAGCTTCCAAGCGCTTCAGGTCGATAAAGGGAACGTTGATTTTAAGTCTCCTCAAACTAGAGCGCCCAACACAGGAGGCGAACACGCCATACGAACATCAAGGCAGCTACCGGGGTAAAGCTGAGCATGATAATGACCCACGCCAGCGCATCATAGCCCCAATCCCCATGCCACCTGCAAAAGTCCCATCTCGCGGTATCCACAGCGGCTCACCTGCGCCTCCCGCCGGGTACTCGCCATGGATATCTTCAATGGCAAGGGTATTGGGGCACTGCCGCACCAGAGGGCTCGATACGCATAGCACACCCAGATCATGGCGCTCTCCTCCCCCGCTGCCAGGCAATGCAAATCATCGCCGGCGCAAGCCAAACCGTGAACTCAGCATGGACGTGCCAGCAGAACAGGTATCACCGCTCGGTATCGAGAACTACGAACAGCAACCTGGCAGAAGGCTCATCGCAGAAGATCAACCGCTTGAAAACTTCGGCCAATAGAGAAGGCACACGACAGAATGGTCGATATGGACATGAGGAGGGGCGAGCAGAACCTGGAGCGCATCAAGAGAACTATCGATTGGAAGTCTTTCCCGCCCTCTCGAGAAGCATTCGCCCTCAGAAAAGACTACAGCCAATGAACGAACGTACTTTTCATTCACTGCAACTGATGACAGAGCCTGGTTAGACGCCTTGCAGTACCACGATAGCATTGAGGGAAGCCGCACGAGTCAGCCTTTTAAAGACTGATACCGGAAACCAGCACAACGAAGCCACTACGCGAGCAACAGGACTGCCCTACTCATCCTCATTGACCCGATCACGCAACTCCTTGCCTGGCTTGAAATGCGGCACGAACTTGCCGTCCAGCCGTACCGACTGACCGGTTTTCGGGTTGCGCCCTACGCGCGGCGCGCGATAGTGCAGCGAAAAGCTGCCGAAGCCACGAATCTCGATACGATCTCCAGTAGCCAGCGCCTGGGACATTTGTTCCAGCATGGTCTTGATGGCCAGTTCGACATCCTTGGAGGACAGCTGACCTTGATGAGTGACAATTCTTTCGATCAACTCCGACTTGGTCATGGTTTTCCCTTCTTTTTCAAGCGGCTAGAAGACTCGACGGTTCGGTTTTAGCACGCTGATCAGCTTTTGAACAGCCCAAAAAACAAGGTGTTAGCGCAACATCGGGAGTAACCGCCCATATAGCGATTTCTTCAGCACAGAAACAGGCAGATACCAAGCAGATATTTAGCGCTACGGCACAGCCAGAATCACCCAGCGCAGTGACACTCAGACGATCTCTTCTAGACAGAAGTCGGACTCTAGAAGAGAGGTCTGTGAGCGATTTCAATACGCCAAGAACAGCAAAAACAAAAAAGGCGACCCGAAGGTCGCCTTTTTCTTGGATGAATTACCCGAACTTAGTTCTGGTTTTCCATCTGAGCACGGATCAGATCACCAATGGTGGTCGGACCGGTGCTTTCAACGTCTTGCTTGTTACGCAGTTCCTTCATCGCGTCTTTCTCGTCTTCAACGTCTTTCGACTTGACGGACAGGCTGATGACGCGGGACTTGCGGTCGACGCTGATGATCTTCGCTTCTACTTCGTCGCCTTCCTTCAGCACATTACGCGCGTCTTCAACGCGGTCACGGCTGATTTCGGAGGCTTTCAGAGTCGCTTCGATCTCGTTGCCCAGGTCGATGATGGCGCCCTTGGCGTCTACTTCTTTCACAACGCCACGGACGATGGTGCCCTTGTCGTTGATGGAGACGTAGTTGCTGAACGGATCATCTTCCAGTTGCTTGATGCCCAGGGAGATGCGCTCGCGCTCCGGGTCAACCGACAGGATGACGGTTTCCAGCTCGTCGCCCTTCTTGAAGCGACGCACGGCTTCTTCGCCGGCTTCGTTCCAGGAGATGTCGGACAGGTGAACCAGGCCATCGATGCCGCCGTCCAGACCAATGAAGATACCGAAATCGGTGATCGACTTGATGGTGCCGGAGATCTTGTCACCCTTGTTGAACTGGCCGGAGAAATCTTCCCACGGGTTAGTCTTGCACTGCTTGATACCCAGGGAGATACGACGACGCTCTTCGTCGATGTCCAGAACCATGACTTCCACTTCGTCGCCGACGTTAACGACTTTCGACGGGTGGATGTTCTTGTTGGTCCAGTCCATTTCGGAAACGTGTACCAGGCCTTCCACGCCCTCTTCCAGCTCGGCGAAGCAGCCGTAGTCGGTGAGGTTGGTGACGCGGGCAACAACGCGGGTATTTTCCGGGTAACGAGCCTTGATGGCAACCCATGGGTCTTCGCCCAGTTGCTTCAGGCCCAGGGATACGCGGTTACGCTCGCGATCGTACTTCAGAACCTTGACGTCGATCTCGTCGCCAACGTTGACGATCTCGGACGGGTGCTTGATGCGCTTCCAAGCCATGTCGGTGATGTGCAGCAGGCCATCTACGCCGCCCAGGTCAACGAACGCACCGTAGTCGGTGAGGTTCTTGACGATACCTTTGACTTGCTGGCCTTCCTGCAGGGATTCCAGCAGAGCTTCGCGCTCGGCGCTGTTCTCGGCCTCCAGGACACTGCGACGGGAAACGACAACGTTGTTGCGCTTCTGGTCGAGCTTGATGACCTTGAATTCCAGCTCTTTGCCTTCCAGGTGAGTGGTATCACGCACCGGACGGACGTCAACCAGGGAACCCGGCAGGAACGCGCGGATGCCGTTGACGTCAACAGTGAAGCCGCCTTTGACTTTACCGTTGATAACGCCTTTGACCACTTCTTCAGCGTTGAACGCAGCTTCCAGAACCAGCCAGGATTCAGCGCGCTTGGCTTTTTCGCGGGACAGCTTGGTTTCACCGAAGCCATCTTCAACCGCGTCCAGCGCGACGTGGACTTCGTCACCGACCTTGATGGTCAGCTCGCCTTGTTCGTTGAAGAACTGGTCGAGCGGGATGACGCCCTCGGACTTCAGACCGGCGTGAACGGTAACCCAGTCACCGTCGATGTCGACCACGATACCGGTGATGATGGCACCCGGCTGCATGTCGAGGGATTTCAGGCTTTCTTCAAAAAGTTCTGCAAAGCTTTCGCTCATGTTGATTCCTGTTGATCAAGGGCGGGGATTCGCCCAAACCACATTCCAGACCATGTGGGTTCGTTCATGTAAAAAGAGGCCTACGGGACAAGGACTGGTCTCCCGTATGCCTCCTTGCGAGTTCATCGATTTAAGGCAATCGAGAACCCTTAACCGGCGAGATCGCGATCAGCGACCTCGCGCAGAATTCGTTCTAACACTTGCTCGATGGAAAGCTCGGTGGAATCCAGCAGGATTGCGTCGACTGCCGGCTTGAGCGGCGCCACCGCGCGCTGGGTATCGCGCTCGTCGCGCGCCCGTATCTCGTCGAGAAGACTCGCGAGATTAACATCATCGCCCTTGGCCTTCAACTGCAAGTAGCGGCGACGGGCACGCTCCTCGGCACTGGCGGTGAGGAAAATCTTCAGCGGGGCATCGCTAAACACCACCGTGCCCATGTCGCGCCCATCGGCCACCAGACCCGGCATTTCCTGAAATGCGCGCTGACGCTGCAACAGCGCCTCACGCACCGCCGGCAAGGACGCGACCATCGAAGCCCCCGCCCCTACCTGCTCGTTACGAATGGCATCGGTCACTTCCTCGCCTTCAAGGATGATGCGCTTGTCGATGAACTGCACATCCAGATGCGCAGCCAATTGCTTGAGCGCTTCTTCATTGGTCAGGTCGATGCCGTGATTGCCCGCAGCGAAGGCCAGCAGACGATAGAGCGCGCCGGAATCGAGCAGATTCCAGCCCAATTGCTTGGCCAGCAAGGCGCAGAGCGTGCCCTTGCCAGAGCCGCTCGGCCCGTCGACGGTGATTACCGGGGCGCTCATGCCTTGCCCTCTTCGGCCACCTGGATGCCAACTTCAGCGGCCAGGGCGAGGAAGTTAGGGAAGGAGGTGGCGACGTTGGCACAGTCATGGATGCGGATCGGCGCGCTGGCACGCAGCGAGGCGACGCTGAAGGACATGGCGATACGGTGATCGCCATGCGCCCAGACCTCACCACCGCCCATGGTGCCGCCTTCGATGACGATACCGTCCGGCGTCGGCTCAGCCTTGACGCCCAGAGCGATCAGACCATCGGCCATGACCTGGATACGGTCGGATTCCTTCACGCGCAGCTCCTCGGCGCCGCGCAGCACGGTACGGCCTTCGGCACACGCCGCCGCCACGAACAGCACCGGGAATTCGTCGATAGCCAGTGGCACCAGATTTTCCGGAATTTCGATGCCTTTGAGCTTCGCCGCGCGCACACGAATGTCAGCAACCAGCTCACCGCCGACTTCACGCTGGTTCTCCAGGGTGATGTCGCCGCCCATCAGCTTGAGGATATCGATGACGCCGGTACGGGTCGGATTGATGCCGACATGTTCGAGCACCAACTCTGAACCCTCGGCGATGCTCGCCGCCACCAGGAAGAAGGCTGCCGACGAGATATCGGCTGGCACTTCGATACGCGTGGCGCTGAGTTTGTGACCGGACTCGACAGTGGCAGTACTGCCTTCGACGTCGACCGGGTAGCCGAAGCCGCGCAGCATACGCTCGGTATGGTCACGAGTCGGAGCCGGCTCGGTCACCGAGGTCTTGCCCTCGGCATAGAGACCCGCGAGCAGCAGGCAGGATTTGACCTGGGCACTGGCCATCGGCATTTGATAGTCCATGCCCGTCAGGCGCTGGCCGCCTTTGATATTCAGCGGCGGACGACCTTCAGGGCCGGTCTCGATCACCGCGCCCATTTCACGCAACGGCTTGGCCACACGATTCATCGGGCGCTTGGACAGCGAAGCGTCGCCAGTCAGGGTGGTATCAAACGACTGCGCAGCCAGCAGACCGGAGAGCAAACGCATAGAGGTACCGGAGTTACCCATATACAAAGGGCCGGCCGGCGCTTTCAGGCCATGGAGGCCGACACCATGAATGGTCACACGGCCGTGATGCGGGCCTTCGATGACCACCCCCATGTCGCGAAACGCCTGAAGCGTAGCCAGCGCATCTTCCCCCTCGAGGAAGCCTTCTACCTCGGTAGTGCCTTCAGCCAGCGAACCCAGCATGATCGAACGGTGCGAGATGGATTTGTCACCGGGTACGCGGATACGTCCGGACAGGCTGCTACCGGGTTTTGCCAGGAAAATCAGATCGGTCGAGTGCATAGCGTCCACATAGGCCCTGCGGGCCAGAATTTTGCTGAAATGTTCGCGGGCAACACGAGCGCGCGTGAACACGCCCAGCAGTTGATGCCCATCCCCGGCGTCGACCGCGTCGCGCAGAGCGTCGAGGTCATCGCGAAATACGTCCAGCGTACGCAGCACAGCCTCGCGGTTGGCGAGAAAGATATCGTGCCACATCACTGGGTCACTGCCGGCAATCCGCGTGAAATCACGGAAACCGCCAGCGGCATAGCGGAAAATCTCCAGGTTCTCGCTGCGCTTGGCCAGCGAGTCGACCAGCGTAAAGGCCAACAGGTGCGGCAGATGACTGGTAGCGGCGAGCACCTGATCGTGGTGCTCCACCTCCATCACCTCGACATCCGCTCCCAGCTCGCGCCACAGGTCTTCCACCAACGCCAAGGCCGCGTCATCACTATGTTCGCAGGGCGTGAGAATGACCTTGTGGCGACGAAACAGCTCGGCGTTCGCCGCCTCAACCCCACTCTGTTCGGAGCCGGCAATCGGATGGCCAGGCACCAGACGCACGGACTTGCCGGTAAATGCCTGGCGCGCGGCGCGCACTACATTGCCCTTGGCGCTGCCCACATCAGTGAGCACGGCAGTACCGAGGTCGAGCACGGCCAACTCGGCAAGCAGCTTCTCCATGGCCAGGATAGGGACTGCCAGCTGGATGACATCCGCTCCCTGACAGGCGGCCGCCAGGTCGCTCTCGCAACGATCCACGACGCCGAGCTGAACGGCCAAGCGACGCGATTCGGCATCCAGATCGACACCCACCACCTCCCGGCACAGCTCCCGCTCACGCAGCCCCTTGGCGAAAGAGCCACCGATCAGGCCGAGACCGACCACCACCAGGCGGCCGATCTTAGGGGCATTCGATTGCACTGCAGTGACAGTCACGCCGACAGCACCTTGGCCAGCGCCTCGAGGAAACGCGAATTCTCCCGCGGCAAGCCAATCGATACCCGCAGGAAGTTGGGCATGCGATAGCCAGCCATCGGCCGCACGATCACCCCTTCACGCAGCAGCGCCTGATTGATCGCGGCAGTGTCGCGCCCAAAATCAATGGCGATGAAATTGCCTTTGGAGGGAATCCAGCTCAGCCCCAGCTCACGCAGGCCGTCCTGCAACTGCTGCATGCCGGCGTCATTGAGGCGGCGCCCTTCGGCCAGGTATTCGGTATCGGCCAACGCCGCACAGGCAGCCGCCAGGGCCAGGCTATTGACGTTGAAGGGCTGGCGTACGCGATTGAGCACATCGGCAATGGCTGGCGAGCTGATGGCGTAACCCACACGCAACGAAGCCAGGCCGTAGGCCTTGGAGAACGTGCGCGAAACCAGCAGATTGGAATGACGCGCCAGGTAATCCAGCCCATCCGGCAATTCATCGCCTTCGGCGTATTCGATGTAGGCTTCGTCGAGCACCACCAGCACCGACTCCGGCACCTTGGCCAGGAAGGCTTCAAGCGCCTCAGGGCCGAACCAGGTGCCCGTCGGGTTGTTGGGGTTGGCGATGAATACCACACGAGTGTTGGCATCGATGGCCGCCAGCATCGCGTCCAGATCGTGGCCGTAATCCCTGGCTGGCACGATCTTGCCTTGCGCACCAACGGCCTGAGTGGCAATGGGATAGACGGCGAAGGCATAGTCGCTGAACACGGCATTGAGACCGGGCGCCAGATAAGCACGGGCGACCAGCTCGAGAATGTCGTTGGAACCGTTGCCCAGCGTGACTTGCGCCGCCTGCACGCCATAGCGCGCAGCCAGGGCAGCCTTGAGGGTGAAACCGTTGCCGTCGGGATAACGGGTCAGCTCGTCCAGCTCGGCACGAATTGCCGCAAGCACCTTGGCGCTGGGGCCAAGTGGGTTCTCGTTACTGGCCAGCTTGACGATGCCGGCAGGGTCGAGCCCCAGCTCGCGGGCCAGCTCATCGACTGGCTTGCCGGGTACGTATGGGGACAGTTTTTGCACGCCTGGCTGGGCCAGGGCTAGGAAATCGCAACTCATGAATGGAGGCTCTTCTCTAACGCAATACGGTTGACGAACTCACAGAGCATGATGACTCCTGAGGTAGTCGTGGATCTGCTGCACGGCCTCTTCAACCGAACAGCTGCTGGTGTCGAAACGCAACTCGGCAGCCTGCGGTGCCTCGAATGGAGAATCAAGCCCCGTGAAGTTGTGGATCAGGCCTGCTCGCGCCCGCCGGTACAGTCCTTTCGGATCACGGGCCTCGCAAACGTGCAGAGGCGTATCAATGAAGACCTCGACGAATCGGCCGGGCAGCAATTGACGCACAGCATCGCGATCAGCGCGAAAAGGCGAAATGAACGCGGCCAGCACGATCAATCCTGCATCGGCCATCAATGCCGCCACCTCACCAGCCCGACGAATATTCTCTTGCCGCTCCAACTCGGAGAAACCCAGATCACGATTCAGGCCAAGACGCAGGCGATCACCATCGAGCAGATAGGTATGCAGACCTGCAGCTTGCAGGCTGCTCTCCAGCGCTTCGGCCAGAGTCGACTTGCCCGCACCACTGAGCCCCGTGAACCAGATGACACAAGGCTCCTGCTGCTTGCTCAGTGCTCGCTGATTGCACTCCACAAGCGAGGAGCCCAGTGGCACCTGAAGCTCAGGCTCCACTCAAAGCACCGCCTTCGGATAAGACCCCAGCACCTTCAGCGCCACGGCTTCCTGGGCGAGCTTCTCCAGCACGTCCTTGATCAATGGGTCGCGATGATGGCCGACGAAATCGATGAAGAACACGTAGGTCCACTTGCCGCTGCGCGAGGGGCGCGTTTCGATGCGAGTCAGGTCGATACCGTTGTTGTGGAACGGTACCAGCAGCTCGTGCAGCGCGCCCGGCTTGTTGCGCATCGAGACGATGATCGAGGTCTTGTCATCACCGGTCGGCGGCACTTCCTGGCTGCCAATGATGAGAAAGCGCGTGGAGTTGTCCGGGCGATCCTCGATCTTCTCGGCCAGTTTGGTCAGACCATACAGATTGGCCGCCATATCACCGGCAATGGCCGCGCTGCTCCACTCGCTCTTGACCCGCTTGGCCGCATCGGCGTTGCTGGAAACCGCCACGCGCTCGACATTCGGGTAGTGCGCATCCAGCCACTTGCGGCATTGAGCCAGCGACTGGGCATGGGAGTAGATTCGGGTGATCTTGTTGGTCTGGGTCGTTTCGCCCACCAGCAGGTGATGGTGGATACGCAGCTCGACTTCACCACAGATCACCATATCGTGCTCGAGGAAGCTGTCCAGCGTGTGGTTGATCGCGCCCTCGGTGGAATTCTCCACCGGCACCACGCCAAAGTTCACCGCACCGGCAGCCACTTCGCGGAACACTTCATCGATGGCAGCCATCGGTACGCTGATCACCGCATGACCGAAGTGCTTCATCGCCGCAGCCTGGCTGAAGGTACCCTCAGGGCCGAGATAGGCGACTTTCAGCGGGTTTTCCAGCGCCAGGCAGGAGGACATGATTTCACGGAACAACCGCGCCATTTCCTCGTTGCCCAGCGGCCCCTGGTTACGCTCCATGACACGCTTGAGCACCTGAGCTTCACGCTCGGGGCGGTAGAAGACCGGCGACTCGCCTTCCTTCAGCTCCTTCATTTTCACCCGCGCCACTTCTTCGGCGCAGCGCGCGCGGTCACTGATCAGCTCGAGAATGCGCTCATCGAGATTGTCGATGCGTACCCGCAGCGCCTTCAGCTCCTGCTCGGACATATCAGCCGTGCTCCTTCTCGAACTCGGCCATGTAGGCCACCAACGCCTCGACCGCATCCAGGCCGACAGCGTTGTAGATGGAGGCACGCATACCACCTACCGAGCGATGCCCCTTGAGGTTGAGCAGGCCGCGCTCATCGGCGCCCGCCAGGAAGACCTTGTCCAGCTTCTCATCGGCCAGGCGGAACGGCACGTTCATCCAGGAGCGTGCGTTGTGGGCGATGGGGTTGCTGTAGAAGTCGCTGCTGTCGATGGTCTTGTACAGCAGATCCTTCTTGGCGCGATTGATACGCTCCATGGCCTCGACACCACCCTGCTCCTTCAGCCACTGGAAAACCAGGCCGGACAGGTACCAGGAATAGGTCGCCGGAGTGTTGTACATCGAGCCGTTATCGGCCGAGATCTTGTAGTCGAGCATGGTCGGGCAGTTCGAACGGGCGCGACCGAGCAGGTCTTCACGAACGATCACCACGACCAGGCCGCTCGGGCCGATATTCTTCTGCGCACCGGCGTAGATCAGGCCGAACTGCGAAACATCGAGGGGGCGCGAGAGGATGTCCGAGGACATGTCCACCACCAGCGGGGTATCGCCGACCTGCGGAATCCAGTCGAACTGCAAGCCGCCGATGGTTTCGTTGCTGCAGTAGTGCACGTAGGCAGCACTTTTCGACAGCTGCCAGTCGTTCTGACCAGGGATGGCAAAGTAGTCGTGCGCCTTGGCACTGGCAGCCACATTGATGGCACCATAGCGACGCGCCTCTTCGATGGCTTTCTTCGACCAGATACCGGTCTCGACGTAATCCGCCACGCCGTCTTCCGGCAGCAGGTTCAGCGGAATCTCGGCGAACTGCTGGCTGGCACCACCCTGCAGAAACAGCACCTTGTAGTCATTGGGCACGGCGAGCAGATCGCGCAGGTCCTGTTCCGCCTGGCTGGCAATCGCTACGTATTCGTCGCTGCGATGGCTCATTTCCATGACCGACAGACCTCGACCTTGCCAGTCGAGCATTTCGGCCTGGGCACGCTCCAGTACGGCGGTTGGCAGGGCGGCAGGGCCGGCGCAGAAATTAAAAGCTCGCTTGCTCACGTCTGTCTCTCTCAGATTCACAGAACGCCACCACCAGCGATGGCATGTCCATACTGCTTGCCGATGGGTATCGCTGCGCTCAACCCATCCTATGCTCTGCGGGAGGCGCTTCAGCGGCGACAGTCGCGACTAAAGCCCTCCCACCGAACCCGACTTCACTCCTCGCCGGCTTCCTCGGCGTCGACGGCCGGTACTTCGGCATTTTCGGCGACTTCAGTCCCCTCTTCACCTTCGACCAGCTCGTCGTCTTCTACCGGAGTCGGCTCCTGTACACGCTCCAGGCCGACCAGCGTCTCGTCCTTGGCCAGCTTGATCAGGGTCACACCCTGAGTGTTACGGCCGGAACTGGAGACTTCGTCGACACGAGTACGCACCAGGGTGCCCTGGTCGGAAATCAGCATGATCTCCTCGCCGTCCTGCACCTGGATGGCGCCAACCAGCTTGCCGTTACGCTCGCTGGTGACCATGGCGATCACGCCCTGACCGCCGCGACCGCGACGCGGGAACTTGCCCAGGCCAGTGCGCTTGCCAAAACCGCGCTCAGAGGCAGTGAGAATCTGCGCGCCGGACTCCGGAATCAGCATGGAAATCAGTTGCTGATCCTTGCCCAGGCGCATACCGCGCACACCGCGAGCGGTACGGCCCATGGTACGCACCTTGCTCTCGGCGAAACGCAGCACCTTGCCGGCGTCGGAGAACAACATGACTTCCTTGGCACCATCGGTGATGGCTGCCGCGATCAGGGTGTCGCCCTCTTCCAGCTTCAGGGCAATCAGGCCGGCGCTACGCGGGCGGCTGAACTGCACCAGCGGAGTCTTCTTCACGGTGCCGAAGGCAGTGGCCATGAAGATGAAGGCGCCAGTCGGCTCAGCGACCAGCTCGGGAGTTTCACCCTCGACTTCTTCGACTTCCTCGGCCTCGACCACCTCGGTGGCTTCGCCTTCGATCACCACGCCCTCGTCGTCCAGGTCTTCGTCGGCGCCAGCGCTCTGCTGCAGGGCTTCAAGGTCGATCTGCAGCATCGCGGTGATGCGCTCGCCCTCGTCCAATGGCAGCAGGTTGACCAGCGGACGACCACGCGCAGCACGCGAGGCCTCAGGAATCTCGAAGGTACGCAGCCAGTACACCTTGCCCTTACTGGAGAACAGCAACAGGGTCGCGTGGCTGTTGGCGACCAGCAGGTGCTCGACGTAGTCCTCGTCCTTCACCCCGGTGGCAGACTTGCCCTTGCCACCGCGACGCTGTGCCTCGTAAGCAGCCAGCGGCTGGCTCTTGGCATAGCCACCGTGGGAGATGGTGACGACACGCTCTTCCTCGGTGATCAGGTCGGCGATGGTCAGATCCTGACGCGACGCGGTGATTTCGGTACGACGAGCATCACCGAACTCGGCCTTGATCTTCTCCAGCTCCTCGCGAATGACCTCCATCAGGCGCTCGGGACTGGTCAGGATATGGATCAACTCGCCGATCAGGTTGAGGATTTCCTGATACTCGGACAGCAGCTTCTCGTGCTCCAGACCAGTCAGGCGGTGCAGGCGCAGCTCGAGGATGGCCTGAGCCTGCTCAGGCGAGAGGAAATACTTGCCGTCACGCAGGCCGTACTGCGGATCGAGCCCCTCAGGACGGCAGGAATCAGCACCCGCGCGCTCGACCATGGCTTCGACCGCACTGGATTCCCACGCAGCTGCGATCAGGCGCTCCTTGGCCTCAGCCGGCGTCGGCGAGTTCTTGATCAGCTCGATCACCGGGTCGATGTTCGACAGCGCGACAGCCTGACCTTCGAGAATGTGGCCGCGCTCACGCGCCTTGCGCAGCTCGTGGACGGTACGCCGGGTCACCACTTCACGGCGGTGACGGACGAACACCTCGAGCATGTCCTTGAGGTTCATGATCTTCGGCTGACCGTCAACCAGTGCCACGACGTTGATGCCGAACACGCTCTGCATCTGGGTCTGGGCATAGAGGTTGTTCAGCACAACATCCGGCACCTCACCACGACGCAGCTCGATCACCACACGCATGCCGTCCTTGTCGGATTCGTCACGCAGCTCGGTGATGCCTTCGATCTTCTTCTCTTTCACCAGCTCGGCGATCTTCTCGATCAGACGCGCCTTGTTCAGCTGATAGGGCAACTCGGTAACGACCAGTTGCTGGCGGTTGCCTGCCTTGTCGATGTCCTCGACCTCGACTCGGGCACGCACGTAGATGCGGCCACGGCCGGTACGGTAGGCCTCGATGATGCCGGCACGACCGTTGATGATGCCCGCGGTCGGGAAGTCCGGGCCGGGGATGTATTGCATCAGGTCATCGACGGTAAGCTCGGCGTTGTCGATGAGCGCCAGACAACCGTCGATCACTTCGGAAAGGTTGTGCGGCGGGATGTTGGTGGCCATGCCCACGGCAATACCGGACGAGCCGTTGACCAGCAGGTTCGGCACCTTGGTCGGCATGACCGCCGGAATCTGCTCGGTGCCGTCGTAGTTGGGCACCCAGTCGACGGTTTCCTTGTCCAGGTCGGCCAGCAGCTCATGCGCCAGTTTGGTCATGCGCACTTCGGTGTATCGCATGGCCGCGGCGTTGTCGCCGTCCACCGAGCCGAAGTTACCCTGGCCATCGACCAGCAGGTAGCGCAGAGAGAAGTCCTGAGCCATACGCACGATGGTGTCGTACACCGCAGTGTCGCCGTGCGGGTGGTATTTACCGATCACGTCACCGACCACACGGGCGGATTTCTTGTACGGCTTATTCCAGTCGTTGTTCAGCTCGCTCATGGCGTACAGCACACGGCGATGCACCGGCTTCAAGCCATCGCGCGCGTCCGGCAGCGCACGCCCGACGATCACGCTCATCGCGTAGTCGAGGTAGGACTGTTTCAGCTCGTCTTCGATATTGACCGGGAGAATTTCTTTGGCCAGTTCGCCCATGAGAAGCCTGGTTCCTTTTTCTGGTGAAACTCCGCGCCATTCTTCCTGAACGCTACGGAGCTCGTCGCTATGGCCTCAGGCCACTAACGACTCACGACAAATCAACGAGTTATGCCACGATTCGATGCAGTGAAGGCGGCTGCAGTCAGCCCCCTTGGAAACTGGCGGAGATTACCACAAAGCGTGCCGCACACCTACCCCGCGGCCACCTTCGAATCGGCTGATCAGTGCAGGCGCTTGCGGCACATCAGTTGCGCCAGCTTGGCTGCATCCGGCCTCTCGATCACGCCCTTTTCGGTCACGATGTAGTCCACCAGATCAGCCGGAGTCACATCGAACACCGGATTGACCGCTGGCACATCGGCCGCAACCCGCTGTCCGGCGACCGCCAACAGTTCATCGCTGCTACGCTCCCCCAGGAGGATGTCCTCACCGCTTTCCAGGCTCATGTCGATGCTCGAACTGGGTGCCACCACCATGAAGCGCACGCCGTGGTGCATGGCGTTGACCGCCAGCTGATAGGTACCGATCTTGTTGGCCACGTCGCCATTGGCGGCAATCCGCTCAGCACCGACGATCACCCAGGTGATGCCCTTGGTCTTCATCAGGTGAGCCGCCGCCGCATCGGCATTGAGGCTCACCGGCACACCATCGCCCACCAACTCCCAGGCCGTGAGGCGCGCCCCCTGCAGCCAGGTTCGCGTTTCATCGACATAGACGAGCTCGATCAACCCCTCCAGATGCGCCGCGCGAATCACCCCCAAGGCGGTGCCGAAACCGCCCGTAGCCAGCGCACCAGCATTGCAGTGGGTCAGCACGACTTGAGAATTGCCCTGATGCTTGCGGATCAGCTCCATGCCCAACTGCGCCATGGTCAGGTTGGCTTCGCGGTCACTGACATGAATGCCGATGGCTTCGGCTTCCAGCAGCGCCAGCATGTCATCGCCATCCTTGAGCCGCGCCAGACGCTCACGCATGCGCTGCAGAGCCCAGAACAGGTTCACTGCGGTGGGGCGCGATTGCTCGAGGCGAGCGAAATCCGCATCCAGCGCCTCACGCCAGTCGCCCCCAACCTGCAGCCTGGCACGCGCCGCCAGCACTAGGCCGTAAGCAGCAGCAATGCCAATGGCCGGAGCACCACGCACCACCATGTCAGCAATCGCATCGGCCACCGCTGCGGCCGACTCGAAGCGCAGCCAGACCTGCTGGTTCGGCAACAGGCGCTGATCGAGCAGATACAGGGCGCCATCGCGCCAGTCGATCGCCTGAACCTTCTCCACCGCCAGCAATTGCTCGCGCATCGCGCACTCCACCCTTCACGGCCAAAAAATCGCGGATTATACGCAGAGAAGCAGGCGCAGACCGAACAATCCAGCAGCGCCCACGGCTTCAAGCAGCGGACGTTCATCTATACACTGGCGCACTTCTTTTATGCAGTCTTCACGCCATACGGACAGCCGACCATGCCCGAAGCCCCTCTCGACCTCCTGCTCCTGCCCACCTGGCTGGTGCCCGTGGAGCCGGCTGGCGTGGTATTGCGCGAGCATGGCCTGGGTATTCGTGACGGCCAAATCGTCCTGATCGCGCCGCGCAGCGAGGCGCTACGCCACCCAACAACAGAAGTGCGCGAGCTGCCGGACTGCCTGCTTGCCCCGGGCCTGGTCAACGCGCATGGACACGCAGCCATGAGCCTGCTGCGCGGCATCGCCGACGACCTGCCACTGATGACCTGGCTGCAGGAGCATATCTGGCCGGCAGAGAGCCGCTGGGTCGACGAAGACTTCGTCCGCGATGGCACCGACCTGGCCATCGCCGAGCAGGTCAAGGGCGGCATCAGTTGCTTCTCCGACATGTACTTCTACCCGCAGACGGCCGCCGAGTGCGTGCACAACGCTGGCGTTCGCGCACAGATCACCGTGCCCGTGCTGGATTTCCCGGTGCCTGGCGCACTCAACGCCGCCGAGGCGCTGCGCAAGGGCCTGCAGCTGTTCGACGATCTCAAGCAGCATCCACGCATTCGTATCGCCTTCGGCCCGCACGCCCCTTACACGGTCAGTGACGACAAGCTCGAGCAGATCCGCGTCCTGGCCGACGAACTGGACGCCGGCATCCACATGCACGTGCATGAAACCGCCCAGGAAGTCGCCGAGGCCGTCGCCAAGCACGGCGAGCGCCCGCTGGCACGCCTGGCCCGTCTCGGCCTGCTCGGCCCACGTTTCCAGGCCGTGCACATGACCCAGATCGACGACGACGATCTGGCCCTGCTGGTGGAACATAACTGCAGCATCGTCCATTGCCCGGAGTCCAACCTGAAACTGGCCAGCGGCTTCTGCCCGGTCGAACGCCTGTGGCAGGCCGGCGTCAACGTCGCCATCGGCACTGATGGTGCGGCGAGCAACAACGACCTCGACCTGCTCGGTGAAACCCGCACTGCCGCACTGCTGGCCAAGGCAGTCGCAGGCTCGGCCACCGCCCTGCACGCCCATAGCGCGCTGCGCATGGCCACGCTCAACGGCGCCCGCGCCTTGGGCCTGGAGAGCCAGATCGGCTCACTAGAGCTGGGCAAGCTGGCCGACGTGGCCGCTTTCGACCTTTCCGGCCTGGCCCAGCAACCGGTCTATGATCCGGTTTCACAACTGATCTATGCCAGCGGCCGCGACTGCGTGAAACACCTGTGGGTCGGCGGCAAGCAACTGCTGGATGATGGCCGCCTGACCCGTATGGACGAAAACGAGCTGATCGCCAGGGCCAAGGACTGGGGAACCCGAATTGCCAGCAAGTAACACCGCTTACCCCCCTCTCCCGCTTGCGGGAGAGGGGCCGGGGGAGAGGGCTGTCAGGCAACACCGCGCGACTAGCCTGCCCCTCTCCCCAACCCTCTCCCATAAATGGGAGAGGGAGCAGACCGAGTATCAACGAAGCAGATGAGCCGCCGATAACCCTTGGGCGCTACAACATTTCCAAGCCACTGCGACAAACTGACATACATTGAACGAATCCACGCCGCCCCACGCCGAGTCTTAAACTGGCAACATGGCGGCGATACGCTTTCCATGCTTTCAAAGAGATGCTTATGAGCAACGTCGACCGCGCCGAAATCGCCAAATTCGAGGCACTGGCACACCGCTGGTGGGATCTTCAGAGCGAGTTCAAACCTCTGCACGACATCAACCCGCTACGGGTGAACTGGATCGACGAGCGCGTCGGCCTGGCCGGCAAACGCGTGCTCGACGTCGGTTGCGGCGGCGGCATCCTCAGCGAGGCAATGGCCCAGCGCGGCGCCACTGTCACCGGCATCGACATGGGCGAAGCCCCGCTGTCCGTGGCCCAGCTGCACCAACTGGAGTCCGGCGTCGAAGTCGAATACCGACAGATCACCGCCGAAGCCATCGCCGAGGAAATGCCGGGCCAGTTCGATGTGGTCACCTGCCTGGAGATGCTCGAGCACGTACCCGATCCGTCCTCGGTGATCCGCGCCTGCCACAAACTGGTCAAACCCGGCGGCCAGGTGTTCTTCTCCACCATCAACCGCAACCCCAAGGCCTATCTATTCGCAGTGATCGGCGCCGAGTACATCCTGCGCCTGCTGCCACGCGGCACCCATGACTTCAAGAAATTCATTCGCCCCTCAGAACTCGGCGCCTGGAGTCGCGCGGCAGGACTGGAGGTCAAGGACATCATCGGCCTGACCTACAACCCTCTGACCAAGCACTACAAACTGGAAGCTGACGTAGACGTCAACTACATGATCCAGACGCTGCGCAAGGAGTGACACGCATGCGTTTGAAAGCGGTTCTTTTCGACATGGACGGCACCCTGCTCGACTCGGCGCCAGACTTCATCGCCATCACCCAGGCCATGCGCGCCGCTCGCGGCCTGCCGCCCCTGGCCGACAAGGTGATTCGCGACCAGGTCTCCGGCGGCGCACGCGCCATGGTCAGCTGTGCGTTCGACGAAGCACCGGACTCGCCCGCCTTCGAGGCGTTGCGCCAGGAGTTTCTCGAGCGCTACCAGGAACATTGCGCGGTGCTGACCCGTCCGTTCGACGGTATCGAAGACCTGCTCAGCGATATCGAGCAGGCGCGCCTGCTGTGGGGCGTTGCCACCAACAAGCCGCTGCGCTATGCCGAGCCGATCATGCAACGCCTGAAGCTGGCAGAACGCTCTGCGGTACTGGTCTGCCCTGATCATGTCGAACAGAGCAAACCGGCCCCGGACATGTTGCTGCTCGCCTGCCAGCAGATGGGCGTCAAACCGGAGGAAGTGCTGTTCATCGGCGATGATGCGCGCGATATCGAATCTGGCCGCGCCGCAGGCTGTCGCACTGCTGCAGTGACCTACGGCTATATCCACCCCGAAGACAACCCACGCAACTGGGGCGCCGACGTTGTCGTGGATCACCCACAGGAACTGCGTGCTGTCCTCGACCGCGCCATTTGCAGCTGTTGATCTCGCAGGGCGGGTGAAACCCGCCACTCTCCCATTTGGCGGGCGTGCCCCGCCCTACCCTTAGAGCTCTCCGAAGGATTCTCACATGTTCGACTACACCGCCCGCCCCGACCTGCTCAAGGATCGGGTCATCCTGATCACCGGCGCAGGTCGCGGCATCGGCGCGGCAGCCGCTAAGAGCTTCGCCGCACACGGCGCCACCGTGCTGCTGTTGGGCAAGACCGAGGCCAACCTGAGCCAGGTCTATGACGAGATCGAGGCCGCCGGCCATCCGCAGCCGGTGGTGATCCCCTTCAACCTGGAAACCGCCCTGCCGCATCAGTACGACGAACTGGCAGTGATGATCGAGAACGAATTCGGTCGCCTCGACGGCCTGCTGCACAACGCCTCGATCCTCGGCCCACGGACACCCTTGGAACAGCTGTCCGGTGACAACTTCATGCGCGTGATGCATGTCAACGTCAACGCCATGTTCATGCTCAGCAGCACCCTCCTGCCGCTGCTCAAACTGTCCCAGGATGCCTCGGTGGTCTTCACCTCCAGCAGCGTCGGCCGCAAGGGTCGCGCCTATTGGGGTGCCTATGCCGTCTCCAAATTCGCCACCGAAGGCCTGATGCAGGTCATGGCCGACGAACTCGATGGCATCAGCAACGTACGCGCCAACAGCATCAACCCTGGCGCCACACGTACCGACATGCGCGCTCAGGCCTATCCGGGGGAAAATCCGGCGACTCGCCCGCTGCCGCAAGACATCATGCCGGTCTATCTCTACCTGATGGGATCGGACAGCATCGGCGTCAATGGCCAGGCTTTCGACGCCCAGTAACACCACCCGCCCGGCGCCAAGCGCCGGGTGGCTCGCGACAGAAATCCGCCACGCCCACAACCAAGCGGCAGCACATTGCCAGCATTGCCGTCAGACAACCGGCAAAAGTCTGCCACTTGCCAGCCGGATAAATACCCAAGCCACTGAAGTAAAAGGATTTTTACCAATCCTGAACCAGCTGGCATGAAATTCGCTCTAACCCTCTCGTCGCACCATCGCGCCAGAGGTTCAGCTCCATGGTTCCCCCCAGCCAATCCAACACCATCGATTTCGACGCCGCCAAGCTGCAGCGCCTTGGCTTTACCGGCAGCCGCAATCTGCCCCTCAAGCCGGCCAGCCTGGCGGAGCTGCGTCATCAGCTGAGCCTACAATTGCAAACCAGCCTGGATGTCGAACGCATTGTCGGTCTGTTCTTCCGCGAGGTGCAGCGCCTGGTACCGCTCGATACCCTGGCGTTCCAGCATCCCTCGCACGATCTGCGCCTGGAGCTGGGCGATCGAGCACCGCACTCGGCCGGCTATCGTCTGAGCCACGAAGGGGAATACTTGGGCGAACTGATCTTCCGTCGCAAGCAGCGCTTCGCCGAAGAAGAGCTGATGCAGCTGGAGTCGCTGCTGGCCAGCCTGCTGTTTCCACTACGCAACGCCCTGCTCTACCGCACCGCCCTGCAAAGCGCCCTACGCGACCCACTGACCGACACCGGCAACCGCATCGCCATGGATCAGGTATTGCAACGCGAGGTGGATCTGGCTCGCCGCAACTTGCAACCGCTGTCCATGCTGATGCTGGACATCGATCACTTCAAGACGATCAATGACAACCACGGCCATGCACTGGGCGATGAAGTGCTGAAAGCCGTCGCTCAGACCCTCAAGAGCCAGCTGCGCAACATCGACATGGTGTTCCGCTATGGCGGCGAGGAGTTTCTGGTGATTCTCTCCGGCACCAACCGCGAAGGCGCCGCCCTGGTAGGTGAGCGCCTGCGTTTTGCCGTGATGGAGCTGCAATGCCTGGATGCCGGCCGACCAATCGATGTTTCGATCAGCCTCGGCTGCTCCAGCCTGCTGCCGGGCGAATCCGCCGAAAGCCTGCTACGCCGCGCCGACAACGCCTTGTATGTCGCCAAGCGCGAGGGCCGCAACCGCCTGTCCATGGCGGGCTGAGAGACGGCCTTTCGTCTGCCGAATGAAATCCGGGCCAGAATGAAAAAGGGACTCCGCAGAGTCCCTTTTTTCGTCGATCAGCGTTTACGTCCGAAGCCCGGACGTTGGCCGTCACCAGCAGGCGGACGCTTGCTCGGCGAAGCCGGACGCGGTTTGCGGGCCGGACGGTCAGCCAGCTCGACCGCCGGGCGCGGCTGACGCTTCTTCACATCATTCGGGCGCTCGGCGACCGGCGTGCCACGGCCATTTTCCCGACGCTCGCCGCCCTCTTTGCGCGGTGCACGCGGCGTTCGCTGCTCACCCTCGTCGCGACGTGGCGCACGGCTCGGACGGGCGCCCTCTGCAACTGCCTCGTCCTTTGCCGGACGCAGTACGCGCTTGCCACGCACCTCCACCGGCTTGGCCGACTTGCGCTGCAAGCGGTCGAGCTTCTCGCGGGTCTTTTCCTTCATCGCCGGCAGTGCCTGCGGCGTCAGGCCGACTTCCGCACTGAGAATGTCCACTTCGCGCTGATCCATCTCACGCCAGCGGCCCATGGTCAGATCGGAGGTCAGGAATACCGGACCGAAGCGCACGCGCTTCAGGCGGCTGACAACCAGCCCCTGGGACTCCCACAGACGGCGAACTTCGCGGTTACGCCCTTCCATCACCACGCAGTGGTACCAGTGGTTGAAGCCTTCACCGCCTGGTGCTTCCTTGATGTCGGTGAACTTGGCCGGACCGTCTTCGAGCATGACCCCGGTCTTGAGGTTCTCCAGCATTTCTTCGGTGACTTCACCGCGCACGCGTACGGCGTACTCACGATCCATCTGGTAGGACGGGTGCATCAGGCGGTTGGCCAACTCACCATCGGTAGTGAACAGCAGCAAACCGGTGGTGTTGATGTCGAGGCGACCGATATTGATCCAGCGACCTTCTTTCGGACGCGGCAAACGGTCGAATACGGTAGGACGGCCTTCCGGATCGTCACGGGTGCAGATCTCACCATCCGGCTTGTTGTAGATCAGCACACGGCGTACCGAGCCGGCGATCTCTTCGCGCTTGAGCAGGCGGCCATCGAGGGCAATGGCGTCATGGCTATCGACGCGCTGGCCGAGCGTGGCGGCTACGCCATTGACCTTGACGCGGCCTTCGCCGATCCAGGTCTCGATCTCGCGGCGCGAGGCAAGGCCCATGCGGGCCAGGACTTTCTGCAGTTTCTCGCCTGCAGGGCGTGGTTGTTCGTGCTCAGTCATCAAAGGCACCTCCCGGTGTAGTAGTGGATGATCGAAGGGCGCGCATCATACGCGCTGCAAAGCCCTTAGGGTAGACGATACTGACGCATCCGCATGCATAGCCGAGTATCTCGTTGAACCCCAGAGGCCCTGCGGCGGGCTCTGTAGCAGTGCTTGGTATTGGGCAATCGTTGGCATTCACCGCAGAGCACGACGCCTACAAACAGTGGGTATACGCCTAGCGCTTGCGGCGGCCAGTCGCCTCCAGCGCCAGCAGGCGCATATCGGCCTCGGCCAGCAACACCCGGCGCTCACTCTTGTCCAGGCGCTTCCAGCCTTTGATTTCCTGACGACTGCGACCGCAGCCCAGGCAGATGTCGCGCTCGAACTCGCAGACCTTGATGCAGGGATTCTTGCTCATTGAACCGCCTCGACAGGAAGTATCGGATGGGCGCAAGAATAGAGGCCTGGCGGCCGAGAGCGAGATTGAAGTATTCGATGAACGGCTTAAACGATCTCAATGCAACGTTTCGTCGTCATCCAGATCGGCCGTGTTGGCCACGGCTTCGTCTTCATCATCCGCCAGGCGCAGATCGTCGAAGTCGGTCTTGAGTCCCTGCTCCATGGTGTCCAACTCGGCCAGCAGGCTGCGGAAGCTGGTTTCTTCGCGGGGCTCGGCCGGCTCGCCGTCTTCCTGCAGAACCAGATCGGCCCTCGCCTGCAATCCCGCCGGCACCTCGGCATCGTCTTCTAGCGCCAGCTCGGGTTCCGGCTCCAACTCCCGCAGAGCAGCCAATGGCGGCAATTCGTCGAGGCTCTTGAGATTGAAATGGTCGAGAAAGCCCTTGGTGGTGGCGAACATCGCCGGACGGCCGGGCACGTCGCGATAGCCCACTACCCGAATCCACTCGCGCTCGAGCAGGGTCTTGGTGATGTTGCTGTTGACCGCCACACCGCGCACATCTTCGATTTCACCGCGGGTGATGGGCTGGCGATAGGCGATCAGCGCCAGTGTCTCCAGCAGCGCACGCGAGTAGCGTTGCGGGCGCTCCTCCCACAGCCGACCGACCCAGGGGGCGAAACGCTCGCGCACCTGCAGACGATAGCCGGAGGCGACTTCCTTCAATTCAAAAGCGCGACCCTCGCAGGACTGCCGCAGCACGTCCAGCGCCTTCTCGAACTGCTCGGGTTCCGGCCGCTCAGCTTCCTCGAATAACTCGAAGAGACGCTCCAGGGACTGCGGCTTGCCGGACGCCAGAAGAAAGGCTTCGAGCAGTTGGGCCAGCTCGCGGGGATCGGTCAGGTTCATTCAGCACGGGCTCGGACGTGGATGGCAGCGAAGGGCTCATTTTGCACCAGCTCGACCAGAGATTCCTTGATCAATTCGAGCACGGCCATAAAGGTCACTACCACGCCCAGGCGCCCTTCATCGGCACCGAACAGTTCGATGAAAGGCACGAAAGCACCGCCCTTGAGACGTTCGAGCACTTCGCTCATGCGTTCGCGGGTCGACAGCGCTTCGCGGGTGACCTGGTGACTCTCGAACATGTCGGCGCGGCGCAGCACCTCGGCCATCGACAGCAGCACCTCTTCCAGACTGACATCCGGCAGCAGCTTGCGCGCACGGGCCTCCGGCGCGTCCAGGCGCGGCACCGTGACATCGCGGCCTACCCGCGGCAACTCGTCCAGGCCCTCGGCAGCAGCCTTGAAGCGCTCGTATTCCTGCAGGCGGCGAATCAGTTCGGCGCGCGGGTCGTCCTCTTCCTCTTCCGCCTCACTCGAGCGCGGCAGCAGCATGCGCGACTTGATCTCGGCGAGCATGGCCGCCATCACCAGGTACTCGGCAGCCAGCTCCAGACGCACCGTATGCATCAGTTCGACGTAGCCCATGTACTGACGGGTGATTTCCGCCACAGGGATGTCGAGAATGTCGATGTTCTGCTTGCGAATCAGGTACAGCAGCAGGTCGAGCGGCCCTTCGAAGGCTTCGAGAAACACCTCCAGCGCATCCGGCGGGATATACAGATCCAGTGGCAGCTCGGTAACGGCCTCACCATAGACCAGAGCGAACGGCAGTTCCTGCTGCGCGCCGGCCTGGCTGTCTACGGCCGGCACAAGGTTCTCGCTCATTGCCTACGGCCTCGAACAGAGAGGCGAACCATCACTCGTCACCTTCGAATGGCGACGGGTCGCCACAACCGACCCGGATGATCTCCGGCGAGTCGTCTGCCAGATTGACCACAGTGGAGGCCTCCAGCCCGCCAAAGCCGCCGTCGATGATCAGATCGACCTGGCGCTCGAGCATCTGGCGCATCTCGTACGGATCAGAAAGCGGCAGATCGTCGCCCGGCAGAATCAGGCTGACGCTCATCAGCGGCTCGCCCAGTTGCTCCAGCAGCGCCAGAGCGATGGGATGGCTCGGCACACGAATGCCGATGGTGCGGCGCTTGGGATGCAAGAGCATGCGCGGCACTTCACGCGTGGCATTGAGAATGAAGGTGTAGGGGCCTGGCGTATGGTTCTTCAGCAAACGGAAGGCCGCGGTATCGACCTTGGCGAACAGACCGATCTGCGACAGATCACGGCAGACCAGGGTGAAGTTGTGCTTGTCGTCGAGCTGACGCAGGCGCCGAATGCGTTCCACCGCATTCTTGTCGCCGATCATGCAGCCCAGCGCATAGGACGAATCGGTGGGATAGACCACCACGCCGCCACTACGAATGATCTCTACCGCCTGTTTTATCAGGCGAGCTTGGGGGTTCTCCGGGTGAACCTGGAAGAATTGACTCACACTTGCTCCCTGCTCATGGGGTGACAGCGGATGACTGTACATGGTCGAAGCGCTCCCAGAGCGCCGTCAGGTCATCGGGTAACGGGCGATACATGCCCAGTTCGGACCAGTCACCCGGCGCATGAAAATCGCTACCGACACTGGCCATCAAGCCGAATTCACGCGCCAGAATCGCCAGACCGCCGACCTGCTCGGCCGGTTGCATGCCGTTGACCACTTCCAGGGCATGCCCACCTGCCGCTGCAAAATCGGCCACCAAACGCCGACGCTTACTGCGAGTAAAGTCGTACTGCCACGGATGCGCCAGGCTGATCCAGGCGTTAGCGGCCCGCAAGGTGTCGACGGTCTCCTCAAGAGCAGGCCAGTGCTGTTTGACATCGCCCAACTTGCCCGAGCCCAGCCACTTGCGGAAGGCTTCGGCACGGTCGCGCACGAACCCTGCGCGCACCATGAACTCGGCAAAATGCGGTCGTGCCGGCGCGTTGCCGCTGTCGCCCAGCTCTCGCTGGATCGCGCGGGCCCCATCCAACGCGCCCGGCATACCCTTCGCG
This sequence comes from Pseudomonas berkeleyensis, assembly GCF_014109765.1. Lineage (NCBI taxonomy): Bacteria > Pseudomonadati > Pseudomonadota > Gammaproteobacteria > Pseudomonadales > Pseudomonadaceae > Pseudomonas > Pseudomonas berkeleyensis. The sequence continues at coordinate 3,279,750 of NZ_CP059139.1, forward strand.
GCCAGACGCCGGTCGATTTCCTCGGCGCGCTGCCAGCGACCATGATGCAAAGCCTCGATGGCCTGGCGTAACGCTGGCGCCTCACGCTCGAAGGCGTAGCCCAGCACGTGAATGGTCGCGCCGCCCCAGGTGCATGACAGCTCGATGCCATTGACCAATTGCATGTCCAACGCTGCCGCGGCGCTACGTGCCTCCTCGAGGCCTTCGAGGGTGTCGTGATCGGTCAACGCCAGCAAGCGCACGCCACGCGCATGCGCCCGAGCCACCAGTACGGAGGGGGCCAGGGCGCCATCGGAGGCGGTGCTGTGGCAGTGCAGATCGACAATCATGGCGGCGCTTTCGTTGAGATTGATGTTTGTTATTATGCCCCACATCCGTCTTCTAGCTGCCGTTGTCTGGCATAAATGCTTGCCCTTCCCTCCCTAGGTCGATCCAAATAAGGACTGAGATGCTCTACGCCATCATCGCCACCGACGTCGAAAACTCCCTGGAAAACCGTCTGGCCGCGCGCCCGGCTCACCTCGCGCGTCTTGAGCAGCTCAAGCAGGAAGGTCGTGTGGTAGTGGCTGGCCCACATCCGGCAATCGACAGCAATGACCCGGGCCCGGCAGGTTTCAGCGGCAGCCTGATCGTCGCCGAGTTCGACTCGCTGGAAGCTGCGCAAGCCTGGGCCGATGCCGATCCTTATCGCGCGGCTGGCGTATACGCCAGTGTCATCGTCAAGCCCTTCAAGAAAGTCTTCCCCTGATCCCAACCCTAGCTGCTTTCGCATACAAGGAATCGCGATGCGCCCGATCCCGCTGCCCCTGCTGGTCACCCTGTTGTTGACCTGTGCGCTTGCGCAGGCCGAGGAAGATGCCACGCCCCCTGCGGCCACGGATGCCGCGACAACGGCGCAGAGCGAAGCGCTGCAACAGCGCCTGGAGCAAAGCGAGCAATTGCGCAGCGAGCAGGAAGCCAATAACGCCGTGCAACTGCAGCGCCTGCGCCAGGAAAACCAGCGCCTGCGCCTGCAACTCAAGGAGAGCCAGGCCCAGACTCAGCCGAAACTGCTCAGCGAGGAACAGACCTGGTTCGCCCTCGGCGCCGGGCTCAGTGTGATTTCCGCAGTGGTTGGCGCGGTATTGCGTGGCCGGCGCAAAACCCGTCGCGAGTGGATCAACTGAGCCCATGAGCCGTTTATTGCTGATCGATGACGACCAGGAACTGTGCGAGCTGCTGGCCAGCTGGTTGACCCAGGAAGGTTTTCAGGTCACGGCTTGTCATGAAGCCGGCAGTGCCCGCCAGACCCTCGCTGCGCAGGCACCGGACGCCGTGGTACTGGACGTGATGCTGCCCGACGGCAGCGGCCTGGAACTGCTCAAGCAACTGCGCAACGAGCATCCCGAGCTTCCAGTGCTGATGCTGTCGGCGCGTGGCGAACCGCTGGATCGCATTCTCGGCCTGGAACTCGGCGCCGACGACTACCTGGCCAAGCCCTGTGATCCGCGCGAACTGACTGCACGCCTGCGCGCCGTACTACGCCGCACGGCGCCAGCACCGATCAGCAGCCAGCTGGAACTGGGCGACCTGAGCTTCAGCCCCAACCGCGGCGTGGTCAGCATTGGCGAACATGACATGCCGCTGACCGTTTCCGAGAGCCGCCTGCTCGAAGCTCTCCTACGCCAGCCCGGCGAACCGCTGGACAAGCAGGAACTGGCGCAACTGGCCCTGGGCCGCAAGCTGACGCTGTATGACCGCAGCCTGGACATGCACGTCAGCAACCTGCGCAAGAAGCTCGGCCCGCACCCGGATGGCCGTCCACGCATCCTCGCCCTGCGCAGCCGCGGCTATTACTACGCGCCATGACGGCTGCTTGCGTAAATGCCTCGAAACATCGCCTTTACCGAAGCTTTACCCACGCCTGACTGCCCTTGACCTTGACCGCCGCATAATGAGCCCATCCGGTACTTACCGGCCTCGGAACCTGTTTACGACCTGCTGCGCGTCGGCCCTGCAGCGTTGAAAACAGACTCGGAATGCTCATGTACAACAGTACACTCCGCTTCCTCGTCTGTTTTCGCCTTGCATGACTCTAGCTCGCTAGATCGTAAAACAGGTTCTCAAGACAAGGAGAAACACCATGCGTAAGACCCTCACCGTCCTGCTGTTCGCCGCTGCCCTGCCGACCCTGGCCATCGCCATGCCGATGGACGAAGGTGGCCCGCGTCATCACGACCGTGGCCCAGGCATGTTCAAGGAACTGAACCTGAGCAAGGAGCAGCGCCAGGAGTTTCGCAAACTGATGGGCGAGCAGATGAAGTCCCATCGTGAAATCACCAAGCGCTACCTGGACAAGCTGCCGGAAGCCGAAAAGCAGGCCATGAAGAAAGAGCTGGAAACCGCTCGCGCCGCACAACACAAGGCCCTGCGAGACCTACTCACCCCGGAGCAGCAGAAGGCCTTCGACGAACACCAGAAGAAAATGGAAGCTCGCCGCGCCGAAATGGCCGAGTTCAAGGCCTGGAAAGCCGAGAAGGAAGCCAAGGCCAACTGAGCCTCGAGCCCATTCCCCGACCGCCGCGCCTTTGGCCCGGCGGTTTTTTCATGAGGAAACACCGTGCGGTCATTGTTCTGGCGCATTCTTGCCACCTTCTGGTTGGCCATCGCCCTGGTGGCGGGGCTTGCCATGCTGCTCGGCCGCGCCCTGAACCAGGACGCCTGGATTCTCAACCAGCACCCGGGACTCGACGAGCTCGACCGGCAATGGACCGAGCTCTACGAACAACAAGGCGAGCGTGCCGCTCAGCGCCTACTCGAAGAGCGTAAGCGCGAATACCGCATCGACGTGCAGGTGCTCGGCGAGAACGGTCAGCAGGTGGTCAAGGGCACCTTCCCGTCGCGCGCGGCTGCGTTCGAGGCTCGCCACGGCGACGATCGTCGCCTGCCCTGGCGCCGTCTGACAGCCGAGTACACCAGCCCAACGAGCGGCGAGAGCTACCTGTTCATCTACCGCATTCCGCACCCAGAACTGGCCGCCTGGCACCGCGGCAGCCTGTTCTGGCCGCTCAGCGCCCTGGCCATCGCCCTGGTGGTGCTGACCTTGTTCAGCCTGTTCCTGACACTGTCGATCACCCGCCCGCTGGATCGCCTGCGCGGCGCCGTGCACGACCTTGGTCAAACGGCTTATCAGCAGAACAGCCTGGCTCGCCTGGCAACCCGGCGTGACGAGCTGGGGCTGCTGGCCAAGGATTTCAACCGCATGGGCGAGCGCCTGCAAGGGCTGATCGGCAGCCAGCGCCAGTTGCTGCGCGATGTCTCCCACGAACTGCGCTCGCCGCTGGCACGCCTGCGCATTGCCTTGGCTCTCGCTGAACGTGCCGAGGCAGCCGAACGGGAGAAACTCTGGCCGCGCCTGAGTCAGGAATGTGATCGACTGGAAGCGCTGATCAGCGAAATCCTCACCCTCGCCCGCCTAGATGCCGACCCCGGCGCCGCGCAATCAGTCGACCTCCCCGCCATACTGAGCAAACTGCAGGACGATGCGCGGCTGACCGCTCCAGAGCAACAGCTGCAGATCCAGCTCGACCAGAACGTGCGCCTGCAAGGCTGGCCAGACATGCTTGAAAGGGCCATGGACAACCTGCTACGCAACGCATTGCGCTTCAACCCAAGCAGCCAACCCATCACCATCGCCGTGCGCAATCAGGGTCAGCGGGTGGAGTTGAGCGTGCGCGACCACGGCCCCGGGGTCGCGGCTGAATACCTGCAGCAGCTGGGTAAGCCCTTCTTTCGTGCCCCCGGGCAAGGCGGCTCGGGCCATGGCCTCGGGCTGGCCATCGCACGCCGGGCGGCGCAGCGTCATGGTGGCGAGCTGCTGCTGGCCAATCACCCGGACGGTGGTTTCATCGCCACGCTGAGCCTGCCGATCCGACAACAGGCGAGCTGAGCGAACCTGGACGAAGGCAGTCCGGGAGCCCAGTGGCATCCCCGGATTGCATTCAGGCTACGACTGCGCCGCTAATCGATCAGCCGTTCCAGGCGCTGACGAAATCATCGACCGCCAATTCCGGTGCCCGGCGCAGTTCACGCTCGGGCGTGCCGAGATAGAGGTAGGCGATGATCTGTTCACCTGCCGCCAATCCCAGCCCCTTGGCCACATGAGCGTTGTAGGCCATGTCGCCGGTACGCCAGACAGCGCCGATGCCTTGAGCATGGGCTGCGAGCAATATGCCGTGAGCAGCGCAGCCAGCGGCGATCACCTGCTCCAACTCAGGCACTTTGGGATGCGCCTGGGTACGCGCTATCACCACCACCAGCAACGGCGCACGCAGCGGCATGCCACGGGCCTTGGTCAGCGCCTCATCGGCTACTTCGACATCGGCGACACGTAGCGCCTCAGCGAACAGTTCCCCCATACGCGTACGCGCATCGCCTTCTACCGTCAGAAAGCGCCAGGGCCGCAGCTGCCCGTGATCCGGAGCACGCAAGGCGGCGCGAAACAGCAATTCGCGCTGCGCTGCATCCGGGGCCGGATCGACCAGGCGGGGAACGGAAACACGGTTGAGCAGAGCGTCGAGAGCGTCCATCGGCCACCTCCAAAAACAAAGAGGCCGCATTCTCAAGCGCCCGCTGGCAGGCTGCAAGGGTAAAACCGCCAAAGCTCAGGCAAACAGCCGTATCAGGCGACGCGATCCGGCGATATGACTGGCTGCACGGGCGGCGTCAGCGGCGGCAAGCCATGGGCCTTGCGTGCATCGTCGCACCGCGGATTGTGCACGCCGTTCTCCCAGGACGCCTCGAACTCACGACAACTGCTCGACCGCTGTTCATACATGGTGCAGCGCACGCCGCAGCCGACATCACCCAGTAACTGGGTACAGCGCGCCGGCTTGCTCTCGGTGCCACGCATGGCGACGTAGTGAGGGCTGACCTGGATGACCTGTTCATCCGGAACGCTTCCACCGGCGGATTGGCACTCGCCCCAGAAGAAGGACACACGAAAAAACGCGCAGCAGGCGCCGCACGTGAGGCAGGGATTAGCTTCGGACATGATAGGGGGGCTCGGAAACCGACGGACGCCGGCAACTGGCGGCTATTCTATGCTTGGCCATGGCCTTGTAAAGCCCCCATCGTTGGCGGTTTACACGCTCAGGCCCGCAGGTAGAATGGCGCCTTTTCCGTAACTCGCCAGAGTCCCCTTCACATGGCCTTGCCGACGCTGCGCATCATCGGTTTCATCATCGGCATATTCCTGATTACCCTGGCGGTGAGCATGGCCATTCCCATGCTCACACTGCTGATCTTCGAACACCCGGAAGATCTCTCGGCATTCCTCTGGTCAAGCCTGATCACCTTGATCGCCGGTCTGGCCCTGGTGATTCCCGGCCGGCCGCAGCATCTACAGTTCCGCCCACGCGACATGTACCTGCTGACTACCGCCAGTTGGGTCGTGGTGTGTTGCTTCGCCGCTCTGCCGATGGTGTTCATCGCTCACATCAGCTACACCGACGCCTTCTTCGAAACCATGTCCGGCATCACCACCACCGGCTCGACCGTGCTGGTCGGCCTGGACGACATGTCGCCGGGCATCCTCATCTGGCGCTCGATGCTGCACTGGCTCGGCGGCATCGGCTTCATCGGCATGGCCGTGGCGATTCTGCCGCTGCTGCGCGTCGGTGGCATGCGCCTGTTCCAGACCGAATCGTCGGACTGGGGCGAGAAGGTGATGCCGCGCTCGCACATGGCGGCCAAATACATCCTGCTGATCTATCTGGGACTCACCGGCCTGGGCTTCCTGGCCTTCTGGGTTTCGGGCATGTCGCCTTTCGACGCCATCAACCACTCGATGGCGTCGATCTCCACGGGCGGTTTCTCCACCTCCGATCTGTCACTGGCGCACTGGCCACAACCGGCGGTGCATTGGACAGCCGTGGTGTTCATGATTCTCGGCAGCCTGCCCTTCATGCTCTTCGTCGCGACCCTACGCGGCAATCGCAGAGCGCTGCTGCGCGACCACCAGGTGCGCGGCTTCCTCGGTTTCCTGCTGCTGACCTGGCTGGTGTTCAGCACCTGGCTGTGGCTCAACTCGGAGTACGACTGGCTGACGGCCTTTCGCGTCGTCGCCGTCAATGTCACCTCCATCGTCACCACCACCGGTTTCGCCCTCGGCGACTACACCACCTGGGGCAACTTCGCCCTGCTGCTGTTCTTCTACCTGACCTTCGTCGGCGGCTGCTCCGGCTCCACTGCCGGCGGCTTGAAGATCTTCCGTTTCCAGGTCGCCTACGTGCTGCTCAAGGCCAACCTGATGCAGCTGGTGCACCCGCGCGCGGTGATCAAACAGCAGTACAACAACCACAACCTGGACGAAGAAATCGTCCGCTCGCTGATCACCTTCTCGTTCTTCTTCACCATCACCATCGGCGTGCTGGCACTGGCACTGACCCTGGTCGGGCTGGATTGGGTCACTGCACTGACCGGCGCCGCCACAGCGGTGTGCAACGTCGGCCCTGGCCTCGGCCCGATCATCGGCCCGGCCGGCAACTTCGCCAGCTTGCCGGACTCGGCAAAATGGCTGCTGACCGTCGGCATGCTGCTCGGACGCCTGGAAATTCTCACCTTGCTGGTGCTGGTCACCCGCAGCTTCTGGAAGCACTGACCGATGCCCCTGTCGAGCTTGCGCATTCTTGCCTTCATCAACGGCATCTTCCTCATCACCCTGGCGCTGAGCATGCTGGTGCCGGTGATCACCCTGCTGATCTTCGAGCAGCCGCAGGGCATCAACGCGTTTCTCTGGTCCAGCCTGATCACCGCCCTGACCGGCATCGCCATGATCGCGCAGGGGCGCCCGCAGCAAACCCACCTGCGCCCGCGCGACATGTACATGTTGACGGTGTCGAGCTGGGTGATGGTGTCGATCTTCGCAGCCCTGCCGTTTCTCTTCGCCGAGCGCGCCAGCATCACCGACGCCTACTTCGAGAGCATGTCCGGCATTACCGCCACCGGCGCCACGGTATTCAGTGGCCTCGACGACATGTCGCCCGGCACGCTGATCTGGCGCTCGCTGCTGCACTGGCTCGGCGGTATCGGCTTCATCGCCATGGCCGTGGCGATCCTGCCGATGCTGCGCATCGGTGGCATGCGCCTGTTCCAGACCGAGTCGTCGGATCGCTCGGACAAGGTCATGCCGCGCTCGCACATGGTCGCCAAGTACATGGTGCTGGCCTATGTCGGCCTCAGCAGCCTCGCCGTGCTGGCGTTCTGGCTGGCGGGCATGAGTCTGTTCGATGCGATCAACCATGCCATGTCGTCCATCGCCACCGGCGGCTTCTCCACCTCGGACGCCTCACTGGGCCACTGGCAGCAACCCGCCGTGCACTGGGTCGCGGTACTGGTGATGATCTGCGGCAGTCTGCCCTTCGTGCTGTATGTTTCGGCGCTGCGGGGCAACTACCGCGCGCTGCTGCGTGACGAACAGGTGCGTGGGTTCTTCGTGCTGTTGCTGAGTTGCTGGCTGATGCTCACGCTGTGGAAATGGAGCACGTCCGACCTGCATTGGCTCGATGCATTGCGCCTGGTGGCGGTGAACATCACCTCGATCATGACCACCACCGGTTTCGCCCTGGGCGACTATCACCTGTGGGGCCCGTTCGCCAGCATGATGTTCTTCTACCTGGGCTTCGTCGGGGGTTGTTCCGGCTCCACCGCCGGCGGTCTGAAGATCTTCCGTTTCCAGGTCGCCTATATCCTGCTCAAGGCCAACCTCAAGCAGCTCATCCATCCGCGTGCAGTGATCAAGCAGCAGTACAACCGCCATCGCCTGGACGAGGATATCGTCCGCTCGATTCTGGCCTTCGCCTTTTTCTACACCATCACCATCGCCACCCTGGCGCTGGCGGTGGCCATGTGCGGAGTGGACTGGATCACCGCCATGACCGGCGCCGCCGCCATGGTCTCCGGCGTCGGCCCGGGAATGGGCGAGATGGTCGGCCCGGCCGGCAACTACGCCGGCATCCCGGATCTGGCCAAGTGGCTGCTGACCCTGGGCATGTTGCTGGGCCGCCTGGAGATTCTCACCGTGCTGGTGTTGCTGTTCCCGGCCTTCTGGCGGCACTGAGGCGTCAGGAAGCGATGCCCAGACGCGCCCGGTATTCGCCGGGCGTTTCACCGAACCAGCGGCGAAAGGCGCGGAAGAAGTTGCTCGGGTCAGCGAACCCCAGCAGATAGGCGATTTCCAGCAGCGTCAGGCTGACCTGGCCGAGGTACTGCTCAGCCAATTCCCGGCGCGTATCGTCGAGCAGTTGCTGATAGCTGGTGCCCTCCTCCTGCAAGCGTCGCTGCAGTGTGCGCTGCGACAGGTGCAAGGCTTGTGCGACCACCTCGCGCCGCGGCTCCCCCTGCGGCAACAGGCGACACAGCACCTGGCGCGCCTGATGCGTAACCCGCGTACCGGAAAACCGCGCCAGGTACTCGCCCGCGAAACGGTCATGCAGTTGCGCCAGCGCCTCGTTGGCGCTGGGTAGCGGCGCATCCAGATCTGCGCGGTCGAAAATCAGCCCATAGTGCTCGGCATTGAACTTGAGCGGCGCCTGGAACACCTGCTGGTAGGGCGCAAGATCCTCGGGAGGCGGCCCCTGGAAGCGGATCTCGCGTGGACGCATGGGTTTGCTGGTCATCCAGCGACAGAATGCCAGGCAGTAGGCCAGCGAGGCCTCGGCACTTTGTCGAGCTGGCGGCAGACGGTCGCCATGGATCGCCAGGGTCAGCGCATAGCCGTCGGGCTGCGGCAGGAAATTCAGATCCGCGCCCTCGCCAATGATGCGCTGATAACGCACCAGACGCGTGAAACCATCACGCAGGTTGCGGCTGGACATCAACGCATACCCCACCACGTGGAAGGACGCCGGGCGCACCACCTGCGCCATGTTCAGACCGATCGCCGGGTTGCCCGACAGCGCCACCGCGCGCTGCCACAGGCGAGTCATGGCATCCTGCGGGAAGCGCGCATCGGGATCGCTCAACGCGGCGTAATCCATGCCCAGCTCGGCGAACAGGCTGGCGCAGTCGACGCCGCCCAGTTCCAGCGCCTGCACGATGGCCAAGGCCCAGTTGGAAGATGTGGTTCTTTCGCTCATCGTCTTGTTCTTATGGTCAATCAGCCAGCAAGGTCAGGGTTGGCGGCGCAAGGATACTAGACTGGCACCTTAAGTCAGTGGCCTATGGAGACAGCCACCCTACACTCGACAGTGACAATAACAGGAGGTGCGCCATGACCGCCCAGACCACCGAACGCTACCAGAGCTTCGCCGAGTTCTACCCTTACTACCTGCAGGAGCACAGCAACCCAGTGTGCCGCCGCCTGCACTACGTCGGCAGCCTGCTGGTGCTGGCGATACTCGCCTATGCCCTGCTCACCCAGCAATGGCTGTGGCTGCTGGCCATGCCGCTGGCCGGTTATGGCTTCGCCTGGGTCGGCCACTTCGTCTTCGAGAAGAATCGACCGGCCACCTTCGATTACCCGCTGTACAGCCTGATGGGCGACTGGGTGATGCTCAAAGACGCCTTTACCGGCCGTATCCGTTTCTAATCGCCTGCTGCATGACGACTGTCTAACCGGTTCGCCAACGTGTCGCAGACCGTTTTACACGTCGCCCCAAGAACAACAAGAACGAGAAAAACCATGAATAGCCGAGCCCGCTTTACCCATATGCAAGACGGCCAGGCCGAGGACTGGGCCATCATCGCCCAGGATTTCGCCGCCTACGCCGCCCAGCTACCCGCCCGCATCCTCGCTCACCTGCGCCTGCTCGATGGCGACTTCGGCGGCTTTCCGGTCGATCGACTGACCCACTCGCTACAAACCGCCACCCGCGCCTATCACGACGGCCGTGACGAGGAATACGTGATCTGCGCACTGCTGCACGACATCGGCGATACCCTCGGCAGTTACAACCACCCGGACATCGCCGCGGCCATCCTCAAGCCTTTCGTCAGCGCCGAGAACCACTGGATGGTGGAGAAGCATGGCATCTTCCAGGGCTATTACTTCTTCCATCACCTGGGCATGGATCGCCACCTACGCGAGCAGTTCAAGGCGCACCCGCAATACCAGGCGACCATCGAGTTCTGCGCCAAGTACGATGCTGCCGCCTTCGACCCGGACTACGAAAGCCTGCCGCTGAGCTTCTTCGAACCCATGCTGCAGCGGGTCTTCGCCCGGCCGAAGAACTCCATCTACCTGGCCGCCATGGACAGTGCCAACGCCTGACCACTGGCCACTGTTGCGCCACCGTTCGGCGGCCGTGCTTGGCTGGCCGCCGCCCCCTTGGTTATGATCCCCGCCCAACGAGCCTCTGGCTCAGGTCTTGCAGACCAGCCAGGCGTCCAGCAGAGACGCCAGAAATCCAGCAGGGACAGTTCCAGCAGATGAAACCAGCCACCACCAGCCGTGCCAACGGGCTGCCGACGCCGCCGTTGCGCGAATACTATTCGCGCGTGCTGGCCTATATCGCCACGGCCGCCAGCATTGCCGCCGGCACCTATGTGGGGCACTTCACCTACGACATCCTCTGGATGGTGCCCTACGCCCTGCTCTACCCGCATCTGGCGCACAATCTCAGTCGCCGCTTCAAACGCGACTACCCCGCGCAGACCGACCTCGCCCTGTTGTTCTTCGATGCCCTGCATGCCGGCGCTGCCTGCGTGCTGCTCGGTTTCTCCGTCGTGCCCAGTCTGATGTTCCTGTTGATCCTGTGTTTCAGTGCCCTGGTCATCGGCGGCCTGCGCTACCTGGGCCTGGGGCTGCTGGTCGCCGCCAGCGGTATGGCGCTATGCGCCGCGCTGATAGAGGTTCATCCCAATACCGACACGCCCACCCTGGTGGCACTGGTCAGCATTCTCTTCGCCACCCTGTACATCTGCATCACCGCCTATTTCGTCAACCAGCAGGGTCTGCGCCTGGCCCAGGTGCGCAGCGAGATCAAACGCGAGCAGGAAAAGGCCGCACGCCTGGCACGCAACCTGGCGAAATACCTATCGCCGCAGGTATGGGAATCGATCTTTACTGGCAAGAAGAGCGTGCGCCTGGAAACCCAGCGCAAGAAGCTCACGGTGTTCTTCTCCGACATCAAGGGCTTCACGGAGCTGTCGGAAGAGCTGGAAGCCGAAGCGCTGACTGACCTGCTCAACACCTACCTCAATGAAATGTCGAAGATCAGCCTGAAATACGGCGGCACCATCGACAAGTTCATCGGCGACTGCGTCATGGTGTTCTTCGGCGACCCCAGCAGCAACGGCGCCAAGAAAGACGCCGTGGCGGCGGTTTCCATGGCCATCGCCATGCGCAAGCACATGAAGGTGCTGCGCCAGCAGTGGCGCGCCCAGGGCATCACCAAGCCACTGGAAATCCGCATGGGCCTGAATACCGGCTACTGCACGGTGGGTAACTTCGGCGCCGACACACGCATGGACTACACTATCATCGGCCGCGACGTGAACCTCGCCAGCCGCCTGGAGAGTGCCGCCGAATCCGGTGAAATCCTGATTTCCCACGAGACCTACTCGCTGATCAAGGACGTGATCATGTGCCGCGACAAAGGCCAGATCACCGTCAAGGGCTTCACCCGCCCGGTGCAGATCTACCAGGTGGTGGACTTCCGCCGCGACCTGGGCGCCACCTCCAGCTACGTCGAGCACGAGCTGCCGGGGTTCTCCATGTACCTGGACACCAACGGCATCCAGAACTTCGACAAGGAGCGGGTGATCCAGGCGCTCAACCAGGCCGCCGAGAAGCTGCGCGACAAGGTCATTCTGTAAGATCGGGACATCAGCCACTCGTAGGGCGGACCGGAACGCCGGCCGCTTGTAGCGAAGCGAACAGTCCGCCGTTTTCCGGTGCTCCACACATACGACGGCGTACTGCTTCCGAGCGGTCGGCGTCCCGGTACGCCCTACCACCAATGCGCCCTACGCCTCCAGCGCCTCAGCCAGCGCCGGCTCGCCATCGATCAGCGGCTGCAACGCCAGGAACTCCAGCGCCGAAGCGCGCCAGGACTGCGCCGCCGCCAGCTCTGCGCAACGCCCGCGATCCAGTTCCAACGCGGCCAGGCAGGCAGCGTGCAGATCCTCGTCCATTACGCCACTAAGCCCCTGCTGCAGCACATCCAGCGGCCCGGCCACGGGAAACGCAGCCACGGGTGTACCGCAGGCCAATGCCTCCAGCATCACCAGACCGTAGGTATCGGTACGCGAAGGGAAGACCAGCACCGAGGCATCCTGGTAGGCCTCGGCCAACGCCTGGCCATGGCGATAACCGAGAAAACGCACCAGCGGATAGTGCTGCTGCAACGCTTCGCGCTGCGGGCCGTCCCCCACTACGCGCTTGTCGCCAGGCAGATTCAGATCGAGAAAGGCCTGCAGATTCTTTTCCGGAGCGATGCGTCCGACGTAAAGAAACACCGGGCGCACAGGCCGAGCGCGCGTCTCGTCCGGCCGAAACAGGCGGGTATCCACGCCCTTGCGCCACAGCTGCAGTCGTTGCAAATCCCAGTTGGCGAACTCCTCGCGCAGGCGCTCGGTGGTTACCAGCACGGCCTGGCTTGGACGATGAAAGGCACGCAGGAAGGCATAACCGAAGCGCAGTGCGATCCACGGCCAACGCGTGCTGACGTACTCGGGAAAACGCGTATGGATCGCCGTGGAGAATGCCATCCCGCGCTTGACCAACCAGCGCCGCGCCGCCCACCCCAGCGGCCCCTCGGTGGCAAGATGGACGCAGTCGGGATGAAAATCACGAATCGCCGCACCGACTCTCCAGAGATTCCATACCAGCGGTATCTCCGGGTAAGTAGGACAAGGAATGGCACGAAAATCGGCAGGCGACAGCAGCTTGACCTGATGCCCCAGCCCACGCAGTTCGCCGACCAGAGCCGCCAGACTGGTGACCACACCATTGACCTGAGGCGCCCAGGCGTCGGAGACGATCAGTATCCTCATGCGCCGCTCTCGAGGGCGACGGCCTGCTCCTCGCTGGCCTGCTGCGCCTGCGCTTCGGCCAGGCGGTAGAGTTCGATCTGCCCGTCCCAATGCTCGATCAACGCCGTACAGGACTCCACCCAATCGCCGCAATTCATGTATTCCACACCGCCCACCTGGCGAATCTCGGCATGGTGGATATGCCCGCAAACCACGCCCTGCAAGCCGCGCTTGACGCACTCGTGGGCAATGGCCTCCTCGAAGTCGCTGATGAAGTTCACTGCCGTCTTGACCTTGTGCTTGAGGTAGGCCGACAGCGACCAGTAGCCGTAGCCCCAACGGCTGCGCCAGTGATTGAGCCAGCGATTGAGGGTCAGGGTGAATTCGTAGGCCGAGTCGCCGAGAAAGGCCAGCCAGCGGTGATAGCGGGTTATCACGTCGAACTGATCGCCGTGGATCACCAGCAACTGGCGGCCATCGACAGTGACGTGCACGGCCTCGTCCACCAGCTGGATATTGCCCAGCAGCAAGCTGGAGTATCGGCGCAGGAATTCGTCGTGGTTGCCAGTGACGTAGATCACCTCGGTACCACGCTTGCTCATGGTCAAAAGACGGCGGATGACGTTGGTGTGCGCCTGCGGCCAGTAGATGCCGCCACGCAGTTTCCAGCCATCGATGATGTCGCCTACCAGGTAGATACGATCGGCGTGATAGCGCTTGAGGAACGCCGCCAGGTGCTCGGCCTGGCAATCACGAGTGCCCAAATGCACATCGGAGATCCACAGGGTGCGGACACGTTGCTTGCGGCTGGGCTTGGCGAGCTGGGCGCTGGTCATGGGCGGCCTCCGGCTGGGTTTAGTCGAGCTTGAGGCGTCGCAGTGAAAGGCTTGTGACAGGAAAAAGACCGTTTCATGACGCAGCATCGCTTCGGCCCAGGCGTTAAACTCCGCCAGTTGCCGAGGAAACCGCCATGCCCCCGATTCTGTCCCTGCGTCATTACAGCCACGAAGTGCTCAGCCATAGCCACGACCATGCGCAATTGGTGTTCGGCCTGGCTGGCGAGCTGCAATTCGAAGTGGATGGGCAGGGCAGCCGGGTACTGCGCCATCATCTGGCGGTGGTACCGGCCGAAGCACGCCATACCTGCGGCAGCCCACGTGGCAGCCAGTGCCTGGTGCTGGATCTACCGACCACCGATTGGCTCGAGCACCAACTCGGCCACCACGCGAGCGACATCCAGCGCCTACTGGACAAACCCAACGCACTGCAGCTCGATCCATCCCAGGGCCAATTGCTCAACTGGCTGGCCAGCAGCCCGATCAACGACCCGGTCATCGCTGGACAGGGCGCGGCCTTGCTGCTCGGCAGCCTGGCCTGTAGCCGCCAGCAACGTGAAATAGCGGGTTTGCCCCTGGCTGCACTCGATCACTACATCGATCAGCATGCGGCTCACCCGCTGCAGGTGGCAGATCTGGCACGCCTGGCCGGTCTTTCGGTGGCGCGTCTGCATGCCCGTTTTCTCGCTGAAACCGGTCGTACGCCCATGGAGCACATCCGCCAACGGCGCCTGCAACTGGCTGAACAGCTGCTGCGCGACAGCGACCTGGCGGTTGGCGAAATCGCTGCACGGGTCGGTTACAGCTCGCAGAGCGCCTTCACCGCCGCCCTCTCCCGCCATCTGGGTATGACGCCGAGACAGCTGCGTCGCGCTCGCTAGCGATCTTGCCGGCACCATTACCTGAAACCACTCCGGACACGTCCAGGCTACAGCTGGGTCGTAGGGTGCGCCGTGCGCACCGCAAAACTATCGGTTGTCCTCGGTGCGCGCGACGCACCCTACGCGCAGGCGAGAGTCTGGCGATAAAACGCCTCGCTCGCGCGACAGACAGCAGCTGCCTGCGACGCCTAGACTGCGCCGCATCATCGAAGGAGTACCCCATGCAAACCATCGAATGGCAGGATTTCGAGAAAGTGGAGCTGCGCGTCGGCACCATCCGCAGCGCCCGTCCCAATGAAAAGGCCGTGAAACCGGCCTACGTGCTGGAAGTCGATCTCGGCGAACTGGGTATCAAGACCTCCAGCGCACAGATTACCGCGCACTACGGCTGTGACGAGCTGATCGGCCGCCAGGTGCTGTGCGTGTGCAATTTCGCCCCCAAGCGTATCGCCGGGGTGCGCTCGGAGGTGCTGGTAACAGGCGTCTACGACAGCGATAACCGCGTCGTCCTGGCCGGCTTCGACAAGCCGCTGCCCAACGGTGCGCGCCTGGCATGACGCAGCGTAACGCTCTGCTGGCGATTCACCTGGGTGCCCTGCTGTTCGGCCTGTCGGGTATCTTCGGCAAACTCGCGGCGACCACACCGAACATGATTGCAGGCGGCCGAGCCTTCTTCGCCGTACTCGCCTTGAGCCTGGCTGCGCTGCTCTGGCGCAGCCGTAACGCGGTTCGTCCGAGCCTGCGGCAGATGGTTCTGCTGATACTCGGCGGCCTGCTGCTCGGCACGCACTGGGTCACCTTTTTCGAAGCAGTGAAGATCTCCGGCGTCGCCATCGCCACCCTGGGTTTCGCTAGTTTTCCGGCCTTTACCGTATTGCTTGAGGGCCTGCTGTTTCGCGAGCGCACCCGCCCCAGCGAGTTCGCCATGGTCGGCGTGGTGTGCGTGGGGTTGATCCTGGTCACCCCGGAATTCAGCCTTGATAGCAGTGCTACCACCGGCCTGCTATGGGCAGTGCTGTCGGGCTTTCTGTTCGCCCTGCTGTCGCTGCTCAATCGCGCCAGTACGCGCGGCCTCGATCCGGTAAAGGCCGCGCTGTACCAGAACGTCGCCGTCTTGATCTGCTTCCTGCCGCTGGCCTGGCCGCTGCTGCCCAGCGTGCGCCCAGTAGACTGGCTGTGGTTGGCGATGCTCGGCATCTTCTGCACGGGCCTGGCACACAGCCTGTTCGTCGCCAGCCTGCGCGTGCTCAAGGCGCGCACCACGGCCGTGATCTTCGCTCTGGAGCCGGTCTACGGGATTCTGTTCGCCTGGTGGCTGTTCAGCGAGCAACCGACGCTGCGCATGCTGGCTGGCGGCATGCTGATCGTCAGCGCCATCTTCGTGTCGGCGCGAATGGCGCGTTGACGCCTGTCGGCATAACGCGCTCCCTGAACACAGGCCACCGAGCGACGCCAGCTCGGGAGCCTGCCTGCTTCGCCCGATCAGTTGACGCTGTAGCCACGCCCCGTCAGGCAGGCGCCCAGCGCCCGACGATAGCGCTCGGTGGCATCGGCACCCACCGGGCGCGTTGCGGTTGCAGGATCGAAACCGCTCTGCCCCACGGCCCAGCTGTGGCACTCATAACGATCACGCCCCTGCTGCTCGACACTCTGGCCGCTGGCTGGATAGGCGATCACTTCATAGCTGGCGACACTATTGCCTTGTATTGCCGGAGGCGGCGTGACGACCTCATAGCGCTGGGCATTAGCGTTCCATAGGTAGTAAGTGCCTGCTGCGACGAAGTACAGCGCACTCCCGATCCACAGTTCACGTGCACCTTCCGGCAAACCATGGTGATGACCACCGGGCTTCCACTGACCCCAACCCGGGCCGCCTGGAGCCGGCCCACCCGGCCCGGGTGGGCCAGCCAGTGCCTGGGCAGAAAGCACCAGGGTCATCAATGCCAGGATCACGGAGCGTTGCAGCGACATACTTCACCTCTCACAGAATGGCCATATCGGCTCGAGGCAAATTATTCGCGCGCACTCGCAGTAGCGGGGTAAGCCCTGTGTAAAGAGGGGGTAAAGCTTCTGATACGTGTCCGCTCAAGCGCGGTCGTTGTGACCCAGATCGCGGCCGGGATCGATCAGGTCGCGCACCCGCTGCTTGAGTACCTTGGCCTCGGGAAAACCACCATCGGTCTTGCGTTCCCAGATCTGCTGGCCATTGCAGAGGATACGAAAAACGCCGCCGGTACCTGGCTCCAGGCTGACCCGGCCCAGTTCATCGGCAAAGGTGCTGAGCAGTTCCTGGGCCAGCCAGGCGGCGCGCAGCAACCACTGGCACTGGGTGCAATAGGTGATGACGATTTCAGGCTTCTGATCGGACATGGCAGCGGCTCTACGGTGGGGCTTGATGCCTATAATAACGGCCTTTGTCTCTGCTCCTGCCGGAAACCACCATGCGCCGCCTGTTCTTTTCGCTGATCTGCCTGTTCGCCCTGTCCAGCCTGCCCGCCATCGCCGCCGAACGTGTCGGTCTGGTGCTGTCCGGTGGCGCCGCCCGCGGCCTGGCGCATATTGGCGTACTCAAGGCATTGGAAGAACAAGGCATTCGCATCGATGCCATCGCTGGCACCAGCATGGGCGCCATCGTCGGCGGGCTCTACGCAGCAGGCTATTCGGTAGCGGAGCTGGAACGCCTGGCAGTGGAGCTGGACTGGCAACAGGCACTCTCCGACTCACCGCCACGCGAGGACATCCCCTTTCGCCGCAAGCAGGACGACCGCGACTTCCTGATCAAGCAGAAACTCAGCTTCCGTGACGACGGCAGCCTGGGCCTGCCGCTGGGCGTGATCCAGGGCCAGAATCTCGCGCTGCTGCTGGAAAGCCTGCTGGTGCACCGCAGCGCCACCCGCGACTTCGACCATCTGCCGATCCCCTATCGCGCCGTGGCCACCGACGTGGTCACCGGCGAACAGGTGATCATGGGCAGCGGTCACCTGCCGCAGGTGATGCGTGCCAGCATGTCGATTCCCGCCGTGTTCGCCCCGGTGGAAGTGGACGGCCGCCTGCTGGTCGACGGCGGTATGGTCAACAACGTGCCAATCGACGTCGCGCGGCAGATGGGGGTCGATCACGTCATCGTCGTCGACCTCGGCATGCCGCTGAAACCGGCCAAGGAGCTGCTCACCGTGGTCGACGTGATGAACCAGTCGATCAACCTGATGATGCGCAAGAACTCCGAAGCTCAGCTCGCGACGCTGGAAGCGGACGACGTACTGATCCTGCCGCCTCTGGCCGGCTTCGGCGTGGCCGATTTCAACCGTGGCGAGCAGATGATGGACGCCGGCTACCGCGCCACGCAGGTTCAGGCAGAACGCCTGGCCCGTTTGCGTACCAACAGTGCCGGCAACCCGGCACTGGCCATGGCGCGCTCGCGCGAACAGCGCACGCCGGTGATTCGCGAGATTCATGTGGAGAACGACTCGAAAGTCGGCGACGCGGTGATTCGCCGGCATATTCGCCAACCGCTCGGCAAACCGCTGGACGTAGATCGCCTGCAGAAGGACATGGGCACGCTGTATGGCCTGGATTACTTCGAGCGCGTGCAATACCGCATAGAGCCTCTGGATGAGCGCGGCAGTGCGCTGGTGATCGATGCCCGCGGCAAGCGTACCGGCACCGATTACCTGCGCCTGGGCCTGAACCTGTCGGATGACATGCGCGGCGATAGCGCGTTCAACATCGGCGCCAGTTACCGCATCAACGGCATCAACGAGCTCGGCGCGGAATGGCTGACACGCCTGCAACTGGGCGACCGCCAGGAACTCTACAGCGAGTTCTATCAGCCACTGGATGCCGGCTCGCGTTACTTCGTCGCGCCCTACCTGTTCGGCGAAGCGCAGAACGTCGAGGCGATTCTGGACAACGACCCGATCGCCGAATACCGCCTGGAGCGCTACGGCTATGGCCTCAACCTCGGTCGACAGATCGCCAACAACGGCGAGATTCGCTTCGGTATCGCCCAGGCCTGGGGCGAAGCGGATGTACGCGTCGGCGAGCGCGACCTACCCAGCTTCAGTTTCAGCGAGGGCTACTACGAGCTGTTGTACTCCTTCGACACCCTGGACAACCTCGACTTCCCACGTACCGGCGAGGATATCGGCCTGATGCTGCGCAAGTACGACCGCGGGCTGGGCTCGGACGAGGAATATCGTCAATGGCAACTGAAGCTGGACAAGGCCTACAGCCACGGCCCCAATACCTGGCTGTTCGGTGGGCGCTACGGGCGCACGCTGGATGAGGCGGAAGTGGTCACCTCGGGCTTCATTCTCGGCGGTGCCCAGGAATTGTCGGGCTTTCGCCAGGACTCGCTGAGCGGCCAGAACATGGCCTTGGCGCGGATGATCTACTACCGGCGCATGACGCAAACCTCCATGCTGCCGCTGAACTTCCCGCTGTACCTGGGCATGTCGCTGGAGCGCGGCCGCGCCTGGAACAACGACAACGCTTTCGATAGCGGCTACATCAATGCGGCCAGCATATTCCTCGGCCTGGATACGCCGCTGGGCCCGCTGAACTTCAGCTATGGCTTCAACGACGAGCGGGAGAAGGCGTTGTATCTCAATCTCGGCAAGAGCTTCTGAAACGACCAGGCCGCGCATATGCGCGGCCTGGTCAGGTACAGCGGCACAAGGCGATCAGGCGATTTCTGCCAGCAACTGGCGCGCCGCCTTCCTCTGCTCGTCGTCACCGTGGTCGATCACATCGTTGAGGATGTCGCAGGCGGTGGCGATATCGCCCTGCTTGATATAGGCCAGAGCCTGATTGAGTTTGGTCATATGCTCGGGGTCGGTCGCCAACTGGTCGATATCCCCCTGTAGCGCTGCTGTGGCATCGGCCTCGCCGGAGAAGGCGTCGAGGAAGTTGTCATCCAGCTCCTGCGGCTCATCGATCAGTACCATCTCCATCTCACCGAAGGCACTCAGTTGCTCGTCTTCGTGATGCAGCTCGAAGACCTCGGGCAACTCCTGCAGGTTGCTGGAGAACGAAGTATCGAACTCGGGCTCGGCGACAGCTTTGGGTTTGGCCTTGGCAGCCGGGAACGGGCTGACCAGATCCCAGTCGGCATCCAACGACAGGTCGTCGAGATTGAGCTGGAAATCAGACTCGGCCAACGACTCACCCGCCGACGCGGCTACCGGCGCAGTCGGCTGCGCCGCTGGCTCGCTGGGCGCATGCTGCAGAGCAGGATGACGCGCCTTGAGCGCATCGATACGCGTCGCGTCGAAGCCCTCGGCATGCAACACTGCCTCCTCACGGGCGAAGGCGGCACCATCACCCAGCTGGGCCACAACTTCCAACAGGCGGAAACGCAGATCAGTACGCTGCGGCTCCTGGGCCAGCGCCTGGTCGAGTACACCGCGCGCCTCGCTGAAACGGCCGTAGGCGATATAGACGTTGGCCGCTTCCAGCGGATCGACCGGCCCCTGCGCACGCTGCTGGACGGGTGCAGGTACCGCCGGGGTAGCAGCGGCCAGTGGCGCGGCTACAGCGGCCACTGCTGGGCGGACGGGCTCTGCGGGACGCTGCGCCTTGGGTTCCACCTGCACCACCGGCGCTGGTTTTGCCCGGCGCCGCACGGCCCACAACAGAGCGCCCAGCAACAGCAGCAAGGCGATGCCACCTGCCAGCAGCGTGGAGAACCAACCCCGCTCGGCAGGTGCTGGAGCTTCCTGAACAGCCGGTGCGGCGACTACCGGTGCTGCAACGGGGGCTGCGGAAGCTCGCTGCTCAGCAAGCTCAGCCAGTTGCGCATCCTTCTGCGCCAGTTGTTCCTGCAATTGCTGAAGCTGCGCTTGCAGCTGTGCCAGCCCCTGCTGCAGTTGCAGGTTTTCTGCCGCCTGGTTGGCCAACTCCAGATCGACCTGACGCTGGCGTTCCAATACCTGTTGCAGGCTTTCCGTCTGCTCGGGCGCGGGCTCGACAGCCGCCAGCGGCGCACTCACAGGAAGCTCTGCACTGGTGACGGCAGGCGCGGAGACGGGCGTTTCAGCGACAACAGGAGCATCAGGCTGAGCGGGACTCGAACGCGACGCATCAGGCAGCAGCAAATCGGCGCCGGCCTGCAAGCGGCTGGGATCACCACCAGCGAAGGCGCCAGGATTAAGTGCCAGAATGCCCTCCATCAGCGCCTGTTGCGACAAGCTGCTGCCCTGTTCACGCAGGCGAGCGGCGATCGACCACAGGCTGTCGCCACGTGCTACCTGATGGCGATGCCCCGCTGCAGAGCTGGGTGGTGCCACGGCACGCACCGATGCCGCAGGCGCAGCCGCCGGGCTGGCAGGACGGGAGTCTAGAGCAACAGCCGGCGCCGCTACTGCCGTATAGGCAGACGAACCTGGCGGATCGAGCAGAACCGTATATTCACGCAGCAGTTGGCCGTTCGGGCGCGCCACCTCGACGATGAAATTCAGATAGGGTTCGCGTACCGGGCGACTGGATACCACGCGGATCACGCTACGCGAACCACGCAGTAGAGGGGTGAAACGCAGATCGTTGAGGAAATAGAGGCGATCGACACCCGAACGGTTGAACACCTCGGTCGACGCCAACCCAACGCGTATGTCCTGCGCACCGAGATCGGCGACTTCAAGCAATTCGATCTCGGCCTCGAAAGGCTGATTCAAGGCCGAATGCAGGGTGATCTCACCCAACCCCAGCGCCGGAACCATTCCCGAATAGAGAGCGGAACCCGACGCCAAACCCAACATCAACTGACGCACCCGAGCCATGTGACCTCCAGGGTTATCCAGGCTCGAACGCAGCCTCCTCAACATCCTGTATGAGCACTCCGTGACCGGAGGCTGCGCCCTGAACAAAAAATCGAGCGCGGACGACTGTTCCCTGTCGAGCCCGGCTCGTACTGCATTATGGCTACTAATTCACAAAGTAGCGTGTTGGGCGCCAGTTTGCCGACGAAGCACAGTGCCATCAAGCGCCATCAGTCAAAAAATAGGCACAAGAAGACAACCATTCAAGTGATTATCGGAAAATTGACAGTGGCGAGATCGCTTACTTCAGCAAGTTACCGAGCACGCGCGCATGCACCTGCTGACAGCGACGCAGATCGTCCTCGTCGATGCCGACAAAGACTTCCTGACGCAGCTGAGTGGAGATCGCTTCGATCTTCTCGATCAGCGGCTGCGCCTTGGGCTGCAAAGCGATCTTCTTGGCACGGCGGTCTTCCGGAACAGCCACGCGCGTGACCAGCTCCTGGCTTTCCAGGCTGTCGAGCAATCGGGCCAGGGTAGGCCCTTCCACACCCACACTCTGAGCCAGCTCACGCTGGGTAGGCATCTCGGTGAAACGCGCCAGGTGCAGCAATACCAGCCAGCGGGCCTGCGACAGCCCGAGGCCGACCAGGCGCCGGTCGAGCTCGGAGCGCCAGGCTCTGGACAGTTGGGCGACTTGCATGGCGAAGCGATGTTGATCGGGGTAAGACATGGGCAAGCGGACTCGTACAAAGGTCAAAAACTAATTATTAGCTAGCTAGCCATAACCCGGTACGCAGGGCAAGCCCTGTTTGTGGCCGGGCATTTCAGAATGCGACCACGTCACCATGCCGATCACCGTTTTTCACAGGGACACGCGGTTGCGACCAAAGGCCTTGGCCTCGTATAGAGCCCGATCAGCCTGCTCGTACAACTGGCTCAGTTCAGCCTGGGTGCCAGGGCTCAGGCAGGCAATACCGATGGACATCGTCAGTACCTCGGCACTGTCGGAACCACGATGCGGAATGGCTGCCGCCTGCAGAGACTCGCGCAGTGCCTCGGCCCGGCGCTGGGCCTCCTCGGCACTGATATCGAACAGCAGCAAGGCAAATTCCTCACCACCCAGTCGCACCCCCATATCCAGAGGGCGCCGCGCTGCCTGCTCGATCAACGCCCCGACCCGCTGCAACGCAGCATCGCCGGCCTGATGGCCATAGCAGTCGTTGTAAGCCTTGAAATGATCGATATCGCACAGCAACAACGCCAACGACTGGTCATTGCGCTGCGCTTGGCGCCACAGGCGTTCGAACTGTCGGTTGAAGCTGCGTCGATTGTGCAGGCCGGTCAGGCTGTCGTGGTAGGCGAGCAGTCGCATCAACCTGCTGATCAGAAAATGCTCGCGCGACTTGTACTCCAGGAGGTAGCAACCGACGGCCCCGGTGAGATTGCCGAACACGAGAAACAGCACATTGTTGATCAAACGCGGCGCTGTCAGCCCTGCGGCCAATTCCGCCAGCACATACGCGAGCATCACCACCAGGGAACAGGCCAGTGCCTCGCTCAGACGCAACCCCACCAGAAAGTACGCCGCCATGCTCACCAGTAGCAGGCCTTCATAGGGGTAGTTGGGATCAGCGCGGTGGGCAATGCCGACGATCAGCGCTGCACCCACGCCAAGCACGAGGATGCAGGCCATGCTCAGCGGCAACAGCAGATGAATGTGTCGACGCTGCAGAATCAGAGCCGCGCACACCAGCAGGATGAGCAGCACCACCACGCGCACGGCGATTATCCAGTTCAGGTGCGACGCCGGCACCACGAGCACATCGAGCGCAGCCAGAGCCAACCAGATGATCATGGCGACGCTTAGCGCGAAACGCTTGAGTTCGAAACTGTCTTCGAGCATGTGAGCGCGATACTCACGCTCCAGGCCTCGGGAAAAACGCAACCAGCGAAAACCCAAACTCAACTGGTCGGCATAAGGGCTCGGACGAACCTCATCGAGCCAGGCGTGATAGTTAGGCACCGTTACCTCGTTCAGTGGCGACCTGCCCCACACCTTAGCCGCGTCAGCGAGATGCCGCCAGAACCTTGCCGGCTAATTGCCTGCACGTCAGGGCGCCAGGCTCACATTTCGAACTCGGCCTGCAGTGCCGCACGCACGCAATAGAGCACTGCCTCGTCGACCCGGCCGGCGAACAGCGGCGCGATTTCGCTCACTGCTGGCAGCTCGCCCTCGCCGTCGAGGAAGGTTTCCTGAATCTCGCCGAGCAATTCTTCGGGCAGATCCAGCGCCTGCTCAAGGGTCAGTTGCTGCTGGGCGATGGCCTCGGCCAGCAGGCTGTAGACGTTCTTCTCGCTGCAACCCAGTTGCCCGGCGATCTGCGTTGGGGTCATGCCGGCGCGAGCCAGGCTGACCAGTTCATGGCGTAGATCGGCAACGGGAGCTGGCGCCTCGTCTGCCGCGCCGCCATTGAGCACCTCCAGGAAGGCCTGGCCGTAACGTTCGAGTTTGCGCGCACCGACGCCGCTGACCTCGGCCATCTCGCTCAGCGAGCCGGGCTGGCTGCGCAGCATCTCCAGCAGCGTGGCATCGGGGAAAATCACGTACGGCGGCACGCTGTGCTCCTCCGCCAACTTGCGGCGCAGGCTGCGCAGCGCTTCCCACATCTCCCGCTCGTGGCCACGTACCAGTTGGCTGGCTGCGCTGCTGGAGGCCTTGGCCGCCTGCGCCGGCTTGGGCTCACGGCGCAGCTGCAGGCTGACCTCGCCACGCAACAGCGGCCTGCAACTCTCGGCCAGGCGCAAACCACCAAAACCGTCCAGGTCGACATCGGCCAGACCACGGGCGACCAGCTGGCGAAACAGCGTGCGCCACTCGACTTCGGAAAAGCCCTTGCCGACGCCGAATACCGCCAGGTGCTGGTGACCGGAGGCGCGGATTTTCTCGTTGTCACGGCCGAGCAGAATGTCCAACAGATGGCCAACGCCATAGCGCTGACCACTGCGATAGACGGCCGACAATGCCTGGCGGGCCGGCTCGGTGGCGTCCCAGGTCTCGACACCGTCGATGCAGTTGTCGCAGTGACCGCAAGGATTGGGCAATTCTTCATCGAAGTAGGCCAGCAGCGCCTGGCGCCGGCAGCGCGTCTCCTCGCACAGCGCGAGCATGGCATCGAGCTTGTGCTGCTCGATGCGTTTGTGGCGCTCGTCACCTTCGGAGTTGTTGAGCATCTGCTTGAGGAATATCACGTCCTGCAGGCCGTAGGCCATCCAGGCATCGGCCGGCAAGCCGTCACGACCGGCACGACCGGTCTCCTGGTAGTAGGCCTCCAGCGACTTGGGCAGATCCAGGTGGCAGACGAAGCGCACGTTGGGCTTGTCGATGCCCATGCCGAAGGCAATGGTGGCCACCATGATCAGGCCTTCCTCATTGAGAAAGCGCTTCTGATTGAAGGCACGCAACTCGTTGGGCAGGCCGGCGTGATAGGGCAAAGCCGGGAAGCCCTGGCTGCTGAGAAAGTCGGCAACCTCCTCGACCTTCTTGCGCGACAGGCAGTAGACGATGCCGGCATCACCCTTGCGCGCGGCCAGGAAGCCGAGCAACTGCTTGCGCGGCTGATCCTTGGGCTGGATGCGGTAGAAGATGTTCGGCCGGTCGAAACTCGACAGAAAACGCTCGGCGTTTTCCAGATGCAGGCGCTGGACGATTTCTTCGCGGGTGCGCTTGTCCGCCGTGGCGGTCAGGGCAATACGTGGCACCTCGGGGAACAGCTCAGCCAGTTGCCCGAGCTGCAGGTACTCCGGACGGAAATCGTGGCCCCATTGCGAGACGCAGTGCGCCTCGTCGATGGCGAACAGGGCGATGTCCAGCCCCTGCAGGAAACTCAGCATGCGCGGCTGAACCAGGCGTTCAGGTGCCAGGTAGAGCATCTTGATCTGCCCGCGACGGATGCGGTCGGCAATCTCGCGCTGCTCATCGACGCTGAGGGTGGAGTTCAGCGCAACGGCAGCCACACCCAGTTCGTCGAGGGTGGCCACCTGATCGTCCATCAACGCGATCAACGGTGAAACCACCACCGCCAGGCCTTCGCGCATCAGTGCTGGCACCTGGAAGCACAACGACTTGCCGCCGCCAGTAGGCATCAGCACCAGAGCATCGCCGCCCGCGGCCACGCGCTCGATGATCGCGGCCTGGTTACCGCGAAAAGCGTCGTAGCCGAAAACGTCTTTGAGAATGCGCTGGGCGTGGTCGAGCATGAAGGCCTCCAAATCGAGCCGCGCATTATGCCGCAGGATGGACGACAGCAGGGTGTCTGGCCGTCCGAAGCTGCTGAATCGCCGCTTTCAGAGCGCACCGCGCTGGCCGCAGGGGCAGCGGTGGACTAGAATCCACCCTCGTTTATCCCTAAGCCTCAAGGTAGCCCCACGATGTCCTTCGCTGAGCAACTGTCCCGCCTGCAAGCCTTTCTCGATGCCGATGAGCTGCACGAAGAGGCGTTGGACTACGTGGCCGCCCACGGCTACCTGACCGCCTTGGCCATCTGCCCCGAGCAGGTGCCCGAGCGCGAATGGATCGACGCGCTGTTCGCCGAACCGCCGCACTACCGCAGCGATGCCGAACGCGAAGAGATCGAGAGCACGCTGATTCACCTGAAAGCCCATATCGCACGTCAACTGGCCGGTGAGGAAGAGCCGGAGCTGCCGTGCGACCTCGACCTGGGTGAAGAGCCGGATGATTCCGACCTGCGCGGTTGGTGCATCGGCTTCATGGAAGGCGTGTTCCTGCGTGAGTCGATCTGGTTCGAGGATGCCGAGGACGAAGTCAGTGAGCTGCTGCTGCCGATCATGGTGGGCTCCGGCCTGTTCGACGAACAACAGGAGTTCGCCGAGATCGCCCGTGACCACGACCTGGTGGACAGCATGATCGACCAGATTCCCGAGTTGCTCACCGCCCTCTTCCTGCTCTGCCAGGCTCCGGAAGAAAAACCTGCCCTGCTCAAGCCGCGCCACTGATCACGCCGTTCGGCCATGCCCCGCGAAATCCGCGAGAGCCGTCACCGCAGCGTGCGCTACGCGCTGCTGGCGGTGGGCTGGCTGAGTGTCGCATTGGGCGTCATCGGCATTTTCCTGCCGGTGTTGCCAACCACCCCCTTCCTGCTGCTCGCTGCCGCCTGCTTCGTCAGAAGCTCGCGGCGCTTCTATTTGTGGCTGGTGATGCACCCGCACCTCGGCCCATGGATTCGAGACTACCTCGACGGCCAGGGTATTCCGCGCAAAGCCAAGGTCTATGCGTTGAGCCTGATGTGGGCGAGCATCGCGTTCTCCTGTTACCTCGTGCCGATGTTCTGGGCGCGAACCTTCATGCTGACCAGCGCCGTGTTGGTGAGCATCTACATCCTGCGCCAGAAGACCCTGCCCAATCCCTGAGGTACTGAGGTAGCCCCTCCGATTGCATCCGCACTGCGGGGTGACAGGCACGTCATCGACAACCTTTTGACACCGCACGTCTACTGCAGCGCAGCGGCCGGCAAAAAGCCGACACCTCGCCTAGACTCTGCGCATCAAGCCTGGAGACAACGATCCCATGCGACGGCTGCGTACTCAGGGATGGCGCTGGCATCTGTCGATCCTCTGGATCGGCGGCGTGCTGCTGGCTGGCCTGGCACTGGCCAACTGGGACTTCGCCCTGGTGCTGAAAAACGCGGAAAGCCGCTATGGCGAACTCGGCCCGGCGCGCAAACGTATCCTCGACTGGGAAGAGCTGATCAAGAGCAGCAGCGCGCTGGCGGAAGCCGACAAGCTCACCGAGGTCAATCGCTTCTTCAACCGTACCGTGCGCTTCGTCGACGATATCCAGCTGTGGCGTGAGAACGACTACTGGGCCACCCCGGTAGAAACGCTGGTCAAGGGCGCCGGCGACTGCGAGGACTACTCCATCGCCAAGTACTTCACCCTGCGTCGCCTCGGAATTCCCAGCGAAAAGCTGCGCATCACCTATGTCAAAGCGCTCAATTACAACCAGGCGCACATGGTGCTGACCTACTACGCCAGCCCAAGCGCCGAGCCGCTGGTACTGGACAACCTGATCAACGACATACGCCCCGCCTCGCAGCGCAAGGATCTG
Organism: Pseudomonas berkeleyensis; assembly: GCF_014109765.1. Lineage (NCBI taxonomy): Bacteria > Pseudomonadati > Pseudomonadota > Gammaproteobacteria > Pseudomonadales > Pseudomonadaceae > Pseudomonas > Pseudomonas berkeleyensis. The sequence continues at coordinate 3,307,303 of NZ_CP059139.1, forward strand.
TTGCCGGTCTACGCCTTCAATGCCGAAGGCCTCTACCTGCCAGGCTCGAATACCCGCAAGAGCGACTCGAAGAAGCTCTCGCGCTGGCAGGACATCCTGAAAAAAATGCATGCCGAGGGTTTCGCCGTGGGCGAAGGCTAGGAGAAAACCATGTCCCTACTCAAGCAACTGTTCCTCGCCATCTGCCTGTTCCTGGTCGTGGCCTTCACCGGCAGTTTCATCGCCAGTGTCGAGAGCTCACGCGAACAGTCGATCAGTCAGCTGCGCTCGCATGCACAGGATGCCGCTACGGCGCTGGGCCTGTCGCTGACCCCGCATGTGGACGACCCGGCGATGGTCGAATTGATGGTCAGCTCGATCTTCGACAGCGGCTATTTCGCCAGCATCCGCGTGGTGAACATCGCCGACGGCACGGTGATGGTCGAGCGCACGACCAGCATCGAGACGGAAAACGTGCCGGACTGGTTCGCCAACCTGGTCGATCTGCACCCGCAGGGCGGCGATGCGTTGATCATGCGCGGCTGGGAACAGGCGGCGCGGGTCGAAGTGCTCAGCCACCCGCAGTTCGCCCTCGCCCGCCTGTGGGACAGTGCCATCGGCAGCCTGCTCTGGCTGCTGCTCTGCGGCCTGGTCAGCGCCGTGCTCGGTGGCTGGCTGCTGCGCACCCAGCTGCGCCCACTGGACAATATGGTGCAGCAGGCGCAAGCCATCACCCGCCGTGAATTCCTCACCCTGCCCCGCGTGCCACGCACCCCGGAACTCAAACGCGTGGTGCTGGCGATGAACCAGATGGTCGACAAGCTCAAGACCCTGTTCGCCGAAGAGGCCGCGCGCAGCGAAAAGCTGCGTGAAGAGGCCTATCAGGACAGTCTTACCGGCCTGGCCAACCGCCGGCAGTTCGACGTTCGCCTGAGCAACCAACTGGTGGTCAACGAACAGAACGCCGAAGGCTATCTACTGTTGCTGCGCGTCAACGATCTGGGTGGGCTGAACCAGCGCCTCGGCGGACAACGCACCGATGCGTTGATCGGTGCCCTGGGTGAGCTGCTCAAGCGCCTGCTGGACGCCCCGGGTCGCAGCGAGTGGCTGGCCTCGCGTAGCCGCGGTGGCGAATTCGCCCTGCTCGCACCGGGCCTGAGTCGCGACGATGCGGATCGCCTTGCTGAAGAAATCAGCGAACACCTGAACAACTTGCACCAGACCGGCGCCAGCGACTGCAATCCGGTGGCCCATCTCGGTATCGCGGCGTTTCGCCCAGGAGAAGAACCCGGCAACGTGATCGGCCGCGCCGATCAGGCGCTGGCTCAGGCGCAAAGCAATGCGAGCCGGTGCTGGGAACGCCTCGACGATTTCACCGCGCAGAGCGGCCAGGGCCTGCACGACTGGCGCGGCTGGATCGACGACGCGTTGAGCCAGGGCAAGTTGCAGCTGTACTTCCAACCGGTGGTCGAATGCGTTTCCGGCAAGCTCCTGCAAAACAAGGTGCTCGCACGCCTGCTCGACCCGCAGGGCGAAGCCATCGCCGCCGGGCGCTTCCTGCCCTGGATCGAACGCCTCGGCTGGAGCGCCCGTTTCGACCTGGCGATGCTCGAGCATGCCCTCACTCACCTGAACGATCACCCCGAACCACTGGCTTTGAGCCTGTCTGCCGCGATCCTGCGGGAACCGGCGCAGCGGGCAAAGCTTCTGGCGTTGCTCAAGGAGCATCCGCAGCAGGCCAGCCTGCTGACCCTGGAGGTCGACGAACGCCATCTGCCCCCGCCGGCCGAGCTGGAAGCCCTGAGCCAGAGCCTGCGCGACGCCGGTTACGGTCTGGGCCTGCAGCACTTCGGCGGGCGCTTCAGCCTGATCGGTAACCTGACCCACCTGGGGCTGGCCTATCTGAAGATCGACGGCACCTATATTCGCGCCATCGATCAGGAGAGCGACAAGCGGCTGTTCATCGAGGCGATTTTCCGCGCAACCAACAGCATCGATCTGCCGCTGATCGCGGAGATGGTGGAAACGCAGGGGGAACTGGAGGTGCTGACCGAGCTGGGCGTACATGGCGCCATGGGCCGCCTGATAGGTGCACCGGCACCCTGGCAGTGAACCAACAGCAGCGGTCAGGGGCGCTCTTGCTACGGTGATTCTTCGCGTATCGATTGTGCCAATCGAAGTGCACGGCCTCGGCGCCGCGCAACAGCCTACGCGCGCCGGCTACACCAGATGGTGATCGTCATCACCGATCAGACCGCTAAGGCCTTCGATCTCGGCACGGGCGATGGCACGCTGATCGAGCTTCTGGCGGGCAGCTTCGGGCAGGTCGGTGTAACGAATGACGCCACGCTCTACCAGTACGCTGACCACGTCCTCCAGTACGCGAACCAGTTCCAGATCGGATTGCTTCAGGCTGTCCAGACGCGCCTTGACCTCCTCCTTGGCTGTCAGCCAGGTCAGCAACTCCTCGCTTTCGACCGCCAGGTTTTCCGTCATGCCCTCGAAGGGTTCATGTTCGACCCGCAACAAACGCCCCGCAGCGTCACGCTGTACGTAAACCATCGGTGCCTCCAGCAAACGCCATAAAAAAGCCCGCTACCCGGAGCGGGTAGCGGGCTTACTCTAGTTGAGTGCTCGAACTAAGGAAACTCTGATAAGCATTTCCTTGTATCTGAGTAGCCGCCAGCATAACGCTGACGGCTTTCTCTCACACCTCAGGCAACCAGTTGGTTGTTGTCCAACATGCCCTGGATGACCTCCGCAGCATTACCACCGGACAAAATGGTGTTTTCCAGGGTGATGGTCTGATCCACCGGTGCGCCACTGCCTGCACTGGCGATGTTGATCACCGTACTGCCTGGCTCGCTGACGAAATCGAAGCTGAGGTACTGGGTCAACACATCGGCGCTCCCTGAGTCAGTGACGTCCTGCAACAGTTGCGACAGATCCAGCTTGTCCTCGCCATTGCCGAAGTCCTTGACGATGTCGTGATAGTTGCCACCACGATCATCGGCGTTCCACACGAAGGTGTCGTTGCCGGCACCGCCAATGAGGATGTCGTTGCCCTTGCCACCGATCAGGGTGTCATTGCCATCACCGCCCTCCAGACGATCATTGCCACCCAGCCCATGGAGCGTATCGTTGCCACCCAGCCCCAGCAGCACATCGCTGCCTTCGCTACCCAGCAAGGTGTCGTTGAGCGCCTCGTGGCCCATCACCACATTTGGCTGCGGTGCAGGCCCCGAGCCGATCCCGACCACCAGGCGCGCGGTACTGACGTCACCGTCCGGCTGAGTCAACTGGTAGGTGAAGACATCTTCCTTGCCCAGGTTGGCGTAGTCGGGATCCGGCGTGTAGGTGTAGGCCCCGTCGCTGTGCAGCACCAGGGTACCCCACTGCCCGTCGATGGTTTTGGAGCTGGTCACGGCCACGTAGCTGCCATTGTCCAGCACGCTGAGCGTAGCCCCCTCGCTACCTTTGCTATCCACTGCGCCCCATGGATGGTCGCTGTAGAGATAGTTGTTGGCATCGGTCAGCACGTTGCCCGCCACCGCCGTGGCCGTGTCGACCAGCATCGCGGCTGCCACGGTGATCAGAGTGATGTTGTCCACCCGGACGCGGTAGCTGCTGCTGTTGTTGGTACGATCATTGACCTCGAAGTAGAGGCGATAAGTACCTTCGCCCACGCTGTTGCTGGTGACGGTAGTCGAGTTACTGGACGCATGGGTGCCGCTCTGCACCAGCTCCCAAGCGCTACCGTTCTGCTTGTACAACGTCCAGGTGAACTGATCGCCCGAGCCGCTGCTGCTGAAGTTGCTGATGCTGCCTAGGTCGAACGAGACCTTGGCCGTGTTGCCCTCGGCCACCTCGAAGGTCGGCGTTGCAGCCTTGGTACTGACCCCGGCGTTACGGTCGCTGTCAACGAGCTGAAGTGCCCCACTCTGCACACTGACGCCATTGGTCGAACTGATCGCGGTGGCGCCCCACTTGCTACCCGACACATCCAGAACATTGGCCTGCGTGATCACCGTGGTTTCATTGCCACTCACGTTGCCGTTATCGGTGGTATCGAATATCCAGGGGTTGTAGTTGGGCCCGGACGAAGCCGGATTGCTGGTACTGGAAAAGTCCGCCAGCACCTTGGTTACCGGATCGGGCGTGACCCATTTCTGTCCGACGATAGCCTGGTTGTAGTTGTCGTAGGCATGCACCTCGCTGCTGTCGGTGATGGTCAGCTTCAGCTCGGCAGTGGCCGCGTCGCCATCACGATCAATCAGGGTATAGCGGATGGTGTCCGTTACGTCCTGAGCCACATCACCGTTGAAGTTGTAGGTGTAAGCCCCGGTGAGCAGATTAACGCTGAACGAGCCGCCCCCCGCGGTGGTGAAGGTCAGCGTATGGCTCGCCGCATCGTAGCCAGCGGACGCGCTGGTATACGTCACACCGTTATGGGTGATCGCAGCAATCGGCTGCAGACCCGGGCCATCGGCGCCGAAGCCATTGCTGCCCTCGCTGATCAGGTTGCCGGAGATAACCGTGCCGATCACCGTCCCCTGCAAGGTGTCGTTGAGCTGGTTGAGGTTGGAGACCAGGATGCCATCGGTGTTGGCGCCCGCCTTGCCGTCATAAGCGATGGGGTTGAGCAAGGTCTTGTCGAGGTCACTGCCCAGGCCCATGCCCAGCGCATAGGACTTGATGCCCTTGGCCGTTAGGAAGGCGATCCAGTCCGCCTCTTCGCCGGCACCGATACCATCGCCCAGTTCCGGGTTGTACTGGCTGCCGCTGTTGTTGTTGCCCGGGTTGGCGTTGGACAACGTCGGCTGCCCGTCAGAGAGGAAGTACGAGACGCTCTGCACGCCGGTACCGGTGAGCTTGCCGGCCGAGTCGTAGGCATTCATCGCCTTGATCAGGGCATCGTCATAGTTGGTCGAACCGTTGCCGGCGTTGTTGGCCAGCGCGGTGAGCCAGGCCTTGGCATCGGCGGCGGTCATCCAGACATTGCCCACAGCACTCGCCGTGTTGGCGAAGGTGACGATGCGTACCATCACGTCACCAAGGTTGTCGTAGCTGTCGATCAGACGCTGCACGGCATCCTTGGCCAATGCCAGCTTGGTGCTGAAGCCACTGACGCCTGACGGCGCATCGTCCATGCTGCCGGACAGATCCAGCACCACCATGAGGTTGGTGTGGATGCCTTGCGGTTCGCTGGCAGACTTGGCGATGTCATCGGGCGTGGCCGGCGAGTCATCATCCACCGTGATCGTCAGGCTACCCGTGGCCGGAGCCGAAGGCGCAGCGGAGTCCCAAACCTTGTAGGAGAAGGCCAGGTTCAGGTCGTTCTCGTCTGCCGTACCGGCAACGTCCGGCGCCGGATGATCGAGCGGTTTGAACAGCTTGAAGCTGTATTGCCCGGTATCCGAGTTGGTCAGGCTGAGAGTGAAGACCGGATTGCCACCGGCATCGAACGCGCTCAGCGTCTTGCCATCAGCACTGAGCTGATAGTTGAGTGGCGAGCCGCCTGAAGACAGGCTGCCAAGGCCACTGGCATCCCAGGCGAAACCACCAAAGTTATCTACCTGATAACCCAGTGGCCCAACAGCCGTGGTGGCTTCACCAGCCAGGTCGTTGGGGCCTCCGGCCAGACCATGGGTCAAGCCATCCTCGTCGACGCTGCCAGAGGCCTGACCACCGACCGGGTCATTGCCACCGAGCGTGAGGGTCACGGTGGCCGTGGAAACGTCGCCATCGCCGTCGGTGATCTGATAGGTGAACACCTCCGTACCGGCGCTGGCCCCACTGCCAGCGCTGTAGACCAGATTACCGCTGGGATCGATGACCAGCGTACCGCCCTGACTGCCCTGGCCGATGATCTGCACCGGCGAGACGCTTGCCTTGCCATCGTTGCCAAAGCTGTCATTGCCGGTGAGATCGTTGACGTTGCCGACGACCTGATCGACTGCCGAACGTGAGACCTCACCGGCAATCTCATCGTTGACCGCCATCGGTGCGTCATCACGGAAGCCCAGCACCTTACCCAGGTCGATACTGGCCGAATCCTGATCGCCGTCGGCGTCGGTGATGGTGGCCTGCAGCCCGATCTTGTCACTGCCCAGCAGATGCAACTCATCCGGCTGGGCGGTGGGATGAACCACGGCCCTCAGTTGCGTCAGAGTCACCAGTCCTGCGGCGTCGACGCTCAGGGTGAAGACCAGCTCGTTACCGGTTTCGGTACGGCCTTCGAGCACCGAGCCGTTGAACACCAGCTTGACCGCTTCATCGCTCTCGGTATCGACCAGCCCGGAGTTCGGCGATTTGATCACCAGTTCGTAGACCAGAGAACCAGGGCCGTCGGCACCATACTCGGCGTTGAAGGCCGAGCTGAAGTTGCGGCTGACCGTTGCATCCGGCGTACCCAGATAGGTCTCGTCCACCTGCAGCGGCATGCCCCAGGTCACGTTGGTGTTGACGTCGTTGTAGTCGTAGTCGGGATTGTTGGTCACATCCTCCCAGTTCTGGTTGCCGGGTGCGGCGTTGTCCTGCAGGTGCGAGCCGCCCGGGTTGAACTCGGCGCGGTCGAACAGCACGTTGGCACCGCCAGCACCGGTCAGTGGCACCCCGCCCAGCAAGGCCTGCCAGTTGCCATCAGCGTCCTGCTGGAAGGTCAGTTCGGCGCCATTGCTGAGCGCGACGTTGGCCGCACCATTGGGGATGATGAAGAAACCCACCTCACTCGGGTCGAGCCCATCCAGATCGAAGGTGGTTCCCGCCGCCTGCGCTTTCACATCAGCCCAGATCACCTTGCCCACGGATGGATTGCCCTCGGCATCTCGCGAGTAATAGCCGTAGCTGTTGTGATAGCCGGCATCGGTACCGAGGAAGGTGGCCTGCGACTCGAAGCCCGGCTGCATGGCCTGGATGGTCGGGGTATCGTCGTTGACCGTGACCACCAGCTTGCCCACGGCGGTATCACCATCACCATCGGTCACGGTGTAGCCGATCTGCAGTTTGATGTCGTTTTCGTCCTGGCCAGCCGGATGCATCAGGGGCTGATGCAACTCCAGCTCGTACTTGCCGAGCGCCGGGTCGGTCAACACCACGGTCACCAGCGTGCCGCGCTCGGCACTGCTGATGGTCAGCGTTTTGCTGCCGGCGTTCCAGGTCGAGGTGACGTTCTCGGTGCCCAACACGCTCGGCCCGGACAGGGAGATGCCACGCAGACCATCAGAGCCGGCGTCGAATACCAGCGTGCCAGAGACCGTGGTGTTCGCCCCTGTCACGTCGCCCTCACCACCGTTGATGCCATTGGGCAGACCTTCATCGTCCAGCGCGTAGGCGGCATTGGTGATGCCCGCGGAGGGGCCATCGTCCTCGAAGCCGACTACCTTGCCCAGATCCAGACTGGCACTGTGGGAATCGCCATCCTTGTCATAGACAGTCACGCCGAGCTTCAGCACGCCGGCGCGAATCAGCGCCAGCTCGTCATGATTGCTGGTATTGCCATGGGCGATGGCCTCGTACTGCACGAGGGTCACACTGCCACTGCCGGCATTGACGCTGACCTTGAATACCGTGACGCCATTGGCCACACCCAGCACGTTGCCGTCGGCATCCTTGTACAGACGAATATCGCCGCCTGCGGTAGCATCCAGCCCGGAGTCCACGCCGTCCTGGCTCAGGTTCAACTCGAAACGGGTACGCGACGTATCCTGGCCATCCGAACCGGCATCCACCGTGAGCTTGAACAGATCCTTGCCGTCGATGCTGGCATAGCCAAGCACATCGCCATGGCCTTGCTCGTCGTTCGGCGCGACATGGCCATTCTCGTTCTGGCTGGAACCTGTGGTGCCCACCGATTCGTCGACGTACAGCTTGGTGCCATGCTGCAGCTCGAACTTAGTGATTTTCGGGCCGTCGTCCTCGAAGCCGACCACCTTGCCCAGATCCAGGCTGGCGCTCTGCGAGTCGCCGTCCTTGTCATAGACCGTCACGTTCAGTTTCAGCACGCCATCCTTGAGCAGCGCCAACTCGTCATGGCTGCTGGTGTCACCATGGGCGATGGCCTTGTACTGCACCAGGGTCACGCTACCGTCAGCGGCATGGACGCTGATCTTGAATACCGTAACGCCATTGGCTTTACCCAGGATGCTGCCATCGGCTTCCTTGTACAGCAGGATGTCGCCGCCGGCCGTGGCATTCAGCCCGGAGTCCACGCCATTACTGGCAAGGCTCAGGGAGAAGCGGGTACGGCTGCTGTCCAGGCCATCCGAACCACCATCGGCGGTCAACTTGAACAGCTTGTCGCCGTCGATCCGGGCGTAACCCAGCACATTGCCGTGGCCCTGCTCGTCATTCGGCGCAGCCTGACCGGGTTCGTTCTGGCTGGAACCACCTTTGCCAACGGATTCGTCGACGTATAGCTTGACGCTGTGACCCAGCTCGAACTTGATGATTTTCGGGCCGTCGTCCTGGAAGGAGAAATAGGACGAATTGCCGCCAGCAAGCTCGACCTTCGCGGTACGGGTCACCGCGTCACCATCACCGTCGACACGGGTGACCTGATACTGCAGCTGCAACGAGCCCTGGTGTTTGATCAGCAGATCGACCGCCTCGTCGAAACGCTGATCGTTGTCCGGATGGCGGATCGCTTCGAACAGCGTGGTCTGCAGTTGCGGCTGACCATCGACAGTGACGATGGCGATGGTGAAGACCGTATCGCCAGTGGCATCGACACCCTTGATGACCTGGCTGTTGGCCGGGTCGACGAACAGGCGGATGGCACCGCCATTGGTGGCCGAAAGTGTGGTGGCCAGCCCCTGGGCCGGCACCCCGGAGAAGCTCAGCGTGCCGTTGAGCGAAGCCTCGCCATCAGCCCCTGCTGCCCCACCGATGGTGAACAGCGAGGTCAGGCCACCGGCAAGTTGGGTGGTGACCTTGGCCAACGCGCCATTATCGTCGTTCACGTAGCCCTGGCTCTGGTCGTCGTTGGCGGCATAACGATCCTGATTGCCACGGGTTTCGTCCAACGCCACTTCCAGCTGAGCCAATGCCTGAGCGTTGACCCCGAGGCTCAGGGTCGGCACATCGTCCTCGATATTGATCACGAACAGGCCGCCAACACCTTCGGGGATGTTCAGCGGATCGCCATCACCGTCGGTGATGGCCAACAGATGGGTGAAGTCGATGCCGATCTGGCCGTCGCTCGACCACAACTCAGTGTCGTTGCCATCGGCCTGCGGATGGTCGATCGGCCCTTGCAGGGTGAAGGTGAAGCTGCCATCGGCATTGATCACCAGGGTGAACACCGGATAGCCACCAACGTCCGCGGCAGCCGTAGCGGTCAGCGTGGCGCTGAGCAGATTGCCGTCGTCATCGAAGCTTTCGCTGACCGTATAGACCAGCGGCTTATCGCCGGAAGTCAGCCCTTGCTCGTTCAGCTGCGAAGCGACCGTGGCGCTGTCCACCAGGCCGAAGCTGCCAGGGCCGTCGGCACCGAAGGCTACTAGCGAGGCCAGCGTGCCGGCACCGCCAGCCGTGCTTACAACCAGCGTCTGCCCAGCCTCCTGATTCCCGACATTGGGGGTCGTCAGCTTGTCTTCATGCACCGTGCCACCGATGGCAGGCGGTGTCTTGGCCGTCCAGGTGGCCTGGATATTGACGTCGTTGTAGTCGTTGTCGCTGTTGCCGTTGTTGACGTCTTCCCAGTTCTGGTTGCCGGGCGCGGCGTTGTCCTCGACATGGGATTTGCCATTGGGGTTGAGCGCCGGGTTGTCGAAGACAACCGCAGCACCACCGCCACCATTGAGTGCGCTACCGCCGACAAAGGCCTGCCACTGGCCATCGACCAGTTGGAAGGTAACCTCGGTACCGTTACTGACACCATTGAAGGCGCCGTTGGGGATGATGAAGAAGCCGACGCTATCCGGATCGAGTCCTTCCAGAGTGGTGGTGGTGCCAACCCCGAGGAAGCGCGTATTGCTCCAGATGATCTCACCACTGGCCGGCGTGCCATCAGCGTTCTTGATGTAATAGCCGTAGCTATTGAACATCGCTGCATCACCGCCTTTGTAGGTCAGCGTCAGGCAGTAGTCCGGTTCGCTGACGACCAATTCCGGCACGTCATCCTGGACATTGATGACGAACAGCCCAGTGGTGCCCTCCGGCAACTGCAGGTGGTCACCGTCGCCATCGGTGGCGGTGAATAGCTGGGTGAAGTCGATGCCGAACGCCCCGTCGTTGGCCCACAGCTCACCGTCGTTGCCGTCGGCAACCGGGTGATCGATCGGCCCCTGCAACGTGAAGCTGAAACTGCCATCGGCATTCACTACCAGAGTGAACACCGGGTAATTGCTCAGACTGTCAGCGGAAACCGCGGTCAGCGTGGTGCTGACCAGTTTGCCGTCGACGCGGGTTTCAACCACGTCATAGACCAGACTTTCCCCGCCCGAGGTGAGCCCCTGAGCATCGAGCAGCCCGGTCGCGGTACCGCTGTCGACCAGCCCAAAGGCTCCTGGGCCGTCGGCCCCGAAGGAAACCAGCGAACTCAGATTGCCGGCCCCTCCTTCGGTGCTGACAACCAGCGTCTGCGTACCGCCATCCGGGTTGCCCGCATTCGGACTGCTCAACAGATCCTCGTGGACGGTACCGCCCAGCGCGGGCTGCTGCGGGTCGAGCGTTTTGAGAATCGGTACGTCATCTTCCACGTCGATGACGAAGCTGCCAGGCAGGAAACCAGCGGCAATCGGGTCGCCATCGCCATCGGTGGCCACCAGCACACCAGAGAAATCCAGCGCCTGGTTGTTGTCGCCCAGGGTCTCCGAGTCGATACCGCTCGGATCCTCGTGATCCAGAGCCCCCTTGAGGGTGAACAGGTAGCTACCGTCGGCGCCGACCTGCAGGGTGAAGACCGGCGTGCCACCCTCACCCGCGCTGGCGGTCAATGTCGTGCCGTCCGCCGACACGGCGTAGAACAGCGCCACGCCACCGGAGGTCAAGCCGAGCGCCTGCAGACCGGACAGCGCGCCGGGCTCCTGGCTCAGGTGGAAACCACCGCGACCATCTGCACCGAAGTTGACCAGCGCATCCAGCGTGCGCGGCCCGCCTTCGGCGGTCAGGGTTTGCTGCGGTTCGCTGCCGGGTTCGGCATTGCCGCTACCCAACGCATCTTCGTGCACTAGGCCACCGACCACCGGCTGCTGCGGGTTGGGCTGAGCCGGCAGCGGGACGTCATCCTGAATATTGATGACGAACAGGCCTTTCGCGCCTTCGGGCAGTTGCAGCGGATCGCCGTCGCCATCGGTCGCGGTGAACAGCTGGGTGAAATCGATGCCGATACCGCCCTTCGACGCCCACAGCTCGCTGTCGTCGCCATCGGCGCGCGGATGATCGATCGGCCCCTGCAACGTGAAGCTGAAACTGCCATCGGCATTCACCACCAGAGCGAATACCGGGTAGCCGCCCACCCCTTCGGCAGCCGTAGCAGTAAGAGTGGTACTTATCAGGTTGCCGTCGCCATCGAAACTTTCGCTGACCGTATAGACCAGCGCCTGGCCACCCGACTTGACGCCCTGCGCGGCAAGCTCAGTGCTCACAGCTGCGCTGCTTGCCAGGCCGAATGCGCCGGGGCCATCAGCGCCGAACTTCACCAGCGCCATAAGGCTGCCGGCACCACCATCGGTACTGATCACCAAACGCTGACCAGCCTCCGGATTGCCTTGATGCGGCGCTTCCAGTTGGTCTTCATGTACGGTGCCGCCGACCGGTGCCTTGGTCGTCCAGGTGGCCTGGATGTTGACGTCGTTGTAATCGTTGTCGCCACCGGCGCTGACGTCTTCCCAGTTCTGGTTGCCCGGTGCGCCGTTATCCTCTACATGGGATTTACCGTCAGGATTGAGCGCTGGATTATCGAATATGACATTGGCGCCACCCTCGCCGACCAAAGGCGTGCCGCCGATGAAGGCTTGCCACTGGCCATCCACCAGTTGGAAGGTCACTTCGGCGCCATTGGCGATCTCGTTGGCCGCACCATTGGGAATGATGAAGAACCCCACCTCGCTGGGATCGAGCCCGTGCAAAGTCACCGAATCGCCGCCACTGAGAGCGGAGGTATTGCTCCAGATGATCTGGCCACTGACCGGAAGGCCATCCGCCCCCTTGATGTAGTAGCCGTAACTGTTGCCGTAGCCGGCATCCCCGCCCTGATAAGTCAGCGTCAGGCAATTGTCGATGCCATCATCAACCAGCACCGGCACGTCATCTTCGACGTCGATCACGAAGCTGCCGGCGTTGAAACCGCCCGGCACCGCGTCACCATCGTAGTCGGTGGCGATCAGCATTTTGGAGAAATCCAGTGCCAGACTAGCGTCGCCCAGGCGCTCGGAATCGTCGCCGTCGGTACGAGGATGATCGATCGGCCCCAGCAGGGTGAATACGTAACCCCCATCGGGGTTCACCTGCAGAGTGAAGATCTCAGTTCCACCCGTCTCGGTGACCGCAGTCAAGGTGGTACCGTCCGGGGAAACGGAATAGACGAGTTTTTCGCCCCCCGACTCAAGCCCCAGTGCCTGCAGATCGGCCAACGCGTCAGGGTTCGTGCTCAGTTGGAAGCCACCACGGCCGTCAGCACCGAAGTTGACCAGCGCATCCAGGGTGCCAGGCTCGCCGATGATCTGGGTCTTCTGCTCCGGAATGCTGCCAGGCTCGGCATTGCCAGTGCCCAGGGCGTCTTCGTTGACCACGCCCCTGATGAACGGACGTTCCTCACCACCTGCCAGCGCAGGGCTGTCATCGTCCACCAGGATGCTCAGGCTGCCGCTGGCTGGTGTGCCGTTGCCATCGGTGATGGTGTAGTTGAACAGGTAGAGAATGTCATTCTCGTCACTGCCGCCCAGCGCTGGAGCGGCATGGTCGAGCGGCGCGAACAGCTGGAACTGGTAGGCGCCAGTCGCCAGGTTGGTGACCTGGGCGACGAATACCACCGTTTCCCCGGCATAGGCGGTCAGGGTCAGCCCATTCGGGCTCACCTGATAGGTCAGTGGCGTACCACCCGAACTGACACCCATTTCCGCCAGACCAGCGGCCGACCAGGTGAAGGTGCCCGGACCGTCGGGCCCGAAGCTATAGCCCAGAACACCGGTGACCTGCGTCGCCTCGCCATCCAGATCGTTCACCCCACCGACGATACCGTCGGGCAGGCCATCTTCGTCGACCGCGTTCGAGGCAGTGCCGCCCGAAGGAATGCCATCCACTTCAGGATCGGCGGTAGCGATTGGCAGAGCTTCTGGAAATTCCGGCCCTCCTGGCAAACCTGCAGTGGGGAAGCCGATTACCGGGTCAAGTGCTCCGCCTACCTCGCTGAGCAGTACGAACGAGTGGCCACCGCCTGCGCCGCCGGCACCACCCGCACCAGCCCCTGGGCCAGCCGCCGTGGCCTCACCTTGCTGGGTCGGGTCGTCACCCGCTTCGATGGCAGCCTGCAGGCGCTCGACATCGGTGAGGTCGTCATCGCTGGGGGCAGTCGGTGGGGTTTCGACGACCGGAGCCTGAGACTCGCCGCGATCCGCGATCATTTGCGTATCGAGGGTGATGCTGCTGTCGCGACCCAGGGTCAGTTGCTGCCCGTTGGTCATGGCCACCGCAACCGCACCGGAGACTCCAGTGACCAGTTGCTCGCCCGCATAGACCCGATCACCTTCGCTGATTGGCCGGCGCGATCCGTCGCTCGCTACCGCGAACACCTCGCCGACAACCTGACTGACGACACCAATAAGAGTAGCCATGATTCCATCCTCACTACAGCTGCCGACTACCGCCGACACGTACCTACCGAAAGGGTCAGAACACCTTTTCGAAGCAGAGGAGAGAAACAAGACAGCTGATTGAAATGGAACGGCGCAAAATTCCAAAAACGCTACTGACAAAAAAATGTCACCACAGCATGCGTCGAACTATTCCATCAGTTGAATCCCCGCCCTTTGATGCCTGACAACCCACTTCAGCCGTGCAAGGCCCAAAAAATGAGGACTTGCGCAGCTCATAGGCTCAAACAATGTGCTGCTTTTCGCAGACTTCATAAGATTTTTTCCGAATATAGCTTGTGAAAAAATCTTCTTATCCTCTCCAAAAGTTGTTCTTAGCTGTGATGTTACAAGCCTGAAACGGTTTGACAGACAAAAAAGCCATTTTATTGGCGACACGATAAGAGCATCAGTAAGGAGAAACGCCAATGCGCACACTCAATACCCTGTGGAGCGCCATGCTTTTGGCGACTGCCTGCAGTCAGGTGCAGGCCATGAACTTGACGGAAGCTATCCAGAGCACGCTGGATAACCACCCTGAGATCCATGCGGCAGCCAACAGCCGTCTTGCGTCAGACGAAGACGTGAAGTTCGCCAAGGGCGGTTATCTGCCTACCGTCGATCTGTTGGTGGGCTATGGTCGCGAACGCACGGACAGCCCCAGCACCCGCGCCCTGGGTGATCACAACAAGGAGACGTTGAATTACCGCGATGCCGAACTGCGGCTGCGGCAGATGCTGTTCGATGGTTTCAACACGCCCAACGAAGTGGCGCGTACTCAGGCCGTGGTCAACTCCCGCGCCTATCGCCTGCTTGGCACCTCCGAAAGCCTGGCACTGCGCACCGTCGAGGTGTATCTCGATGTGCTGATGCGCCGCGAAATGGTCACGCTGGCACGCAACAACCTGCAGGCTCACCAGCGCATCAACGATCAGATCGGCATGCGCAGCCGCCAGGGCGTCGGCAGCACGGCGGATCTGGATCAATCCGAAGCCCGTCTGGCTCTGGCGCAAAACAACCTCTACACAGAAGAGGTCAACCTGGCCGATGCCGAAGCCAACTTCTTCAGCGCGGTCGGCCGTCTGCCGGATCAGCTGGAGTCCCCCGCCTCGGTCAAAGGCAACATGCCGGCCGATTTGCTCGCCGCCCGCCAGACCGTGATGGACAACAACCCCTTCCTGAAGTCGGCACAGTCGGACGTCAATGCCGCCGAGAAGCAATACGAGGTCGCCAAGTCGCCCTTCTATCCACGCTTCGACCTGGAGCTGGCCACCAATGCCAACGACAACGTGCAGGGTGACGAGGGCCACTACAACACCTGGCGAGCCGCCGTGGTGATGAACTACAACCTGTTCAACGGCATGCGCGACAAGGCCCGCCTGCAATCGGCCGCGCATCAGATCAACGAGTCGATGGACATCCGCAACAACGCCCTGCGCGTGCTCAACGAAAACCTTTCGCTGGCCTGGAACGCCATGGAGAACGCGCGCCTGCAAACTCCCAAGGCACGTGACTACGCCGACTACACCTCACGGGTTCGCGAGGCCTACCAGCAGCAGTTCAGCCTGGGCCAGCGCACCCTGCTCGACCTGCTCGACAGTGAAAACGAACTGTTCACTGCCAACCGCCGCTATACCGAGGTTCGCTACGGCGAAGAGTTCTCGATGTACCGCGTCGTTGCGGCAATGGGTGATCTGCTGCGTCAGCAACAGGTCGTAGTCCCGGCGGAAGCTGTAGCCCTCAGCGAAGTGAAGAGCGAAGCACGCTTGCCGGAAATGAAGTAGTCGCAGCTCGAAGGCCCACGCGAATCCACGTGGGCCTGACACGCAGCAGACCTTGCACTGCAGGTCTCGCGAGCTAGAGCCAGGCAAGGCGAAATTGGGCGAAGAACGGACTGGGCTCGCATTCGAGTTTACGTGCTGTAAATGAGCATTACTCGCTTCGCTCGCCCTTCGGGCCGCGCTGAAGCGCGTTAGCTACAACAGCTTTCTGAGCCCGATTTCAACGCAGCATGGCCGACGCGCAGCAGACCTTGCACAGGCTCTGAGGAGTAGTAGAAATTGACCACCATGGAACGGCCAGGGCCGGCCAGCGATCCACGTCTCAGCCATGACGACCCGCTACTCGATGGCCTGTTGATCCTGTGCAGATTGCACGGCTGCTCCGCCAGCCGCGGCAGCCTGAGCGCTGGGCTGCCTCTGCCGGCGCAGCGCCTGAGCCCCGACCTACTGGCTCGTGCCGCAGCACGGGCGGGCTTGCAAGGGCGCTTGCTGCAACGCGACCTGGCCAGCATCTCACCACTCAACCTGCCGGTACTGCTGCTGCTCAAGGACGGTCGCAGCGCCGTGCTGCGCCAGTGGGGGCCGAAACAGCAGGCGCAGATCCTGCCCTGCGAAACGGATGGCGGCGAGCAATGGGTCAGCCGCGAACAACTGGCCGCCGAGTACAGCGGCCAGGCCTTCTTCGCGCGTCCACGGCATGAACTGGAGGAAGCCCGGACACCGCTGGTGCCACGCATCGACGCCTGGTTCCGCGATACCCTCAAGCTGTCGCGCTGGCTGTATACCGATGCCGTACTTGCCAGCCTGCTGATCAACCTGCTGGGCCTGATGGTGCCGCTGTTCGTGATGCAGACCTACGACCGTGTGGTGCCCAACCAGGCCACCTCGACGCTGTGGGTGCTGGCCGTCGGCCTGTTGATCGGCACGGGCTTCGAACTGCTGCTCAAGGTACTGCGCGCGCACCTGCTGGACACCGCCGGCAAGAAGACCGACGTGGTGCTCTCGGCCACCCTGTTCGAGCGCATCACCGGCATGTCGATGAAAGCGCGGCCGGCCACCATCGGCGGTTTCGCCCAGAGCATTCACGACTTCCAGGGGCTGCGCGACTTCCTTACGGCCGTGACCCTGACCAGCCTGATCGACCTGCCATTCTCCCTGCTGATGCTGCTGGTGATCGGCCTGATCGGCGGGCCGCTGGTGTTCATCCCGCTGCTGGCCTTCCCCATTACCGCACTGTTCGCCTACATCATCCAGGTGCGCCTGCGCGACACGGTGCAGAAGAGCCTACAGCTCGGCTCGCAGCGCCAGGCGCTGTTGATCGAAACCCTCGGAGGCCTGGAAACCCTCAAAGCCTGCGGCGCGGAAAGCGAGCGCCAGCATCAGTGGGAGCAAACCCACGGTGCCCTCACCCGCCTGGACGGCCATGCAAAATTCCTCGCCTCACTGGCCACCAACGGCACCCTGTTCCTGCAACAGTTCGCCGGCATGACCACCATCGTCGCCGGGGTCTACCTGATCATCGCCGGCAACCTCAGCGTCGGCGCGCTGGTGGCCTGCTACATGCTGGGCAGCCGGATTCTTGCGCCACTGGGGCAGATAGCCGGGCTGATCACCCGCTACCAACAGGCGCGCCTGACCATGACCAGCACCGACGCGCTGATGGCATTGCCCCAGGAGCGCCAGGACAAGCAGCGGCCGCTGGATCGTACCCAGCTCAAGGGCGCACTGGAGATCCGCCAGATCAGCTTCACCTACCCCGGCCAGAACGCCCCGGCGCTGAACAACGTCAGCCTGCGCCTCGGCGCAGGCGAGCGGCTCGGCATCATCGGGCGCAGCGGCTCGGGCAAGAGCACCCTGGCTCGGTTGCTGATGGCTTTCTACAGCGCCGACGAAGGACAGATCCTGCTGGACAACCTCGACCTGCGTCAGCTCGACGTCGCCGACCTGCGCCACCAGATCGGCTACGTCGCCCACGACTTGCCGCTGCTGGCCGGCAGTCTGCGCGACAACCTCACCCTCGGCGCACGCTACATCAGCGACGCCCGCATGCTCGAAGTCGCCGAACTGACCGGTGTCGTCGACCTGGCGCGGCAGCATCCGCAGGGCTTCGACCGCCCGGTGGGTGAGCGTGGCCAACTGCTCTCCGGCGGCCAGCGCCAGGCCGTGTTGCTGGCCCGAGCGCTGCTGCTCGACCCGCCGATCCTGGTACTCGACGAGCCTACCAGTGCCATGGACAACACCAGCGAAGACCTGCTGCGCCAGCGTCTGCACAGCTGGGTGCAGGGCAAGACCCTGATCCTCATCACCCACCGCGCCTCCATGCTCAGCCTGGTCGACCGCCTGGCCGTGCTGGACAACGGCCATGTGGTGGCGGACGGGCCGAAGGAGTCCGTGATCGAAGCCTTGCGCAAGGGCCGTGTCGGCCCGGCCAGCCTGTAGGAGCGAAGCGTGATGCAACTGACCCAGAGCCTCGGCAACTACTTCGGCAGCCTGCGCGAGAAGCGTCAGGACACCGAGTTCATGCCGGAAGTGGAAGGCGCCATTCTGGAAGATTCGCCCTGGCTCAGCCGCGTTACGGTCTGGGCGGTCAGCGCCTGCCTGCTCGCCGCGCTGGTCTGGGCGCACTTCGCTGTGCTGGAGGAGGTCACCACGGGCGAAGGCAAGGCCATCCCATCGAGCAAGGTGCAGGTGATCCAGAACCTGGAGGGCGGCATCGTCAGCGAGATCTTCGTCCGTGAAGGCCAGGTGGTGGACAAGGGCGACACACTGCTGAGGCTGGATGACACCCGTTTTCTGTCCAATCGCGGCGAAACCGAGGCCGACCGCCTGGCGTTGGTCGCTCGCCTGGAGCGGCTCGGTGCAGAAGCCGAAGGACGCGAGCCGAAGCTGCCCGACGAGGTTACCCAGAACGCACCGCGCCTGGCAGAAGACGAGTTGGCCCTGTACCGCTCACGCCAGCAGCGCCTGAAGAGCGAGCAGCGCACCCTCGGCGAGCAACTGAGGCAGAAGGAGCAGGAACTCGCCGAATTCCGCTCCAAAGCCCAGCAATATCGCTCCAGCCTGGGCCTGTTGCAGCAGGAGCTGAACATGTCACAACCGCTGGTGGCCTCTGGCGCCATCTCCGAAGTCGAGGTACTGCGCCTGCGCCGCAGCGTGGTGGAACTGCGTGGTTCGCTGGAAGCCACCAACCTGGCCATTCCTCGCGCCGAAGCAGCGATGAGCGAGATCAAGAGCAAGATGGAGGAGTCCGAACTGGGCTTTCGCTCGGATGCTTTCAAGGAGCTCAATGAGGTGCGTACCGAACTGCAGAAGATCACCGCGACCAGCGTCGCCATTCAGGACAAGGTGACCCGCACCACCGTGACCTCCCCCGTACGCGGGGTGATCAAGCAGCTCAAGGTGAACACCATCGGCGGGGTCGTACAGCCCGGCAGCGACATGCTGGAAATCGTGCCCCTGGACGACAGCCTGCTGATCGAAGCCAAGGTTCGGCCGCAGGACGTGGCCTTCCTGCACCCGGGCCAGAAGGCCATGGTCAAGTTCACCGCCTACGACTACACCATCTACGGCGGGCTCAAGGCCAACCTCGAACTGATCAGCGCCGATACCATCACCGATGATGAAGGCAACAGCTTCTACCTGATCCAGGTACGCACCGATAAAAGCCACCTGGGCAGCGAGGAACACCCTCTGCTGATCATCCCTGGTATGGTCGCCACGGTGGACATCATCACCGGCGAGAAGAGCGTGCTGGCCTATCTGCTCAAACCCGTGCTCAAGGCTCGTTCGGAAGCCATGCGCGAACGCTGAAGGGGTCGCGACGTTGGCCAGGCCAACGCAAACCGTAGGGTGCGCCATGCGCACCAGGCCCAAACACGACACCATGAAAATCATCAGCCCTGGTGCGCGCGGCGCACCCTACATGCACCGGCCCCGCACTTAGCATGTTCCCGAATTACATCCGGGCCTCGGTATCGTAGGGTGCGCCATGCGCACCGAGCTAACCTCGACACCCATAAGATCGTCAGACCTGGTGCGCGCGGCGCACCCTACATGCGCCCGACTCGCACTTAGCATGTTCCCGAATTACATCCGGGCCTCGGCATCGTAAGGTGCGCCATGCGCACCGAGCTAACCTCGACACCCAGAAGATCGTCAGACCTGGTGCGCGCGGCACACCCTACATATCACTGGGCGCACCGCCCCTAACGCTGGTGGTTGCGGATAAAGACCTCTTCCCCCATTGCCGCGATCTGACCTTCGATCAACGCATCGAACGGCTTGAGCAGCGCATCGAAACACCGTGGTGCTTCCAGCGTATCCAATGCCGTGGCAATTGCCTCGATGGTCGACAGCGCACCTTCTTCCGGCACCTTGCGCAGGCGATAACGCGACGGGGCAGCAACGCTCAGACTGACGCGCGGCAGCGCCGCCAACGACGGATTGAGGTGCAACAACTTGCGGGCCTTGCGCCAGGTGCCATCGGGCACCACCAGCAGCAGCGGCTGCTCGTCCGCAGCATAAGCCGTCAGTGCCGCGGCCTCATCACCGGGAAACAGCAGGCAGGTTCGATACCCCGGCTGTGCCAGCAATTGCGGCAGATCATCGAACACCTCACCCACGCGCAACTCGGCATTGCGCAACCCCAGCGCGGCCAGGCGAGCGGTATTGAGGGCATGACCGACCTCGCTCGGGTGCTGCAGGATGAGCACGCGGGTACGGCTGTCGAGGTCGGGAATCAGTGCGCACAGGCAATGGCCAAGCGGGCGCTGGCAGCGGGAGCAGGTCGGACGAGGCATGCCGCGCAGTGTGCCAGAACGCTGCCTGCCCGCGTAGCCTGGATGCAATCCGGGAACATCGCCCATTTCCCTAAGCCTGTTCACTGAACAGTCTTGCACCACTCCCCGGATTACATCCGGGCTACTGGTTCAGCGGTTGAAGCGCTCCGCCAGGCTGTGCAGGTAGTCGGCCATCTCTTCCAGCTCACGGCTGATGGCTGCGCCCTGGTGCGCCTGCCCCGCGCTGTGATCGGAGAGTTGGGCGATACGGGTGATCTGCCGGCTGATGTCCTCGGCCACGTGGCTTTGCTCCTCGGAGGCCGCCGCCATCTGCTGGCTCATGCCGGTGATACGCGTGACCGCCGAGCTGATGCCCTCCAGCGCATCGCGTACCGACTCGACGCTCTGCACGCTGCCACGGGAAATCTCCTCGCCCTTGCCCGCCGTCACCACCGCACGCTCGGCGCCCGCACGCAGGTCGGCGATGATCTGGTGAATCTGCTCGGTGGACTGGCGGGTACGCGACGCCAGCGAGCGCACTTCATCGGCCACCACCGCGAATCCCCTGCCTTGTTCCCCTGCCCTTGCCGCCTCGATAGCAGCGTTGAGCGCCAGCAGGTTGGTCTGCTCGGCGATCGAAGTGATCACATCGGCGACGCTGCCGATCGACTGCGTGGAGTTGGCCAGTTCGTTGACCGCCTGACCGATATCGTTCACCGCCTTGGCCATCTGCCGCATCGAGTCCAGGCTGCCGACCGCCAGGTCGCGCCCTTCACGCGCCAGGCGGTCGGCCTCCTCGGCAGCGTGCGAGGTGTTCTGCACGTTGTGCGTCACTTCCTGAATAGTCGCCGCCATCTGATTGATGGCCGTGGCCGACTGATCCGTCTCGGCCCGCTGCTGGTCGAGCAGTTGGGCGCTCGAATGGGACAACTCCGCCGACTGCGCCGCCCGTTTCTTCACACTCACCCCGGCATCCTCGAGCCGGGTCAGGGCCGTCTGCAGGCGCGCCTCTTCACTGATCATGGCCATGTCCAACAGTGCCTGAGCGCCGCGGTTGTCACTGTAGGTCAGGGCGACCAAAGCGCTGGTGAACGCCTTGGGGTGCTCGGACAGCGTCTTGCGGATCAACTGGCGCTTGCTGTAGAGCTGGTAGGAGCCCAGCGCGAACAGAATCAGGATGATGAAGGCCATCAGCCACGGCCCGGATACGACCCAGTGTGCGGCGAGAATCAGTAGTGCAGCCGCGATCAACGGCCAGGAGCGCAGCAGATCGTATGTCCAGTACTCCAGTTTGGGCACCGGCGACTTGCCCGCCCGTAAACGCGCGTAAAGGGTTTCGGCGCGACGTTTCTGCGCCTCGCTCGGTAGCGAGCGCACCGACTCGTAACCGGACATGCGGCCGTTCTCGTAGATGGGCGTGACATAGGCGCTGACCCAGTAGAAGTCGCCGTTCTTCGAGCGGTTCTTGACGATGCCCATCCAGGGTTTGCCCTGCTTGATCGTCTCCCACATGTGCCCGAATACCGCAGGCGGCATGTCCGGGTGGCGCACGAGGTTGTGCGGTTGCCCGATCAGTTCCTCACGGGTGAAGCCACTGATTTCTACGAATGCATCGTTGCAATAGGTGATCTTGCTGTTGAGGTCGGTGGTGGAAATCAGTCGTTCGTCAGCTGGGAAGGTTCTTTCACGCTGACTCACAGGCAGGTTCTGGCGCATCAAGGCTTCCCTGTTCGCATTGGAATTGGTACAGACGTATGAATAAGTACTAGCACAGCCTAATAAGCGCGCCAGCCGCTGGCTTTACGTCTTTCGAAGGATAAAGGCGACCCTGTTTCAGATCTGATTCAGTTGCGTCTTGAGCAGATCACGAAACGTCTGAATGAGGGGTTCACGTGTACGGCCGCGCCGCAGGATCAGCGAGAACGGTGCCTGGTAACCGAAGGTGGCGGGCAGCAGCACACGCAGCTTGCCCTGATCCACCCAGTGCTGGGCGTAGTGTTCCGGTAGATAGCCGATATAGGCGCCGGAAAGCACCAGAATCAGTTGTGCTTCCATCGACTCCACGGTCGCCGCGCTGTGCTTGAAACCGTGGCGTGCCAGCTCGGCCTGGCTCCAGTAGCCACGGCCAACCATGCGCTGCTGGGTGATCAGTTCTTCGGGTATCCGCCGCTGCTCGAACAGGGCATGCCGTTCGCTGCAGTACAGCCAATGCTGCTCACGGTACAGCGGCTGGTAGACCAGGCCGTTCATGCGTGTGGAGAAAGCGCCGATGGCCAGATCCAGGCGGTTGTCCAACACCGCCAGCTGCAGCTCGTAGGGGCTCATCACCGACAGGTGCATATGCACGCCTGGGTGCTCCTGGCTGTAGGCACCGATCACCTCGGCCAGCGGCAGGGCCGGGTCGCTGACGGTGGAGTCCAGCACACCGAGATTGAGCGTGCCGCGCAATTCGCCCTTGAGCGCCGCCGAGTAACGCTCGAAGCCCTCGAGCTCGCCAAGCAGGCGCAGGGTTTCCTGATAGAACAGCTCGCCCTTGCTGGTCAGGCTGAAGCCGCCACGACCACGATGACAAAGCACGATGCCGAGCTGGCTTTCCAGCTGGCTCATGTAGGTGCTGATCGCCGAAGTGGACAGGTTCAGCTCCTGCTGCGCCGCGGCGAAGCCCTGGTGGCGCACCACGGCGACGAAGATCTTCAACAGTTTCAGGTCGGGCAAGGCGAAGGACATGAGGGCGCACGGCGGATTAACAGGGCGCCAGTGTAGCGCCATACAAGCACCGTCGGCATCCAGAGCAGTGCAGCGTTTCAGAGCGGATTTATCCGCGAGTTTCGCGGTTGAAGCCGCTCTGAAACGCTGCCTAACTCCACACACTGACCTGCGAAACAATCAGTGCGCACGGCGCACCCTACGGAACGGCGTTGGCTTGGTGGCCCGGATGAAATCCGGGGCAAGGCACGGAACATCGATAGTTCAGTAATCACTGAACTAAGTATTTGCTCAACGCGATTTAATCCGTTCGCGCGCTGAGCCAACAATGCAGCCATAACCAGGCACCGGCTCGAACCGGACGCCATTTCGGGCGATACACCACGCCCCTTTGCCAATCTGCCGCTGACCTTCGCCCTCTCCAGGAGACGGCCATGCGACTGGAAATCTTCCGCACCCTCTGGGGTTATCGCGGCAGTTGGCAGCAAGCGCTCGACGAAGCGCTCGGTGCCGGCTTCGACGGTATCGAAGCGCGCATCCCCGAGACGACCGCGCAACGCAGTGCAAATGCCCGCCTGCTACGCGAACAGAACGTCCCCTATATCGCCACCCTGTTCACTTCCACCCCGGTACTGCCGCGTCAGAGCGACAGCCCCCAGGCGCACCTCGAAGACCTGCGCAGAAAGCTCGACTGGGCTGCCGAACTCGAACCGCGCCTGGTCAACGTACTGCCCGGCAACGACCGCTGGGCACTGAGCGAACAGGTCGACTTCTTCGCCCGTGCCGTCGAACTGGCAGATGCCAGTGGCCTGCACGTCTGCTTCGAGATTCATCGCGGCCGTTCGCTGTACAGCCCCTGGGTCACCCTCGACGTGATCCGCCAGGTGCCCGAACTGCGCTTTACCAGCGACATCAGCCACTGGCTGGTGACCTGCGAGCGCCTGCTGGACGACCCCACCGATGACCTTTCCGCGTTCATCGAGCGGGTCGACCATATCCAGGCCCGCGTGGGCTACGACCAGGGCCCACAGGTGCCGCACCCCGGCGCACCGGAATACGCCGAGGTACTGGCCTTTCATCAGCGCCACTGGGAAAACATCTGGAGCAGCCAGGAAAAACGCGGCCTGCAGACCACCACCCTGACCCCCGAATTCGGCCCGGACGGCTACCTGCATCACCTGCCCTTTACCGACGTGCCGGTGGCCGACCTGTGGCAGCTCAACCAGTGGATGGCGCGCTGCGAGCGCCAGCACTTCCACCGTTTCACCAGTCGCTGAGGAGCCGTGATGAACAACAAGGCCAAACATTTCACCGAAATCCCCGTGGTCGACATCGCCGGCCTGTTCAGCAGTGATCCGGCCGCACGCCTGGCCGTGGCCGAGAACCTGGGCCGCGCCGCACGTGACGTGGGCTTTCTCTACATCAGCGGCCACGGCATCGAGCAGGCACTGATCGACGGCCTGCACCGCGCCGCCGAGAACTACTTCGCCCAGCCGCTGGACGACAAGATGCGCCACTACATCGGCACCTCGGCTAGCCACAAGGGCTTCGTACCCGAGGGCGAGGAGCGCTACAGCGTCGGCAAGCCGGATCACAAGGAAGCCTTCGACATCGGCTTCGAAGTCCCCGCCGACAACCCGCTGGTGCTGGCCGGCACGCCGCTGCTGGGGCCCAACGACTGGCCAACCCTGCCCAATTTCAAGGAGGCGGTGCAGGCCTACTACGCACGCATCTTCCAGCTTGGCCGCACGCTGTTCCGTGGCTTCGCCCTGGCCCTCGGCCTGCCGGAAAACACCTTCGACGAGATGGCCAACTTCCCGCCGTCGAAACTGCGCCTGATCCACTACCCCTTCGATGGCGACGCGCAGGACGCGCCCGGCATCGGCGCACACACCGACTACGAGTGCTTCACTATCCTGCTCGCCGACCGCCCGGGACTGGAGGTGATGAACGACCTCGGCCAATGGATCGACGCACCGCCGCGCGAGGGCACCTTCGTCGTCAACATCGGCGACATGCTCGAGGTGATGAGTGCCGGCACCTTCGTCGCGACCTCGCACCGCGTACGCAAGGTCAGCCAGGAGCGCTACTCGTTCCCGTTCTTCTATGCCTGCGACTACCACACGCAGATCCGCCCGCTGCCGCAGTTCGAAGCCGCCGGCCAGAGCTACGAGGCCATCAGCATCGGCGAGCACATGTGGAGCCAGGCGCTGCAGACCTACCAATACCTCAAGAAGCGCGTCGAGGACGGCCAGTTGCAGCTGCCCGAACGCGCCCGCCGGCCGTCCAGCTTCGGCCATCTGAAGCACCAGCCGAGCGCGCTGTGACTTTCCCCTATGTAGCCCGCTGCCAACACAAAAAACTGATCCGGAGATAAGCACAATGGCAACCCGTACCCCGCTGCGCACCACCGCCCTGGCCCTCACGTGCACCCTCGTTGGCCTGTTCGCCACCGCCCACGCCGCCGAAACGCCCAAGACCCTCGCCAGCGGCGAGCTGAAGGTGGGCATGGAGATTTCCTACCCGCCATTCGAATACTACGAAGGCGACAAGGTGCTCGGCTTCGACCCGGAAGTCTCGGCCGCTCTGGCCAAGCGCCTGGGCCTGACCGCCAGCTTCAGCGATATCAGCTTCCCCAACCTGATCCTCGGCCTCGACGCTGGCCGCTTCGACACCATCATTTCCGGCATGTACATCCTTCCCGAACGCCTGGAAAAAGCCGACGCCATCCCCTACGCCAAGACCGGTGCAGCGATCATGGTGCGCAGCGACGCCGAGAAAAAACCGGCCACTCCTGAGGAGCTGTGCGGCATGACCGTCGGCCTGCAACAGGGCACCTCGTGGATTCCGGCGCTGCAAAAAGTCTCCGACGGCTACTGCAAGGAACAAGGTGCCGGCGCGATCACCATCAACCAGTACCCGACCACCGCCGAAACCACCCAGGCGCTGCTCTCCGGCCATATCCAGGCACACCTGGAGATCGACGCCGCCTCGCTGCGCATCGTCGAACGCGCCAAGGGCCGTATCGCCATCAGCTCCAAGGGCTCGATCTACCCGCAGGTGCTGGGCATCTACGTGAAGAAAGGCAACGCCCAGTTGCTCGACGCCCTGAAAGCCGCGCTGGACGAGTTCAAGGCCAGCGGCGAGTACAGCGAGCTATTGAAGAAATACAACCTGGAAGAAGCCTGAAGCCAACCCGTGGGTGAACCTGATGGCTCGCCCACGAACGCTACATGACATGACCGCTTCACCCCGCTGGCCGGTACTCGCTCCGGCCAGCGGCCTTTTTTCGGCTTGAGTCGCAGGTGCCCCATATGCCGTTCGAATGGAGCTATTTCTTCTCCCTGTTTTCCATGCCGGCCTTCTGGGCCGCGTGCTGGACGGTGGTAAAACTCAGTAGCCTGGCCTGGCTGCTCGGCCTGGCGCTGGGCTTTGGTCTGGCCAGTGCCAAGCAGGCCACCAGCCGCTGGCTCAGCGCACCGGCCGCGATCTACGTGTGGTTCTTTCGCAGCGTACCGCTGCTGGTACTACTGATCTTCGTCTACAACCTGCCACAGCTAATCCCGGCCAGCGGCAAGGTGCTGTCGAATCCCTTCTATGCCGGCCTGTTCGCCCTGGTGCTGACCGAAGCGGCGTACATGGCGGAGATTCACCGTGGTGGCTTGTTGTCGGTGGCCAAGGGTCAGCGCGAGGCCGCCCGTGCCCTGGGTATCGGCCGGCTCGGCGCGCAACGGCTGATCGTGGTGCCGCAGGCCTTTCGCATCGCCCTGCCGACGCTGACCAACGAGTACGTCACCATCGTCAAGCTGACCTCACTGGTCTCGGTGATCTCCCTCAGCGAGTTGCTGCTGGTCGGCCAGCGCCTCTACGCGCAGAACTTCCTGGTACTGGAAACCCTCGGCGCCGTGGCCGTGTACTACGTGCTGATCGTCAGCCTGTTCGGTTGGGGCCTGCAATATCTCGAACGCCACCTCGATCTTGGTCGACGCAAGCCGGGCACGCTCGTCGATGCCCAGGTAGTCGAGCTGCGCAGCGACCTGCCGCAAGTGACCGCCGGCAGCACGCAGGTTCGCGAGCCCGGCGCCCCGGCAGCACTGCACCTGAGCAATATCCACAAGCACTACGGCGATCACCATGTGCTCAAGGGCATCGACCTGAGCGTGCAACCCGGCGAGGTGATTTCCATCATCGGCCCGTCCGGCTCCGGAAAGACCTCGCTGATCCGCACCATCAACGGCCTGGAAAGCATCGACGAAGGCGAGATCGTGCTGTTCGGTGAGGCCTTCATCCGAGCCGGCGACCGTCCCGAGAACCGTCGCCAACGCGAAGGTGTACGGCGCATCGGCATGGTGTTCCAGAGTTTCAACCTGTTCCCGCACCGCACCATTCTCGACAACGTCCTGCTCGCGCCGCGCTACCACGGCCTGGGCGATGCTGCCGAACTGCGTCAGCAGGCTCTGGCCCTGCTGGACAAGGTCGGCCTGCTGGCCCACGCCAACAAGTACCCGCACCAGCTCTCCGGCGGCCAGCAGCAGCGTGTGGCCATCGCCCGCGCCCTGGCGATGAAACCGGACATCATGCTGTTCGACGAGCCCACCTCGGCGCTCGACCCGGAACTGGTGGGCGACGTGCTCGCGGTGATTCGCGACCTGGCCCGCGAGGGCATGACCATGCTCATCGTCACCCACGAGATGGACTTTGCCCTGTCGATTTCCGACCGCGTGCTGTTCATGGAAAACGGCCATGTCCAGCTCGACGCCTCACCCGAGGCCATCCGCACCGGCAATCACGAACGCGTACGCCGCTTCATCGGCCTGGAGAACGCATGAACGACATCGCCACCTTGCGCCGCGACCTGGCCGCGGCCTACCGACTGGCCGCCCTGTTCGGCTGGGACGACACCCTCTACACGCACTTCTCCGTGCGCCTGCCCGGCGACGGCGAGCCGCGCTTTCTTATCAACCCGTTCGGCCTGTTCTTCGAGGAGATTCGCGCCAGCGACCTGATCGTGGTGGACATGCATGGCAAGGTGGTCGAGGGCAACGCCGACTACAACGTCGCCGGTTTCACCATCCACAGCGCCGTGCACATGGCCCGCGACGACGCCCACTGCGTGATCCACACCCATACCCTGGCCGGTATGGCGGTGGCCGCGCAGGATAACGGCCTCTTGCAGCTCAACCAGATCAGCACCGAATTCCACGGGCGCCTGGGCTATCACGCCTACGAAGGCGTGGCGCTGGATCTGGACGAGCGAGTGCGCATCCAGGCCTCGCTGGGCGACAACATCGCCCTGCTGCTGCGCCACCACGGCCTGCTCAGCGTCGGCGCCAGCGTCGCCGATGCCTTCTACGTCATGCATTACCTGAACCGCGCCTGCGAGATCCAGCTCGCCGCCACCGGCGGTGGCCAGCCCTGCAGCGAGATTCCCGCGCACCTGGCGCAACACGCCTGCGAGCAACTACAGGGCGCCGAATGGCAACGCCAGCTGATCTGGCAAGCCTGGCTGCGCAAGCTCGATCGACTCGATCCCAGCTACCGGCAGTAGGCTACGCCGTGCCTATCACGACCCTCTTCACCACAACAGAACACAGCTGGCATGGGGCTTCCAGCCTTACTTCAGGTATTCGTGAAGTAAGTTTTTGCCCCAGCCGATTTTTCCCAGCGTCTGGCCGGTCAAGACTCCGGCCACAACCAGAACGAGCCTGAGGCCTACCCATGGACAAGACCTTCCACCAGCCCCTGGGCGGCAATGAAATGCCCCGCTTCGGCGGCATCGCCACCATGATGCGCCTGCCGCACATCCAGAGCCCCGAGGAAAAACGCCAGCTCGACGCTGCCTTCGTCGGCGTGCCACTGGACATCGGCACCTCGCTGCGCTCCGGCACCCGCTTCGGCCCCCGCGAGATCCGCGCCCAGTCGGTGATGATCCGCCCGTACAACATGGCCACCGGCGCCGCCCCCTTCGACTCGCTGAACGTGGCCGATATCGGCGACGTGGCGATCAACACCTTCAACCTGCTCGACGCCGTACGCATCATCGAAGAGGCCTACGACGAGATCGTCGAACTCGGCATCAAGCCGCTGACCCTGGGTGGCGACCACACCATCACCCTGCCGATCCTGCGCGCCCTGCACAAGAAGTACGGCAAGATCGGTCTGGTGCACGTCGATGCCCACGCCGACGTCAACGATCACATGTTCGGTGAGAAGATCGCCCACGGCACCACCTTCCGCCGCGCCCAAGAGGAAGGCCTGCTCGACAGCGAGCGCGTGGTACAGATCGGCCTGCGCGCCCAGGGCTACACCGCCGAGGACTTCAACTGGAGCCGTAAACAGGGTTTCCGCGTGGTGCAGGCCGAAGAGTGCTGGCACCAGTCGCTGGCGCCGCTGATGGCCGAGGTGCGCGAGAAGGTCGGCGGCGGCCCGGTGTACCTGTCCTTCGACATCGACGGCATCGACCCGGCCTGGGCGCCCGGCACCGGCACCCCGGAGATCGGCGGCCTGACCACCATCCAGGCCATGGAGATCATCCGTGGCTGCGACGGCCTGGATCTGATCGGCGGTGACCTGGTCGAGGTCTCGCCGCCCTACGACACCACCGGCAATACCTCGCTGCTCGGCGCCAACCTGCTGTACGAGATGCTCTGCGTACTGCCCGGCGTGAACAAACGTTGAGGCTCGCCATGGACATCCAGGCCCAGGTACTGGAGGCCGCCAGCACACTGGTGGCCGCCTTCGCCGCGAACGACAGCGATGCCTACTTCGCCGCCTTCAGCACCGATGCCAGCTTCGTTTTCCACACCAGCGAACAGACCCTGTCCAACCGCGCGGCCTACCGCCAGTTGTGGGACAGCTGGCAGCGCGACGGCATGCGCGTGCTGGCCTGTCGCTCGCTCAACCCGCGGGTGCAGGTGCTCGGCGACAACGTGGCGCTGCTGTGCCACGACGTCATCCCCCGCCTGCACCTCGCCGACCAGGACGTCGAGAGCCACGAGCGGGAGACCATTGTCTTTCGCCGAGAACACGAAAACGCCCCATGGCTTGCTTGCCATGAACATCTGTCGGCCATGCCGCAACCCCTGCCGCCCACCTGAACCGGCGCTGGAGATCGATCATGCACAACAACAATAATGACGCTCAACACATCACCCGCATCGAAACCTTCGGCATCGAACAGATTCCCGAGCAGGCACGTCACGCTGGGCCACTGGATCTGTTCCGGCTGATCTTCGGCGGCGCCAATACTTTCGCCACAGCGGTGCTCGGCAGCTTTCCGGTACTGTTCGGCCTGTCCTTCCAGGCCGGCTTCTGGGCCATCCTGCTCGGTGTCGTCGCCGGTTCGCTGATCCTCGCGCCGATGGGCCTGTTCGGCGCCCTCAACGGCACCAACAATGCGGTTTCCTCGGGCGCCCACTTCGGCGTGCACGGGCGCATCATCGGCTCCTTCCTCTCGCTGCTCACCGCCGTGGCCTTCTTCTCGCTGTCGGTGTGGAGCTCGGGCGATGCCCTGGTCGGCGGCGCCAAACGCCTGCTCGGCCTGCCGGAAACCGACCTGACCCTGGGTCTAGCCTACGGTCTGTTCGCCGTGCTGGTACTGGCGGTATGCATCTATGGCTTTCGCTTCATGCTGTGGGTCAACAAGGTCGCCGTGGTCAGCGCCAGCCTGTTGTTCCTGCTCGGCATCGCCGCCTTCGCCGGGCCCTTCGACCTGCACTACGCTGGCAGCCTCGGCCAGGACGATCCGGGCTTCTGGGCCGCCTTCCTCGGTGCCGCGCTGATCGCCATGAGCAACCCGGTGTCGTTCGGCGCCTTCCTCGGTGACTGGTCGCGCTACATTCCCAAGCACACCGCCAAGTCGCGCATCATGACTGCGGTGATCGGCGCACAACTCGGTACGCTGATTCCCTTCGTCTTCGGCCTGGCCACCGCCACCATCGTCGCCGTCCAGGCGCCGCAGTACATCGAGCAGAACAACTACGTCGGCGGCCTGTTGGCCATCGCCCCGGTCTGGTATTTCCTGCCGGTGTGCCTGATCGCGGTGATCGGCGGCATGTCCACCGGCACCACCGCGCTGTACGGCACCGGGCTGGACATGTCGAGCATGTTCCCGCGAGTGCTGAGCCGAGTACGCGCCACCGTGCTGATCGGCCTGGCAGCTATCGCCTTCATCTTCATCGGCCGCTTCGCCGCCAACCTGGTGCAGAGCGTGTCCACCTTCGCCGTGCTGATCGTCACCTGCACCAGCCCGTGGATGGTGATCATGATCCTCGGCCTGATCGTGCGCCGTGGTTTCTATTGCCCGGACGATCTGCAGGTGTTCACTCGCGGCCAACGCGGCGGACGCTATTGGTTCCACCACGGCTGGAACTGGCGCGGCCTTGGCGCCTGGATTCCCAGTGCGGCGCTGGGCCTGTGCTTCGTCAATCTGCCGGGGCAGTTCGTCGGTCCGTTCGGCGAACTCGCTGACGGTATCGACATCAGCCTGCCACTGACCCTGGGCATGGCCGCCGTGCTCTACCTCGCCCTGCTCAACCTGTTCCCGGAACCGGCCAGTGTCTACGGGCCGGCCGGCGCACGTTGGGTTCGTTCGCCAGACAGCGTCGCGCCCGGCCTGAAGGATGCCGAAGCCGCCTGAGTACAGCCTACGCCTCGCAAAACGGGCGCACTGCGCCCGGATTCACTCCCAGAAGAAAGAGAACAAGATCATGATCCTGGATATTTCCGTTGTCTTCATTTATGCCGCCTGCATGCTGCTCCTGGGCTGGTACGGCATGCGCCGTGCCCGCAATCAGGAGGATTACCTGGTGGCCGGGCGCAACCTCGGCCCGGCCTTCTACATGGGCACCATGGCCGCCACCGTGCTCGGCGGCGCGGCCACCGTCGGTACCGTACGCCTGGGCTACGTGCACGGCATTTCCGGCTTCTGGCTGTGCGCCGCGCTGGGCGCGGGCATCATCGTGCTCAACCTGTTCCTGGCCAAACCGCTGCTCAAGCTGCGCATTTTCACCGTCACGCAGATTCTCGAGCGCCGCTACACGCCGATGGCGCGCCAGGCCAGCGCAGTGGTGATGTTCACCTACGCCCTGATGATCGCCGTGGTCTCCACCCTGGCCAGCGGCACCGTGCTGCAGGTGCTGTTCGACCTGCCCTTCTGGGCAGCCATCCTGCTCGCCGGCGGCGTGGTGGTGGTGTACTCGAGCATCGGTGGCATGTGGTCGCTGACCCTGACCGATATCGTCCAGTTCGTGATCAAGACCGTCGGCCTGATGTTCGTGCTGCTGCCGATCTGCCTGTACCGCGTCGGCGGCTGGGACGAGTTGGTGGCCAAGCTGCCGGAAACCGCCTTAAGCCTGACCACCATCGGCTACGACACCATCCTCACCTACTTCCTGATCTACTTCTTCGGCATTCTCATCGGCCAGGACATCTGGCAACGCGTGTTCACCGCCCGCAGCGAAGGCGTGGCCCGCGTGGCCGGGAGCATGGCCGGCGTGTATTGCGTGATCTACGGCCTGGTTGGCGCACTGATCGGCATGTGCGCCAAGGTGCTGCTGCCGGAACTGGAAAACGCCAACAACGCCTTCGCCGCCATCGTCCAGAACGCCCTGCCCGACGGCATCCGTGGCCTGGTGATCGCCGCCGCCCTGGCCGCGATGATGTCCACCGCCAGCGCCGGCCTGCTCGCCGCCTCCACCACCGTGACCGAAGACCTGCTGCCGAAACTGCGCGGCGGCCAGGCCTCCAGCCTCGGTATGGCACGTCTGTTCACCCTGCTCACCGGCCTGCTGGTGCTGGCCATCGCGCTGGTGGTCAACGACGTGATCGGTGCCCTGACCCTGGCCTACAACCTGCTGGTCGGCGGCATCCTGATCCCGATCCTCGGCGCCATCTACTGGAAGCGCGCCACCACCACCGGCGCCATCGCCAGCATGGTGCTGGGCTGCGCGACGGCCATGTCGTTCATGTTCAAGGACGGTCTGGAGGCCAATACACCGATCTACTACAGCCTGGCCGTCGGCCTGCTCGCCTTCGTCATCGGCAGCCTGTTGACCCGACCGCAGGCGCGAGCAACCCGCCTCGCCTGAGCAGCTAACCTCAACCCTGGGTGCCGGCAACGCAAGCCGGCACCTCGACTCCTCATCACAAGGAACCCGCGATGACCACCTGTGGAGAATTCCTCGTCAAGCAACTCGAAGCCTGGGGCGTCGACACCGTCTTCGGCATTCCCGGCGTGCATACCGTCGAGCTCTATCGCGGCCTGCCGGCCAGCGGCATCCGCCATGTCACCCCACGTCACGAGCAAGGCGCGGGCTTCATGGCCGATGGCTATGCACGGGTCAGCGGCAAGCCAGGCGTATGTTTCATCATCACCGGGCCGGGGATGACCAATATCCTCACTGCCATGGGCCAGGCCTACGCCGACTCGATCCCGATGCTGGTGATCTCCAGCGTCAACGAACGCGAACGCCTCGGGCTCGGCAAGGGTTACCTGCATGAGCTGCCCAACCAGCGCGCCATGACCGCCGGCGTCACCGCCTTCAGCCATACCCTGATGAGCGTCGAGGAGCTGCCTGCAGTGTTGTCTCGCGCCTTTACCGTATTCGAAGGTGAGCGGCCGCGCCCGGTGCACATCGAGCTGCCGCTGGACATCATCACTGCCGACGCCTCGCACATGGCCCTGGCGCCGCGCCCGACCGTGCGTCGCCCCGCCCCCAACCGCACGCTGATCCGTGAGGCGGCCGGGCTGCTCAAACAGGCCGAACGCCCGTTGCTGCTGCTCGGTGGTGGTTGCGTCGCAGCCGAAGCCGAGGCACGCGCCCTGGCCGCCGTGCTGGATGCACCGACGGCGCTGACCATCAACGCCAAGGGCCTACTGCCACCCGCCCATCCGCTGTTGCTCGGCAGCAACCAGTCGCTGCGGCCCGTACGGGATCTGGCGCTGGAGGCCGATGTGGTGCTGGCCATTGGCACCGAACTGGGCGAGACCGATTACGACGTGGTGTTCGACGGCGACTTTCGTCTGCCCGGCCGCCTGATTCGCATCGACATCGACGGCCAGCAACTGCAGCGTAACTTCACTCCACACCTGGCGATCCAGGGCGATGCACGCCTGGCCATGCGCATGCTGCTGGCCGAGTTCGACCCACGCCAGGCCAGCGCCAACAGCCCAGGCGCCCAGCGCACCGCGGCCGTGCAGAAACGTCTGGGCGAGGATTTCAGCGGCTGGGCGCACTACCGCCAGTTGTTCGACTGCATCCTCGATACCCTGCCCGATGCGCGCTTCGTCGGTGATTCGACGCAAACCGTGTACAGCGGCAATCACCTGGTGGAGCTGGACGGTGCGCGACGCTGGTTCAACGCCTCTACCGGCTACGGCACTCTCGGTTACGGCCTGCCGGCCGCCATCGGCGCCAAGCTGGCCGAACCGCAACGCCCGGTGATCAGCCTGATGGGCGACGGCGGCGTGCAATTCACCATTGCCGAGCTGGCCAGCGCAGTCGAAGCCAGGGTCGGCATCATCGTCTTGCTGTGGAACAACAGCGGTTACGGCGAGATCAAGCGCTACATGCAGCGCCGTGACATCACTCCGATTGCCGTCGACATCTACACCCCGGATCTACTGGCCATCGCCCGCGGCTTCGGCTGCGCCGCCGAGCGCGCACGGGATCACGCGCACCTGGCCGAGTTGCTGCGCCAGGCGCCTACGGATAGACCGCTGCTGATCGAAATAATGGAAGAAGCACCGTTTCACCCCTGAGGTGAAACGCAGTCGCGGCCAAAGCCCGGCCCACCAAGGATGTGGGCAAGGCTTTGGCCGCGATCATAAAAGGCGTTGCCGAACTCGTAGGGCGGGTGCAACCCGCCGTTCTCAGGCCGGCGGGTTTCACCCGCCCTACGCGATCCGGTCGATGAAGAGATGCTCAGCGGCGCTGACGCGCCTCACGACGCAGGCGTTCCTGCTCGGCCTCACTGATACGGATCGGTTGGGGTTGCGGGGCGAGCCCAAGGGCCTGCAGCAGGTTTTGCACTTGTTCTTGCAGCTTGGCGAGCATGGATACGACCTCCTGCCAAGTGAGTGGAATCACCAGCGCTGCTGGCTCACCTATGAGATTAGGCCTGCCAAAGCGGATTTCAACCAGTACACGTCAAATGACCGGACTTTTGCGCCGGTATGGGAACACGTCGATCACCTTGCCCGCCCGAATCGCCTCCTGCAAGCCCTTCCAGTAGTCGGCGTCATACAGATTGCCGTGCAGTTGGCTGAACAGGCGACGCTGCTTGATATCGGCGAACAGAAAGGGCGGAAACTCCTCCGGGAACACATCCATCGGCCCCACCGAGTACCAGGGCTCGGAGCTCATTTCGTCCTCGGGGAAACGCGGCGGCGGAATGTGGCGGAAATTCACCTCGGTGAGAAAACAGATCTCGTCGTAATCGTAGAACACCACGCGACCATGACGGGTAACGCCGAAGTTCTTCAGCAGCATGTCGCCGGGGAAAATATTCGCCGCCGCCAGTTGCTTGATGGCCAGGCCGTAATCCTCCAGCGCCTCACGTACCTGGGCGTCGTTGGCGCTGTCCAGATAGAGGTTGAGTGGGGTCATGCGCCGCTCGGTCCAGCAATGGCGAACCAGCACGGTATCGCCCTCCACCACCACGGTCGAGGGTGCCACCTCGAGCAATTCGGCCAGGCACTCCGGCTCGAACTTGGCCTTGGGGAAACGGAAGTCGGAGAATTCCTGGGTGTCCGCCAGTCGCCCCACGCGATCGACACTTTTCACCAGGCGGTACTTCTCGATCACCGTGTTGCGATCCACCGTCTTGGCGTGGGCAAACCGATCCTTGATGATCTTGAACACCGTATTGAAGCCCGGCAGCGTAAATACGCTCATCACCATGCCGCGCACACCGGGGGCCATGATGAAACGATCGTCGGTGGTCGCCAGATGGCCGATCAAGGCGCGGTAGAACTCCGACTTGCCGTGCTTGTAGAAACCGATCGAGGTGTACAGCTCGGCGATGTGCTTGCCCGGCAGAATGCGCTTGAGGAAGCCGACGAACTCCGCCGGGATGGCCACGTCCACCATGAAGTAGCTACGAGTGAAGGAGAAGATGATCGACACCTCGGCCTCGTCGGTGATCACCGCATCGGCCTGGATGCCATGGCCCTCCTGGTGCAGCAGCGGAATTGCCAGCGGCCATTGCTCGTCACGGGTGTACAGACGACCTACCAGGTAGGCGCCCTTGTTGCGATAGAGCACCGAGGAGAACAGCTCGATACACAGTTCCGGATCCTTGCAGATCCAGTCCGGCAGGCTGGCACGCAATTGCGTCTCCAGGCGCTGCAGGTCACGCGGCAGATCCTCGTAAGGCACGTCGAAACGGTAATCTTCGAAGATCGCCTGCAAGGCCTGGCCCAATTCCCCCATGGGTCGATAGCTGCGCGTCTGCGCGGCTGATGGATGGCTGCGCAACGAGGGTCGGGTGGTATGGATGAACATGCAGCCATCACTGATCAGGTCATGGCTGAACAGGCTGCAGAAGATCGAGTTGAACCAGGTTTCCGCCAGTTCGTCATCGAAACGCAGGTCGATCAGGGCGATATAGGCGCTCTTCACCAGCGGCCACTGCGCCACCTCCAGTAGCGCCGCATCGAAGCCCTGGCCCAGCCGCTCACGGGTTTGCGCGACCTTTTCCTCGTACAGATTGATCCGCGCGGCCGAAGCGCGCTGCGCCTCCTGCCACTGCGCCTGCTCGAAGCGGGCGCGCGCACCGTCGGTGATCTGGCGAAAATGTTCGCGATAATCGTCGAAACCATCGAGGATCAAGCGGGCGATTTCGCCAGCCGGCCATTGTTGCCCCATATGAATGCCCTGCTGTGCAATGAGTGAACCGAGCTTAGCCGCAAAGCCAACAAAACGTAGCCCGAATGTAATCCGGGGAAGGCTCCGCACCGTAAAACCGCTCCCGGATTGCATCCGGGCTACGAAGCTGTATGCGCCCCAGGCACGACTTCGAAAGCACGATGCGGATTGCCAGAAGCACAGCCAACGGCAACACTCTCGCTCCCGACCTGCCGGATACCCGCCTTGCGTATCGCCGACCTCCTTCGCCTGCTCCTGCTCGCCGCCATATGGGGCGCCAGCTTCCTGTTCATGCGCGTCGCGGCGCCGGAACTAGGCAGCATGCCCACCGCCTTCTTCCGCGCCAGCGTCGGCGCCCTTGGCTTGCTGTTAGTGCTTCTGGTGCTGCGCACGGACTGGGATTTTCGCGGCAAATTTCGCATCTGCCTGCTGCTTGGCGTGATCAACGCGGGCCTGCCCTCAGCGATGTATTGCCTGGCGGCGTTGATCCTGCCGGCCGGTTACTCGGCGATTTTCAATGCCACCACACCATTGATGGGCGTGCTGATCGGTGCGCTGTTCTTTCAGGAAGGCATCACCGCGAGCAAGGCCGTCGGTGTCGCACTCGGTCTGTTTGGCGTAGCCGTGCTGACCCGCACCGGCCCGATAGCCTTCGACATGCAATTGTTACTGGGCGCCGGTGCCTGCCTGGTGGCCACCACCTGCTACGGCTTCGCGGGCTTCCTGACGCGGCGCTGGATCGGCCAGCAGGGCGGCCTGGACAATCGTCTGACCGCCTTCTCCAGCCTGGTGGGCGCCAGCCTGTTCCTGTTGCCGTTGTTCGCTGGCAGCCTGGCATTGCAACCACCTGCCAGCTGGGGTGGGATCGAGGTATGGCTGTCGCTGGCAGGTCTCGGTCTGGTGTGCACCGCCTTTGCCTACGTTCTTTACTTCCGGTTGCTGGCCGATGTCGGGCCGATCAAGGCGAGCACCACCACTTTTCTGATCCCACCTTTCGGCGTCCTGTGGGGCGCGTTGCTGCTGGGCGAACCCCTGAGCTGGGATTACCTGCCGGGCAGCGTGCTGATCGCCCTGGCGCTCTGGCTGGTGGTGCGGCCAAGCGCCGTCAGAGGCTGATCAGCAGGCACTTCAGCAGTCGCTGGCCGCCAGGAAGATCGCGGCCAGCGCCTCGATCCCGGCCTGATCCACTTCGGTGAAACGCCCAAGCAGCGGACTGTCCAGATCCAGCACGCCGATCAGGCGCCCGTCCTTGACCAATGGCACCACCAGCTCGCTGTTCGACGCGCTGTCACAGGCAATGTGCCCGGGGAAGGCATGCACATCCTCGACCCGCTGCGTCTGCAGGCTGGCCGCCGCCGCGCCGCAGACGCCTCGACCGAAGGCAATACGCACGCAGGCCACCTTGCCCTGGAACGGGCCGAGTACCAGCTCGCCGTCCTTGACCAGGTAGAAGCCTGCCCAGTTCAGATCCGCCAGCTCGTGAAACAGGAAGGCCGAGAACTGCGCGGCGTTGGCGATGAAATCACGCTCGCCGGACAGCAGCGCCTGCAGTTGCGCGCTCAACAGCGAGTAGCCATCGAGCCCTGAGCCTGTCTGGGAAAGATCGATCATGCCTGTTGCTCCAGCAGTTGCAGCCCGACCCAGTGACGGGCGAACTGGTAGGCGCAGCGGCCGTTGCGGTTGCCACGCCCCAGCGCCCAGCGAATGGCGGCCTTTTCCAGCGCCTCGTCCCAGCTCCACTGCAGGCCGACCTGGCGGGCCTGCACGTCCACCCAGTGACGCACGACGATCAGGAAGTGCTCCTGGCTGAAGGGATAGAACGACAACCAGAGGCCAAACCGGTCGGACAACGCGATCTTGTCCTCCACCGCCTCGTTGGGATGCAGCTCACCGTCGACCATCTGCCAGTTCTCGTTATCGCTCTGACGCTCGGGCACCAGGTGACGACGGTTGGACGTGGCGTACAACAGGACGTTGTCCGGAGCCTGCTCCAGCGAGCCATCGAGCACGCTCTTGAGCACCCGGTAGTCGCCCTCGCCCGCCTCGAACGACAGGTCGTCGCAGAACAGCACGAAGCGTTGCGGCAAGCCGGCCAACAGCTCGACCACTCGCGGCAGGTCGGCCAGGTGATCGCGCTCGATCTCGATCAGGCGCAGGCCGGCCTTGGCATGCTCGGCGAGCAAGGCACGCACCAGCGACGATTTACCGGTGCCGCGAGCCCCCCAGAGCAACGCGTGGTTGGCCGGCAGACCGCTGACGAACTGACGGGTATTGCGCGCCAATTGTTCGCGCTGGGCATCGACGCCGAGCAGGTCACTCAGCGACAGATCCAGGCTGACATCCAGCGGCTGCAGGAAGCCGCTACGGCCATCACGTACCCAGCGCGCGGCCACGCTGCGGTTCCAGTCCACCACGGGACGCAGCGCAGGCAGCAAAGGCTCGAGACGCTCCAGCACCTGCTCGGCACGGGAAAGAAAATCCAGCAAACGGGAATCCACGATGTACTACTCCTTTTGCGCAGAGCCGCACGTTGCAGGCTCTGCCGATACAGGGTCGCTATCAGCTATGCTTGGCAGGCGCCCAAGGATCAGAGACTACGCACGCCTTTATGGATATATCGCTCACCCATCGCCTGTCATTCAAACAGGCCGGCCTGACCGTCCTGGTGGCGTTTATCCTTGGTACGCTGCTCAGCGTCACCCAGGTAGCGGTCGATTATGCCAGCGAAGAGGCCTCCATCAACCGCG
The DNA here is from genome assembly GCF_014109765.1 of Pseudomonas berkeleyensis. Lineage (NCBI taxonomy): Bacteria > Pseudomonadati > Pseudomonadota > Gammaproteobacteria > Pseudomonadales > Pseudomonadaceae > Pseudomonas > Pseudomonas berkeleyensis. The sequence goes on from NZ_CP059139.1 coordinate 3,346,955, forward strand.
AGATTCGGGCGCTGATGGAAATCAGCCACAATCCTGCGGCCCGAATCGCCTACAACATCGACGCCGAACTCGCCCAGGAGCTGGTGCTCGGTCTGCTGCGCTCGCCGGCGGTCACCCGCGCCGAACTGATCGACAACAGCGGCCTGGTTCTGGCCAGCGTCAGCCGCCCACGCAGCGAGAGTCGCTATCGCGTCTTCAGCGACAGCCTGTTCGGTGCTCAGCGCGAGTTCCAGGATCCGCTCCACGTTTCCCACGCCCCCGACGAAGCCCTTGGCACACTGCGCCTGGAGGTCGACACCTATGCCTTCGGCAGCCACTTTCTCAAGCGCTCGCTGATCACCCTGCTGACCGGCTTCGCCCGCAGCCTGCTGCTCTCACTGATTCTTCTGGTGCTGTTCTACTTCATGCTGACCAAGCCGCTGACCGGGGTGATCCGCGCGCTCAGCCAACGCAATCCACAAGATTCCCAGCACCAGCCGGTGCCCTGCCCGAAGGGGCACGAACGCGATGAAATCGGCACCCTGGTCGAAGTTACCAACCGCCAGCTATCGAGCATCGCCCAGGAAATCGAGCAGCGGCGCAACGCTGAAGATCGTCTGACCCAATACCTGGGCGAACTGGAAAACATCGTCTCAGCGCGCACCGCTGAGCTCAAGGCCACCAACGTCCGTCTCAGCGAGTCCAACAGGGAGCTGGAAGCGGCACGTACCACCGCACTGAACATGGCCCAGGCACGCTCGGCCTTTCTCGCCAACATGAGCCACGAGATTCGCACCCCGCTCAACGGCCTGCTGGGCATGCTCGCTCTGGCACTGGATGGCCCGCTGAGCGCCGAACAACGCCAGCAGCTGGGCATCGCTCACGACTCCGGCAAGGTGCTGGTGGAACTGCTCAACGACATCCTCGACCTGTCCAAATTCGAAGCCGGGCAGCTTGAACTGGAAGAAATCCCCTTCGACCTCGGCGTGCTGGCCGAAGAAACCGCCAGCCTGTTGTCGCAGAACGCCGCCAGTGCGGTCGAACTGACCTGCCTGATCGACCCGGCGTTGCCAGCGCAGGTATTGGGCGACCCGACCCGGGTGCGCCAGATCGTCAGCAACCTGCTGTCCAACGCGCTCAAGTTCACCCGTTTTGGCCGTGTCGATCTGTTGGTGGGGCGTACCGCGAAAGGCATCAGCATCCGTGTACGCGACACCGGCATCGGCATCGCCGAAGACGCACAGAACCGCATCTTCCAGCCCTTCGCCCAGGCAGAAGTGGGCATCACCCGCGAATATGGCGGCACCGGCCTCGGCCTGGCACTGACCCGTCGGCTGTGCAAAGCGATGCACGGCACCCTCAGCCTGCAATCGAAAGAAGGCTTCGGCAGCGAATTCTGCGCGGAGCTGCCGCTGCCGGCACATATCGAGCAAGCCTTGCGGCCCAATCTGCAAGGCCGCATCGTAGCGCTGACCCCAGCCAGCAGTGGCCTACAGCAGATGCTTGGCCAGTGGCTGCCGGTCTGGGGACTGCAATACCAGCGCCTGGACACCGACGCCAGCCTGCAGGGTATCGACGCCGACCTGCTGATCAGTGACGCCCCGGAGTGCCTGCAAGGCATTCGCCCCAAGCTGAGCACTCCCGTGTTGCTGGTCACCGCCTATGGCAATTTCCTGCCTCAGGAGCAGGCCCAGCGTCTTTCGCCGCTGCTGCAGATCGCTCGACCGCTGGCCCGCAATGGCCTGCTCCAGGTGCTGCGGCATATCCTCCACAGCGACGCGACCGAGACGCAGGACAGCGCCCAGGCGCATTCGCCTCGCACGGGCTCCAGCCGCGTTCTGCTGGTAGAGGACAATCCGGTCAACCAGATGGTCGCCAAGGGCATGCTGGCCAAGCTCGGCTGCCAGGTGCTGGTCGCCGGGCACGGCGGCGAAGCCCTGGAGGTTCTGGAACAGGAAGAGGTCGACCTGGTGTTGATGGACTGCAACATGCCGGTGATGGACGGCTACGAAGCCAGCCGGCGCATCCGTGACAACGGCCGCTGGCCCGATCTGCCCATTGTCGCGCTGACGGCCAACGCACTGTCCGATGAGCGCGAGCGTTGCCGCGCCGCCGGTATGAACGACTATCTGGCCAAACCCTTCCGCCGCGAGGAGCTGGCCGCCATGCTCGACACCTGGCTGCCCAGCGAAGTCACTCGCTGAGCCTGGCCAGCAGACGATCCAGACTGCGGCGCAGCCCTTCCATCTCCAGCAGCTCCTGGTCACCGAACTGGCACAGGAGCTGCGCCTTGAGCGGCACTACCTGCGCTCGTAGCGCTTTGCCCTCTTCGCTCAGAGCAAGATGCACCTCACGCTCGTCATGCGCCGCACGACGGCGCAGCACCAGACCCATCTGCTCCAGACGCTTGAGCAACGGCGTGAGGGTGCCGGAGTCCAGCTGCAGGCGCTGGCCGAGCGCCTTCAGCGTCGGTTGCTCGGGAGCCATTTCCTGCCACTCCCACAGCACCAGCATCGCCAGATACTGCGGGTAGGTCAGGCCGAGCGCATCGAGCATCGGCTTGTAGCCACGAATCACCGCACGGGATGCAGCGTAGAGCTTGAAGCAAAGCTGGTCGTCCAGTTGTAGCCGGACACTGTCGAAGGCTGTCATTTGAGCAGGGCTTCGATCTCGTTGCTCAGCTCTTCCGGCTTGGTGGTCGGAGCGAAGCGCTTGACCACCTGGCCATCCTGGCCAATCAGGAACTTGGTGAAGTTCCATTTGATGCCCTGGCTGCCGAGCAGGCCAGGGGCGCGCTTCTTCAACTGCACGAACAGCGGGTGAGCATCACTGCCGTTGACGTCGACCTTCTTGAACAGCGGGAAGCTGACACCGAAATTCAGCTCGCAGAACTCGGAAATCGCCCCTTCGTCACCCGGTTCCTGCTTGCCGAACTGGTTGCAGGGAAAGCCCAGCACCACCAGACCGCGATCCTTGTACTGCTGCCAGACGCTCTCCAGCCCTTTGTACTGCGGGGTGAAACCACATTTGCTGGCGGTGTTGACCACCAGTACGGCCTTGCCGCCGAAGTCGGCCAGGGTTTTCTGCTCGCCCTTGATGGTAGTGACCGGGATATCGAAAAGTGCATTGCTCATGGAGATCGTCCTGAAGAGGCTGGAAGTGCCGAACAAAATAGCGAGCAATTAAATTGTGCGCAATTTAATAAGCACAAAATAAGGCGCATGGATAACGCCTTATCGTAGGGTGCGCCATGCGCACCAATTGCCTCGACCTCCAAAATCGGTGCGCACGGCGCACCCTACAGGGCAGTGGAGCCCAACGCTTGCACCAGCGCTACCAACTGCGGCGCATCGCCCTGGATACGCACACGCAGGCCGTCGATCTCGCGACGCATGGGGTAGTGCTTGCGCAGGCGGTCGAAGGCGGCGCGGCGGGCGTCGGCATCGCCTACCAGGCTGCGGCGAAAATCGGCATCGTCGCGGCGCGGGTCGTACACCGCACGGCACAGCGTGGTCAGCGTCCAGACCGGGTCAGCGCTGGCGTCTAACGCCACCTCGCTCAGCCAGGGCGCTGGCAGCAGATCATCCAGGCGCACCCGCTCGGACACGTCGAGTACACGGCAACAGGCCTGGTAGATCTGCGCCGTACCGCGCAGCTTGCCATCCAGGCTGTAGCCGGCGATATGCGGCGTTGCCAACTGACACAATGCGGCCAGCTCGGCATCGGCCTGTGGCTCGCCTTCCCAGACATCCAATACGGCCTTCAGATCGCCTCGCCCAGGCAACAATGCACGTAGCGCAGCGTTGTCGACCACCGCACCACGACTGGCGTTGATCAGCCAGGCGCCGGGTTTGAGCGCAGCCAGGCGAGCAGCATCGAACAGGTGACGCGTCGATGCGTCCAGCGGCGTGTGCAGGCTGATCACATCGCATTCGTCGATTATTCGCTCCAGGCTGACGAAATCGCCGCCCTCGGCGGCCTGGCGCGGCGGGTCACAGACTCGCACCTGCCAACCGAGACCACGCAGCAGATTGACCAGACGCGCACCAACCTGCCCTGCCCCGACCACGCCATAAATCCGCGCAGCCGGGTCAACGCCCTCGCGCTCGGCCAGGGTCAGCACGCTGCTCAGCACGTAATCCACCACGCCACGGGCGTTGCAACCCGGCGCACTGCTCCAGGCGATGCCGGCCTCGGCGAAATAATCGAGATCCAGGTGATCGGTGCCGATGGTGCAGGTACCGACGAACCGCACCCGGCTGCCTTCGAGCAAGGCGCGATCGACCTGCGTCACCGAGCGCACCAGCAGCAGATCGGCATCGCGCACGTCCTGTGCGGTGATGGCGCGCCCTGACAGGCGGCGAATGGTGCCGAAGTCGGCGAAGAACTCATCGAGCAGGGGAATGTTTTCGTCGGCAACGATATGCATGGCAGGCTCCGCAGGTCAGGGCGCCATTCTATGCCAGCAGTGCGCTGGCGTCCTCCCGCGCGGGCTTTTCTGACCGAAGCGTCAACGCGTAGACTAGGCGGTTTTCCCTCACCTCTACGAAGAGTCGACATGTCCGCCGAAACCCGCCTGGGGCGCGTGCGCAAGGAACTGCGCGAGCTGCTCGCCCTGGCCACCCCGATCATCATCGCCCAGCTGTCCTACACCTCGATCAGCTTCGTCGATACCGTCATGTCCGGCCGCGTCAGCCCGCGTGATCTGGCCGCCGTGGCGTTGGGCAACTCGATCTGGGTACCGGTGTTCCTGCTGATGACCGGCGTGCTGCTGGCCACTACGCCCAAGGTGGCGCAGCGCTTTGGCGCGGGCCAGGAGAGCGAGATCGGCCCACTGGTACGCCAGGCCCTGTGGCTGGCGCTGTTCGTCGGCCTGTGCGCAGCGACCTTGTTGTGGAATGCGGAGATCGTCCTGCGCCTGATGAAGGTGGACGAGGAACTGATCGTTCCGGCCATGGGCTACCTGCGCCCGGTGGCCTGTGGCTTCCCCGCCGTGGCGCTGTATCACGTGCTGCGCTGTTTCAGCGATGGCCTGGGCCATACCCGACCGAGCATGGTGCTGGGCCTCTTCGGCCTGTTACTGAACATTCCGGCCAACTACATCCTGATCTACGGCAAGTTCGGCGTACCGCCACTGGGCGCAGTCGGCTGCGGCTGGGCCACGGCACTGGTCATGACCTGCACCCTGCTGGGCATGCTGGCGTGGATTCGCAAGGCGCCGTACTACCAGTCCAGCGGCCTGTTCGAGCGTTTCGACTGGCCCGAGTGGGCGACCATCAAGCGCTTGCTGGGCATCGGCGTACCGATTGGCGTCTCGGTATTCGCCGAGTCGAGCATCTTCGCGGTGATCGCCCTGCTGATCGGCGGCCTAGGTGCCACCGTGGTCGCCGGCCATCAGATCGCCCTGAACTTCAGTTCGCTGGTGTTCATGATCCCCTATTCGCTGGGCATGGCCGTGACCGTACGCGTCGGCCAGGCGCTGGGCCGTGGGCAGCCACGCCAGGCACGCTTTGCTGCCGGTGTCGGCATGGCTACCGCGCTGGCCTATGCCTTCCTCTCGGCCAGCCTGATCCTGCTGCTGCGCGAACCCATCGCCCGTATCTATACGCCGGATGCGGAAGTGATCGCGATTGCCGCCATGCTGATCGTCTACTCGGCGCTGTTCCAGCTGTCCGACGCCATCCAAGTCACCGCAGCCGGTGCCCTGCGGGGTTATCAGGACACCCGCGTGACCATGCTGCTGACGCTGTTCGCCTACTGGGGCATCGGCCTACCTGTGGGTTACGCGCTGGGGCTGTCCGACTGGTTCGGTGAACCGAGCGGGCCCAGCGGTCTGTGGCAAGGGTTGGTGGTGGGGCTGACCTGCGCGGCGATCATGCTATCGATCAGGCTGACCAGCAGCGCGCGCAAGCGCATTCGCAGGTAGGGCGGGTGTAACTCGCCAGGGCACCAATGGCGGGTTTCACCCGCCCTACAAGGTTCCGAGCCTTCCCGGAACCGCTTGGCAACAGCTAACGCAGACATAGCCCCTACTTTTGCTGCCGAAGCAAACACCGCAGGGTCAGTCCGCCGTAATCAATCAGTCTTCTTGCGAATCCAGTACAGATAGCTGCCATCTTCTTCTGCCTGGCCGAGCAGTTCGTGGCCGAGGAAGACGCAGAACTTGGGGATATCACGGCGGGTCGACGGGTCGGTGGCGATCACCTTGAGCAGACCGCCCGGCGACAAATCGCGCACCTTATTGTGCAGCATCATCACCGGTTCTGGGCAATTAAGGCCGCTGGCGTCGAGCAGGTCATCGTGGTTGAGGGTCAGGGCTTCGGACATAAGGGGCTCCACAGGCAGGCGCGCATTGTCGCGCAAAGCTGACCTCCAGGTCACCCTGCGCGCACAACCTTGGATGGGCAGCACGCACCGGCCAACTGCGGCACAGTGCTTGCGCTCTGGCGAGTCATGGATGGCGCGCACGCCAGCTTCGGGCGGAGCCTGGAGCGACGCGGGAGTCCGGGCCGGACGAATGTCCGCGCCCGGTTCACGTTGTCACTTACCGTGCCGACGCAGGTGGCAGGTCACTTCTTCACGGTCGTGATACAGCTGCTTGCAGCCAATGCTGACCTTCAGGCCGCGCTCCGCCAGCCCAGACTCGATACGATCGAGCAGTCGCCGCACCTCGGCGTAGCGCTGCTTCATCGGCAGTTTGAGGTTGACCACCGCTTCGCGGCACAGCCCCTCACCCAGCCAGGTTTCGATCATCGCCGCCGTGCGTGCCGGTTTCTCGACGATATCGCAGACCATCCAGTGCACCGGATGCCGCGGGCGAAACAAGAAACCATCGGCGCGCTGGTGCACGACGAAACCGGAGTACATCAGGCTTTCGGCCATCGGCCCGTTGTCCACGGCAGTGACGCGAATCTCCCGATTGACCAGTTGCCAGGTCCAACCGCCCGGTGCGGCGCCCAGATCCACGGCGGTCATGCCCGGCGCCAGGCGCTGATCCCACTGCTCGCGCGGGATGAAGTGGTGCCAGGCCTCTTCCAGCTTCAGCGTGGAACGGCTCGGCGCCTCACGCGGAAACTTCAGGCGCGGAATACCCATCGGCCACATTGCCTGGTTGTCCGCCTCGGCGATGCCAGCAAATACCTCGCGGCCGCTCTTGAACGTCAGCAGCAAACGCGGCTTCTTCGCGTCGTCCACCAGCTTGCCGGCTTTGAGCAGCGCCTTGCACAGCGGCGCCTCGAACTTCTTGCAGAAGGTCGAGAGTTCCTTGCCGTCGTTGGTATCCACCACTTCCAACCAGAGGCTGCCGCATACCGGGTAATCGGCCAGCGCCTCCAGCAACACGCTGATACGGTCGCTTTCCGGCAGGCTGACGAAAGCACCACGCGCCCACTGCCGCGGGAAGATCAACTGGTTGAAACGCACGCTACGCATCAGCCGCTCGCAGTCCGCCGCCTCGCTGCAGACGAACTCGGCGCACGCGCTGCCGGGCTTGGCCTTGGAGTAGCCCGGCACGTCCAGACGTGCGGCAAGGTCAGCGATCTCGGCGCAAACCTCGCCCTCGAAACCAGGGCGGCAATGCAGAAACAGGGTATTCATCAAAGGCTCTCCTCAAGCGGCGCATGATACCCGAGACCGGAACCCCGAGCCGCGAAACCTGTCCAGCTACATATGCGATGCCCACAGGTACGGATCGGCAAACTGACCGCCAGCGAATGCGGTTCGGTGAAAACCGGCCCTCCCGAAACAGGCAGCGCGTAACAACCGATAAAGGATATGCGCTAGCCAGACCGCCCAAGCCGAACTAGCTTGAAGGTCTGCCGCCATCAGACACAGCCCGAACCGTGCGGGCCCAAGGAGATGTGCAATGCCCTCCCTCGATAGCCTGAACTGCCGCCGCGAACTGAAGATCGGCGACGCCACCTACCACTATTTCAGCCTGCCCGAGGCCGCCCAGCGGCTCGGCAATATCGACCGCCTGCCCAAGTCGCTCAAGGTGCTGCTGGAAAACCTGCTGCGCAACGAAGACGGCCAGACCGTGCAACCGCAGGATCTGCAAGCCATGGTCGACTGGCTCGACCGGCGCGCCTCCGACCGCGAGATCCAATACCGCCCGGCGCGCGTATTGATGCAGGACTTCACCGGCGTGCCGGCGGTGGTCGACCTGGCCGCGATGCGTGATGCCATGGCCAAGGCCGGTGGCGACCCGCAGCGGATCAACCCCTTGTCGCCGGTCGATCTGGTCATCGACCACTCGGTGATGGTCGACCGCTACGCGTCCTCCAGCGCCTTCCACGACAACGTCGAACTGGAAATGCAGCGCAACGGCGAGCGCTACGCCTTCCTCCGTTGGGGCCAGCACGCCTTCGACAACTTCAGCGTGGTGCCGCCTGGCACCGGCATCTGCCACCAGGTCAACCTCGAATACCTAGCGCGCACCGTATGGACGAAGGAGGAAGACGGCATCACCCTCGCCTTCCCTGACACCCTGGTCGGCACCGACTCACACACCACCATGATCAACGGCCTCGGCGTACTCGGCTGGGGCGTAGGCGGCATCGAGGCGGAAGCGGCCATGCTCGGCCAGCCGGTATCGATGCTGATTCCCGAAGTGATCGGCTTCAAGCTCAGCGGCAAGCTCAAGGAAGGCATCACCGCCACTGACCTGGTACTCACCGTCACCCAGATGCTGCGCAAGAAAGGTGTGGTGGGCAAATTCGTCGAGTTCTATGGCGACGGCCTGGCCGACCTGCCGCTGGCCGACCGCGCCACCATCGCCAACATGGCGCCTGAGTACGGCGCCACCTGCGGTTTCTTCCCGGTGGACGACATCACCCTCGGCTACCTACGCCTGTCCGGCCGTCCGGATGCCACCGTGCAACTGGTCGAGGCCTACAGCAAAGCCCAGGGCCTGTGGCGCGAGCCTGGCGCCGAGCCCGTATTCACCGACAGCCTGAGCCTGGACATGGGCAGCGTCGAAGCCAGCCTGGCCGGACCGAAGCGCCCACAGGATCGCGTCTCGCTGGGCCAGGTCAACCAGGCCTTCGACGACTTCGTCGGCCTGCAGCTCAAGCCTGCAGCCAAGGAAGAAGGCCGCCTGCTCAGTGAAGGCGGCGGCGGTACCGCCGTTGGCGGTTCCAAGCAAAGCGGCGAAGTAGACTACGAAGATGAGGGTCATACCCATCGCCTGAAAGACGGCGCCGTGGTGATCGCCGCCATCACCTCCTGCACCAACACCTCCAACCCTAGCGTGATGATGGCGGCCGGGCTGCTGGCCAAGAAGGCCGTGGAGAAAGGCCTGCAACGCCAGCCCTGGGTGAAGAGCTCGCTGGCCCCCGGCTCCAAGGTGGTCACCGAATACTTCAATGCCGCCGGCCTGACGCCTTATCTGGAGAAGCTCGGCTTCGATCTGGTGGGCTACGGCTGCACCACCTGCATCGGTAACTCCGGCCCGTTGCGCGAGCCCATCGAGAAAGCCATCACCCAGGCCGACCTGACCGTCGCCTCGGTACTCTCCGGCAACCGCAACTTCGAGGGCCGCGTGCACCCACTGGTGAAAACCAACTGGCTGGCCTCGCCGCCCCTGGTGGTGGCCTACGCCCTGGCCGGCAGCGTGCGCATTGACCTGATCCGCGACGCCCTCGGCACCGGCAAGGATGGCCAGCCGGTGTATCTCAGGGACATCTGGCCGACCCAGAACGAGATCGCCCAGGCCATCGCCCAGGTCGACACCGCCATGTTCCGCAAGGAGTACGCCGAAGTCTTCGCCGGCGACGAGAAATGGCAGGCCATCGCAGTGCCCAAGGCCGACACCTATGCCTGGCAAGGCGATTCCACCTACATCCAGCATCCGCCGTTCTTCGAAGACATCGCTGGCGATCCGCCGCGCATCACCGATATCCGCCAGGCGCGCATCCTCGCCCTGCTCGGCGACTCGGTGACCACCGATCACATCTCGCCGGCCGGTAACATCAAGGCCGACAGCCCGGCTGGGCGCTACCTGAGCGAGCACGGCGTGGACAAGGCCGACTTCAACTCCTACGGCTCGCGCCGCGGCAACCATGAAGTGATGATGCGCGGCACCTTCGCCAACATCCGCATCCGCAACGAAATGCTCGGCGGCGAGGAAGGCGGTAATACCCTGCACGTACCAAGCGGCGAGAAGCTGGCGATTTACGATGCGGCCATGCGTTACCAGGCCGAGGGCACCCCGCTGGTGATCATCGCCGGCAAGGAATACGGCACCGGCTCCAGCCGCGACTGGGCGGCCAAGGGCACCAACCTGCTGGGGGTCAAGGCGGTGATCGCGGAAAGCTTCGAGCGTATCCACCGCTCCAACCTGGTAGGCATGGGCGTACTGCCGCTGCAGTTCAAGCCCGGCACCGACCGCACCAGCCTCAAACTGACCGGCAAGGAAGTGCTGGCCATCGAGGGGCTGGAAGGCGTGGAACTACGCCCGCAGATGCCGCTGACGCTGATCATCACCCGCGAAGACGGCCAGCACGAGGAGGTCGAGGTACTGTGCCGCATCGACACCCTCAACGAAGTCGAGTACTTCAAGGCTGGCGGCATCCTGCACTACGTGCTGCGCCAGATGATCGCCAACTGATGCACCTGCCCTGCCGCACCAGGCGGCAGGGTTGCTCCGTCGGGCCAGGGATGGCCAATGCCGTGACAAAAATGTGACGCCATTCAAAAAGCGTTTACACTCGCGAAAAACGGATTCGCCCTCAACTTCGCCGTTCGTCGGCCGATGAAAAGGGCATTACAACGACGGATACTTGCCATGCGTAACAACCAGCCGGTCACTCAGCGTGAGCGCACTTTTCCTGCGCAACAACGTCTGATATCCACCACCGATCTCAAAGGGCAAATCACCTACTGCAACGACGCCTTCGTCGACATCAGCGGTTTCACCCGTGAAGAACTGCTGCGTTCGCCGCACAACATCGTGCGCCATCCGGACGTACCGTCGGCCGTGTTCGAGCATATGTGGACGACCCTGAAAAAGGGCCGCCCGTGGATGGGCATCGTCAAGAATCGCAGCAAGAATGGCGACCACTACTGGGTCAACGCCTACGTCACGCCCGTGACCGAGAACAATCAGGTCGTCGGCTACGAATCCGTCCGTGTCAAACCGACCGCCGAGCAGGTGCGCCGCGCCGAAGTGCTGTACGCCCGCATCAACGCCGGCAAATCGGCCATTCCGGCCAGCAACCAGTGGCTACCCATCGTCCAGGCGTGGATGCCTTTCATTCTGGTCAGCCAGATCGGCTTTTTGATCGGCCACTGGATGGGCAGCAACTGGGGCTTCATCCTCGCCGCCATGCTCTCCGTTCCGCTGGGCCTGGCCGGCATCGCTTGGCAGACACGCGGGGTCAAACGCCTGCTGCGCATTGCCGAGCAAACCACCTCCGACCCGCTGATCGCGCAGATGTACACCGACAGCCGCGGCGCCGAAGCCCGCCTGGAAATGGCCATGCTCAGCCAGGAAGCACGGCTGAAGACCTGCCTCACTCGCCTGCAGGACACCGCCGAGCAACTGACTCAGCAAGCGCGTGAAGCCGACAAGCTGGCGCACAACAGCTCCGCCGGCCTAGAGCGCCAGCGCAGCGAGACCGAACAGGTCGCCACCGCCGTCAACGAAATGGCCGCCACTACTTTGGAAGTGGCCAGCAACGTCGCACGCACCGCCATCGCCACTCAGGAAGCCAACCGCCTGACCGGCGAAGGCCGCGGCATCGCAGCGGAAACCCGCGAAGCCATTCAGCGCCTGTCGCAGTCGGTAGGTGACACCGGCGAGACCGTTACCCGCCTGGCCCAGGACAGCAATGAAATCGGCGGCGTGGTCGACGTGATCAAAGGCATCGCCGACCAAACCAACCTGCTCGCTCTCAACGCCGCCATCGAAGCAGCCCGCGCCGGTGAAATGGGCCGCGGCTTCGCCGTGGTGGCCGACGAGGTTCGCTCGCTGGCCCAACGCACCGCCGAATCCACCGAACAGATCCACGCCCTGATCGCCAAACTGCAACGCACCGCCGAAGAAGCCGTGCTGACCATGGAAATTGGCCGCAAGCAGGCCGATGAGGGCGTCGAACGCGTGCTCCAGGCGGATCAGGCGCTGTCCGGTATCAGCGACTCGGTCGCCAACATCGCCGACATGGCCAACCAGATCGCCGCGGCGGCGGAAGAGCAAAGCGCTGTTGCCGACGAGATCAACCGCAACATCACCACCATCGCTCAACTGGCCGACCAGACCGCTGGCGAAGCCAACGATACCGCCAAACTCAGCGAAGCTCTGACCAACACCGCACAGGGCCAATACGCCCTGGTCGAGCGTTTCAACCGCTGAAAAAAAGGCGCAGCGGCTCACCGCTGCGCCTTCTCCTCCACAGCACGGCAGGCAGCTCTGCAAACAATCGCGCATACCGCCATAGCCCCTCTAAATCGAAGCTGTTCGCCTGGTTACCACTTGCCAGCAGTAGCACGGTCTGGTGTATAACCTGTCACGGTTCTGTTCGTTCAAACGAAGACCATTGCAGGTGGGCAAGCGAATCCTCATCCCTCCTTGCTCCTCCTCCAGATGTACCAGTTACAAGGACTTTTCTCGCATGGATAGCAGCGAAGACAAAAACTACGCGCTCGCTTTTTTCAACTCGATACTCGTGCTGCTACTGGCCGCGCTCATCCTCTGCGCGGCGGCATTCTGGTTCAGCAACTATGAAAGAAGCTTCGCCATCGCGAATACCGGCGCATCGCTAGGCATCTTTCTCGCAGCACTGTCCGCACGCTCTGCCAAGAGTTTTGGGGACAGAACCCTGGTCGTGCTCGGACTACTCTGTTCTGTCGGGTTTCAGGTCTGGTCGATGGCGACAGCATGATTCTCCGCTTATCTCCCTGACTCATTATTCGGTTCCCAACCCAATGCCCTTCCCAACCGACGAACACCAAGCCCTTTTGAACGTTAAAGGCGTAGGCCCGACCGTCGTACAGCGCCTTGAACAGATCGGCATCAACTCGCTTCAGGAACTGGCCGAAGCCAGTGTCGGCGATATCGTCACTGCAGTAGCCGGTCAGCTTGGTTCGACCTGCTGGAAAAACAGCCCGCAAGCACGTGCGGCTATTCAGGCCGCCATCGACCTGGCCAAATCACGTCAGTAACTCCCACTCTTTCACTGCCAAGGAACCCGGCATGCCTGCCCACGAGAAGATCAACTACGTCGAATATCCCACCCGCGATCTGCCAGCCACCAAGGCCTTTTTCCAGGCCGCATTCGGCTGGCGATTCACGGACTACGGCCCCGAATACGCAGCCTTTTCTGACGAAGGCCTGGATGGCGGATTTTTCAGCGCCGAGATGTCCGCACGCAGCGACAACGGCAGCGCGCTGATCGTGTTCTACAGCGCCCGTCTGGAAGACACCCTAGATAAGGTCAAGGCTGCCGGCGGAGAGATCGTCAAAGCGATCTTTTCCTTCCCGGGAGGCAGACGCTTTCACTTCGTAGAGCCGGGTGGCAACGAGTTTGCCGTATGGTCGGAGCCAGACGGCAAATAGTCGGCCCCATCAGCAGCAAGTCATCGTTCCCGCTCAGGCGGGAACCTGGCTCCTGCGCAACGAAGCCTGGTCTCGGCAGCGCGAAAGTCGCGACGGAGACAATCTGTAACGCTTGAAACCGCGCGCCTGCGGCCGTCGTTTGACCCGCCGCCAGTTCCACCATTAACGTCCCAGCCTTTCCCTTCTCGGGCGAGCAACGCTTTCGCCTGAGTCATGGATGATCCACGAACTACCCAAGGAGTCATGCGATGCGAATCATGGTGATCGGTGCGAGCCGAGGTCTCGGCCGTGCGTTGGTAGAAGGTTTGGCGCCAAGCCATGAGCTGATCGGGATTTCGCGTAGCCGCCCGGTCGATCTGACCACGGACATCCAGTGGATCGAAGCGGACATGAGTAATCCTCTGCGGGCCGTGGACGACATCGAAGCCCAGGCGCCACAGCATCTGGATGCGATCATCTACAACCTGGGTATCTGGGAAACCCGCGCGTTCGAGGATGACTACAGTTTTTTGCAAGACGACGACGCACAGATTCTCGAGATGGTCAGCGTCAATATCGGCGCGACCTTGCTGCTGCTCAAACGCCTGCTGCCGCGCCTGCTCGGCGGCGCCAAGCCGCAACTGATCCTGACCGGCTCCACCTCGGCCCTGCCACAGAGTGGCCGCCCGGAAGTCACCTTCGGCGCCAGCAAGTTCGCCCTCAAAGGCATCGCCGAGACCCTGCGCGAAGGTTTTCGCGATCAGCGTCTGGCTGTCACCTGCCTGCAGCTGGGCTATCTCAACACCCAGGATGGGCTGCAAACTCCGGTCGAACAGGCGGCGCAAAACGGCGAAGGCCAGCTGATCCCGCTGCACGATGTCGTCGCCCTGGTGCGAACCCTGCTGAGCCTTTCCGATGCCAGTTACGTACGCGAGCTGGTACTGCCCGCCATTGCCGACGAGCGCTTCTGAATACAAGGGAACCCATGCCTGATCTTTCCGTGACACTGACAACCAATCGCCTCCAGCTGCGCCCTCTGCAAGCAGCGGACGCTTCGGCGCTGTTCGCGATTTTTTCCGATCCTCAGGTCATGCAGTACTGGAACACGCCACCCTGGAACTCCGAAGCCGTGGCGCAGGATTTCATCTGCGCCGAGCAACAGGCCATACACGATGGCCAACGCCTGACGCTGGCTATCGTCGACAGGGAAAGCGCCGAGCTGCTTGGCAAATGTCTGCTGTTCAACTACCAGCCGGAGTCACGTCGTGCGGAGATCGGTTTTGGCATTGCATCGTCTGCCTGGGGCAAGGGTTACGTTCAGGAAGCGGCTGGCGAGCTACTGCGCCATGCTTTCGAAACCCTGGGTCTGAATCGCGTCGAGGCTGAAATCGACCCAACCAACAGCGCCTCCGGTCGTGCTCTGCAGCGCCTGGGCTTCAGCCAGGAAGGGTTGCTGCGCCAGCGCTGGATCATCGACGGGCAAGTGTCAGACTCGGCCCTTTACGGGTTGCTGAAAGAAGACTGGCGCAGCCGCCATAACCACCGGTAATTCGTGGGCAACAGGTGAATCCATGCAGAGAATCGACCATATCCGCCTGATGGCCCGCTACAACAGCTGGATGAACGAACGGCTCTACGCTGCTGCATCCAGCCTGCCCGACGAAGCGCTGAGCGCCGAGCGTAATGCATTCTTCGGTTCGATTCTGGGCACACTCAATCATCTGGTGGTGGCCGACCGGATCTGGCTTGGCCGTTACACCTTTCATCCGGCCAGTTACCAGGCGCTAGCGGCACTCGACACGCTGAAAAAACCAGAACGGCTGGATCAGCCGATGGCAGCGGATATCCGTGAACTGCGGGCACTGCGCCAACGACTGGATGCCTGTATCGAGGCCTTGGCGCAGGAAATTCGCGAAGAGCAACTGGATCAGCTGCTCAGCTATCGCAATATGAAAGGCGCGGAAGCGAGAAAGAATTTCTTCGCCCTGTTGATGCACCTGTTCAACCATCAGACGCATCACCGCGGTCAGGTCACGACACTACTGAGCCAGGCGGGTGTGGATGTCGGGGTGACCGATCTACTGATGTTGATCCCTGAAGAGTTATGAAACCGAGCAAGCTCCGCAGCCAGTGATGCAAGTACTCAAGTATCTGCTGATCACCCTCGGCGCCGTTCTTGTGATTGCAATGGTGTTTTTGCTGGTGAACATCGCCTCTACCGATGCGGACGCCACTTATGAGCTCAGAGGCCGCTACAAGCCATCCACGGACGGCAAAACCTACCTGGTGATTGAACACGATAACGGTGGTGGCTGCGGGTCGCTCTCGGTAGATGGCAATCGCTGGTCTCACCGGCTTCACGAGGCAGGGGAAGTCATGCCAGGGACGCGCACGATCCAGTGCGGCGCGGAGATCGATATCGAAATCAAACCCGGCAACATCTACTACTTCAATTATTGGGGGCCGTAGAAGCTGGAAGCGCCAGCATGCTGCAAAGGTATCCTACGAGGCGGACTCCTACGGCGTAGCCTCAGGCCGGTCTTGTAGCCGTCGCGCCCCGTGACCAACAGGCGTCAAAGCCCGGCCAATTTCAGCCAGTGCTCGTAAAAACCCTCGGCGACTTTATTCAACGCCCTGACCTTCCCAGTCAGGTTTTCCCGCATGTCGACGATGCTCTGCTGACTGGGCTGACTGGCATCGAGCAGATGCGCCCAGTCGTCGAGCCAGAGTTCGATCAACTCCTCAGTCATTTCCGGATGCCCTTGCAACGCCAGCACCTTGTCCCCCCAGGCGAAGGCCTGGTTATCGCACCAACGGCTGCTCAGCAGTGGCTGGGCGCCGTCTGGCAGCGCGAAGGTGTCGCCATGCCACTGGAAAATGCTGAACGCTTCAGGCAAATGCGCCAGCCAGGGGCTATCGGCTGCTTCTGAACGACGCTGCATACGCTGCCAGCCGGCCTCGGTGTAGGGCATGCGGCGGATGGTGGCCCCCAGTGCCTTGGCCAGCAGTTGGCCACCCAGGCAGTGCCCAATGATGGGAATATCGCGTTCTATAAAACGCTGCAGCGCAGCCACTTCGTCGGCGATCCAGGGCAACGGGTCATTGACGCTCATCGGCCCGCCCATCACGGCAACCGCCTTGGGTCGCTCCAGGTCGTAACCGCGCAGTTCACCCAGATCGACACGCAACACGTCGAAGCTGCAGCCACGCGCCTGCAGCACCTGCGCCAGGTGGGCGGGCGGGCAATAATCGATATGAGTCAGGATCAGAACATCAGCCATAAGCACCTCCGCCGCGCAGTCTGCGCGAGAAGGATTGGCAAGTCGAGGTGGGCTGGAGTTTGAAACCATCGGCCGGACAACCGGCCGATGGTCTGTGCTGATGGACGCTGCTGCATCCGTACTTGAGGATGTTCTGAAAAAGCCATTTATCGCCACTCCCACGAAAGCAGAAGCCCAGATAATTTGCTGGTTCTGGATACCCGCCTGCGCAGGCATGACAGTTTTTTCAGTGTCTTCCTAACGCATTGCTGACGCTTTCACCTCCTGCGTAACGCCCCAGCCATCCATCTTGCCGCCCAGCGGGACGACGATGGACTCCAGGTCATGTTCGAAGGCGCCAATACCGGCATGGGTGGCGTACATCACTTTGCTGATTTGCAGGTGCCAGATACCGTCCTCGCGGGCGGATATCTGGGCGTTGAGCGACTCGCCGCGAAAGTTTCTGGCCGCCATTCTGGCCCGTTCTTCGTCGGGAAAGATGGCGTAGAACTCGATCGGGTGAAACTGGGCGAAGTCGAATCCCCCTTCTTTCATCCGACGCAGCACCGACGTGCTGGAGTCTTCGTGGAAGGCTGTGCTCATAAACGACCCCCTCTCAGGCTATGGATGGATTAACCGCTTTCCCAATGCAACCGCCTTGTGGACGGTGTCGCGGCCCCAAGTGGCGCCGCCCCGAGAATCGAGCAGATGCTCGATGTGTCTACTGCAAGCGTATCGACGACTGCCCGACAGAACGCCGGACTGAAACCGTCTCCTCCAGAATAGTCGCTGAGCGAGAGATTCGCGTCGTGCAGAAAGCCTTTGTGACAAAACCGGCGACCAGCGGCAATTGGCCAGCCTGAGCCCCGCCTGAACTCATGGGCGACTGAGCCAGCCCATCAGCAACCTGTTGATCCACCCCGGCGAGATCTGGCCCAGATTGAACAGCAACCCGAATTGCAGTCCCACTGGGCGATGCACAGTGCTGGTGTGGGCCTGCTTCCAGACCGCTTCGGCGATCTGCTCGGCCTCCAGGCGCACGCCCAGGCGACGCATCACCGGCGGCCGCTGCGCCTGACTGCGAACCATCGGCGTGTCGACGAATGGCGGCATCAGGTCACCCACGCGGATGCCGTGTTCACGCCACTCCAGTTCCAGCGCCTCGGTCAGGCCGCGCACGGCGAACTTGCTGGCCGAGTAACTGGCGAGCTGTGGCACGCCATAGAGCCCCGAGGCCGAGCCCATGTTGATCACCCGCGCCTGCGGCGTGGCCTTGAGATAGGCAAAGGCCGCGTGACAGAGGTTGAGCACACCGAGCACATTGATCTGCACCAGACGCGTGTGCTGCTCCAGTTCGATATCGGCGAAGGCGCCGGTGCGCAGAATGCCCGCGCCATTGAACAGCAGGCGTAGCTGGCCGCCGCTCTGCGTGCAGAAGTCGGCCAGCGCGGCTTTCACCGCCGCGGCATCGACCACATCCAACTCGGCATGCCAGGCGCCGCCCAGCTCGGAGGCCAAAGCTGCCAGCGCCTTTTCATCGACATCGAGCAGCCCGACACGCCAACCGCGTGCGTGAAACAGTCGCGCGGTGGCGGCGCCAATGCCCGATGCAGCGCCGCTGATAAGGATGTTGTTCATCACACGCCCCGTTCACGGAGAAAGTCCACCACGCGGGCAATGGCGTAATCCGCCGCACGCAACATGCCGACGTGCGCCTGGAACACGTGCCACAGCCCCGGATAACGCTCCAGGCGCACGTTCACCCCAGCCGCCTTGGCGCGCTCGGCCAGACGCAGGCTATCGTTGAGCAGCAACTCGTCCTCGCCCACCTGAATCAGCGTCGGCGGCAGTTGGCTGAGGTCAGCGAACACAGGTGACATGCCCGGGTCGTTGCGCGGCAGATCGGCCGGGCAATACAGATGGGCAGCCTGTTCGATCCAGCTGGGGTGGATCAGCGGATCGCCGGCGGGCGGCTCGTGCATCTGCTCGCCAGTGAAATCGGTGGCCGGCGAGAAGCACACCAGCGCGGCAGGCGCCGGCAGGCCGAGTTCGATGATGCGCAAGCAACCGACCAGGCTCAGGTTGCCGCCGGCCGAATCGCCACCAATGGCGATCTGCTGCGGTCGATAGCCTGCTTCCAGCAGGGCCTCGTAAGCCGCCACCACGTCATCGCGCGCCGCCGGATAGGGATGCTCCGGCGCCAGTCGGTAATCCAGCGCACAGACCTCCAGGGCACCACGCTTGGCCAGGCTGGCGCAGATGCCCCGGTGCGTATCCGGCCCGCCGATCATGAAGGCGCCACCATGCAGATAGAGCAGCACGCTGCCGTTGCTGGCAGGCGGTCGATGCCATTCGCAGGGGCGTCCGGCCAAGGTCGCAGCACTGCGGCTGACCCCGCGCGGCGTCAGGGTGATGGTGGTGAGTGCACGCAGTACTCGACGCTGCCCGGCCACCGGCATCGGTGGCCGCACCAGACCGCGGAAGAACAGGCGCAGAAAGCCGCGCAACAGGCCGCGCAGCAGCATCTGCTCGGCAGCGGGGGCTTTGAAATCAGCGGACGCAGTCATAGTCGGCAAGCTCCGGAGAACGGGTCATGAGACGATAGGTGAAGGTGAAACCCGGCCAGTTGTTGGTGTTCTTGCCGGTAGCGGTCTTGTACCAGCTGTCGCAGCCCTGTTCCCATATCGTTCGATGAGTCGCCTGTTGCAGCTCGGCGTTGTAGTGACGCTGCACCGTCGGCCGCAGGTCGAGGTAACGCAGTCCCTGTTCGCGTAGCGCCTGGAGACAGCCCAACACATAGGCGTACTGGCTCTCCAGCATATAAAGAATGGAGTTGTGGCCGAGGTTGGTGTTCGGCCCGTAGAGCAGGAACAGGTTGGGAAAGCCGCTGACGCTGATGCCCTTGTAGGCTTCAGCACCCTCCTTCCAAGCCTGGTTCAGATCCAGTCCGTCGAGGCCACGAATGCGCATCGGCGCGAGGAAATCGGTAGCGGTGAAACCGGTGCCGTAGATCAGCACGTCGCAGGGATGCTCGCGGCCATCGGCCGTCACCAACGAATGTTCACGCACTTCGCGAATCGACGCGTCGACGACCTCGACATTGGCCTGCGCCAGCGCCGGGAAGTAATCGTTGCTGATCAGGATGCGCTTGCAGCCCATGGGATAGTCCGGCTGCAATTGCGCACGCTTGCCGGCATCGGGCATCTGCCGCTGCAAATGGCGGGTGAAACTGTGACGAAACAGACGCATCAGCCAGGGAAAGCGGATGAAGGCCAAGGCTCGGCCCTCGTGATGCAGATATTGCAGAAGGCGATCAGCGCGCTGCCACAACGGCAAATAACGTTTCAGGGTTACTTCCCAGGGGCGGTAGGTGCGATCCGGCTTGGCCAGCACATAGGCGGCCGAACGCTGAAACAGGCTCAGGCTGGCGACCTTGGGTTGGATCTGCGGCACGAACTGGATCGCTGAAGCGCCGGTGCCAATCACCGCTACGCGCTTGCCGGTCAGATCGACGTCATGCCGCCAGCGTGCCGAGTGAAAGGCCTCGCCACGGAAATGCTCCAGACCGGGCAGCTTCGGGTAGGCCGGCCGATTGAGCTGGCCGCAGGCACTGACCAGCGCCTGCGCCTCGATCACCTCACCACCCACCAGCTCGACGCGCCAGATACCGCGTACGGCATCGAATTCGGCACCAAGCACTTCGCTGTTCAGGCGTATGTGCTGGCGCAGCCGGTGCTTCTCCACGCATTGCAGGATATAGGCATGGATTTCCGCCTGCGGCGCGAACTTGCGCGACCAGTCGTGTTTGGGCTCGAAGGAGAAGGAATACAGGTGCGAAGGCACGTCGCAGGCGGCGCCCGGATAACTGTTGTCGCGCCAGGTGCCGCCGACCTCACCGGCCTTCTCCAGGAGCAGGAAGTCCTCTTCACCGGCCTTGCGCAACTGCATGGCCAGGCCCAGACCGGCAAAACCGCTGCCGATGATCAACACGCGCCAGGGCGCGTTCGTACGGGGGTTGTTGTTCATTGTGGTCTCCCCGACCCGTGTGTGGCGATGAGCAGATGCTACTTGCCTCGCCACGCCCGAGTTATGGCATAGTCGGCCAGGATATTGTGATTTTCGGACAATCTATGTCAGCCCCCTGGCCCGCACGACGCAGCATCATCAGCATCCAGTTGCTCACCCAGCTTGGGCTCGACCTGGGCCTGAGCCTGGACAGATGCCTGCATGGAACCGGGCTCAGCCCCCTGCAACTGGCCAGCCTCAATGGCGAAATCGATGCCGAGCGTGAACTGAACCTGATCGCCAACCTGATCGAGGCGCTGCCCACAGTCAGCGACCTTGGCCTGCAGGCCGGTCGGCGCTACCACCTGACCACTTACGGTGCCTGGGGTTACGCCATTCTCAGCAGCGCCACGGTGCGCCAGGCTGCCGAGCTGGGCCTGCGCTATCACGGTCTGACCTACGCCTTCACCCGCATCAGCCTGAGCGTGGCTGACGATATCGTCAGCCTAAATTTCGACGACAGCGCCCTCCCCCCGGCGCTGCATGACTTCATCGTGCAGCGCGACATGCTCGGCGCCCTGGTGGTTGTGCGCGAACTGCTAGGCAGCGCGCTGCCATTGCTCGCGCTGGAGCTGCGCCAGCCAGCACCGGCTGACGTCTCGCCCTTTATCGCAGCCTTCGGGCAGATACCGCGCTTTGGCGCTGCGCACAATCGCCTGGGTTTTACCGCCGACCTGCTGGACAACCCACTGCCACGGGCCAACCCGCAACTGGTCAATGCCTGCGAGCAGCAATGCCAGGCATTGCTGGCACGCCATCAATGGCACCAGGGTGTGGCCGGACGCGTGCGTCAGTTGCTGCTGCAATCGCCGGGGCAGCTCGCCGATATGGAGCAGGTCGCAGAACGTCTACACCTGAGCAGCCGTACCCTACGCCGACGCCTGATCGAAGAAGGCACCAGCTTCCGCGCTCTGCAGGACGAAGTGCGCCAGGCACTGGCCGAAGAGCTGCTGGCCGCCGGCGGCCTGAGTCTGGAGGAAATCGCCGAGCGCCTGGGTTATGGCGAGCTGTCGAACTTCATCCACGCCTTCAAGCGCTGGAAAGGCATCACGCCAGGGCGTTATCAACGGGAGGCGATTGTGTAACCGCACGTGCTGGTGGACTGTTCGCTGGCACTACGAGTGGTCGGCATTCCGATCCCCCCTACTAACTGTAGAGTCCCTGGTGCGCGCGGCGCACCCTACTTAAAGCCCATGCGCCTGGTCGATACGCGCGTCATGTAGGGTGCCCATACGCACCGCCCCCCACACAAAGGCAAGGTCTGCCGCAGTTTGAAAGTCATCTTCACGCTGACAACACCCGAACGCCGCGCTAGGGTGCGAGCCATGAACATCATCACGCTGCTTCTGCCCTACCAACCGCCCTGGGACTGGCAACAGTTCCATAGCCACTTTGCCTTGCGTGCGATTCCTGGGCTGGAGTCACTGAGCACGGACAGCTACAGCCGCGGCTTCAACATCGACGGCACTCCCGGCTGGTTTCGAGTTGCCCCGCTGCCGGGGCAGAACGCGCTGGAGCTGCGCTGTCGTCTGACCTCGCCAGCGCATCTTGATCAACTCGAACAACGCGTACGGCGCATGTTCGATCTCGACAGCGAGCCCGAAGCGATTGCCCTTCATCTGGGCGCTGATGAGCTGCTCGCGCCCCTGCTGCTGAGCAACCCCGGCCTGCGCCTGCCGGTGGCCTTCGATCCGTTCGAGCAAGCCGTGCGCGCCATCGTCGGCCAGCAGGTCACGGTCAAGGCTGCGGTCACCATCGTCGGGCGCTTGGTGCAGCGTGTCGGCACCTTGATCGAAACGCCGGAAACGGTGGGTATCAGTCATCTGTTTCCCTCGCCGCAAGCACTTGCCGAAGCGGATCTGGCAGGTATCGGCATGCCCGGCAAACGCGTGCAGTGCCTGCAGCATTTCGCTGCACGTATCGCCGACGGCAGTCTGAAGCTTGATCTGCAAGAAGGCAGCGCGGCACTGATCGAACGATTGTGCGCCCTGCCCGGTATCGGCCCATGGACAGCGGAGTACATCGCCCTGCGCGCGTTCGGTGAGGCCGACGCGTTTCCGGCCAGCGACCTGGGTCTACTCAAGGCACCAGTGTGGGGAACGGAAGGCATCGATGCACGTCGCCTCAAGGCTCGCGCCGAAGCCTGGCGCCCCTGGCGGGCCTATGCGGCCGCACACCTGTGGCATAACTATTCGGGAGGCTGAACACCATGCACTACCGCTACCACGACAGTCCCATCGGCCCACTGTTTCTGGCGGCCGACGAAAGCGGCCTGCAACTGCTGTTGATGGAGCTGGACAGCCGCCCCTGGCGTATCGAGGAAGACTGGCAGCCCGCCGGCCGCGAACTGGATGCCGTGTGCAGCCAGCTCGATGAATACTTTGCCGGTAAGCGCCGCCAGTTCGAGCTGCGCCTGGCGCCAAAGGGCACGGCATTCCAGCAATCGGTCTGGCAGGCGCTGCAAGCCATTCCCTATGGCCGCACCTGCAGCTACTCGGAGCTGGCCAATGTCATCGGCCGGCCGCAAGCCGTACGCGCGGTGGGAACGGCCAATGGCGCCAATCCGATCTCCATCATCGTGCCCTGCCATCGTGTGATAGGCCGCGACGGCAGCCTCACCGGTTACGCTGGTGGTCTGCCGCGCAAGCAGCAATTACTGGAGCTCGAGGGTGTGTTGCAGCCAACGCAGGTGCAGTTGGCACTATGAGCGAGGCGCGCCCCGGATGTCAGAACCTGTTCACGATCTGCTGCGCGTCGGCCATGCTGCGTTGAAACCACGCTCAAAATGCTCATTTACAACGCGTAAAGTCGAACGCGACTCCGAGCGTTTTTCGCCTGGTTTCGCCTTGCCTGGCTCTAGCTCGCGAGATCGTGAGCAGATTCTCAGGGCGCACCGGCAAAGGCGGCTTCGGTCAGATCCTGACGTTGCCGCGCGGCCCCATCAACGCCCAGATGATCAGGCCGATCACCGGCAGCAGCACGATCAGCAGAATCCAGAGAATCTTGATACCGGTCTCGGCGTTGCTCTTTACCACGTTGATGATTGCCCAGATGTCCAGGGCAAGGATGATCAGGCCGACCAGGCCATTGAGGGTGGAACCCATGATGACACTCCTGTGAGAAGGGTTGCCCTCTTAGGATAGTCGCCGGCGGGTATGGGTTCCCTTCACATCAATCGTCCAGTCGTGGGAAACGACTGGCGATATCGTCATCGGTACGCACGGGGGATTCGTCACTGGCACTCAGGCGCACCACCAATGCATGCGGCTCCTCCCCCAGATCGAACCAGTACCGCGTGCCGGCTGGTAGCGACAGCAGATCGCCCTTCTCGCCGTGCAGCACGTAGACGTGATCGTCGAGGTGCAGGCTGAGCTGGGCGAAACCACCGACGAACAACCAGGCACTGGCGGCCGCCTGTACCTGCTCGTCCAGGTGGCGTGCGCGCAACTCCAGCTTCTGCGGGTGATTGCGCTGCAAATTGAACAGCTCCTGCTGCACATGGCCTTCCTCGCCCATCAGCGCCTGCAGCCAGAGGCCATAGGCCGCCTCGAATTCAGCCTGTTCGCAGCCGGGGCGCATGGCCTGCGGTAACTCGACCTGGCGATAGTCGATACCCGCCGCGGCCAGGGTGCTGGCGATGTCATCGGCGTGGTTCAGCACCTTGTTCGGCAGTTCCGGAGAGGTATGCAGATAAACGGCGAGGCTGCTCATGAAGGGTTCACTCGATTCAGGGCCGCTCGGGCGGCAGACGGGTGGCAATGATGAAGGCGGCGAGCAAGGCTACCAGACTGGCGATGGCAAACGTCCAGGCCGGGCCCAGACTCTTCCAGCTATAACCGGCATAGAGCGCGCCCAATGCACCGCCGATCCCGGCCAGGCTGACATACAGCGCCTGAGCCTGGCCTTGCTGGTGGTCGGCGAAACTGCGCTGCACGAAGTGGATGCAGGCGGCATGGAAAGCGCCAAAGGTGGCGGCGTGCATGCACTGCGCCAACAGCAGCACCGGTAGGTACTGAGGCAGATTGCCCAGCAGCAGCCAGCGCACGGCGGTGATCAGGAAGCTGGCCAGCAACACCGCGCGCAGCGAGTAACGCTGCAGCAGCCGCGCCATGACCAGGAACAGCAGAATCTCCGCCACCACGCCCAGCGCCCAGAACAGGCCGATGGCGCCGCGGCTGTAGCCGACGCCCTCCAGGTGCAGGGTCAGGAAGGTGTAGTACGGGCCGTTGCTCAACTGCATCAACCCGACGCTGATGTAGAACGCGAGGATGCCGGGGCGGCGCAATTGGCGCAGAAACCCCTCCGGCTCCAACGTGTTCGGGCGCAGCACAGACTGCGC
The DNA here is from genome assembly GCF_014109765.1 of Pseudomonas berkeleyensis. Classification (NCBI taxonomy): domain Bacteria; kingdom Pseudomonadati; phylum Pseudomonadota; class Gammaproteobacteria; order Pseudomonadales; family Pseudomonadaceae; genus Pseudomonas; species Pseudomonas berkeleyensis. Next base: position 3,372,129 of record NZ_CP059139.1, read on the forward strand.
ATTGGGCACCCAGAAACTGCTGACCACGATGCCGGCCATGATCACCAGCAGCGCTGCCGGATACGCGTCCAGGCTCAGCCATTCGAACAGCAGGCCGAGGCCGACCACGGCGACGATGAAACCGATGCTGCCCCACAGGCGGATCTGGCTGTAGCGCGCCGCCTGCTCGCGCAGATGGGCCAGGGTGATGACCTCGAACTGCGGCAGCACCGCATGCCAGAAGAAGGCGTGAGTGGCCATGATCAGTGCCAGCCAGGCGTAGCTCTGGCTGAAGAAGATGCCGGCGAAGCAAACCAGGGTGCACAACGCGCCGAAGCGCACGATCAACAGGCGCTGACCGGTGTGGTCACCCAGCCAGCCCCACAGGTTCGGTGCCAGGCAGCGCATCAGCATGGGAATGGCGATCAGCTCGCCGATCCGCGCCGGGGAAAAACCCAAATGGTCGAAGTACAGCGCCAGGAATGGCGCCGTGCCCCCGAGCAGAGCGAAGTAGAAGAAGTAGAAGCCGGACAGTCGCCAGTACGGCAGGGCCGCGCTCATGCCGCCGCCCAGATCACAGCTGCGGCAGCACCGGCGTGGTGACACGCACGTCGGCGTTCTGCGCGCGGTGACGCAGCAGGTGATCCATCAGCACGATGGCAATCATCGCCTCGGCGATCGGCGTGGCGCGGATGCCGACGCAAGGGTCGTGACGGCCCTTGGTGATGACGTCCACCGGGTTGCCGTCGACGTCGATGGAACGCCCCGGCGTGGTGATGCTGGAGGTCGGTTTCAGCGCCAGGTGGGCAACGATCGGCTGGCCGCTGGAGATACCACCGAGGATGCCGCCGGCATTGTTGGAGAGGAAGCCCTCGGGAGTCAGCTCGTCACGGTGCTCGGTGCCACGCTGGGCGACGCAGGCGAAGCCGGCGCCGATTTCCACGCCCTTGACCGCGTTGATGCTCATCAGCGCATGGGCCAGCTCGGCGTCGAGGCGGTCGAAGATTGGCTCGCCCAGACCCGGCATCACCCCTTCGGCGACCACGGTGATCTTCGCGCCGACTGAATCCTGGTCACGACGCAGCTGATCCATGTAGGCCTCCAGCTCCGGCACCTTGTCCGGGTCAGGGCTAAAGAAGGCGTTCTGCTCGACGCTGTCCCAGGTCTTGAACGGAATCTCGATGGGGCCGAGCTGGCTCATGTAGCCACGAATGACGATGCCCTGGCTGGCCAGGAACTTCTTGGCGATGGCGCCGGCCGCCACACGCATGGCCGTTTCGCGGGCCGAGCTGCGGCCGCCACCACGGTAGTCGCGGATGCCGTACTTGTGATGGTAGGTGTAGTCGGCGTGGGCCGGGCGGAACAGATCCTTGATCGCCGAGTAGTCCTTGGACTTCTGGTCGGTGTTGCGGATCAGCAGGCCGATGGAGCAACCGGTGGTCTTGCCCTCGAACACGCCGGAGAGGATTTCCACCTCGTCGGCTTCCTGGCGCTGCGTGGTATGGCGGCTGGTGCCCGGCTTGCGGCGGTCGAGATCACGCTGCAGATCTTCCAGAGAAATCTCGACACCGGGCGGGCAACCGTCGACGATGGCGACCAGCGCCGGGCCATGGCTTTCGCCAGCGGTGGTGACGGTGAACAGCTTGCCGTAGGTATTGCCGGACATGGGAAGACGCTCCGCGAGATTCAGCATCGGCCTGCCACTGCGCAGGCCCGATTCACAAGGTGGGCGAGTATACCTGCCACCTACTTGCAGTTCACCCCGAACCTTGCTCAACCGAACGCGTCCAATGCCAGTCTGCCACTACCCTGCCCTCATCATGCTGCGAGCCCTGCTCTTGTCCCTCACCCTAGTTACCGGCCTGGCCCAGGCCACGCCCAGCACCAGCCAGCAACTGCCGATCAGCCTCGACACCGACCAGGGCACCCTGCGCGGCAGTCTGCTATTGCCACAAAGCGACAAGCCCGTGCCGGTGGCGCTGCTGATCGCCGGCTCCGGCCCCACCGACCGCGACGGCAACAATCCCGAAGGTGGCCATAACGATGCGCTGAAGAAGCTGGCGCAATTTCTGGCGCGCAATGGCATCGCCAGCCTGCGCTACGACAAACGCGGCGTAGCGGCTAGCCGCGCTGCAACGCCGGACGAGCGCGGCCTCAGCGTCGAGCGCTACGTGGCCGATGTCGAAGGCTGGGCCAGGCAACTCAAAGAAGACCCGCGTTTCGACCGGCTGATCCTGATCGGTCACAGCGAGGGCGCGCTGATCGCCAGCCTGGCGGCTCCCGGTAGCCAGGCCGACGCGCTGGTATCCATCGCCGGCCCCGCCTACCCCATTGGCCAGGTGCTGGACATGCAATTGGCCATGCGCCTGCCACCGCCGTTGCTGGACGAGAGCCGACACATCCTCGCCAACCTGATCCGCGGCAAACTGCAACCCAAGGTGCCGAAGGAGTTGCAGGTGGTGTATCGCCCCAGCGTGCAGCCCTACCTGATCAGCCTGCTACGCCAGGATCCGGCAGAGAATTTCGCCGCACTGCAGATTCCTGCGCTGATCGTACAGGGCAGCCATGATGCCCAGGTCAGCCCGGACAACGCCGAGGTACTCAAGCAGGCCAAGCCCGATGCCGAACTGGCGCTGATTCCTGGCATGAACCATGTCATGCGCATCACCCCCGCCGCGTGGAACGAACAGGTAGCCTCCTACAACGATCCGAAGCTACCCTTGGCCCGTGCACTGGGCGAACGGATCGTTGCCTTCATTCGCTCCAGTGCCGAGGAAAACGGTCGATAACAGATTGACGAACACGATCAAGCACACAGGACGCCCATGAGCGAAAACCCAGCCCCGGAGGCGCAAGCCCCCGACGCCGAGGCAGTGGCAGGTGAAACACCTGCCGCGCCGCATCCCTGGACTGACCTGCCAGCCGAGCAGTTCAGCCTGCTGCGTCTGGCGCCGCTGCCGGTCGACCGGGAAACCGGGCCGAGACCGCTGCGTTTCGTCCAGCTCGGCCGGGTCGAGCGTCACGCCAAGGATCTGAGCCTGCTGCGCCTGACCATCCAGGTTCCGGGGCAACGCCTGCACCGGCAGAACAACCTGCTGGAGGTGTGGGCCGATCACCAGCGCAAGGAAGTCCGCTTCGGCCCGGACAAGGGCTTGAGCGTGGAGCCCGCCAATCGCGGCCTGGGGCGTTTTCTCATGGCTCAGGGCATTGCCTGGGCACGCCAGCAATACGCGCACTATCAGGTCGAGGGCGGCGCCCTGCCGACCAAGGACAACTTCAACGAAGCCGCCCGCGCCCGTCGTGACCACGCGCTGAAGGCGCAGGGCTTCACCATCGAGTACAGCGACCCGTTGCAGCTCAAACCCTTCTACAGCGCACCGCGGGTCAGCTCGCTGCATGGCGACTGGCATGCCGAGAAGGTGCAGATCATCGAGTTACTGGATGCTGCCGCGATGCTGCAACAGGCCGATCAGAACCTGCAGGAGCAGGACATCAAGCTACGCAAGCTGGAAGACCGGGTCGAACGCTTCAAGCGCGAGGACAGCGGCCTGCGTTTCACCATTACCTGCCTGGTGGCATTCAGTCTGTTTCAGGCGGGGTTGCTGATCTGGATCGCCACGCGCTGATCCATCGCGGAGCGGCGGACTGTTCGCTTCGCTCCTGAGTCCGCCCTACGCCCGCACCCGCAATGTAGGAGCGGCTTCAGCCGCGAAAAACCATCCGCTCAGCCCTTCACCCGCGAACGAAACAACGCCTGATGCTCACGGCACTGCTTGGCCGCCAACAGGAATACGCCATGACCGCCGTGCTTGAACTCCAGCCAGGTGAAATCCACCTCGGGGTATAGAGCCTGCACGTGCACCTGGCTGTTGCCCACCTCGACGATCAGCACACCACGCTCGGTGAGATGGTCGGCGGCTTCGGCCAGCATGCGCCGCACCAGATCCAGGCCATCATCGCCACAGGCCAGGCCCATGGCCGGTTCGTGTTGGTATTCGTCCGGCATGTCGGCGAAATCCTCGGCATCGACATACGGTGGGTTGGACACGATCAGGTCGAAACGTTGCCCCGGCAACTCGGCGAAACCATCGCCCTGCACGCAATACACGCGCTCTTCCAGACCATGGCGCTCGATATTGAGATTCGCCACCTCCAGCGCATCGAACGACAGGTCGGCCAGCACCACTTCAGCCTCGGGGAATTCATAAGCGCAGGCGATGCCGATGCAACCGGAGCCGGTACAGAGGTCGAGCACACGCGCCGGCTCGCTCGGCAACCAGGGAGAGAAACGACGGTCGATCAGTTCGGCAATCGGCGAGCGCGGCACCAGCACACGCTCATCGACCACGAAAGGCAGGCCGCAGAACCAGGCTTCGCCCAGCAGATAAGCGGTGGGCACCCGCTCTTCGATACGACGCTTGAGCAGCGCCTGCAAGTGAGCGTGCTCGTCGTCTTCCAGGCGGCAGTCGAGATAGGCGTCAGATATTTCCCAAGGCAGGTGCAGGGCACCGAGCACCAGTTGGCGCGCCTCATCCCAGGCATTGTCGGTGCCGTGGCCGAAGAACAGTTGCTCGGCCTGAAAACGACTGACAGCCCAACGGATGTAGTCACGCAGGGTGCGTAAACGGGTAGTGAGAGCAGTCACGGGCAGCCTCCGGGTGAAAAGTGCGGAAGTTTAGCCCAGTGCAGGCAGAAGGCACATGAACAGGTGGCAATCCGTGCTTCGATCATGTCGGATCAATCGCCATCCTTGCCCGGACGGCGCAGCTCACGCAGCACGGCAATCGCGACGATGATGGAAAACAGTAGCCAGAAGAACGGGGAAAACTGCGGCAAGAACGACATGAGCAACTCCTTTTGCGTACGACTCCGAGCCCTTCGGAGTGGTTCCGATTCTGCTCCGCCAAGGGTGCCTGAGCAAGGAATGGCGCAATAGAGGTTCACAGACTGCGCTGGCAAGGGGACAATGGCACATCATCACCATCAGCCAGGAGCCCGAGATGTCCCATCCGCAAACCATGTTCCAGCTAACCGGTCGTGGCCACGCACCGGCCAGCCTGAGCAATGCGACCCTGCTGATCATCGATGCCCAGGAAGAATACCGCAGCGGCGTACTCGCGCTCCCGGGCCTGGATCCTGCGCTGGCGGAAATCGCCAGCCTGCTGGCCGCCGCACGCAGCGCCGGCACCGCCATCGTTCACGTCAAGCACCTGGGTATCCCTGGCGGCCTGCTCGACCCCAGCGGCCCGCGCGGTCGTCACCTGCCGGAAGTTGCACCGCTCCCAGGCGAGATCGTGGTGGAGAAACGCCTGCCCAACGCCTTCGCCGGTACCGAGCTGCATGACCGTCTGCAGGCACTGGGACACCTCGACCTGATCGTCTGTGGTTTCATGACCCACTCCAGCGTCAGCACCACGGTTCGTGCCGCCAAGGACTATGGTTATCGCTGCACCATCGTCGATGCTGCCTGCGCCACCCGCGACTTGCCGACCCCTGACGGCGAGGTGATCACCGCGGCAGAAGTGCATCGCATCGAGATGATCGCCCTGGCCGACAACTTTGCCACTCGTGTGCCACAAGCCAAATCGCTGATCTGACGCCCTTCACAGCAACGGCCGAAGGTACGGAACCCCAAACAGACTCACCGGTCATACCGCCGATAACCAAAAGGAAATCGGAATGAAGCTGTCCGACGATTTCGACGCACGCCGCCTGCGTCCACGCCAGTCCGGGAGCTGGCGTTTACGCCTGGGCGCCGCCCTGGGAGCACTGCTGGCTGCCTTCGGCATTCTGCTGTCGATGGCCGGCATCGCTTCGCTGGCCGGGCGTGCTCCAGTGCTCGGCACGCTCGGCGACTCCAACGGCGAAGCCATCGCCCTGCTCTCGATCGGCCTGCTGCTGTTTTGGCTGGGTATCGTCTTCTGGCGGCGCTGCCGCAGACGCCTACGCCGCCCCAGTGACCTGAGTCTGTCGCCTCATCTGATGAAAAAGCGCGACTGAAAGGCCATAAGCGAGAGTAAAAATAGCCAGGAGCCCTCATCGTCGCGCAGCGACGGCCCGCAGGGTGGCCGCCAGGGGCTGCAGGCCATAAAATACCCGCCTGTTTCGCGGAGCCACCGATGCAAGACGACGACCTTTCCCTGTTCCAGGCCGAGCTGCGCGGCGTCAAGCCGCTCAAGCACGACCGCGCCGACACCGGCAAACCCAAGACCGACCGCAAGCAGCTCAACACCTTGCGCCAGGCTGCGACCATCAGCCAGGGCGAGATCAAGGTGGATGGGCTGTCCGACCAGTTCGTCATCGACGTCGGTGCCGAAGACCCGCTGTACTGGGCCGGCAACGGCGTGCAGGAAGGCCAGATGCGTAAGCTCAAGCTCGGTCAGATTGCCTTCGAGGGTAGCCTAGATCTGCACGGGATGAGCGTCGAGAAAGCGCGCGACACCCTGTGGGAGTTTCTCGCCGAAGCCACCAAGCTGGAGATTCGCTGCGTGCGCGTCACCCACGGCAAGGCGGTGCACATGGATGGCCGCAAACCGATGATCAAGAGCCACGTCAACACCTGGCTGCGCCAGCACCCGCAGGTACTGGGCTTCACCTCCTGCCTGGCCAAGCATGGCGGCACTGGCGCGGTTTACATCATCCTCAAACGCACCATGATGGATGGTCGCGACGAATAAGCGCAGGCCTGGCGCACTTGTCAGGCCGACATCGGCGCCCTACCCTGCGCCCACTCGATACCCAACAGGATTTTCCATGTCCCTGGAACAACACTACACCGCGATCCTCGGCCAGCTTGGTGAGGACGTTTCCCGCGAAGGTCTGCTGGACACGCCCAAGCGCGCCGCCAAGGCCATGCAGTACCTCTGCCGCGGCTACCAGCAGACGCTGGAGGAAGTCACCAACGGCGCGCTGTTCAGCTCCGACAACAGCGAAATGGTGCTGGTCAAGAACATCGAGCTGTACTCGCTGTGTGAGCACCACCTGCTGCCGTTCATCGGCAAGGCGCACGTCGCCTACATCCCCAACGGCAAGGTGCTCGGTCTGTCCAAGGTGGCGCGCATCGTCGACATGTTCGCCCGCCGCCTGCAGATTCAGGAAAACCTCAGCCGGCAGATCGCCGAGGCGGTCGAGCAGGTCACCGGCGCCCTCGGTGTGGCGGTGGTCATCGAGGCCCAGCACATGTGCATGATGATGCGCGGCGTGGAGAAGCAGAACTCCTCCATGGTCACCTCGGTGATGCTTGGCGAATTCCGCAACAACCCGGCGACTCGTGGCGAGTTTCTCAATCTGGTTCGCTAACGTCCGTGGAAAAACTACCTGCGTTGGCAATCCTGCGTTAAAAACGACCTCGGAATGCTCATGTACAACTCGTACACTCCGCTTCCTCGGTCGTTTTTGCCTTGTCTTGCCTGCCTCGCCTACGTTTTTCAGCAGCCTGCTGAGCCAACCCCATCGACAACGGCCGTTCACTGCAGCGAACGGCCGTCGCTATTTTCAGGAGTGCAAACCATGTTGCTCAAAGCCCTTCGTATCGGCCTGGGCCAGATTGTCGTGTTCGTCGATTGGATCAGCCGTCCGCGCAAACTCAAGCGCAGCCCCGAGGCCCAGGCCGAAGTGCAACGCGCCACGTCCGACCTGGCGCTGTACCAGTTCCACGCCTGCCCGTTCTGCGTCAAGGTGCGGCGCAGCCTGCATCGTCTGAACCTGCCAGTGGAATTGCGCGACGCCAAGAACGATGCCGAGCACCGTCAAGCGCTGGAGCAGCAAGGCGGCCGCATCAAGGTGCCCTGCCTGCGTATCGAGGAGAACGGCCAGAGCACCTGGCTGTATGAGTCGAAGGCGATCATCGCCTATCTGGATCAGCGCTTCGCGGGCTGACTCAACGCCGCGCTAAACGAGAATTGCGGTGCACGCGGCGCACCCTACGCGAGGTGCGCCGCGACGGGTATTACTGCTGCAGTTCCTGCTCGGTGAACAGGCCGTCGAACAGCATCGAGGTCAGGTAGCGTTCACCAGAGTCCGGCAGGATCACCACGATGGTCTTGCCCTGCATTTCCGGCTTTTCGGCCAACCGCACCGCCGCTACCATCGCCGCGCCGCAGGAAATGCCGCAGAGGATGCCTTCCTCGCGCATCAGGCGCAGGGCCATGGCCTTGGAGTCCTCATCGGCCACTTGCTCGACCTGATCGACGATGGAGAGGTCGAGGTTCTTCGGTACGAAGCCTGCACCGATACCCTGGATCTTGTGCGGCGCCGGCTTGACCTCCTCGCCAGCCAGCGTCTGGCTGATCACCGGTGAGCCTACAGGCTCCACGGCGACCGAAAGAATCGGTTTGCCCTGGGTCTTCTTGATGTAACGCGAGACCCCGGTGATGGTGCCGCCGGTGCCGACGCCGGCCACCAGCACATCGATGGCGCCATCCGTGTCGCGCCAGATTTCCGGGCCGGTGGTCTTTTCATGAATGGCCGGGTTGGCCGGGTTCTCGAACTGCTGCGGCAGGTAATAATCCGGGTTGGCGGCAGCCAGTTCGTTGGCCTTTTCGATAGCGCCTTTCATGCCCTTGGCCGGCTCGGTCAGCACCAGCTCGGCACCAAGCGCCTTGAGCACCTTGCGTCGCTCCAGGCTCATCGAGGCCGGCATGGTCAGCACCAGCTTGTAGCCGCGCGCGGCGGCGACGAAGGCCAGGCCAATACCGGTGTTACCGGACGTCGGCTCGACGATGGTCATGCCCGGCTTGAGCACACCGCGCTCCTCGGCGTCCCAGATCATGTTGGCGCCGATACGGCACTTGACCGAGTAAGCCGGGTTGCGGCCTTCGATCTTGGCCAGAATGGTCACGCCCTTCGGCCCCAGACGATTGATCATCACCAGCGGCGTGTTGCCGATGGCTTGGGAGTTGTCAGCGAAAATGCGGCTCATGGTGTATCGGTTCCTTGTCATGAGGGAGCCAGTCAGCCTATGCCTGATCCCCCTATGCGTCCAGCATCGATAGGTCGAACTATGCTCCGACCAGCACAGTCCACTGACCAGGATCAAGCCTGACGGATACGCCCGATGAAACGCCGCTACAGCCTGCCGCTATGGATCTGCCTCAGCCTGCTCGCCCTGTTGCTGCTGTTACACATTGCCCTGCCCTACGTGATCCGCGACTACCTCAACGACAAGCTCGCGGACATGGGCGATTACCGTGGCCAGATCGAGGATGTCGACCTGGCCCTGTGGCGCGGCGCCTACCGTATCAACGGACTGAGCATCGTCAAGGATGAACAGACTGTACCGGTGCCGTTCGTCGCAGCGCCGCGAATTGATATCTCGGTAAGTTGGAGCGACCTCTGGCGCGAACAGGCTGTAGTGGCCAGGGTGGTGTTCGATAAACCCGAAGTGAACTTCGTCGACGGTGAAGGCAGCGACGATAGCCAGACGGGTGAAGGCGTCGACTGGCGCGAGCAATTGAACAAGCTGCTGCCGATCACCCTCAATGAAGTGCGCGTGATTGACGGCACGCTGGGCTTCTACAATTTCAACGCCTCACCGCCAGTGAAAATCCAGGCCAACGCCATCGAGGCCAGCCTCTACAACCTGACCAACGTAGCCGATGAACAAGGTGATCGCGTTGCCCGTTTCGAAGGCACCGCCCAACTGCTCGGCCACGCGCCGCTGGAGGCTTCGGCGGTATTCGATCCCTTCCATAATTTCGAGGATTTCGAGTTCCGCGTACGTGCCACCGACATCCAGCTAACCCGGCTCAACGACCTGGCCAATGCCTACGGCAAGTTCGACTTCAAGAGCGGCAGTGGCGACCTGGTGGTCGAAGCATCCGCCGAGGATGCCCAGCTCAGCGGCTATATAAAGCCGCTGTTGCGCAATGTCGAAGTGTTCGACTGGCAGCAGGATGTGGAGAATCAGAACAAGGGCTTCTTCCGCTCGATATGGGAAGCCCTGGTTGGCGGCAGCGAGAAACTGCTGAAGAACCAGCGCCAGGATCAGATCGCCACCCGCGTTGAGCTTAGCGGCAGCACGCGACAGCAGAACATCAGTGCCTTTCAGGCCTTCATCGGTATCCTGCGCAATGGCTTCGTCGAGGCCTTCACACCCCGCTACGAACGCCCGCCACCTCAGCAAGACGGTAGCTAGCGCGTAGTCAAGATCAGCAGTGACCGCCCATTCAGTGACTGAATACTGCGTCTGCGTTCACAGCCACCGGAGCTGCGCGTTATAGTCGCGGTCTGAATTTCTGCTGCGGGTCGGCCCCGCGCGTTACCGTTCCGAGGATTTTCCGATGAAGTTCGAAGGCACCCAGTCCTACGTCGCCACCGACGACCTCAAGCTCGCGGTCAACGCCGCCATCACCCTGCAGCGTCCACTGCTGGTCAAGGGTGAGCCAGGCACCGGCAAGACCATGCTCGCCGAGCAGTTGGCCGATGCCTTCGGCGCCCGCCTGATCACCTGGCACATCAAGTCCACCACCAAGGCGCACCAGGGCCTCTACGAATACGATGCGGTCAGCCGCCTGCGCGACTCGCAGCTCGATTCCGACAAGGTTCACGACGTTCGCAACTACATCAAGAAAGGCAAGCTGTGGGAGGCGTTCGAGTCCGACGAACGCGTGATCCTGCTGATCGACGAAATCGACAAGGCCGACATCGAGTTCCCCAACGACCTGTTGCAGGAACTCGACAAGATGGAGTTCTACGTTTACGAGACCAACGAGACGATCAAGGCCAAGCAGCGCCCGATCATCATCATCACCTCGAACAACGAGAAGGAGCTGCCGGACGCCTTCCTGCGCCGCTGCTTCTTCCACTACATCGCCTTCCCGGATCGCGACACCCTGAAGAAGATCGTCGACGTGCACTACCCCAACATCAGCGGCGAGCTGGTGGCCGAGGCGCTGGACGTATTCTTCGACGTGCGCAAGGTACCGGGCCTGAAGAAGAAGCCCTCGACCAGCGAGCTGGTGGATTGGCTCAAGCTGCTGATGGCCGACAATATCGGCGAAGCGGTGCTGCGTGAGCGCGATCCGACCAAGGCCATCCCGCCACTGGCCGGCGCCTTGGTAAAGAATGAACAAGACGTGATGCTGCTCGAGCGCCTGGCCTTCATGGCACGCCGCGCTTCTCGCTGAAAATCGGGCTGCTGCGCGCTGCTTGGCGCGCAGCCCACTCGATACAGGGCTCGCGAGCTAGAGCCAGGCAAGGCGAAAGCGAGCTGAACAGCGCAGCGTACTCCAGTACGTGAGCATGGGCAGCCAGCTTTCAACGCCGCATGGCCGACGCGCAGCAGCCCGGCCAGAACTGACATGAGGGCGCAGCCATGCTGCTTAATCTATTCAACGAAATGCGCGCGGCCAAGGTGCCGGTGTCGGTACGCGAGCTGCTCGACCTGATCAACGCGCTCAAGCACAACGTCGTGTTCGCCGACATGGACGAGTTCTACTACCTGGCGCGCGCGATCCTGGTCAAAGACGAACGTCACTTCGACAAGTTCGACCGGGCCTTCGGCGCCTACTTCAATGGCCTGCAGAACCTCAACCAGCACATCGAGGCGATGATCCCCGAGGAATGGCTGCGCAAGGAGTTCGAGCGCCTGCTGACCGATGAGGAGAAGGCGCAGATCCAGAGCCTCGGCGGCCTGGACAAGCTGATCGAGGAGTTCAAGAAGCGCCTCGAGGAGCAGAAGGAAAAGCACGCCGGCGGCAACAAGTGGATCGGCACCGGCGGCACCAGCCCGTTCGGCTCCGGTGGTTACAACCCGGAAGGCATTCGCGTCGGCGATGCCGGCAAGCGCCAGGGCAAGGCTGCCAAGGTGTGGGATCAGCGCGAGTACAAGAACCTCGATGACCAGGTCGAGCTGGGCACGCGCAACATCAAGGTGGCGCTGCGCCGCCTGCGCAAGTTCGCCCGCCAGGGTGCCGCCGAAGAGCTGGATCTGGACGGCACCATCGACCACACGGCCAAAGATGGCGGCCTGCTCAATATCCAGATGCGCCCGGAACGGCGCAACACGGTCAAGCTGCTGCTGTTGCTGGATATCGGCGGTTCGATGGATGCCCACGTCAAGGTCTGTGAAGAGCTGTTCAGCGCCTGCAAGACCGAGTTCAAGCATCTTGAATATTTCTACTTCCACAACTTCATCTACGAGAGCGTGTGGAAGAACAACATGCGCCGCACCAGCGAACGCACCTCGACGATGGATCTGCTGCACAAGTATGGCGCCGACTACAAGGTGGTGTTCGTCGGTGATGCGGCCATGGCGCCCTACGAGATCACCCAGGCCGGCGGCAGCGTCGAGCACTGGAACGAGGAAGCCGGCTACGTCTGGATGAAGCGCTTCACCGAGAAATTCAAGAAGATCATCTGGATCAACCCCTACCCCAAGGACACCTGGAACTACACCGCCTCCACCGGCCTGGTGCGTGAGCTGATGGAAGAGCGCATGTACCCGCTGACCCTGCAAGGGCTGGAAGATGGCATGAAGTACCTGTCCAAGTAGGGCATCGAGTCACCACGAAAAACGCTGCGAAACCTGCAAGGGATTCGCGGCGTTTTTGTAGCCCGGATGCAATCCGGGAGCGCTTGTGAGGCTGAACCCCGGATTGTATCCGGGCTACGGGTTTTCAGCGTTTGTCAGCGTCGTCCGACTTGTTCAGATCCATCACGGTCTGTGCTGGCGTCTGCACCGGCGCCTCCGGCTTGCTCTCGGCAACTGCAGCGACAGGTGCGCTCACCTCTTCGCTCGGGGTTTCCTTTTTGCGCAGGCCAATGCGCTTGAACAACCATCCGCCCACTACCACCGGGATGAACCAGAACTTCTTCAGCAGTACCAGCAGCATGGCCAGCAGGCCGGTCTTGGCGGCCACCTTGCCAGCGACCAGTGCACCCAGGCCATAAGCGGCGACGGTGTCCAGATCCGGGTCGAACTCGGCATAGCGCTGCCCCGGGTTGAAGTCGGTCGCCGCCAGCACGGCCGGTACGCTGGCCTCGATTTCTGCCAGTTGATCCATATTGGCGACGAAATTCAGCACCAGCACACCCTTACGACCAAGCACACGGATGTTGTAGTTCAGGGTGTTGACCTCGCTCTCACCAAACTTCAGTTCCTTGGCCCAGTGCAGTTTCTTGCCCGCGGCATCGTAGTGCGGTGCGGCAGCCCAACCGACCAGTTCGACGGCCTCATAGCCATTTTCCTCACGCCAGGTGTTGGCCTCGCGCATGTCGGCCTGCATGTCCTTGAGCATGTCGCTGTAATCGATATCAGCGGCATCCTCGTCGGAGACATAACCGCTGTCTTCATACTCGACGGTCACCCCCCAGGATTCATCGGCCAGTGGCGACACGCCAGCCGGCAGGATCATGCCCAGCGGCGGGACGTCATCCGGCGGGTTGCCCCAACCGTCGACGAGCAGACGCTGGGCATTATCGCCGTCGAGAAACACCAGCGAATCAGGAAGATTGAGGGTGGCCAGGTCATTGCCCAGAACGATGCGCCCGGTCTTGAACTCCAGGCTGGCAACGAATTCTTCGGGGCTGATCCACTGCGCCGAGTCATCGGTCTCGACACCCTCCTCGGTGACCACAGCGTCTTCTGGCTCGGTCTCGGGGTTGGCATAGGCAGCGGACATGAATGGCAGGACAGCAGCCAGCGCGGCTGCCAGGATCGAATCCTTGATCGACATGGAAACTCCAGTAATGCGAGGGGTAAATGTAACGTCGTATTACATTAACACGCCCCGCCTCGCATTCAGGCGAACTGGCGCAACTTTTTGCGGACTGCCATGTACGGAAGGCCACTTTGCGGGCCGTCGCTCCACGGCCTCAAAAACTTCTCCCAGACGTTTTTTGCCTTCAGCGCCAGTGTCGCTGCTGCGCTCGCCGGGTTTGCCCGGCCCCGAACATCCAGCTGAACAGCAGCACCAGTAGCTCCGCCAACCAGGCCAACAGCACGGCGCAGATCACGCCCCAGAGAATTGCATCCGGGGTGAACAGCACCTGATAGCGATACGCCTGCAGGGTTTCGCTGAACAGCTCATGATCGGCGCCCGTCGCCAGATGCCAGGCCTGGGCGTACCAGGGCCCCTGCATGGCCAGCCATTCACGCTCCAGCAAGGCTGCACGCTGCACCAGATGGCCGACACTGCTGGCATCGCTGCGCATCACCGGATCATCGCTGACACGGTAATGCGCCACCAGGGCGTCCATATCGCCCTTGAAGAACTTCTGCGCGGTGTCCTGAAAACCTTTGAGGCTCTGCTGCGACTCCAGGCGATGGGCCTCGACCCGCTTGGCATAGTCATCGATGAAACCCGGCACCTGCACGCCGAGCAGCAGGCCGAAGGCGAACAACGTCAAACGCAGATAGCTTCTCAGCATGAAGTCAGGCCTTGCCGTGAGTGATGCATTCGCCGCGGCGCCACAGGCGCCATTCGCCTGGCTGGTACAGCGACCATTGTTCGTTATCGGTCAACGGCTCGGTGGCGATGACCGTGACCACGTCATTGGGTGTGGTTTCCGCCTGGAAGTCCACCTTCAGGTCGGCGTCCTTGAGCTGCGCCGGGCCGAATGGCGCGCGGCGAGTGATGTGCGCCAGCTTGCTCGAGCAGAAGCTGAACAACCAGTCGCCATCGCTGAGCAGGCAGTTGAATACGCCGAGCTGGCGGTATGCCGCACACGCGGCGACCAGCACCGGCAGCAGCATTTCCACCGAGACCGGTTCGGGAAAGGCGCGGCGCACCCGGTTGAGCAAGTCGCAGAACGCCGCCTCGCTGTCGGTATCACCCACCGGCCGATAGAAGCTGCTCGAGCCCTGCAGCCCGGCCAGTTGACCGTTATGCGCGAAACACCAGTTGCGCCCCCACAGCTCACGCGTGAAGGGATGGGTGTTGACCAGGCAAACCTTGCCGACGTTGGCCTGGCGAATATGGCCGATCACCACCTCGCTCTTGATCGGATAGCGCTGCACCAGCTGCGCTACCTCGGACTCGCTACTCGCTTGCGGATCCTGAAACACGCGCAGGCCACGGCCTTCGTAGAAGCCGATACCCCAGCCATCGCGATGCGGGCCGGTACGGCCACCACGCTGCATCAGCCCGGTAAAACTGAAAACGATATCGGTGGGGACGTTGGCGCTCATGCCGAGCAATTCGCACATCGGGTCAAATCTCCTTGCTGAGCACAAGACGCAGTTGCTCGGCTTCGGCCTGCAGACGCGCCTCGATTCGCTTGCGGCCCAGTGGCAGAAAACGCACCAGCAAACGCCAGAGCAAGGCTGGCAGATCACCGGGTCGCCGTGGAATCAGGTGCAGATGCAGGTGGGGTACATGCTGGTTGGAATCAGGGCCATCGTTGATCACCAGGTTGATGCCTTCACGACCGTAGCCGGCAGTGCGCAAGGCCGCGGCGATTCTGTCGGACAGGGCCAGCAGGCGGTCTCGCACGCCTGTGGGCAGATCCTTGAGAAACGGCGCGTGGGCACGGCTGACGATCAGAACATGTGCAGGGCGCATGGGAAAGATATCCAGCAGGACGATGAAATCATCATCCTGATACAGCTGATGCGCCGGTAATTGGCCGGCGGCAATGGCACAGAACACACAAGTCATGAGGCCTCCATCCGTGATGGCCTCATGCTGAACGGCTAAGCGAATGGCTGCAAGGGGTCAGATACGCGGTTCCACCCGGCCACCGCGCTCGTAGCGATGCTCCAGACGCTCATCGCCTTGATCCATCAGCTCACGCAGGGTTCGCGGATCTTCGTCTTCTGCCACGGGGTGCTCCTGCCGGCCCTGCCACCAACGCTCGATTGGCCAGCGGATGGCGACGAATACCAGGTAGACCGAGAAAGCGATCAGGCAGTAGAGGGTCAGATCAGCAACTGCGCGCCAGGCGTTGTTACCGACCTTGAGCAGCACATCCATGGCCGTGACCGCGATGGCCGGGGCGAACAGGTCACGCGACGGGTCGACGATGGTCGGGCTCAGCAGCAGGACTGCCACCAGCACCCGCAGCGGCTCGCGCAGGTAGCGCCACATCCAGCGGGTCATGCGCATCCATACCAGCAGGCAACCCAGCGCGGCGACGCCGTAGGCGGCCCAGGCCAGGAGGTAGTCGTTTTCGTTCATCATAAGCAGGTGCCGGCATGGCAGGTCTGGCAAAGGGGCGCTTATGATAGCGGCTTTTACTCGGCTCGGCGCCCCTGCCGGGCACTTCTGAAAACCTGGCCGAGCACGTGCGCGCGAGTTTCAACGCAGCGATGCGCATACCGGTTGTTTTTCGCACGTGCCCCGAGCGCCGCCCACCCGCTTTGGAGTTGCGCCATGACCTCTGCCCCCCTCGCCCGCCAGGAAGCCGGTAACGATCCCTATCGCTGGCTGGCAAACCGCGACACCGACGAAGTGCTGACGTATCTGCAGGCGGAAAATACGTATCTGGATGCCGTGCTGGAACCGCAGCAGGCACTGCGCGAGAAACTCTTCGAAGAGATCAAGGGACGCATTCGCGAAACCGATCTGTCTCTGCCCACACCCTGGGGCGACTACCTGTACTACCAGCGCACCACGGCTGGCGACGAGTACCCGCGCCATTACCGCTGCCGTCGCCCGTCAGACGGTGCCCTGGAGGTCGATGCCGCCAGCGAAACCCTGCTGCTCGACCCCAACGCACTGGCGGACGGCGGATTCCTGGCCATCGGCGCCTTCAGCATCAGCCCCGATCAGCGACGTCTGGCCTACAGCCTCGACACCAGTGGCGACGAAATCTACCGCCTGTTCGTCAAGGAACTGGAGGATGGCTCGATCAGCGAGCTGCCCTTCGATGACTGCGACGGCAGCATGACCTGGGCGAACGACAGCCAGACGCTGTTCTTCACCGAGCTGGACGACACCCATCGCCCTTGCAAGCTGCATCGTCACCGCCTGGGTACACAGACCGCTGACCTGGTGTTCGAGGAAGCCGACGGCCGCTTCTTCCTGCATTGCTACCGCTCCAGCTCCGAACGCCAGCTGATCCTGCAACTGGGCAGCAAAACCACCAGCGAAGTCTGGGTGCTCGATGCCGAGCAGCCACAGGGCGATTTCATCTGCCTCGCGCCACGTGAAGAAAACCATGAATACGATGCCGACCACGGCATGCTGGACGGCCAATGGTGCTGGCTGATTCGCAGCAACCAGAGCGGCATCAATTTCGCTCTTTACCGCGCAAGCGAGGCGACCCCACAGCGCGCGCACTGGCAGCAGATCCGCGCCCATGATCCGCAGGTCATGCTCGAAGGCGCCACCCTCAACCAGCGCGCCATCGTACTCGCCCTGCGCGAGGGCGGTCTGCCGGTGCTGGAAGTACAACCGCAGGACGCTGCCAGCTATCGCGTGCAACTACCGGATGCCGCGTACAGCCTCTACGTGCAGGACAGCCTGGAGTTTCACAGCGATGTGATTCGTCTGCGCTATGAGGCTCTCGGCCGCCCGGCGCAGGTACGCCAGCTGGAGCTGGCCACAGGTGCACAGCGAGTGCTCAAGCAGACGCCAGTAGAAGGCCCGTTCGAAGCGGATGCTTACGAAAGCCGTCGCCTGTGGGCGACCGCGGCCGATGGCACGCAAGTGCCGATCAGCCTGGTGGCGCGCCGCGAGGTATTCGCTGCCGGTACACCGGCACCGCTCTATCTCTATGGCTACGGCGCTTATGGCGAAAGCCTCGATCCGTGGTTCTCCCACGCGCGCCTGAGCCTGCTGGAGCGCGGTTTCATCTTCGCCATCGCCCACGTACGCGGCGGCGGCGAAATGGGCGAAGCCTGGTACCGGGCCGGCAAGCTGGAGCACAAGCAGAACACCTTCGATGACTTCATCGCCTGCGCCGAATGCCTGATCGATGCAGGATTGACCCGCCCGGCACAGCTGGCGATCAGCGGTGGCAGCGCCGGCGGTCTGCTGATCGGCGCGGTCGTCAACCAGCGGCCAGAGCTGTTCGCCGCGGCGATTGCCGAGGTGCCCTTCGTCGACGTGCTCAACACCATGCTCAATCCGGATCTACCGCTGACGGTCACCGAATATGACGAATGGGGCGACCCGAACCAGAGCGAAGTATTCGAGCGCATCAAGGCCTATGCCCCCTACGAGAACGTGCGCGCGCAAGCCTATCCGGCGATCCTGGCAGTGGCCGGCTACAACGACAGTCGAGTGCAGTACTGGGAAGCCGCCAAATGGGTCGCCAAGTTGCGCGCGAACAAGACCGACGACAACCTGCTGCTGCTCAAGACCGACCTAGGCGCTGGCCATGGTGGCATGAGCGGGCGTTATCAGGGCATCAAGGACGTGGCGTTGGAGTACGCGTTTCTGTTCCGTGTACTGGGGATAGCACACCTGTAGGAGCGGTTGGGCGGCATTGCGCTTCAGCCGCACTTCCCCAAGCATCGCGGCTGAAGCCGCTCCTACAAGAACCGATGATCAGTCCTGCTTGCGCTGTCCATCCAGCCCCTGGCTGTTGCGGCGCAACTGTTGATCCAGTTGCGGAATCGGCTGATCGCCAGTGGATTTCGGCGCAGCCCCAGAGGGCGTTTGTCCCTGGGGCGGTGGCAAGAGGGGCGCCGATCCCTGGCGCTTGATCGTATTGGGCGTGGACGGCTGGCCGTAAGGCTGTGGCGTCGCAGTGCCCGGCGCACCTGCTCCAGGCGTGGACGGCATGCGCATCGGCTCCTGAGCCCAGGCCAGAGTGCCAAGGCTGGAGGTCAGAATCATCACGGCAAGCAGAGGGAAGCGCATGACATATCTCCTGTGCAGCTGGCTTTCGTTCTATTCTGGCAACATATCCAGTCAAGCGTTCACCTTCAGATAACAGGTTCTGTCATGAGCACCAGCAACAACCGCTACTACCTGTCCGCCCAGGCCGAAGAAGGCTACCGGCAGAAAGCGCTGAAAATGTACCCCCATGTCTGCGGCCGCTGCGCCCGCGAGTTCTCTGGCAAGCGCCTGAGCGAACTGACCGTGCATCATCGCGACCACAACCACCACAACAACCCGGCGGATGGCTCCAACTGGGAGCTGCTGTGCCTGTTCTGTCATGACAACGAACACTCGCGCTACACCGACCAGCAGTATTTCGCCGAAGGCTCCACCGCCAGCCCTCAGTCTGCCAAATCGACCTACAAGGCCTTTGGCGATCTGGCCAGCCTGCTGAAAAAGGACTAGGGCCTGGCAGTCAGCGCCGTATAATCGGATCTTTTGCGAGCGCCACCGTGGCCAACAAGAGATACGCCTGCATCGGCCTGTTCAATCCGAAATCACCGGAAAATGTCGGTTCCATCATGCGTGCGGCGGGCTGCTATGGCGTCAGCTCGGTGTTCTACACCGGCACCCGCTACGACCGCGCCAAGGATTTCATCACCGACACCAAGAAGGTTCACCAGGATATCCCGCTGATCAACATCGATGATCTGCGCAAGATCCTGCCGCTGGGCTGTACACCGGTGGCGGTGGAGCTGGTCGATGACGCCCGCGCTCTGCCCGCCTACACCCATCCCGACCGGGCGCTGTACATCTTCGGCCCGGAAGACGGCTCGCTGCAGCAGGAGATACTCGACTGGTGTGGCGGTGAAGTGGTGTACATCCCGACCCAGGGCTGCATGAACCTCGCCGCCACGGTCAATGTGGTGCTCTATGACCGCCTGGCCAAAGGTAACAACACCCGCTCCGGCCCCTTGTTCTGACTCGAACCGCTGGATAGGGGCCGGAGCGGTAGGCTCAACGCAGCAAACGCGTATCCAGCGTCTTCGACGGCCCACCGATGACATTCTCGGTGATGTCGATGAAGTCCTTGGTGCTGACCTTGTCCAGGCGCATGAGCCCGCGGGTGACGTCGTCCAAGGACATATTTCCCTTTTCCTTGGTCTTCTGCCGAATCTCCCGATCCAGCTCCTGCAACAACAGCACGGCCCGCGCAGTAACCGGGCCACTGGCGTTGTCGGTACGCAGGCTGTTGACCGGTTTGCTCCAGCGAATCAGTTGTTCACGGATCTTCTGATAGCGATCCTCGCTGATACCGCCCGCACGGCGCACCAGCTCGATGGCGTAGTACTCGGCCAGCCCCTCGGCGATCCAGTCACTGCGGTCGCGCCCATAAATACGACCGAACACATGCACCAGCTCATGCACCAGCGAACTGGTGCCGTTCTCGCTCACCAGCGGCCGATCCGCATGCATGAAATAGGAGTTGGAGGCAGACAGGCCACCGCGCCACATCGGATCCCCCGCACCAACGATCAACAGCTTGTCCGGGTCACGCGGGAACACCTGCTGCATCTGCGGCCAGACGAAGGTGAGGAAGGTCATCACGTCCATACGCCGCATACCCTCGCCCACCGGTGCGGCAATCGCCACCTCGGTGTCGCCCAGGCGAGTGCGGCGGGTACCCAGCTTGCCTGCTAACATCCAGCCGGTGGGACGATCGAACTTGCGCTGCGGGTTGTCGATGCGAAAGCGATTCTTACCGATACGCGGCCAGCCGGTCTCCACGCTCTTCCAGCCCTGGGGCAATTCGAACTGCAGACGCGCTACCAGATCGGTCTTGTCCACCTGGTCGAGCACAGCGGCCGGCACCAGGTCGTCACCACGGAACAGCGCCCAATCCGGGGTCATGCGGGCGTCAAAACGCCCAGGCTTGCGCTCATGATCGATCTGCACGCGGTAGCTCAGTGTGCTCTTGCCCTTGGCGGGCTGCCACTTGCCACGTCCCGGCGCTTCCTCCGACCACTGGCCGTCGGCCTTGAAGTCGCTGTAACGACCCTGCTCGCCCAGGTTGAAATCCAGGCTACGGATACGTTCACCTTTTTCCACGGTGATGCTGACCTCGGCCTGAGCGCTCTCGGGCAGGAAGCGCACCTGGTAATCCAGGTCGACCTTCTGCGTCGCCGCCCAGGTCGGCAGGCTGAGGCTCAACAACAGTAGAGACGAATACAGAGGCAAACGAGACAAAGGCAGCATGCAGGGCTCCTGATGCGAATAGGCAATTGGCCATAAGACAGCCGCGCTACGGGGCAATTCCGTGGGCGATCAACAGATTTGCCACGAAGCCGTGGCGTGAATCAACCCGCGCGAAAAATCAGATGCTCTTCCCAGTCCTCCTCGGCCACGCTGTTTTCACTGAGCATGCGACCCGACTGGGAGATGCGTTCGGCGTGCACGGCGTCCGGGTCGCCACTGACCAGGTGGTGCCAGGACGGCAGATCCTTGCCCTCGCTGACCAGACGATAGGCACAGGTCGGCGGCAGCCACTGGAACTGATCCGCCTGCGCTGGCGTGAGCTGGATGCAATCGGGCACGTGCTGGAAACGGTTGGCGTAGTCACTGCAGCGACAGCTGTTGAGGTCGAGCAGCTTGCAGGCGATACGCGTGTAGTACACGGCGCCGTCGTCCTCGTCTTCGAGCTTCTGCAGGCAGCACAGCCCGCAGCCGTCGCACAGCGACTCCCACTCGCGCTGATCGAGCTGAGCGAGCGTCTTGTGTTTCCAGAAAGGTTCGACTTGAGCGGCCATGGAAGCAGTATGGACTCGACGGAGAAAAAGCGCGGCAGTCTAGCCTGAGCGATCAGCGCGGCCAAGCAGGCAGCGCTGCAATGAAAAAGCCCGATGCACAGGCACCGGGCTTTTCGGCCTTCCCGTAATCAGCGGTTGGCGGCGCTGCGCCCTGGTTTCTTCTTGGACTGCAGCAGGTGCGAGAACACCGCATGCAGGTCATCCGAGGCGCTTTCCTCGTCCAGGTTCAGCTTGCTGTCGATGTGATCCATGTGATGCATCATCAGTTGTACCGCACGCTCGGCATCGCGCGCCTCGATGGCATCGATCAACTGGTTGTGCTCGTCGTAGGAACAGTGCGAACGGCCACCGCTTTCGTACTGGGCGATGATCAACGAAGTCTGCGAAACCAGGCTGCGCTGGAAACTCACCAGCGGCGCATTGCGTGCGGCCTCGGCCAGCTTGAGGTGGAACTCGCCGGAAAGACGGATACCGGCGCCGCGATCACCGCGAGAGAAGCTGTCCTGCTCGTCACGCACCATCTGGCGCAGCTCGGCCAGTTGCTCGGCGGTGGCATGCTGCACAGCCAGTTCGGTGATGGCACGCTCGACCAGGCGACGCGCATAGAAGATCTGCCGGGCTTCATCGACGCTGGGGCTGGCCACCACTGCCCCCCGGTTCGGGCGCAACAGGACAACGCCCTCGTGGGCCAGGCGCGAGAGCGCACGGCGGATGATTGTACGGCTGACGCCGAAGATCTCACCCAGCGCTTCTTCGCTCAACTTGGTGCCAGGTGCCAGGCGCTGCTCGAGAATGGCATCGAAGATGTGGGCGTATACGACATCATCCTGAGTCCCGCTACGGCTGCTTTTGCCAGTACGCGGCTGCTTCTTGAGGGGCTGCAATTGATCGTTCATTCTGGCTCGCGTCAATGAGAGTCGCCGACACTGCGACTCTACTGTGTTCTACCCGGTGGCTGACAAGCTCCGAGAAGAAAAACTTCGGGAAAAATTGGATTGATTGTACACAAACCAATCGTTCACTACACCTGTAGTTGTCTGACGTCGTAGCTGAGTCTGCAAGAAACCTCCTCACTGAACCCAGCCACCACTCAAACCCTTTCCTTATATAAGCAGTACTTCTCAGGCCAATATTGGATAAACACTCCAGATACCCCATCTGGGGCGTGTTTCAGCGCTTTACCCGCCATCTGCGCGAAAATTCAGCATCTATCTGTTTTAAAAGCCTTTTTAATAAAAACCGAGCGACGATTGTCGTCAAATCCGCGCATTTTCGTGGCGAGAATCGCCCAGAGTGCGATTTCCGCAACAGTGAAAACATTAATTGCATTTTTTGTATACAACAGCATAATCGCGCTCGAGTGACTTCTTGACCGCTCGGTCAACAACTTAGCCAGGAAGCACCGCAAAAACACCGCCTGCCTCAGAGAGCCATTGTCCTTGCGCAACGCTCTGGGCGGTACACAACAAGAGAGATGAGGAGTACCCGCTGTGGAAAGCGTCAAACAAGAACAACACGCGACTCAACTGGAAAGAGCCGGCCTACTCGACCGCTTCTTCAAATTGACCGAGCACCGCACCAGCATCAAGACCGAGCTGCTGGCCGGCCTGACGACCTTCGTCACCATGGCCTACATCATCTTCGTCAACCCCAACATCATGGCCAGCGCCGGCATCGACCACGGAGCGGCTTTCGTCGCCACCTGCCTCGCCGCGGCTGTCGCCAGCATCCTCATGGGTCTGTACGCCAACTGGCCGGTGGGCCTGGCTCCGGGCATGGGGCTCAACGCTTTCTTCACCTACACCGTCGTCGGCGAGATGGGTTACAGCTGGGAAGTGGCACTGGGTGCGGTGTTCATCGCCGGCTTGCTGTTCATGATTCTCAGCCTGTCGCGCATTCGCGAGTGGTTGCTCAACAGCATCCCCACCAGCCTGCGCTTCGCCATGGGTGCGGGGGTCGGCCTGTTCCTCGGCCTGATCGGCCTGAAGACAGCCGGTATCGTCGTCGATAGCCCGGCCACCCTGTTGACCATGGGTTCCTTCCAGCAACCTGCCACCCTGCTGGCAGCAGTCTGCTTCCTGGCCATCTGCGTGCTCAGCCACCGCAATGTGTTCGGCGCCATCCTCATCAGCATGCTCGGTGTCACCGCTATCGGCTGGGCACTGGGCCTGGTGGAGTACAGCGGCGTGATCTCGATGCCGCCGAGCCTCGAACCCACCTTCCTCGCGCTGGACATCACCGGCGCGCTGGAGGTGGGCATGATCAGCGTGATTCTGGCTTTCCTCTTCGTGAACATGTTCGACACCGCCGGCACCCTGATGGGCGTCGCCCATCGCGCCAACCTGGTGGATGAGAATGGCCATATCAAGGATCTGTCCAAGGCGCTGAAAGTGGACAGCACCGCCGGCGCATTCGGCGCGGTGGTAGGTTGCCCCCCGGTAACCAGCTACGTCGAGAGCGCCTCGGGCGTTGCCGCAGGCGGCCGCACCGGCCTGACCGCAGTGACCGTTGGCGTGCTGTTCCTGGTGGCGATGTTCTTCGCCCCGCTGGCCGGCATGATTCCGGCGTATGCCACCGCTGGCGCGCTGATCTACGTGGCGATGCTGATGATGAGCGGCATGGCGCACATCGACTGGAAGGATCACACCGATACCATCCCAGCCATCGTTACCGTGGTGATGATGCCGCTGACCTTCTCCATCGCCAATGGCATCGCCCTGGGCTTCCTTACCTACGCCACGCTGAAGCTGCTGACCGGCCAGCGCGACAAGGTATCGCTGAGCCTGTACCTGCTGTGCATCATCTTCATCGCCAAGTTCGCTTTCCTCTGACGACAAGCTGCATGCGCTGATCGAGACCCCGGCCGCGTGCCGGGGTTTTCGTTTGATCCATCAATGCCAGACAGAGGGGCCACCTGGATGTAATCCGCAGCCATGCCGCCGCCCTGCCCCGGATTGCATCCGGGCTACGTCGACGTACATCGGTAGGGCGCGCCATGCGCACCGAATCCGCACGCAGCACCATGGGATTCATCAGACCCGGTGCGCGCGGCGCACCCTACATGCCCATGCCTCGCTCTTGGCCAACGGACATTTACCGACCCACCTCCGGATTGCATCCGGGTTACGCTGGCGTTCGTCGGTAGGGTGCGCCGTGCGCACAGAGTCGGCACGCGACATCGCGGGATTCATCCAACATGGTGCGCGCGGCGCACCATACAGCCCTGACATCAGAACCGTCGCTCACCCATGCGGCAACCTCGGGCAGAACTTGGCCCTGGCAAAACACCCGCATAAAAAAGCCCGCAGTGTGAGCGGGCATAGGGACTCAAACGAGTCTGAGGGTGACAAGCATTCGTCTGGCGGGCAGCGCCACTATCGCTTCAGCTACCGCGATAGGTGGAATAGCTGTAGGGGGAAATCAGTAGCGGTACGTGGTAGTGCTCCTGCCCGGCATCGATGCCAAAACGCAGTACCACCACGTCGAGAAAAGCCGGTTCCGGCAAGCTGACACCGCGAGCACGGTAGTAGTCGCCAGCGTGGAAATGCAATTGATAGACACCACTGCGGTAGTCATCGCCCTGTAACACCGGCGCATCGCAACGGCCATCGTGGTTGGTCGCAACGGTGTTGATCAGCTCCAGCTGCGCGCCTTCGACGCGATACAGCTCGACCTTGATGCCACTCCCCGGACAGCCGTGCGCGGCATCCAGTACATGTGTAGTCAAACGTCCCATGGCTCTCGGGCATCCGTCACGACCAACGGCCTGCGAATACCGCACCTCCTCTGCTCTGTTGAAATCGGCTCGTTGCAGTGCTCCAACGCTTGGGCAGGATAGCACGCGAGGTGAATATAAAACATTTAACGCTAAAATTGTACACAATAAAATCGACGAAGATCATGCAAATGGCTTCACCTTCACCAATCCGAACCACTCCACAGCACAATAGGCAAGCCTGTAGAACGCCAGATAGCTGACCAATCAGGCAAGTTTCTTGCTTGGTTCAACAAAGAAGGGAATGACGAAATTCAGATTTACAAACGACAACTAACTTTGTATACAATTAGCCATCCAGGTCGCGCAGCCATCGATTTCAGGACGCGCAAAGACCGCAACATTCCAGATAGGAAGACTGCAGTGAACGCTGATTACCCACGTGACTTGATCGGCTACGGCGCACACCCACCTCATCCGCACTGGCCGGGCGATGCCCGCGTCGCCTTGTCCTTCGTGCTCAATTACGAAGAAGGCGGTGAGCGCAACATTCTCCATGGCGACAAGGAGTCCGAAGCGTTTCTGTCCGAGATGGTCGCCGCTCAGCCACTGCAGGGCCAGCGCAACCTGTGCATGGAGTCGCTCTACGAATATGGCAGCCGCGCCGGCGTATGGCGCCTGCTCAACCTGTTCAAGCAGTACGACATTCCGCTGACCGTCTTCGCCGTGGCCATGGCCGCGCAGCGCCACCCCGAGGTGATTCGCGAAATGGTCGCCGCCGGCCACGAGATCTGCAGCCACGGCTACCGCTGGATCGATTACCAGAACACCGACGAAGCCACCGAGCGCGAGCACATGCTCGAGGCCATCCGCATCCTCACCGAGCTGACCGGCGAACGCCCGCTGGGCTGGTACACCGGCCGCCTGGGGCCGAATACCCGACGCATCGTGCGCGAGGAAGGTGGCTTCCTCTACGACTCCGACACCTATGACGACGACCTGCCTTACTGGGATCCGGCCAGCACGCCGGAAAAACCGCATCTGGTGATCCCCTACACCCTGGACACCAATGACATGCGCTTCACCCAGGTGCAGGGTTTCAACAAGGGCGACGACTTCTTCGAATACCTCAAGGATGCCTTCGACGTGCTCTACGCAGAAGGTAAAGCCGGCGCGCCGAAGATGTTGTCGATCGGCATGCACTGCCGCTTGCTGGGCCGCCCCGCTCGCCTGGCCTCGCTGGCGCGCTTCCTCGAATACGTGAAGAGCCACGACAAGGTCTGGTGTGCCCGCCGCGTCGACATTGCCAAGCACTGGCACGCCACTCACCCCTTCCGCGCGACCGAATGACAAGAGAGCCGCCCATGAGCCGTTTCCAGACCCTGACGCCCTCCCAACTGAGCCGCGACGCATTCGTCGCAGCCTTCGCCGATATCTACGAGCACTCGCCGTGGGTCGCCGAGAAAGCCTACGACCTAGGCCTGGACAGCTCCATCGATGAAATCGAGACGCTGCAGCAGCGCATGGCCGACATCCTCCTGTCCGTCAGCCATGATGCGCAGTTGGCACTGATCAATGCGCACCCGGATCTGGCCGGCAAGGCTGCCGTACGTGGTGAACTGACCGCCTCCAGCACCGCCGAGCAATCCGGCGCCGGTATCCACGAATGCAGCGCCGAGGAGTTCGCCCGCTTCACCGAACTCAACGATGCCTACAAGGCCAAGTTCGGCTTCCCCTTCATCAAGGCGGTCAAGGGCAGCAATCGCCATCAGATCCTGGCAGCCTTCGAGGAACGCATTCACAACACGCCGGAGCAGGAGTTCCAGACCGCCCTGGCCGAGATCAACAAGATCGCGATGTTCCGCCTGCAGCAACTGTAAGCGCTGCAGCCTCCCCTCTCTAACAGAACAAGTAGAACAGCCATGCGTAGCCTGACCATCGAGCCCCTGAGCAAAGAAGCCTTCGCCCCCTTCGGTGACGTGATCGAAACCGAGAACAGCGAGTTCTTCATGATCAACAACGGTTCCACCCGCCGCTATCACAAGCTGGCCACCGTGGAGACCGCACAGCCGGAGGACAAGGCCATCATCAGCATCTTCAGCGCCGAATCGCTGCAGATGCCGTTGACCATCCGCATGCTGGAACGCCATCCGCTGGGCAGCCAGGCTTTCATCCCGCTGCTCGGCAACCCCTTTCTGATCGTGGTCGCGCCAGTTGGCGATGTACCTGTATCAGGTTCCGTCCGTGCCTTCCTCAGCAATGGTAGGCAGGGCGTCAATTACCATCGCGGCGTCTGGCACCACCCGGTGCTGACGATCGAAAAGCGGGATGACTTCCTGGTGGTTGATCGCAGTGGTTCCGGCAACAACTGCGATGAGCATTTCTTCAATGAGGACGAGCTTCTTCTCCTCGAACCCCACCAATAAGAGAAGCCCGGGGCTGGCGTGCCTCCCCCGGGAAAGAGGTACAGATCGTGGAAGCACATTTCACCGAATGGCTAAACCTGGGCATCCGCTGGATCCATATGATCACCGGCATCGCCTGGATCGGCGCATCCTTCTATTTCGTCTGGCTGGAGAACAACCTCAACCGTAGCAACCCACGCGAGGGCCTGTCGGGCGACCTCTGGGCGATTCACGGCGGCGGTATCTACCACCTGGAAAAGTACAAGCTGGCTCCGCCGAAAATGCCGGAGAACCTGCACTGGTTCAAATGGGAGGCCTACTTCACCTGGCTGTCGGGCGTCGCCCTGTTGCTGGTGGTGTACTACCTCAACCCCAGCCTTTACCTGATCAAGCCAGGCGTCGAGCTGGCCCCTGCAATGGGTATCGCCATTGGCCTGGGTTCGATGCTCGCCGGTTACGTGATCTATCACGTTCTCTGCGACTCGCCACTGGGCAAGCGCCCCGCCCTGCTCGGCGCCGTGCTGTTCGTGCTGATCATCGCCGCGGCCTATGGCTTCAGCCTGATCTTCAGCGGCCGCGCGGCCTACATCCATGTCGGCGCCATCATCGGCACGATCATGGTCGGCAACGTGTTCTTCACCATCATGCCGGCCCAGCGTGCGCTGGTTAAGGCGATCGAGACCAACACCACGCCCGATCCGCTGCTGCCGGCCAAGGGCCTACTGCGCTCGCGGCACAACAACTACTTCACCCTGCCGGTGCTGTTCATCATGATCAGCAACCACTTCCCGAGCACCTATGGCAGCCAGTACAACTGGCTGGTCCTGGCGGGCATCGCGATCCTGGCGGTGCTGGTGCGTCACTACTTCAACACGCGCCACGACAGCAACAAGTTCGTCTGGACACTGCCAGCCGCCGCGCTAGGCATGATCTGCCTGGCTTATGTCACCTCCCCGGCAAGCCGTGCACCAGCGGCCATTCCGGTCGCCGCTGTGGAGCAACCGGCCAGCACAAACACAGCCCAGGTCGAAACGAGCAATGAAGCGACCCCGACCGAGCCCGTCGCCAGTGAGGCTGCAGCCCCTGCTGCAGGCAATGCTGATTTCGCCAAGGTGGAAAGTGTGATCCATGAGCGCTGCACCGTGTGCCACTCGGTCACCCCGAGCAGCCCGATGTTCAGCGCCCCGCCTGCCGGCTTCATGCTCGACACGCCCGAGCAGATGAAGGCCCAGGCCGCGAAGATTCATGCGCAGACCGTGGCCAGCCAGATCATGCCGCTGGGCAACATCACCCAGATGACCCAGGACGAACGCGACCTGATCGGTAGCTGGATCGCCAAAGGCGCTCAGATCAACTGATTGCCACACATGCCGCGCCCCACGAAGACGCGGCATCTTTTTACAAGGACGGCACACGGATGCCGTCAAAAGCCGCCGGCAGTGTGAACTGACCGGCGGCTTATTTTTTGTGCACAATCTTCAAATAAATTGTTTTTAACCCTGTTGCCAAGTTGTTATAGTCGCCACATCTTGACCGAGTGGACAGGTTTCATTCGCTCAGGGCAGAGGTGCCGTGAAGCCTCGTGTAAGCCCATGACCGTATAAAAACAAATGGCAGGCTATGACATGACTACCGACCGCAACGCCCCAGCTACGCCCAGCGTCCGCAACGAACTGATCTATCAACTGGACGACACTCCCGCCTTCCTCCCCGCTGTGTTCGCCGCGTTGCAACATGTGCTGGCCAGCTTCGTCGCCATCATCACTCCTACCCTGATCGTCGGCAGCGTGCTCGGCTTGGGCGCTCACGTGCCCTATCTGGTCAGCATGGCGCTGTTCGTCTCCGGCCTCGGCACCTTCGTCCAGGCCAAGCGCATCGGCCCGGTCGGCTCCGGCCTGCTCTGCCTGCAGGGCACCAGCTTCGGTTTTCTCAGCGTGATCCTCAGCGCCGGTTTCATCGTCAAGGGCCGTGGTGGCAGCGAGGAGGAGATTCTCTCGACCATCTTCGGCGTGTGCTTCTGCGCCGCCTTCGTCGAGATTTTCTTCAGCCAATTCATTGGCAAGCTGCGCAAGGTGATCACTCCGGTGGTCACTGGCACCATCATCTGCTTGATGGGTTTGTCACTGATCAAGGTCGGTATGACCGACTTCGCCGGCGGCTACGGAGCCGAGGATCTGGGCGCACTGCACCATCTGGCACTCGGCGCCCTGGTACTGCTGACCATCGTCGTGCTCAACCGCTCCTCGTCGCAGATGCTGCGCCTGTCTGCCGTGATCGTGGCCCTGACGCTGGGCTTCGCCGTGGCTTGGCTGACCGGTCGAGTGGATTTCAGCGAGATGGCCGAGGTGCCGCTGATCAGCGTGCCACAGCCATTCAAGTACGGCTTCAGCTTCGACCTGGTGGCGTTCATTCCGATTGCGGTGATCTTCCTCATCACTCCGCTGGAAACCGCGGGCGACCTGACCGCCAACTCGATCATCTCCAAACAACCGGTCAAAGGCCCGCTGTACATGCGCCGGATCAAGTCCGGAGTGCTGGCTGATGGCTGCAACTCGGCGATGGCGGCGATGTTCAACAGCCTGCCGATGACCACCTTCAGCCAGAACAACGGGGTGATTCAGCTCACCGGCGTGGCCAGCCGCCATGTCGCACTGTACATCGCTGCGATCCTCGTCCTGCTCGGGCTGTTCCCCATGGTCGGTGCAGTGCTGCAACTGATGCCCAAACCGGTATTGGGCGGCGCCACCCTGATCATGTTCGGCACCGTGGCGGTGGCCGGCATAAAGATTCTCACCGAAGCCGGCCTGCATCGCCGCAACATGCTCATCGTCTCCATTTCCCTGGGCCTGGGGCTCGGCGTGGCAGCAGTGCCCGAAGCACTGGCGCAGATGCCGGAGATGCTGCGCAACATCCTCGGTTCGCCGATTGCCATCGGCGCCTTCAGCGCCATCGCGTTGAACGTTTTCCTGCCAGAAGAGCCCGTGGCCGAAGATGACTACGACCCTGAGGCGCACCTGCACACCGTGCTGCAGAACCGCCAGGACGACGCCTGCGAAGACAGCCTGAACACCCTCAGTCGCGACCTCGACCCAGCGCCACGCTCGAACTGACCCCAGTCTTAACCGAACACTCCCGGCGGCATGCCGCCGGGAGCAGACGCCTGCACCTCAACAACAAGGAAAATCCATGAAACTCAAGCATCTGCCTCACTGCCTGGCCCTCGCCTGTGGGCTTGGCGCCGCCCAGCTGAGCCTCGCCGGCGACCTGCTTTTCTGGCAGGACAACAGCCTGTCGTATCTGTATGGCGAGAACTTCCAGCGCATGAACTTCAATGGCGAAGAGCAGCGCACCCAGACCACCTTCACCTTCGAGCACGCCAGCGGCTGGGCCTGGGGCGATATCTTCTACTTCCTCGACTACATCCGCGCCGACAACACGCAGACCCGCGGCAGCTTCGATAACGGCAGCTTCCGCCAGCACGACAAGGACTCCTTCTACTACATGGAGTTTTCTCCGCGCGTGAGCCTGAGCTGGCTGACCGGGCAGAAGCTGGCCGCTGGCCCGATCAAGGATGTCTTCGCCGCCTTCACCTACGAGAAAGGCAATGGCGGCCCGGGCCCGGAAAACTACCTGTACGGCATCGGCCTGGACTGGGACGTCCCCGGCTTCACCTTCTTCAAGACCAACCTGTACCAGGTGAAGATCAACAACCACACCTTCTTCGCCGACGCGGGCAACAACGGCTACGCCACCCAGCTGACCGTCAGCGCGGCGTACCCGTTCAGCATCGGTGATCAGGACTTTCTGGTCGACGGTTTCGTCGACTGGCGCTCACCGTCTCGCGATGCAGGCACCCAGACCTCGGTTGGCTCCTCGATCCAGGTCAAGTGGGATGCGGGCAAGGCGCTGTTCGGCAAGGAGCGCCAGCTCTATGTCGGCACCGAAGTGAACATGTGGCGCGCCAAGTACGGGGTCAAGCCAGTGGACGGCTCGGACGATCGCTTCGACCAGACCGCCGTACAGGCCCTGGTCAAGTACCACTTCTGATCACGCATCACGAATCGCTGCATGACGTCGGATAGGGATGTCATGCCGAGCAAGGGGCAATGACGGTTTCGTCATTGCCCCTTTTCTTTGGGTTCACACCTCGGCAGAGGGTGCCTACTCAGATCGCGATAACGCCCCAGACGAGTGCGCAACGCTTCGTGACGGTGCAGAAATTCGTCACTACAAGCACGAATTTGACCTAAAGGTCAATATTTTGCACCCAATAAAACAACATTTTTGTATCCAAAACGGCATTCAACCATGTTCAAGACACGATTTTATGTGTACAAAGCCAACAGGCTCCTATCCAGATCACTGTTGAAAAAGCTGTATACACAGATTGATTCAACAATCGTCGACAACTTGGAATGGAACCTGCAGACAAATCTCTTCACAGGCTTAGCGGCCACACAACAACATTCGAGAGCTGTCCATGTCCAACGCCGAAGACTTCCACATCAAGCACATCGACCCCTCGTTGCATAACGAGGATCTCGCGCCACTCGCCCCGGAGAAACGCAAATGGGGCTGGTTCGAAATCTTCAACGTCTGGACCAACGACATCCAGAGTCTGTTCGGCTACACCCTGGCCGCCACCCTGTTCATCTCTTACGGCCTCAATGGCTGGGCGGTACTGGCCGGCATCGTGCTGTCGGGCTTCATCGTCATGGGACTGGTACAACTGACCGGCAAGCCGAGCGTCAAGTACGGCATTCCGTTCCCGGTCATGGCCCGCTCGAGCATGGGCGTGCGCGGCGCCAACTTCCCCGCCGTGGTACGCGGTATCGTGGCGATCTTCTGGTACGGCGTGCAGACCTACTTCGCCTCCACGGCAGTAGCGCTGCTGATCACCGCCCTCGCCGGCCCGGGTTCGGAGGCCAAGTTCCTCGGCCTGACCGCCGTAGGCTGGATTTCCTACATCATCGTCTGCGTGTTCCAGGTCGCGCTGTTCATGCGTGGCATCGACTGGGTGGCCAAGTTCCTCAACTTCGCTGGCCCCGTGGTGTACCTGGTGATGATCGCGCTGATGGGCATGATCTGGTACAAGGCCGGCCCCGACCTGCTCGGCGAGCTGGGCAACATCTTCCGTGGCACCGGTGAATATGCCGGCGGCCCCATTGCAGCCTTCTTCGCCGTGGTCGGCACCATGGTCGCCTACTTCGCAGCCGTGGTGATCAATTACGGCGACTTCTCGCGCTTCGTGAAAAGCCACAAGCACATGACTGCCGGTAACTTCTTCGGCCTACCGGTCAGCCTGACCTTCTTCTCCATCATCGCCCTGATCATCACCGCTGGCACCGTGGTGGTATTCGGCGAAACCCTGACCAACCCGACCGAGATCGTCGCCCGCGTCGATAACCTGGCTCTGACCATCATCGCCGCGCTGACTTTCTTCGTCGCCACGGTGAGCATCAACCTGGTGGCCAACTTCATCCCGCCAGCCTACGACATTGCCAACCTGGCACCGGGCCGCATCAGCGCCCGAACCGGCGGCATGATCACCGCAGCCATCGCCTTTTTCATCGGCGCACTGTGGGTGTCGTTCATCAGCAATATGGGCATCGCCGCCTTCGTCGATACCCTGGGTGCGATCCTGGCGCCGCTGTACGGCATCATGGTGGCCGACTACTACCTGATCCGCCGCCAGCACCTGAACGTGCAGCATCTGTTCAGCGCCGAACCGGGCTCGACCTACTATTTCAACGGTGGCTGGAACCGCAAGGCGATGATCGCCTTCGGCGTGGCCTCGGTGTTCTCGGTCGCCTCGGTGTGGATGCCAGGCCTCAGCCAACTGGCTGGCTACGGCTGGATTCTCGGCGCCCTGCTCGGCGCTGCCCTGCACTATGGCCTGATGCGCAACCACGCCAGTGCCTTGCAGCGCGCCAACGCCGCTGCCTGATCGGGTCAATCGCTAATCGAAACCGGCGCCCTGGCGCCGGTTTTGGCTTTCTGGCGTTCAAGAAAATCCACCTTCCAGCGCTCCACGCCGATGTATTCGCTGTCCAGGTTGGCCTCTACCCCGTGCCTGACCTTCAGCGCTGCCACCTGCTGCGCGCGCTCGCCAAGGAAGCGGTCAAAGCGTGCCAGCACTTCGGGATAAGCGCTGCTCGACAGGTGGAAAGTACCGCGGGTATGCGGCAACGTCGGGTCGAATACCAGGGCACCTGGCCGGGCGCGGATGTTGTCGAGGTAATAAGTCGCCACCACCACGTTGAAGTAGGCGCCATCGCTTTCCTTCCTCAGTGCCTGACGAATCATCTGCCGCAGATCCTCGTTGTAGCGTGGCTGCACGGCCCCACTGGCAATGCGCTCCTCGTAGCCACGAGGCGTCCAGCCCTGCACCAGTGCCAGATGGCGAATGTTCTCCGACGCCTGGCCCTGGCGATCGGGTGCCACCAACACACCATCCACGTAGTCGACCACTGCCTGGCTGTAATGCAGCGTCATGCCAGCCTTCTGCGTCTGCGCCCAGAGCGGACTGTCCGGGTACTTGAAGTCGATCTCGCCACGCTGCAGCGCCGGTAACAACTGATCGACCGGCAGTGCCTTGTAACTCAGGCTCAGACCACTGTCGGCCGCGAAGGCATCGAGCAGCTCACGGGCGAACCCCTGATAGCGGCCCTGAGCATCGAGGCTGTAATGCGGCGCGAATGACAGAGCCTCGACACCGACTACCAGCGTCTGGGCACTGGCCAGCGGGGTCAGCAAAACGGCAGATAACAGACACAGTCGAGCCTGCTGCATACGAGCACTTCCTTTTATTGTTGTATGGATACGCGGGTGATCAGCCGCCGGTCATGCTCATGAAGCGCACCACCTGCACCTGCTCATCGGTCGCGAAGTGATGCCGCTCGGGCTTGAGGCGTAACGCGCCGATCAGCGCCTGACGCAAGCGCTCGTCATCGCCGGGATGAGCGCGCAGCAGACGCTTGAGATCCAACGCATCGTCGTGACCGAGACAGAGCACCAGCTTGCCCTCGGCAGTGACCCGCACCCGGTTGCAGTCACCACAGAAGTTGTGGCTGTGCGGCGAGATGAAACCAATCTGGGTCTGCGTACCGGCCACCTGCCAATAGCGGGACGGTCCACCAGTGACCTTGCTGCTGCGCACCAGCGCATGTCGCTGCTCGATGCGCTGACGCACCTCATCACTGGAGCAGAAGGTCAGTTGCCGCTCGTGGCTGACCACGCTGCCCAGTGGCATCTCCTCGATGAAGCTGATGTCCAGCCCACGCTCGATGGCGAATTCGACCAGATCGAGCACCTCATCATCATTACGACCGCTCTGCACCACGCTGTTGAGCTTGATTCGTTCGAAACCGGCGGCGCGCGCCGCCTCGATGCCAGCCAGCACCTGATCGAGCTTGTCGCGCCGGGCAAAGGCGGCAAAGCGTTCGCGTTGCAGGGAATCCAGGCTGATATTCAGGCGCCGCACGCCTGCCGCGCGCAGGGGCGCTGCCATCTCTGCCAATTGCGAGCCGTTGGTGGTGATTGCCAGATCCTCCAACTCCTCGCGGCCGCCCAGACGCTGCAGCAGGCTCAGCAGGTTCTTGCGCACCAGCGGCTCACCCCCGGTGATACGGATGCGCCGTACACCCAGCCCGATGAAGGCATCGGCCACGGCGTAGAGTTCTTCCAGGCTGAGAATCTGCTGACGCGGCGCGAACTGCATGTCTTCGCTCATGCAGTAGGTGCAGCGAAAATCGCAGCGATCGGTCACCGACAAACGCAGGTAGGTGATGCGCCGGCCGAACGGGTCGACGAGCTGATGGGTATTCACGGCAGGTCTCCTGGAGCGTCGCGCGCCAAGACTTTTTTGTCATGGATAAGGCTGCGAAGGATAAAAACAGAAAAGCATTTTTTTGTATACATAAATCTGACCTCAAGGTCAGATAGACGCTGTGCAGCCCGTGGCCACTGGCTTGAGCCCTGCGCGAAGCCGGTGCTACCATGCCCGACCGCCGCCCGGCGGCCGAGAAAAACACAGGGCCTTATGACCAGCATACGCGAGCGTAACAAAGAGCTCATTCTCCGCGCAGCCAGCGAAGAGTTCGCCGACAAGGGCTTCGCCGCCACCAAGACCAGTGACATTGCGGCCAAGGCAGGCCTGCCCAAGCCCAACGTCTACTACTACTTCAAGTCCAAGGAAAACCTCTACCGCGAGGTATTGGAAAGCATCATCGAGCCTCTGCTGGCCGCCTCTTCACCCTTCAACCAGCCGGGCCACCCGAGCGACGTGCTGACCGCCTACATCCGCTCGAAGATCCGCATCTCCCGCGAGCTGCCGCATGCCTCCAAGGTGTTCGCCAGCGAGATCATGCACGGTGCGCCGCACCTGTCGCCGGAGCAAACCGAACAGCTCAATGCCCAGGCCAAGCACAACATCGCCTGCATCCAGCGCTGGGTCGATCAGGGCCTGATGGCGAAAGTCGACCCGCATCACCTGCTGTTCAGCATCTGGGCCGCAACCCAGACCTACGCCGACTTCGACTGGCAGATCTCCATCGTCACCGGCAAGACCACCCTCGATGACGCCGACTACGAAGCCGCCGCGCAGACCATCATCCGCCTGGTGCTCAAAGGCTGCGAAGTCAGTCCAGCGCCGTCGACCGCATCCGAACTGGTGACCAGCGCCTAAACGCCGACGCCTGCGCGAGGTCATCGACCTACGTCTATCCCATAGGGTGCGCCGTGCGCACCACGGTCAAGAGCCGTTTCGGAGGTCGCAGGATAGTTCGCTGGTTACCGACCCACCGCCCTGGTGGGTGCAAAAAGCGACATCCACCCTACCCCGACTCAAAGACGGCGAAGTCAGCCGGTGCGCACGGCGCACCCTACTCCCACGACGCCCTACGCCCCTGCGTCGGCCTGCAGGCCCAGCGACTCCAGCGCACTGACTGCACACTGCTCATCGATATCCGAGGTATCACCAGTGATGCCGACGGCCCCAATCACATCGCCGCGCTCGTCGCGAATCAACACGCCACCCGGTGCCGGCACCAGGCTGCCCTGAGCCAGGTTGTTGACCGCCCCGATGAACGCCGGGCGCTGCTGCGCATCGCTGGCGATCAAGCGCGAGCCCTTGCCCAGTGCCAATGCGCCCCAGGCCTTGCCGATGGCGATCTGCGGACGCAGCAGACTGGCGCCGTCCTCACGTTGCAGGCTGATCAGATGGCCGCCGGCATCCAGCACCGCGACGGTCAGCGGTGCGGCAGATCGGTCACGCCCCGCCGCCAGGGCATTGAGTGTGATGTGCAAAGCGATGTTCAGGTTAAGGCTACTCACAGAGGCGATCTCCAAAACTGCAGAAAAGGCATCCACGCACACAGGTGCACGGCATCAGAAAACGCCCTATGAAATAGCCGAACAGAAAGCGGATTACAATCATTGAGCACAATTAAAATAAATTTTGTGCACAAAAAATAAAATCAAATAACTCAATCAAAGTATCGAATAAACGCTCAGACGTTGCGTGCCTCCCAGTAGCCCGGCGTGTTGTAGATACCCTTCAGATAATCGATGAAGAAGCGCACCTTGGCCGGCAGATAACGCTGCTGCGGGTACACCGCCTGAATGTCGTAGGCCGGCAGAGCGTATTCGTCGAGCACCGTCACCAGCTCACCGGCCTTGAGCTCGGCCTGGATCTCCCAGGTGGAGCGCCAGCCAATCCCCAGCCCCTGCTTGACCCAGTTGTAGAGCAGTTCGCCATCGTTGCAGTCGAGGTTGCCGGCGACCTTCACCGCCACCTGCCGACCTTCACGCAGGAACGTCCAGCCGCGCTGCTGGCCGCCCTGCATGTTGAACGCCAGGCAGTTGTGCCGCACCAGGTCGTCCGGTGTGCGCGGCACGCCGTACAGCTCGAAATAGCTCGGTGCCCCGCAGACCACGCGGCGATTGGGAAACAGCTTGAGCGCCACATAGTTGGGGTCGGTAACCTCACCGATACGAATGCCCATGTCGTAACCCTGACGCACCAGGTCGACCACGCTGTCGGTGAAGTTGAACGACAGCTTGAGATCGGGGTAGCGCGCCAGAAACGCCGGCGCATGGGGCGCGATATGGCGCCGGCCGAACGCCGCCGGTGCAGAAACCACCAGATGCCCGCGTACCGACTTGCCCCCGCGAGCGACGCTGGCATCCGCCTCGTCGAAGTCCTTGAGCAGGCTGCGGGCACGCTCCAGGTACTGCTCGCCAAGGTCGGTCAGCTGCAGCCCGCGCGTGGAGCGATGCATCAGCTTGACGCCCAGGTGTTGCTCCAGCGCATCCAGCCGCCGGCCCATCACCACGGGGGTCACACCTTCACTGAGAGCGGCCGAGGCGAAGCTGCCGTTGTCGGCCACCAGAACGAAACTACGGATAAGGGTATGACGATCCATTCGATACTCCAGATATCGACAGAACTGAAGTATCCATCAATTCCCCCGCTTTCGCCCAGCCGTCATCCTGACCTCAACAGAAAAACAACCGACTCGAGAGGAATGGCCATGGCCAGAATGAGAGCAATCGAGGCCGCCGTACTGGTGATGCGCCGTGAAGGCGTTGATACCGCATTCGGCGTCCCCGGCGCTGCCATCAACCCCCTGTATGCCGCACTGAAGAAACTCGGTGGCATCGATCACGTCCTGGCCCGTCACGTCGAAGGCGCTTCGCACATGGCCGAGGGTTACACCCGCACCAATGCCGGCAACATCGGCGTGTGCATCGGCACCTCCGGCCCTGCCGGCACCGACATGGTCACCGGCCTGTACTCGGCGTCCGCCGACTCCATCCCGATTCTGTGCATCACCGGCCAGGCACCACGTGCGCGTATGCACAAGGAAGATTTCCAGGCCGTCGACATCACCAGCATCGTCGGCCCGGTCACCAAGTGGGCAACCACCGTGATGGAACCCGGCCAGGTGCCGCGCGCGTTCCAGCGCGCCTTCCATGAAATGCGCAGCGGTCGTCCCGGCCCGGTGCTGATCGACCTGCCGTTCGACGTGCAGATGGCCGAAATCGAATTCGACATCGATGCCTACGAGCCGCTGCCGGTGGCCAAGCCGACCACCTCCCGCGTCCAGGCCGAAAAGGCCATCGCCTTGCTCAACGAGGCCGAGCGCCCGCTGCTAGTCGCTGGCGGCGGCAT
The DNA here is from genome assembly GCF_014109765.1 of Pseudomonas berkeleyensis. NCBI lineage: Bacteria > Pseudomonadati > Pseudomonadota > Gammaproteobacteria > Pseudomonadales > Pseudomonadaceae > Pseudomonas > Pseudomonas berkeleyensis. The sequence goes on from NZ_CP059139.1 coordinate 3,410,918, forward strand.
CTTCAATGCCGATGCGACAGACAAGCTGGTCGAATTTGCCGAGCTTACCGGCGTACCGGTAGTGCCAACCCTTATGGGCTGGGGCGCGATTCCCGATGATCACAGACTGATGGTCGGTATGGTCGGCCTGCAGACCTCGCACCGCTACGGCAACGCCACCCTGCTCGCCTCCGACCTGGTGTTCGGCATCGGCAACCGCTGGGCCAACCGCCACACCGGTTCGGTGGACGTGTACACCGAAGGCCGCAAGTTCATCCACGTCGACATCGAACCGACGCAGATCGGCCGCGTGTTCAACCCGGATCTGGGCATCGCCTCCGACGCCGGCAGCGCACTGGATGCCTTCCTTCAGGTCGCCCGCGAATGGAAAGCCGCCGGCAAGCTGAAAGACCGCAGCACCTGGGTCGAAGCCTGTCGCGAGCGCAAGCGCACCCTGCAACGCAAGACCCACTTCGACAACGTGCCGGCCAAGCCGCAGCGCGTGTACGAGGAAATGAACGAAGCCTTCGGCAAGGACACCTGCTACGTCAGCACCATCGGTCTGTCGCAGATCGCCGGCGCGCAGTTCCTGCACGTGTACAAGCCGCGTCACTGGATCAACTGCGGCCAGGCCGGCCCGCTGGGCTGGACCATTCCGGCTGCCCTCGGTGTGGTCAAGGCCGACCCGCAGCGTCAGGTCGTGGCGCTGTCCGGCGACTACGACTTCCAGTTCATGATCGAAGAGCTGGCTGTGGGTGCGCAGTTCAACCTGCCGTACATCCACGTGCTGGTGAACAACTCCTACCTGGGCCTGATCCGTCAGGCGCAGCGCGGCTTCGACATCGATTACTGCGTACAGCTGGCGTTCGAGAACATCAACGCGCCGGAGCTCAACGGTTATGGCGTCGACCACGTCGCCGTGGTCGAGGGCCTGGGTTGCAAGGCGATCCGCGTGTTCGACCCGAACGAGCTGCAGAACGCCTTTGCCGAAGCCAAGCGCCTGATGGCCGAGCACCGCGTGCCGGTGGTGGTCGAGATCATCCTGGAGCGTGTCACCAACATCTCCATGGGCACCGAGATCAACGCCATCAACGAGTTCGAGGAGCTGGCCGAGCGCGGCGTCGACGCCCCGACCGCCATCGCGTTGCTCGACTGACCCGTAGGGTGCGCCGCGCGTCCCGCTGGTGCGCACGGCGCACCCTACCTCGACGACGTAGCCCGGATGCAATCCGGGAAATACCGCAACACCCCGGATTGCATCCGGGCTACGAAAATAGGAGCGACACCATGCCCCGTTTTGCTGCCAACCTGTCCATGCTGTTCACCGAAGTGGACTTTCTGGATCGTTTCGCCGCCGCTGCCGACGCCGGTTTCAGCGGTGTGGAATACCTCTTCCCCTATGACTTCGCGGCAGAAGAGATCAAGGCTCGCCTCGACGCCAACAAACAGGAACAGGTGCTGTTCAACCTGCCAGCAGGCGACTGGGCCAAGGGCGAGCGTGGCATCGCCTGCCACCCGGATCGCGTCGAGGAATTCCGTGCCGGCGTCGACAAGGCCATCGCCTACGCCAAGGTGCTGGGCAACAAGCAGATCAACTGCCTGGCCGGCATCCGCCCGCAGGGCGCGGACTGCGCCAGCGTGGAAAAGACCTTCGTCGATAATCTGCGCTATGCCGCCGACAAGCTGGCCGGCGCCGGTATCCGCCTGGTCATGGAAGCCATCAACACCCGCGACATCCCCGGCTTCTACCTGAACAACACCAAGCAGGCACTGGAGATTCGCGACAAGGTCGGCAGCACCAACCTGTACCTGCAGTACGACATCTATCACATGCAGATCATGGAAGGTGACCTGGCCCGCACGGTTGAAAGCAACCTGGCCGCCATCAATCACGTACAGCTGGCTGACAACCCGGGGCGCAACGAGCCGGGCACTGGCGAGATCAACTACCGCTTCCTCTTCGAGCACCTGGATCGCATCGGCTACCAGGGCTGGATCGGCTGTGAATACAAGCCAGCAACCACCACCACTGCCGGCCTCGGCTGGATGAAAGCACACAACGTGATCTGACGGACTGCACCAATCCGTAGGAGCGGGTTCACCCGCGATGCATGGCACCGGCCTCGACGGTGTTCGCGGATAAATCCGCTCCTACAGGCTCACCACTTACAACGAGGTTATCTCTCATGGCTAAAATCGGATTCATCGGCACCGGCATCATGGGCAAACCCATGGCGCAGAACCTGCAGAAAGCCGGCCACACCCTGTTCCTTTCCGAACACCATGACCCGGCCCCGGCCGATCTGGTTGCAGCCGGTGCCATCGCCCTGGCCAACCCAAAGGAAGTCGCTCAGGAAGCCGAGTTCATCATCGTCATGGTGCCGGACACCCCGCAGGTCGAAGACGTGCTGTTCCGTGCTGACGGCGTTGCCGCAGGCGTTGGCGCCGGCAAGGTAGTGATCGACATGAGCTCGATCTCCCCCACCGCTACCAAGACCTTCGCCGAGAAGATCAAGGCCACTGGCGCTGCCTACCTCGACGCACCGGTGTCCGGCGGTGAAGTCGGGGCCAAGGCCGCGACCCTGTCGATCATGGTCGGTGGCTGCCCGAACGCCTTCGAGCGCGCCCTGCCGCTGTTCCAGGCCATGGGCAAGAACATCACCCGCGTCGGTGGCAACGGTGACGGCCAGACGGCCAAGGTAGCCAACCAGATCATCGTCGCACTGAACATCCAGGCGGTGGCCGAAGCCCTGCTGTTCGCCGCCAGGAACGGCGCCGATCCAGCCAAGGTGCGTGAGGCGCTGATGGGCGGTTTCGCCGGTTCGAAGATTCTCGAAGTACACGGCGAGCGCATGATCAAGGGCACCTTCGACCCAGGCTTCCGTATCAGCCTGCACCAGAAGGACCTCAACCTGGCGCTGTCCGGTGCACGCGAGCTGGGCCTGAACCTGCCCAACACCGCCAACGCCCAGCAGGTCTTCAGCACCTGCGCAGCCCTCGGCGGCAGCGGCTGGGATCACTCCGCCCTGATCAAGGGTCTGGAGCACATGGCCAATTTCAATATCCGCGGCGAGTAACGAGGCGGTGCGCGCAGCGCACCCTACGCGGTATCGCGAACCGTAGGGTGCGCCGTGCGCACCGAACAAGCCAACTCCCCGGTACCCTTTCGACCTTCCTGGCAGGAGGTGTCACGGCCCGATTGCCAGGTTGGTCGATTCCACTCCCCAGGCGCTGCCACGCGGCGCCTGCGGACTGGAATCGATCTGCAAGAGAACATCACCATGAACCTCGACCCGCAACGCCTGCTGCGCGACCTGTTCGCAACCGCCATCGCTGCCGCACATCCGCGCCAGGTGCTGGCCGATCATCTGCCTGCCGACCGCAGCGGCCGCGTCATCGTCATCGGCGCCGGCAAGGCCGCAGCAGCCATGGCCGAGGTGATCGAGCAGGAGTGGCAAGGCGAAGTCAGCGGCCTGGTGGTGACCCGCTACGATCACGGCGCCGACTGCAAGAAGATCGAAGTGGTAGAAGCTGCCCACCCAGTGCCGGACGATGCCGGCGAACGCGTCGCCCGCCGCGTGCTGGAGCTGGTGTCGAACCTGGCCGAAGACGACCGAGTGATCTTTCTCCTCTCCGGTGGCGGCTCCTCATTGCTCGCCCTACCGGCCGAAGGCATCAGCCTCCAGGACAAGCAGACGATCAACAAAGCCCTGCTCAAATCCGGCGCCACCATCGGCGAGATGAACTGCGTGCGCAAGCACCTCTCGGCGATCAAGGGTGGCCGCCTGGCCAAGGCCTGCTGGCCGGCCACCGTCTACACCTACGCCATCTCCGACGTGCCCGGTGACGAAGCCACGGTGATTGCCTCCGGCCCCACCGTGGGCGACCCAACCACTTCGGCCGACGCCCTGGCGATTCTCGCCCGCTATGAAATCGACATTCCGGCCAACGTACGCAGCTGGCTGCAAGACCCACGCTCGGAAACGGTCAAGCCCGGCGACCCGGTACTCGCCCGTAGCCACTTCCAATTGATTGCCACCCCGCAGCAGTCGCTCGACGCCGCCGCGGCCAAGGCCGAAGCCGCCGGTTTCCCGGTGCTGATCCTTGGCGACCTGGAAGGCGAGTCGCGCGACGTGGCCAAGGTGCATGCCGGCATTGCCCGCCAGGTGCAGTTGCATGGCCAACCGATCAAGCCACCGTGCGTGATCCTCTCAGGCGGCGAAACCACCGTCACCGTACGCGGCAAGGGCCGTGGCGGGCGTAATGCCGAATTTCTCCTCAGCCTCACCGAAAGCCTCAAGGGCCTGCCCGGCGTCTATGCGCTGGCCGGCGACACCGACGGCATCGACGGCTCCGAGGACAACGCCGGCGCCATCATGACCCCCTACAGCTACGCCCGCGCCGGCATCAAGGGCCTGAGCGCCCGCGACGAACTGGACGACAACAACGGCTATGGCTACTTCGCCGCCCTCGACGAGCTGATCGTCACCGGGCCGACCCGTACCAACGTCAACGATTTCCGCGCCATTCTGATTCTCGAGAAACCTGCCCAATGAACGCCGACAAGAAAGTGAAGATCCTCGCCACCCTCGGGCCGGCGATTCGCGACGCCGCGCATATCCGCCAACTGGTGGAAGCCGGGGTCAACCTGTTCCGCCTCAACTTCAGCCACGGCGAACACGCCGACCATGCTCAACGCTATCAATGGGTGCGCGAGGTAGAGCGTGAACTGAACCAGCCCATCGGCATCCTCATGGATCTGCAGGGGCCGAAGCTGCGCGTGGGCCGCTTCTCCGAAGGCAAGGTGCAGCTGGTCAATGGCCAGAGCCTGCGCCTGGATCTGGACGCCACGCCCGGCGACGCCAGCCGGGTCAACCTGCCCCACCCGGAAATCATCGAGGCCCTGCAACCGGGCATGAGCCTGCTGCTGGATGACGGCCGCCTGCGCCTGAAAGTGACCGCCAAGCAGAATGATGCCGTGATCACCGAAGTGATCGCCGGTGGCGAACTGTCCGACCGCAAGGGCGTCAACGTGCCCGAAGCGGTGCTGCAGCTGTCGCCGCTGACCGAGAAGGATCGCCGCGACCTGAGCTTCGGCCTGGAACTGGGTGTGGACTGGGTGGCGCTGTCCTTCGTGCAACGCCCCGAGGACATCGTCGAAGCCCGCGAGCTGATCGGCGGTAAAGCCTTCCTCATGGCCAAGATCGAGAAACCTTCGGCGGTGACCCACCTGGAGGAAATCGCCAGGCTGTGCGATGCCATCATGGTGGCGCGCGGTGATCTGGGCGTGGAAGTGCCGGCCGAGAACGTGCCGCGTATCCAGAAAGACATCGTGCGCACCTGTCGCCAGCTCGGCCGGCCGGTAGTGGTGGCCACGCAGATGCTCGAATCCATGCGTTTCTCCCCGGCACCGACCCGCGCCGAAGTCACCGACGTGGCCAACGCCGTGGCCGAAGGTGCCGATGCGGTGATGCTGTCGGCCGAGACCGCTTCCGGTGACTACCCACTGGAAACCGTGCAGATGATGAGCAAGATCATCCGCCAGGTGGAGAACGGCCCGGACTACCAGAGCCAGCTCGACGTCGGTCGCCCGCAGGCCGAAGCCACCGCCAGTGACGCCATCAGTTGCGCCATCCGCCGCATCAGCTCGATCCTGCCGGTGGCGGCGCTGGTCAACTACAGCGAATCCGGTGCCAGCAGCCTGCGCGCCTCACGCGAACGCCCCAAGGCGCCGATCCTCAGCCTGACGCCGAGCTTGACCACAGCGCGCCGCCTGACCGTGGCCTGGGGCATCTACTCGGTGGTCAACGAGCGCCTGCGCAAGGTCGAGGAAGTCACCAGCACCGCGCTAGAAATCGCCCAGGCCCAAGGCATGGCCAAGCGCGGCGAAACCGTGGTGATCACCGCCGGCGAACCATTCGGCCAACCCGGCAGCACCAACAGCCTGAGGATCGAAACGCTGCATTGAGCAGCCCCGTATGGTGCGCCGTGCGCACCTTCTGTACGGCGCACCCTACGTAACGCCTCCAAGCGGCACGGACAGCTCCCCTCTCCCGCCTGCGGGAGAGGGGCTGGGGGAGGGGGCTCTTGGCACAGACATCATGCCTCCACTACCAACCTCACACCCTGCCCTGCAAAGCCTGCGCGCCCTGCTCTGCGGCTTCGCCCAGATCTTCCTGCAGCAACACCCTGGCTGCGGCCTGCTGGTGCTGCTGGCGATTCTCATCGGCGCCCCTGATCTGCTGACCGGTGCTCTGCTCGGCGGCCTGACCTCGATGCTGATCGCACGACGCCGCGGCTACCCGCCAGCGGACATCGCCATCGGCCTGTACGGCTACAACGGTATCCTGCTCGGCCTGCTACTCAGCCTGAAACTGCCGTGGACACCGCTGTTGCCGCTGCTGATCATCACCAGCGCAGCCCTTTCCAGCCTGCTGCTGGCACCCTGGATGCGATGCATGCGCAAGCATGGCTGGCTGCCCGCGTTCACCTTTCCCTTCGTACTCCTCGGTTGGCTGTTGCTGACTCTGGTCGCCCAGTTGGAGCTGCCACTCGCAACGCCAGCCAGCGCGCCCGGTGCGCCGGAGCTGAACGCCCTGCAGTTGATGCTCGTGGTGCTGCGCGGCCTGGGCCAAGTCATCTTTCTCGACTCGCCCCTGGCTGGCCTGTGCCTGCTGATCGGCTTGCGCCTGGCCGATAGCCGCACGGCGCTGTGGGCATTAGTGGGCTCCAGCAGCGGCTCGGCACTGGCCCTGTTCTACGGTTGGCCCAGCGATGGCGCGCTGGCCGGCCTATACGGCTACAACGCCACCCTCGCCGCCATTGTCCTGGCCCAGGCTTATCGCTGCCCATTGGTTCCCGCCGTGGGGATTCTCCTTGCCCTGCTTCTGCAACCGGGTTTCAGCGCACTGGGTCTACCAGCCCTGACCATGCCCTTCATACTCGCCTGCTGGCTGGTAAAAGCCAGCGCGCGGAGCTGGCAACAGGCCATGAAGAGCAACGCATCATCCTGACGCCTGGCAGCAACTGCAGAGGCACCTCTGCAGCTCGTAAAGACGGAACTACCGCTGCGTTCGGCGGGCTAATGAATATCTGCCACGACGAGCGATACCCATGCCAAAAATCGTCCTCTACCCTGCCACTGCCCTGTCGCCTGCGGTCAGTGCCTCTTTTCAGGGTGCGTAGCGATGAGCATGGCGCCTGGCGACATCGATCTACCCGCCGACCTGCGCTATGTCGACGACAGCATGCCGGGCATCAGCCGCCGCAAGCTGCGTGGCAAGTTCTGCTATTTCGACAACCAGGGCCAACGCATCCGCGACAAGCGACAAGTGGCTCGGATCGATGCTCTGGCGATACCGCCCGCCTATACCGAGGTATGGATCTGCCCATTCGCCAACGGCCATTTGCAGGCAACCGGCCGCGATGCCCGCGGACGCAAGCAATACCGCTACCACGCGCGTTGGCGCGAAATCAGGGATGCGGACAAGTACGCTAGCCTGCTGGCATTCGGCAAGGCTTTGCCAGCGCTGCGTGAAGCACTGCAGCAGCACCTGAACCTACGCGAGCACCGCCGCGAGAAAGTGCTGGCGACCGTGATCATGCTGCTGGACAACACCCTGATCCGGGTCGGCAACGCCCGCTACGCACGGGAAAATCGCTCCTATGGCCTGACCACCCTGCGCAACCGTCACGTCGAGGTACAAGGCAGCACGATTCGCTTTCACTTCCGTGGCAAGAGCGGTATCGAACACGAGGTGCAGGTCAATGACCGCCGCCTGGCCCGCATCATCCAGCGTTGTCTGGAACTGCCCGGGCAGCACCTGTTCCAGTATCTGGATGAAGATGGCGAACGTCGCGCGGTGACCTCCACCGACATCAACGAGTATCTGCGTGAACTGACCGGCGCCGACTTCACCGCCAAGCACTACCGCACCTGGGCCGGCAGCGCACTGGCCCTGACGCTGCTGCGCGAGCTCGAGTGGCAACCGGAAAGCGCGGCCAAGAAACATGTGGTGGCCATGGTCAAGGAGGTGGCTGAGCAATTGCGCAATACGCCAGCTGTCTGCCGCAAGTGCTACATCCATCCCGCTCTGATCGAAGCCTTTCAGGCTGGCGATCTGGCCGGCATACGCCTGGCAACGCCGCGCAAGGGCCTGCGCATCGAAGAAAGCCTGTTGATGCGTTTTCTGGAGAAATTGCCGCCCGCCTGAGGCTGCCCTCTCTCCCGAGCGGGCTCCCACCAGCTTGTTGAAAGTCCATACACGCGGCTTCAGCAGGTATGATCGGCGCGGAATCACTCCGGCATACCCCGTATGAACGCAGCACTCGTTGACCTCGCCAACCTCGCGCGGGAAAGCCCATGAGCACCGGCTGGCAAGGGCGCCTCTGGCTGGCCAGGGACTATTGCCTGCTCGACGGCTGTGCGGGCGATACCCAGGCGCACGCCCATTACGCCCACCAGTTGATGCTGGTCCACGACGGCGAGCTACGTCTGATGGTCGATGGCAAGCTCGTGCAGGGCCGGCGCCTGCTGGTGCCCTCGATGCAACTGCATGCCTTCATCGAGCCAGGCCAGCCGATGCTGGCGTTGTACGCCGAACCTCTGGCGTTCCACCTGGCGCAACTGCAGGGCTGGCAAGTCGAAGCCCCGACAACGCCGCAGGCACTCATCGAGCAATTGCGTAATTGGCCGAGGCCAACACTGGATCGCCGGGTGGAACAGGCTCTGCTCGGCATCGATGCACTGTTGCTGGAAAAGATCGATGCCCTCGATCTGGCGAGCCAGGTTCGCTTGTCGCTCAGCCAACTGGAGCGCCTGTTCGGTGATCAGGTCGGCCTCTCCATCCGCCGACTGGTGCTCTGGCGGCGCCTACGCCTGGCGCTGGCCATGGTGCTGCGGGGCAGTAACCTCACCGACGCTGCCCATGCGGCAAACTTCGCTGACTCGGCACACTTCTCGCGCACGGTGCGCAGCCTGTTCGGCATCCAAGCGCGAACACTGCACAACCTGCAACTACAACTGATCGACTGAGCGGCGCAAACCGACCGGCAGAACGGGCACAGCGACGTGCCCGGCGCGGTCGACGAAGGGCTCGGCCAACTGCGCCAGATAATCGTCCGGGTAGTCCGGCTGACTACCGATCCCCAGATCATCACTGGCTACCTGGTAATCGGCGTGAAAGGCCGTGCCCAGCAGACGATCCCAGAAACTGAAGAACAGCGCGAAATTCACATCCCCCGCCCGGCCATAACGCAGGTGATGAAAACGGTGCACGGGCGCCCAGGCGAACAGGTGGCACAACGGGCCAATCCGCATGTCGACATTGCTGTGTTGCAACAACAACTGCACGCCGATAGCGAACGCCAGAACGCCAGCGATATCCACCGGCATGCCCAGCAGTATCAGCGGCAGCGTGCCGGCCAGTGCCTCCAGCCCCAGATGCAGCGGATGCTTCATCAATCCGTTGAGGCCATACATGCGCCGCACCGAGTGATGCACGGCGTGCAGGCGCCAGAGCCAGGCACTGCGGTGACTGAGCCAGTGCATCAGGGTGATGCCAAGGTCGGCGACAACGATCGCCATCAGCACCTGCAACCAGAACGGCCAGGCATGTGGCCAGAGCTCTAGGGTAGGTAGCAGCGTTGCGAGCAGCGGGATGCTCAGCACGCCCAGGCTGTTCAGTGTTTCGTTGACCAATGCATGCCAGCGGTCACGCCACGCATCGTGGCGCGGCTGATTCCATTCGGGCTGATAAGGCACCTGCGCCTCGACCAACGCAGACAGGCCGATGGCCAGCAACAGCAGAACCGGCAGGCACCACAGACCCAAGTGCCAGTAGCCCACCAGACAGATCGCCAGGGCGCTCAGGCCGAAGCTGAAACAGGGGGCGTAGAGATAACGAAGCAGTGCATGGCTCATGGTGTTCTCCTTGAAGATCGGAGCACACAGCCTGCGACCAGGCACCCGCTTCGGGCTTGAACAAACCACGCATCCTTGAAGCCGGTCATACCGAAGGCGGCCGCTGCCCGCTATAGTCGCGGCGACCACTTGAAGGCAGCCACCAAGGGACGATGCACAGATGAAAGGATGGATGCTGGGCCTGAGCCTGCAACTGCTGGCCGCACCGCTGCTGGCCGATGAAGTGATGACGGTGATCGGGCCAGTGGAGCAGATCGAAGTCCTCGAGATCGGCCAGGGCCCCAACACGGCCGTGGACAGTTGCAAGGACTACAGCGTGAGCGCGGAGGAAGTCGCCGATTTCCTACGCCACGCCATCGTCATCACCAACCGCCAGGAACACGACTGGTACCTCTACGGTCCCTGCTACGCCACAGGCACACTGACCAGCCGCTACGGCCAATGGCAATGGCTGCTACGCAACATGGGCACGGGCTGGCTGACGGCGGTCACCGGCGAAACCTTCGTGCTCGGTGATCCTCGGGAGGAATCGTCGCTGGAGGCGGAGTAGGCGGGAGATGACCAGGCGGGCTCCCTGGCACAGGAGAAAAAGGGACAGATTTATTTTTCGAGCTTCCGCTTAGGCCTGCCCTGACCGCATAGTTCAACCCGAAGACCTTGGATTCTCTCTATTTCATCCACGAAACGAGCACTTCCGGTTAGCTTCCCTCTGCAGTGCTGCACGAATCAAATCAATCGCACTTGATGGAACGGCTTGGCGCATGAATGCAATATAACGGATGCGACGCCTTTCAAGCGTGTCGCCCAGCGCGATGAAACAGGGAGTCTTTGTCCAGCCAATCGCTGTCCACCAGTTCAGGGGCAGACCAGCCATACAGCGCGCCCCTAGTCGGTAGATGTATCCATCGTCAGCAGGCAGTGCGAGACGGGTGAGTCGCCTGATGTCGTGAGTGTTTAGCTCGGTTGTCATGGTCGTGATTGAGCTGCCTGATCGGGTACGTGTAGAAGCCGAGTTCAGTGCTGCGAACCCGGACTGTGTTTTGCCGGTGAAGACTTGAGTTATTTGAGCTTGCTGCGCAGCCAGCTCATCACACTGATCAAGACTCTCAGCTTGCGATAGAAGTTGTCCGCTTCGATCAGGAAACCCAGTTCCTTGTGAAGCTGCACTATCTCGCTCATCACAGCCTTGTGCGCATCGGTACCAGCCTGGCCTGCGGCAACTATATCCTGCTCAACCTCGCACAGCCGGCGGTACCAGGCAATCTCGACTGCGTGGCGCACGAAATGGCGGCGGTTGAATATTCGGTGCTTGCCGAGCAAAAACAGGTAGGCCCCAAAACCTGCCAGAAAAACCTGCAACGAGCTGATCTCAAGCCCTTGAGCGTTCAGGAACTGGGCGATCTGTGGCGTTTGCCAGCAGCCGACCGCGAACAGCGCAGGCCAAAGGGCAATGGCGAGTAGCGCTTCGTTCGTATGTGGGGAACGTGTCAGTTGGCTGGGGATAAAGCGGAGACGGGTCATAGTAACTCCCGTTGGAAGGCTGTCATGGCACGAGGGGCCAGGACTCACTCAAGCTTCCGGTTTTGCCGAGGCTCGATGCAACTCAAGTGGATGCGTTTGGTACCCATCAGCAAGAAGGAGTGGCGCACTCAACACCTCGCTAGAGCGGCACTTCACCTTATGAGTCCAGCCCTCAGGCACAAGTGCCGGAGGTTTGCTCCAAGTTCATCGGCCAGGGATTTCTAGAGCCCGTCATCTCGTAGATTTGCGTGCTCGATGAGCGCAAGCGGCCTCGACAGAGCTGAAGTCAAGCATCGCTCCGTCGGCCAGCAGAATCGAAGCCCACAGGAACAACTGGCTCATAGCCTCTCACTCGATAGAGTGCAGCAAAAACCGCCGATGTGGCAAAAAGTGGGGCAAAATTCAGGAGCGTCTAAAAACCATTGTACATAAAAAATCCAGCCATCGTTAGATGGCTGGATTTTTAGGGTTTTTTGGTCGGGACGGAGTGATTCGAACACTCGACCCCTTGCACCCCATGCGCTTATTTAGTGGATTTCCATAGATCACCATAGACAACCGCAAACAACCTATAACCTAGTAATTACGGGGCTTTCAGGCTATTTTACCTTCCCGTGGCGTCCACTATCGTCCACCAGCAGCCAAGCGTTTCGGTGGCACAAAAGTGGCACAAAATTCGGACGCGAAAAATTTTACTAGGGGTAGAGTGTGGCCAAGCTGACGATCAAGCAACTGGAGGCTTTCACAGCTGAAGATCATGGAAAGGTCTTCCGAGAGGATGGAGGGCTGGTGGCCGAGGTGCGAGCTGGCGTACGCGGAGTCACTGTTCAATTCAGCTATGAATTCAAACTGGATGGCTCCAGAACCAGAAAGCGACTGGGCAGTTGGCCGAAGAAAAGCCTGGCGCAAATCCGAGCTGAGCGAGACGAAGCCCGGACTCTGGTTACGAAAGGCCTGCACCCTACCCTTGCCGCCAAAGCCGCACGGATCGAGGCACAAGCGGCCATTGTCGCTACGATTGCTGAGGCCGAACGTGAAGCCGCCGAAAACAAAACAGTGGCAGACCTGTTTGGCGAATGGATACGCGACGGCGTTTCTCGGCAGGATGGCAATGCTGAACTGATCCGCAGCTTCAAAAAAGACGTGCTCCCCCTCATTGGCAAGAAGCCGCTACGCAGCCTGACAGAGAAAGATTTACTCACCGTTCTACGCTCAGTCAAAGCACGCGGCCTGAACCGTACGGTCGTGATCCGCAGCAAGGACATCGGTCAGATGCTGCGCTGGGGAGAAAAGCGTAAGCCGTGGCGCACCCTGATGGCAGACGGCAACCCCGCCGACCTGATCGACGTCAACAAGCTGCTCGACCACGACTACGAAGAACAACGCGACCGCCTGCTTGCGCCGGATGAGATCCGCGAGCTACGCGATATCTTCGAACGCCTTGAGCGTGACTATGAGGCGCTACCCGCCGGCCAGAAATACTCAGGCATTCGCCCAGTCAACCTACGTGTCCAGTGTGCTGTATGGATCTGCTTGAGTACGCTTTGCCGTATCGGCGAGCTACTCAAATCCGAATGGCGCCACGTGGATCTGGAGAAAGGCACTTGGTTCATCCCGGCCGAAGCGACCAAGGGCCATAAGGGTAAGCGCCAGGATCACCACGTCTTTCTTTCAGCCTTTGCTCTTAAGCAATTCAAGCGACTGCACAAAGAAACCAGCGATACACCGTTCTGCTTCCCCAGCAAGGATGGAGAAAACCACGTCGACACCAAGACGGTCAGCAAGCTCATCGGAGACCGACAGTGCCGTTTCAAGAACCGCAGCAAGCCTCTGGCGGGCCGCCATCACGACGACTCGTTGGTACTGAGCAATGGCACCAAAGGTGAATGGACACCACATGACTTGCGCCGTACTGGTGCGACCATGATGCAAGAGCTGGGTGTCACACTGGAGATCATTGACCGCTGCCAGAACCACCTGCTAGGCGGATCCAAGGTACGCCGGCACTATCTACACCACGACTATGCGAAGGAGAAAACCGAGGCCTGGGGCATTTTGGGAGACCGTTTGGACGTAATTTTGGCATCCCGCTCAACAGACTAGGCTGCTTGCTCCTTTATGGAGACCGACCGCTCGTAGCTTGTCGTTTGTCAAAATGCTCTGGATCGGTACCTGGCATTCAATCGGACCTGCAGAATTTCTTTACATGTACGCATAGCCATGCTGGCTCTGTGCCCGCGAAGCAGATATGGTTTAGCGGTTTAAACATTGGCCTCGGCGCAGAGCAGGGTTCCGCATACCACTGCCTTCAAAACTTTGAGGCACGGAAAACTAGAACAGGGAGAGCCTCAATGAGTGCAAGCGAAGCAGTCGAACTTGCCAATAACGCGCTGGGCGTCATTCAGGAAATCGAGAACCGCGCCTCCGAAAAATTGGCCAACCGGGGCAGCGATGCTACGGGCGCCTTAGCTGCAATCAACACATTTAACGGCTCCACGGTTGTTGATCGCATCGCCGCTATCACCGACAGCGTGACCCAGTCGCTTCTTAACCTGGTTCGCGAACCAGCCATTTCCCGCGTCACCGTTGAGAGGGACGATGGCGAAATAGATACCTACTATATCTGTCGTACAACAGGAATCTCGCTGAACGGGGCGAAACTCGCAAGCTATCGAACTGATCTTGGTCGTCTGGCCTCCCGCGGCGCCGGTGACGAAGTGGAAGTTCAGATCGGTGACACACGGGTTGTACTGCGCGTTCTAGAAAACCTGGAGCTGAAGCCCAACAAGGCTGATGGTCAGTGGGACTCTATCGGGGGAATTTGGCGACGTGAGGATGAACCGCCCCAGACCATCCCCTCTTTACGCAAGCTGATCGCGCCCCATGATCAGGACGATTTTGCGGCAATGCTGGCTGGAAACACTGACGACGAACAAAAATTCGTCGAAGGTCTAAGGCACCAGATTCGTAGTGCCATGGCGCTGCGTGACCAGGCGATCCTGGATAAATTCCAGGACGATATTTTCCGCTTACCGATTGATCGTCAATTGATCATTCTTGGCCCACCGGGCACCGGCAAGACCACCACGCTGATTAAACGCCTAGGTCAGAAGCTTGACTGGGAGGCTTTGGACGAGCACGAACGCTCCTTGCTGAATGCAGCCCATTACCGCTCACGCTGGGTGATGTTCACCCCTTCGGAACTCCTCAAGCATTACGTCAAGGAAGCCTTCAGCCGAGAAAATGTCCCGGCCTCCGATGAACACATTAAGACTTGGGCTAAGCGCCGACATGAGCTAGCAAGATCAGTATTCGGCATCTTGAAAACCAATACCGGCGGCACGTTCATCCTCAAAGAAGACCGCCATCATTGCGGTACGGAGACCATCGACGACCCTTGCCATTGGTTCGATGCAGTTAAAGCTTTTCATCGTCACCGGATTATCAAAGACTTGCAGGAGGGTGCGGCCCTACTTAGTGACTCGGCTCCAGAGCATACCCGACCAGTTGTTGATCAAGTACTGAGCGCGGTCCCGAATACAGAATCAGGGCAATTGCTCGAAGCCTATGCTGCCTGGAATGATTTGGAAGATCGGATCGAGCCATTGCTTAGGGCAAGCCGCGAGAAGACAGACAAACTCATCAGAGAACAAGGCAACCTTCTCTACAACAAGAATAAAAAAGTATTTTCTGAACTCGCCAGTTTTTTGGATTCGCTCGGGCAAAGCGACGACGAAGATGATGACGGCGAAGAGTTTGATGACGATAGCGGCGAAGAAACTACACAGCCTTCGCATAATGAGGTGCAGAAAGCGTTCTTGGCATTCCAACGCTTCTTACAAAGCTATGCCCGCAGCCGCTACCGCGGACGTAGTCTGGGCAAGACCAGTCGGGCTGCACGCATTCGGGACTGGCTCGACGAACGCGTGCCCTCAGATGAGTGGCTGAAGAGCCTGGGCGGCGAGATGACCTTCCAGAATGCGCTACGCCGTTTCCGTAATGCCTGGAAACGCTACGTTTTGGACGTTCCGATCAGTTACCGAGCGTTTCGTCGTCAGTGCCTTCTTGATCAGACGTACGGATATCAACGCCCTGAAAGCCCTACCCACATCGACACTACAGAACTCGACGCGATTCTCCTTCTGATGCTCAGCTCGGCTCGAGAGCTGATCCAACAGGACTTCGTGAGGCGCCATCTCGATCAACCTAGGTTTACCGAGCTACTCAGAATCTCGAACCAATTTCAGTACCAGGTACTGGTCGATGAAGCGACCGACTTTTCAGCGCTTCAGCTCGCCTGCATGGAAAACTTGAGCGACCCTCGCACCAGATCGTTCTTTGCTTGCGGGGACTTCAACCAGCGGATCACCGGCAATGGCCTGCGAAATCTTGAGCAATTGCAATGGATATCTGATCGCCTGAGGTATCGGCGCATCAACACGGTGTATCGACAGAGCCGACTGTTGAACGCATTCGCCAGCGAGCTGCTTAGCCTGATGGGGGGCGACCTTGAGGCTTCCGGCAACCTGCCAGAGCATTCAACCCACGAAGGAGTTATGCCGGCCCTGGCAGAGAATCTTGATAGCAAGTCTATCTCCAGCTGGCTGGCGGATCGAATTGGTGAGATTGAGCGGCTGGTTCGTGAAATGCCGAGCATTGCCGTGTTGGTTCCCTCGGAAAAACATGTGAAGCCGATGGCTGAAGCCCTAACGGAGCAGCTGGAGTCCATAAACCTGCGTGCAGTCGCGTGTGTCGACGGCCAGACCTTGGGAGACGAGACGGACGTCCGTGTGTTCGATATGCAGCATATCAAGGGTCTTGAGTTCGAGGCGGTCTTCTTTGTCGGTGTCGACGAACTCGCGACGACGAAGCCAGAACTATTCGAGCGCTACTTGTATGTTGGCGCAACCCGAGCCGCAACATATCTGGGAGTGACCTGCCATCATGCCCTGCCGGCACGCTTGAAAGCGCTTCAACAGAGATTTGTCGAAAGCTGGTAAGTAGGCCAGGAAGCTTCCTGAGCTGAGGAATCTGTTACCTCAGGAAGCCCCCAATTATTCAACTCTCTGATTACAACAGCTTAAAGGGCTTGGAAGACCAATACCAACAAAGCCCTACCTTCCACTGCACGATCGAGCTCGGTAACTAGCGAGGATCATGGACACGACTGACTTACAACCTACTCCACAATCGCCTTCAAAAACGCGTCCCTAGCATCCTGATAGAACTGGATATCAATCTTCGTGGCCATGTCATCAGACAGGTCATAGAGCTGACGCCGGCAGGTGACCGGCATCAGTAGGGCACTAGCCCCCTTCTCTACCGCCAACTCGGCGATGCTCACCGGGTTAAGCACAGGCTCGATAGACCCACCTAGGTTGATCTCGCCCACCACAATCAACCCGCCCCGAACAGACTTCTTCAGCAGGCTGCTACACATCGCAATCAGAGCCGCGACACCGAGCTTGGAGCCGCGCTTGGCCGCATCAAAAGCGCGCAGCTGGACAGTGAACTCATGCGCGCGAGGATCGCGATCTCCAATCAGTTGTGAGGCACGAGCGTACAGGTTTTGCTCTGCGTAGCGGACCGACTCTTTGAAAGCTGGCGGCACTGGATTATTGAGGATCTTCACCCCAGAACCTGGCCCTTCGTTGACCTCAATCCGGTACAGGCCCGCGTTATCATCGATTTCTGCCCCGCCCTCACTGATTGTCCAGATCTGGCCAGGCTCTAGGGGGTCATCCCCGATCTCGTTATCCGCACGCAGCTCAGGGGTCGCAACGAATTTCTCGACACCGTCATCACCAATGAAGTAGCTGAAGTGGGTGTTTCGAAACTCAGCAGAACCAATACGCTTCTGCTGCTCTTTGACCCGGCGGCGCACCTCAAGAGCAAGGCGCGTTGCCCACTCAAGGTCTTCATCTGAAATCGTCTGAGATGAATCGGGATAGAGCAGCTTGAGAAGTCCGGACACCGTCTTGTTCACCGCATTGGTATCTCGGCCGCTCAAAGCGCCGCCCAGATGGACTCGGTTCTGCAGCGCACTGACCCTGCTCTCATAGCGAAGACGGCTCAAGCACTCCGAGAAGAAATCACTCACTAACCCGAAATGATCGGTGGTCAGCTCGCGATTCATCTTGGGCACATCCCAGCCAGGTAGGAAGCAGTGAATCCGGTCCATCCAGGCGGTGTCATCACGCATTTCCTGAGGCAGCGGCCCAAACAGATGCCCCACTCGCTGCTGATGCTCAACGTCTACATCGAAATTTCCCACGAAGACCAGCGAACCATCGGCACGGATGCTCTCCTTACCGCGGCTGAATTCGCCAGACTCCATGTACCCTTTCATGATGTTGATGCCTTCCTTCGAGTCGAAGGAAATACCGCTGATCTCGTCAAAGCAGACCACGTCGTACTGACACACCAAACCTCGCTGTCCACTGGCGTTGTTGACGAACATCTTGGCAATAGTTGCCTTGCCACCTGAGATTAGATGCGCATAGGGAGAGACCTGTTGAAACAGATGGCTCTTACCCGTACCGCGCGGCCCCAGCTCAACCAGGTTGTAGTTCCGTTCAACGAAAGGAACCATGCGGAGCAGTAGCGCATCCTTGGCTCGGGCATCCAGTCTCTCAGGCTCGAGGCCGATAGATCTAAGCAGAAAATCCTTCCACTCCTCACTACTGAAAGACTTTCGCGCCTCTCCAAGGGTGTCGAGCACATCGCGCTTCGAAAGCTGAATGGGCCGCAGGTCTTGCACGCCAAACGGATTGCCTCGCTCCTCCGCTATCGCGGGGTCGTACTCCAGCGTGATTTCCGCATAGAAACCACCCGTGAGAAGGCGTTCGTTATCGTCCACTAACTTGTCTGCGATGCGAACGTTTGTGAGCTGCACGCTGGGCAGACTTGCGAGATAACCGTTGTCTTTCTGACTGAAGCGCGCACTCACAAGATCAATCAACTTCACCGTGCCGTTCTTGTATGCACGTGCCTTGAACAGCTCCTCCTCGCCGGCCTTAACGGTCCGGGAGGAGAGCTGACGCTCTACGATCTCGATACCCTCTTCGATCTCATCAGGATCGGTGCTGGCGCAGTATCGGCCCAACAAAAACTCGACAACATAGGTCGGCACAGGGAATTGCCTGGCAAAGGTCCTAACCAGATCTTTGCGGACGATATATCCCTCAAAGGCTGCCGCAGCTTTCGAGTCAAGAATGTCCAGTTCGATCACGCTTCTTCTCCAACCAAGGTCGCCTGCTTAGCGAGCACATTCCCCGCGCTGTCTAGAACAACTACGATGACTGCATCCCCCTCCCGATCATCGTCCTCCACCGGCAGGCTGCACTTGCCCCCCTTGAGGCTTTTGGCACGCACAAGCGAGCTTGCCGGATCCGCAGGGCTACTGCGCAGATCGACACTCAGATCAGCGGCTGTACTTTGTACCTCTACGCGACAGGTCAAGCCCAACCACTGCACCTTTGTGATAGCGGCGGCACTGAGCTTCAACGACGGCGCAGCGGTGCTGAGCACCTCGATGATTGGCGTCAAACACTCCTGCAGGCTCAAACCGCCGTGATCGTAGTGACGCCCAGCAAGGAAGGCACTGGCTCCAGGTGCAACGGCAATGGTTTGCTCTAGATTCCAGCGCCAATTGACGGTGGGCAGAGAGGTCTGGACGGTGCCCTTGATTTCAGCACAGCGAGCCCAGCGCACTTCTGCAAGGTGCTTGGGTAGATCGACTTTAGCCATCGGCTGTGGCGTCAAAAGCCAACCGTGATCCGTGACGATACGGATTTTTCGCCAGCCGGCCTGCAGCAGCTCCTCAACGCGCAGGTATACGTCCTGCAGCAGAGAATCAATCCGGCCTGCCAGACGCAGATTGTCTGTGTGGCCTGCTTCATCGATATTGCCGGTTTGCACCCAGGCCAATCCTTGCGGATCACCATTCTCCTCAGCCCCCAGGACTTGCCAACCGCCCTCTTCCATTAACTTGCGGAAGTAATAAGCGCTCAGCGGCTTGTCCTCAGTCTTCAAGCTGGGCTGGAAGTCAGTATCGGTTGTACGCCCCGTTACCTGATGATGAATCGGCATCACGGCAGCTTTAGCCGTGGCCGTCACCGAAGGCAGCGCAGCCCAATTTGTCCGCTGCCTAACATCACCCAAGCTTTGCAGACGAACTGCCAAACGCTGCGCTACGTCATAGCGCAGTCCATCGACAAAGAAAACGACCTCACTGGAGGTTTGATAGGTGGCAACAGCTTCATTGACACCGTCGCTCCCTGGGTAGCCTTTCGCTCTCACCAGCTGCTGGAAGTTCAGCGCCGTCTCGTGCAGCCAGGGCGTATACAGGCTGTTAAGGATATCCCTCACCACCAACTGAACTGACGGCTCTCGGGCCATCGCCAGGGCTCGAAGCTGAGCATCGTCAACGATCCAATAATGGCTCCGATAATGCTCGGCCATTTCCTCGGGGGTAGTGCCGGAAAGACCACTGCCAGCAACTGTTTTAGCAATCAGCACCAGCGGCTCGAGCAACTGGGCAATAGGCGCTAACCCCATCTCGGCCCATACCCATGACCGACGCACACCGTGGTGGGCATCAAGGTCAATAAGCCCCTTACGCAGCTCGTTGCTACCGCAAGTGGAAAGCGAACGCAGCTGCGCCAGCAGATCGTTTTCCTGCTGCTGGTTATAGCTTGGATAGGTCGAGACATCCGCTGCTAGATCTGGCTGGCAGCGCATCAAGACACTCGGCAACCTTGAAAAAGCAGCGGTGTTCTCAATGAACCGTTCCCAGACGCGTGCCCAGGGCCCCAGCCGGGCGCAAAGATTCTCTGCCGCGACCAGATCGCCATCTTTCTCGGGATGAACCAAAAATTCGCTATGGCAGATGCCGACAAAGGCATCCCAACGGGCTCCAGCCCAACTGGCCTGCACAGCCTGGCTGTCACTGAGCCACGTCAGCACATCTCGTACGCTATCGGTACTGAGAAGCTGGTTGAAGTCACTGGCCTCCAGTCGTCGGCCTTGGAGCTGTGAAACATCAGTATCGAGTAATGGTTCGAGCGCACGCAGCATTGCTGTTTGGGTTTTGGCATCCTGCGCAACATCCAGCCCCAAGCCACCAGTGCGAGAAATCAGAAATGCATTGACGGTCCAGTCCTTGGCGTTCACCTGGCTCCACAGCACGCCCCGATACTGCAGCTCAGCCAATGGTTGTAGATCTACAGGACATGCAGTGATCGCCCGCAAATCCTGCCGACTCACACCCGGCAAGTAGATGATCGGGGTTTGGCCGACCGGTAAAGAGATCTCAGGCAACGCATCTGCGATTACGCACTTGAGCCATATGGCTGGGCCTTGACGGTGATCGGGCTTATAGCTTCCGAGCGAAAAAAGCTCCGGAAGCGCGCTTTGGAGTTGACCAAGCACAGGCAACCACTCGCGATCCTTGTCAGGCCAAAGGATCGCTGTAGGTGCAACCTGGGAACTGGCGTTGTACTGCGCTGCAGCACGAAGGCTCGCAGCCAAAGCCTCAAGTACGGTCATCAATTTGCTCACAATTAAAAACAGAAAATGCCTGATTCGCTACGCCAAACGCCAGCTGGCAGAAAGCGCGTTCAAAAGATCCTTCTGGCGAGCTTCAACCTGCGCAGGCGTCCACTCATGCTGGTGCAACACTTGGCTTGTCAAAGCATACGGCGTTACGCCACTGCTACCGGCGAAATACGCGGACTTTTTCTTGGCAAAGTCATAGTTCAGGGCCTTAGAATTTCTGGCACGCGTCAGAGGCACCAGGTTCGCCAAGCGATGCAACCATTTCATCCGCATAACGGCGTCTGGCCAAGTGGTTGCCCACTCACTAGCAGGATCGACAGTTTGAGGCAGGATGTGCTCGATTGTCAGGACATTCGGCGTGTAGTTAGCCGCCATCGCGGAGACAAATGAGTCCAAGCGCAGGATCAAATAGTTGCGACGCCGGGCGGTCATCTCATAGACGTTCCCATCCAGAGCTCGCAACATCTCAGCGCACTCACCTGGCGTTAGCTCGACTCTGTCGACGTAAACCCCTTTCAGAATGTCCTCGATGACCAGGGCATAACGCTCGATACGCTGGTTCACATTCTTGGCGGTCAGGTGCAGGAAGGCTGCTAGGCGTTCAAGCCGAGAAATGAAGTCCAACACAGCCGCGGCATCGTTGCCTTGTCGGGCTAGGAAGGCAATCGCCACGGGTAACCAGTCTGAGTTGTCAATTCTGTTCAGCCACGTGAACAGCTCGTTAATTTTTTCCGCCGATGAAGTCGAGACGTACTGGCACTGTTTGGCGATCAAATAGGCCTCTGCGTAGGGCGCAACCACCTCATCGACCAAAGCCTCAGAGGACGTCACCTGACTCAGCACGTGATCCTTGAACTCTTCAAGCAGCATGCGCCGAGCCTTAAAGCGGGCATAGATCATCCGAATATGACCAAAAAGCTCGTTAAAGCCATCGCGGCCGGTCGCAACCTCAAGGTCTTCCCAGCGATCATTGAAAGCTTCACGCTTGTCTTCCGGAAGCTTGCCGATGACCTCCGCTTTAATGATATCTGTCGGTAGAAGATCCAAGCCTCGGTTGTTCAAAACCGAGAAGACCCTGAAGGCCGACTGTTGACTTGGGGTGGTGACGGTAACCAGAAAGCAGCGCATCAGCAGAAACGAACCGAAGTCGACTAAAGCGGCCTCATCACCTCGAAATTTTTCCTGAAGCCGGTCTCTCAGCAGACGAGCATTTCCTTGTATGTTTCGCTGCGACTCATTATCAAGTTGAGCAGGATCAATCTGTACCAGATCATCAAATCGAAGCGCTTGCACATACTGAGCAAAAAAGCCGCGATCCCTCTCCCGCAGTGCCAAACGAGGCTTGGGATTGAGCTTCAACGCCACGTTCCCTGGCTCACGAATAAAACTGTAGAAAGAGGAATGATTGTCCCCGGACAACAGAGACGTCAGGGCTGACAGCAAAATCGTCAAGGTTGTTAAACGCTGCTGCCCGTCAATAACCTCAGCTGCAGGCTTACCCTCATCCTTAATAAGAACAATCGATCCCAGAAAGTAGCTGTCCTCGACCTCATTCCTAAAAAAATCATAGAGGTCATCAAACAGTTCACCTGCCTGATCTTTTGTCCAAGCATAAGGGCGCTGATAAGGTGGGATGACATAGTCGAATTCAGAGCTAAATATTTTTGACAGCGGATATTCGGCACCACTAATTTTCTTGCTCATCACTCGCCCTCAAAGCGACCTCAAGAATCAAACTTAACAAGCAAGGTCAACGAATATTCCTCTTCCCTAGTGGCGACACTCTTATACCCTGCCGAAACACCAAACTTACTTGGCAAATTAAGCCTTCCAACAATACTGAATGTGCTTTTTGCTTCACTTGAAAGACTAATTGTAACTCGCTGCTCGCGAACGGGATTGGTAGCGTCTGCTCGCTGCTCTATAAGACTGCGCATGACCCTATCACCCATCAGACTCTTACTCCTTAAAAAATTCTCAGCAGCTGCTATATCAGCCTCACGACCATCCATTACTGTAGAAATAGTAAATTTCCGCGTAAGACTTTGGTCCTCTGACATCGCCATCTTCCCATCACCTTTTAATGGGCCAATATTGCCTTTCGCATCATATGCTTTCGATTGACCTTCTCGCTTTATTTCGACCTGCTCAGTTTCAACAAAATTAGCCCCCAGCAACTGACATAGCCTTGAGAAATGGTGGATTTTTTCAATAGCAAAAACTTCAGCTGCTCGCTCAAGCTCGACATATGAATCTTTCTCATATGGGCTCTGAACCAAAACTGCCCCCGGTCGCGCCAGATCTGAATAAACGATATTCTCCAAAGCTTTAGACTGCCCTAGCTCGTCCTCATTTGGCGGATACTCGAGTACGAATGCCTCGTCATCATAAAGGAACTCTCGGCCTTCAAAGGTTGGGTCATTTCTAACAAGGCGGATATCATTTTTCTTCAAGACCACTATTGCCCGACGCGCACCATGAAAAGCAGGAAATTCACTCTCACTCATTTCTCTCGAATCCTTACAAGAATCAGTATCAACTAACGGAGACGCAGTCATTACAGGAATGGGAAGAGACATCCCATGGGGCGCTTTTTTTTTTGCTCTTCAGTCAAGCCCTGACTAACAGCATCTAAATACACAGGACTTATCGTACGTTCAATCGAATGAGAGATTTCCGTTAGCTGCCGAACCACATCCGCAACCTGATCGCCCCCTGTCAGATCAATGCAAACGGATATTGGAGCGAGACGACCAGCAGCATCCAACTGTTCTGAAACAATCTCAACCACGCACAAAGGACCGCTACAGAACAGCTCAACGCCATCAGACGCAAAGACCTTGTCACCTTCACTGGTCACAGTTGATATTAAATCAGATGCTTGCTGTCGTTCTGCAGCAGCTCTACTCGGGAGATGCCGACCCTCCATGAACACGTGATCATCCGAATGATTATCTAGTGCCTGAGCGAATACCGCCAAGACCTTAGGCATTGTGCATCCAGCCAATAACTTTAATCACCAAATCCTCGGTATTTGACTGATTATTTAAGCCGCCCAGATAGAGACTTGGCATGGTCTTGAAGCTACTAAAGCAACGCTGAAGCTTCCCGACAAATCGATCATGGAAATCTCCTTGCTCATTCTCCTTGAGCATAACGAATCCTTTATCTAGGTCCATGTGAGTAGCAACAACTAGCAGCCTAGGTTTGCTTTTATGCTTTTCCTGCCACTCACTTATCAATTTAAGGTCATACTCTACTCGCCCCACATCCATTTCATGGGCTTTAATCAAATAGATAACAAAATCTGATGCATCATGCAGCTCTTTCCACTGCTGTATGGCTGCTTCACCACCAGGAAGGTCCTTAGTTTCTTTCAAATCAAGCTGCAAATCTTTTAACTTTAAACGATTGGCAGCAACCCGCTTTGCTGATGTCGTTTGCGCGTTGCCTTTGGGCAACTCGCCTTTAGACAAGAAAGTTAGCAGAGTGGTTTTACCCGATCCTCTTGCCCCAAGAACAGTGACTTTCTTGCCCCTCAGAGCAATCACTAGTGAGTCCCAGGCTGCAACGACTTTGTCGCGTTTAACCCAGCCCCAAACTCCGACTGCGAGCCCACCCACTGCTGCCGCTACTATTTGCCAAGCCATGAAAACTCCTTTTTAAATATTAATACTCAAAGCTTCTATCGTTTAGCCAATTTTTTCTCGGCCAAGGTCAGGTGGTGGTCGTTGATGCGGGCGCCTTCTTTTTCGCCGTACTCAAGGCCCAAGGTGTACCAGGGGGCGCTGGGGACGTCGTTGCCGCGATCCTTTTTCCACTCGATGTTGAGCTTGGGCTTTTTGTTGTGGCGCAGGACTTCGGCAGTCATAAAGGGGCGGATGTTGAGGCGCACACCGTCGTTGAGGTCAGGGTTCCAGCCAATAGGCTGCTGCTCCAGAGGCTTCCAGCGTACGAAAATGTCGTAAGGGGCTTCGCCTTCGAGAATACGCACCAGACGGGTTTTCAGATCCTGTGCTGCAGCCAGGCGAGCATCGGCGCCGTCCACTTTCTCACTCGCGGCACGCTGCTGGTTGCTGATCCAGGTATCCAGGTAGGTGTAGATCAGACGCTCCAGGTTGTTGCGGTCGAGCTTGTGGTAGTTGACCAAGGCGCTAAAGCCGTCCTTGAGGCCATCCCAGATCTGCCAGATAAAGGGGCGGTGATGGAACAGCTTGCAGTGCTGCTCGAAGAACTTGTCGCGCAGCCAGGACTCCAGGCTTTGGGCGCCGACCTGCTCCAATAGCTGGTTGCGAAGTTGGGGAGTCCAATCCGTGCCGAACGCCGCGTGCAACAAACTTTCCAGACGTTCAGCAGCCGCTTTCTCGCCGCGTAAAGGCGAAAGACAGACGATGCCATCGTCATCGGAAAGGGCATTCAGCGGAGTGCAGCGAGCGATCCAATCGCGAGCCTCATCGGAGAGCTCCATCTCGAAGTCCGATTCTGCCGGCCAGTGGTAATCGAGCAAACGGGCAACGGCGACCTGCAGCGGCTCGGTAGCGGGCTGTGGGTGGCCGTGGAAGAGCCATTGTGTCGAATCGCAGGAGTAGGGCTTTGGCAACCCCTCAGGATAGAGCTCGGCGGCAATCTTTTGCCAATACGTCAAGTCAAACGGAACTTTTGCTAAAGTTGCACTTGTTACATTCAGCTTGTTATCTATAGATCTAACTGCCTCGGCGTAGTCATCTGATAGGCTGTATACCCAAATAGGTAGAGTATACTTATCTTCTTTAGGCAGCATGATTGCCGCATTTTGATCAAATGGCACTCCCGCATATAGCGTTACAGGTAGGCTACCCATCCTACTAATTAAAACACCCCTCTTCCCCCAAGCCGATTTCCCTCTTTGATCCGAATCATGAAGTCGTGACCGCCTAATTTCTTTCGTCTCGCGAAGATGCCCAGCCTTTAAGTCATAATTAATAAGGAGGTTGCAGCCCCCAAATTCAGTACTCGCATTAACGCAAACCTGTTGAAGCACCCAAAATTCAGAAGGACCGATCAGCTCCCAGAACATGCGCTGGAAGCGAGGAGAATCACCATTTTGAATTCCAGCCAAGCTATCAGCGAATTTAGATAATAGCTCTTTCCCTCCTTGCTCCACACCAACAAGAATACGGGAATCAGGATTTAAGAACTGCTCACTCTGGCTTATCTTCAGGATACTGGCATCAATGAGACTAACGGCCTTAGACTCTGCTCCCTGAGCACCTTCAAGATCAATGGTAAAAATATTACTAAACTTACTCGGCATCTTATTCTGAAACTGAGTAAGCACGACATTAACAACCTCGCCGGATATCCCGGAAAAAGCTCCAGCACCCAACTTCACAACCCAGTCTATTTTTATTTTTTCTAAAAGATAATGACGAAGTTTTTCGTAGGACCCGCTTTGAAGCCAACTAGATGGAGATACAGCTTGCACTAGACCTTCGCTCTTACAAAGTTCCAGAGCTCTAAGAATGAAAGCGGCTGCCAAATCATGGCGGCCGGCGTGGTATTGGGCCTCACAAAAGTCACGAAGTTTTCCGCACTGCTTGCGAATCCCAAGATAGGGAACATTAGTGACTATCAAATCAAATTGCTGAGATAAGATCTCTGCCGCCACAGCAAGGCCTTGAGCCACGATTGCAGCTTCATATAACTCGCTTTCTAAGGACTCGGCTAATGAAAGCGCCTTGCCAAAAAGGGGCTGCACCTGCCCCCAATCAGCTGTAATCAAATCACCTTTCAGGCTGCGAGCAGGATCAATCAGGGAACCTAGAATCGGCGCATCGCGGAAAGTGTCATACAGACGGGCCATGCCAGCTTTAATCTCGGCGTTGTGGCCGGCCAATGCCAACCACTGCTCACGTGGTGTCTGAATACGCTGCCCCACACAAGCGATATTGAGCGTCGGCAAGCTGCGGTAACCGCCGGCACCAGGGTAACGCCAGGCTTCCAGAGCCACCGCAAAAGCTGCGAGCTCGACACAGCGCTGATCCAGCTCCAGGCCATGGAGGTTCTGGCTGATCACCGCATCAACGGATTGATCTGCTGACAGGCCTTCGGCCGCCATACGCATCGGCACCAGCATCAACAAGGTGGCCACAAGGAAATGGCCGGAACCGCAGCACGGATCCAGCATCTTGAATTGCGCCAAGCTTTGCGGCCAGCCGTCAAAGGTACCTGCGGCAGGCACTTGCTCATTGGTGGAGGAATCACCTTCGGCAGATGCAGGCACAGTGCGCAGGTAGGTGAGTGGCAGCAGATCACGATGCTGCGGGTAGTGGGTCACCCACCAAGCGCCTAGGCTGTTATCCAGCAAGAATTGCACCATATAGGGCTCGGTGAAAAGCTGGGTTACGGGCGACAACTCGTCCGCGCCAATCTTCACGCCCGAAGCGTTCACTTCATCCTTCTTCTTGGCCTGCCAGTATTGGTAAACCCAGCCCAAGCTATCGGCCGCCTCGAAGGTGGCCTTGTCCAGATCAGCAATCAGCTTTTCCAACGCACGTACGTGGTTAAAGGCTAGGGGGACCGCCAAAGCGGGTGAGTCCGCACGAAATACCTGGGGCAGCATGCGTGAGGCCAGCTTGCCCGCCAGCTCCCAGCCATTGGCACAGCCTTCATCCGCTGCCAGCTCCTGGCACTCTTCCAGGGTAAGTGCGGTATGCGGGTCGTACATCAGCAGGTGGTTCTGCTCCAGAAAGCGCGCAAACAGCATGCGGTGCCAATGCTCGTAGGCTATTTCCACACAAAGGCGCTGAGTTTCCTGCTGGCCGGTACGGGCATCGCGCAGGTCCCCCAGCTGACGACCATGGGCACGCAGGCGGTTGCGCAATGCACGCTGCTCGTCATCCAGGTAATTGGCCGCGCTGGCGTCGCCAACACTGAGCCGGGTGAGTGCCTCTTGCGCGGCTTGCTCGGCGATATCCCGCGCCTTGATGACGGTGGTTTCCAGTTGTTTGCGAAGCTTTTTGTCGAGGAACTCGCGCATGAGTACGTCCTTGCCACAGCCAGTGCTGGGGTATTCAGTCGGCCTGCCCTATCAACCGGCAAGCCAAGTAATCAATTATTCAATTTTGTTGGCTCCGCTTGAGTGGGCTACGCCGCGCTGCGGCTAACCCACCCTACGGGCCACTATGCTGCGGGAGGAATCAGACCATCACGGGGCCTTCCGCCAGCTTGGCCAGCAGCTGAGCCTCGATTTCCGTCAACCATTGGCGTAGCTGGGCTTCGTTTTCGAAGGTGCGCTTAGGCAGGCTGACATGCTGAACCTTGGGTTGCAGCAGTTTGACCGCTTCCTGGCGGGCGCTTTCAAACTTGGCAGCCAGGCTGTCTTTACGATCAGTCCACTGCTCCAGACTGGTGGTTTCCAGGCTGTCGATGACCTCTTCGCGGCTACCGAGGCTCAGCGCTTCAGGCTCAACCAAGCCTCGGCGAGCCAGTAGCTCATTCTGCTGGGCAGCAGAGAGCTGTTGCCAGTGACTATCTGCCACCAGCTCAGCCTGGCGCTTTTGGTATTCGGTTTGGAAGGCGCGGAAGTGGTGGTTGATCGCCTCACGCAGTTGGCTGACGGTGGTGCTGATCAGACTCTCGAGCGGATTGGGCTCGGCCAACAGGCTGCGATTGCTCTTGATGGCATCCACTTCGCCACTGAGCTTCTCACCGAAGGCCAGGCCCTTGCTAAGCCGCAGTAGGGTTTGCAGCAGGTCCCAATCACTGCGGCGGACACGCAGCTGTTCACCCAGGCTGCGCCAGGTGTCAAGCAACGGCTTGATGGCATCCTTGTTATCCAGCACCAACTTGAGCTGGGTATTGCCACTTTCCTTGGCGATCTCATCAATCAAGCTGGCGTCCGGACGCGCAGGCGCAGGCGCCTCACCGCCTGCCGCATAGTGCAGCTCGCGAGCCAGGTTGATCAGTGCCGGCAAACGGGCCTGCTCTTCACCTGGTGGACAGTCGATACCCAACGAGCTGATCAAGCCACGGATCTTGATCAGATCCACCGGACGGATCGTCACAGTCTCAGGACGGAAGGTGCTCTGGGTGAGTTTCTGCCGCTCCAGGCTTTGCGCCGTCAGCGCATTGCCGCTGGCATCGGTGGCACGCAGTACACCCGCTGCAACCAGGGCGAACAACGCACCATCGATAGTGTCCTGCTGCCAGCCGTAGGGGGCTGCAGCAAACTGATCGCGGATCTCGTTGCCTTTCTTGGAAGCGCCGATGTAACGCAGGAGCGAGGCACATACCGGGTGCTTTTCGGTATCACCACTGAAACCCACGGCTTCCAGGGCGTTCTGACCGCCGTCCTTGCGGGCACGGTCGTAAACCTTGGCCCAATGTGGGCTGTCGGCCATATCGAATTCGCGGTAGAGGCGTACCACGGAAGCTTGAGCGCCGGCTTGAATGCGCTCGGCAATGCTGTTGCCGTCTACTTCCGCACCACCGGCCTGTAGCACTTGTACGCCTGAAAGAATCTCCTTGAGAAGCTGGTCGACCTGCTTCTGTGCATCACGCTGGCGGGTTTCCATCGCCTTGCGGGCATCATCACCCGCTACGGTATTAGGCATACCGCGCAGGCTCAGGGTCGCATCGGCAGCTTCCTGATGGATGATGGCGTTGTTCAGCTCGGAACGGTTACGCGCGGGGATATAGAGGTAAAGCGTCGGCAGATCCGGGTTGGCTTTACGCGCCTCGGCCAGGAAAGATGATTCGTTCAGGCTCCAACCGTCCTGTACCCAGAGATAGATTTTCTGGCTGGCATCTTTGGGCACTTCTGCATCAAAGCAGGCGATTACCTGACGGTTCTCTTTGCACGCCCCCTGGGTGACACGGACCTTGGCCAATTCGGACTTGATTTGCTTGTGCAGCAGGTCGATCCGGAAGTTCTCGACACGTTGCATATTGCCACGCAGGTCCGCCTCCTGCTGGCGGAAGGTGTCGTACCACTGGGCGCTTTCTTGGGTTTGTAGACGGTACTCGACACCTGCACTGGTCTCCATGGCCATCAGTTGACCATTCTTGGCCATGGCCTCCAGTTGAACCGGGATGCGCGCGCGCAGTTCGTCTTTGCCCTGGTTGAGGTTATCTACCAGAAGGTCAGCCAGCATGTCGGCGGTGGCGCGTACACCACAGTCGGAAATCGAGTCTGTCGGCAGCTTGCCAATCAGCAGAATCAGCGAGAGCAGACGCGACTGCAGTTGCTGGTCGTTATCTCCAGCGGACAGCTCAGCGATACGTTCGTAGTCCTCCTTAGAGATGACACCGGTCTGCAACAGATTGGGCGCGATCTGCTGATAGATAAAGTCGCCGGGTACGATATTGCCCAGCTCTTTCTCGGCCGTGGCCTTGGCGGCCTCATGGATGACTTTGAGCTGGTTGCGCAACTGCGAAACAGTGCCGGTGGTATCGACAATACGCAGCACCTTCTCCCAGAAGCGGCGGCGCACGGGCAACAGCGGGTAGTCGGCCAGCATGACCTTCTCGTCATCCTGGTGATACTCCACCTTGGTGCCCCGCAGATGACGAGAAATCTCGCCCAGATGCTTGGTCAGAAGCGCCTGAACTGGCGCTCGCGCTGTTTCAAACTTCTGCAGAATGACTTTACGGATCACCGACTCGACATCAGTATCGCTGAGCATGATGGGAATCTGAAAGCGTCCCATTAAACGCTGCAAGTTAGTCATACCGGACAGAGCGTTCTGACCGGTTGCAATGAACAACAGACGATGACCGAAAGCAGAGTGTTTACAGCAGGTCTCGACAACCTCCTGGATCATGTGCGCACGGTCTGCATCGTTACCCACGTATTGCTGGACTTCGTCGAGCACAACCAGGGTAAGTGGGAACTGGCCTTCGCGGTCCAGCGCATCGGAGATAGCCTGGACCATTTGGTCATTGGTCACATCGGTGACCGTGGGGAATTGACCTTTGAGCAGTTGATGCACGCCTTGCGTATCGCTGGCCATGTCCGGGTAGGCCCGGAGCAAAGCATTAGCAATTAGTGGCGAGACGTACAGCTTGCTCAGCTCACGCTCCCAGGGTTTGCCGGCATCTTCTACTGCCTGTTTAACGGCATCGAAGTAGCCTTGCTCTTTCAGCCAGAGGACAAAACGAGCCTGGTGGTACTGCTCCGGCAGCCCCGCCGACTTGAAGATGATGCCCAACAATGCGAGACGCACGTTGTTGTTGGCACCAGCACCAAGCGTGCCGGATGCAGCATGCAGGCCGCCATAGCGACGCGACTGAATGCTCAGCTCTTTGAATGCGTCTGCAACGTTCTGCGGTAGGTTGGCAATATGGCGCGCCGTCAGGCCGTCCGGGAAAGCCTGGTCGACCCACAGGGTGCGCAGCATCTTGGCCATGTGCGACTTACCCGAGCCGAAGAAGCCGCTGATCCACACACCCGGCTGCTCATGATTGCTGCCCAGGTTGCGCAGGTAGGTGGACAGGATCTTGTCCATACCGGCCTGGTACTCACCTTCACAGACGAACGTCTTGAGCTCATAACGAAGGGTGTTGAGCGCCTGCTCGGACAGATCATCCTTCACTTCGGCGACCCCGTTGTTGGCCAGGCGGTTTTCCAGCGGGTCGTTCAGGTAGATTTCGCGGTTAAGCATGTCAGTCCCTTAAAGCAAAACAGTCAGTTGTCAGCCGTAAGCGGCGTGGCGTGGTAGCCCCAGCCGTCACGGGCGTCCAATAAGCGATAGGTGTTGTCGATGTACTCGCCCGGGAAGAGCACCAGCAGCCTACCGGGCACATGCGCAGAGAGCGCTTTGACGAAGCCCGCGACTGAGCCAAAACCAAACAAGGCACCAGCGCCAATCAGCGCTACGAGGGTGTTCTCGTTCGCGTGGTCACCCAGCTGCTGCTCCAGTCGCTCTAGCAGGTCCTGAATGAAATCGGGGTAGTTACCGATCAGATCACTAGGGTCAGTGAAATAGGCATCCCGGTACTCTTCTGCGGCCATCCACTCGGGAAATGCATTGGTGATATCCAGCGCCAGCCAGGTGTGGCCTGCGCCTTCAGTGGCCACTTTGAATTCTTCGATTCGCGCACGCAGCTTGAGCTCGTCTTCCTTGTGATAAACGGCAAACAGAACGCGCTGCTCATCTGCCAGGCCCGCTTGCCAAGGCAGGCTGATATGGCGAGCGTAGTTTTTGATGAGCTTATTGAGGCGACTACTCATGGAGCCAGGCCTTTTCAGTGGCGGTGAGGAAGTCGGGGAACCCAACTTCAATGACCTCACCCGATTGTTTGAATGTGATCAGCCCACGCAAGGATGCCGTACGTGCAAGCTCTATCAGGCGTTCAACTCGGCAATCCAGCAGCTTGCACCACTCACTGGAGAACAGGCGCTGTCCGCTCAAACCGTTGAGATAAGCCTGAAACAGGGCATAGGCGACGTTCACCTCGGTTACCTGTGGCTGCGCCCTACTCTTCTTGACACGCCCACGCAGAAATCCGGCCTGAGTCCAGCTGCCGTTGATGTTTTGGGCATAGGACTTGAGCGACGCGGGACTGAAACGATTGGGATCTTGAGCAGCCAATACCGCCTCAGTGTGTTCTCGCTGCAGAGGCTCACCAGGCTGTAGCTCTAACATCAGCGGAACAGACACACGGAACAGAGGATCACGAGCTGCAGCGAGTTGAAGTGCGAGCAATGGCTGCGCCTCTACGCGCACGTCCCAAAGCTGACGAAAAACGCGAAACAATGGGGTATCGGGCGACAGGCCGTAGAGATCAACCAGGTGCTCAGCCGTCAGCTTGCGCGCTCGACTGGTGGGCTTGCCCAGGCAGTTCAACTCCGTGATTTGCTCACGATACCGCGGGCGGCCATCGCTGGACTGAGTGCACGCGAAAAGGCTGCGCAGCTCCGGCAACATCATGGTGCGGGAGTCATGTGCTCCACTTCTACCGAACTTGAAGCCGAAATTGATCAAAGACTGCTGATTAGTCATGGCATCACTTGTGGGTTCCCAACTCACAGCACCCGCTGAACGGGTGTTGAGGGAAGGAATGATCTGCAAAGCTGCCATTATCTCTGACTATCCAATGTTGGTCTTGCTTCAATCCGTTAATCGTCAAGCTTGATATCAGTTCGACATTAACCTGTATCCTGCCTAATCAGCCAGGAATTGTCATCTGCCGCGGCTCAAGCTGCTTGGTGCTGCGGTCGACGTCGATGGTGGTGAACGCCAGGCTTGCTGACGCAGAAGTCAGGGCTTCTGTGCCCAACAGTCACCACTGCGCCATCTACCACAACCACATAGACGTTCTGGGCCTTCTCGGCCAACTGCCGTTCAGCCGAGGAGAGCTTGAGCAACAGCCGCTTCAAGCGCGCTCGGTCGAAGAAGTACACCTGCGCTCCACGATTCCAGGTATGGCATCCAAAATCGACAAGCCACTGGACCTGCTGCTGCCGAATACCGCGTTGACTGCATCGTTGTATGGCATGTGTGGTGTACTCCATTGCCCGTCTCCTCTGCACTGTGACAACCCATCCTGTTTCAGTTAGGCATCCCTGCCAGTGACTCCATCCAGCCCATCCAGTGGGCATAGCGGCAGGATATGTCGCCCAACTGGACGCACCAATAATGGGCTTTCATACAGGTCAAGTATTCAGGCAGGTTGACAGCTCCAGGGGATGCTTCCGATCAAAAACGGGGCAGACCTCCGGGGAACCCGTCCGGATTGATGACGCGTTCAGCTCAACCCGGTAGAGGTGTTGAGTCTCTCCAGCTTTCGAATAAAGAAATTGTCGTTGCGTGGCGTGCTGGCGCAGCACCACCTGTGATCTGATGGGGGAGTGGTGCAGAGTACGGCCCAGTACAGGCTCTGCCATTTGCAGAGAATCACTGGTGCACAAAGCCGGAGAAGCTGGCCTGTGAGGGCTCAAGCCTCTTCGTCATGCTTGACGCGGTACTTAACGAAGGCGATGTACTTCGCAAAGCCGAAGTTGATAATGGGCTTGCGCTCCGAGCCGGCGAGCCACCCCATGACAAGGAAATAGGCCCCCTCAAGCTCATCCAAACTTTTGAGGCGGAACGCCTTCAGCATTTCCTCCTCAAGGTTCTCATCTCTGACTAGCAGGCTTGGTTCGGTGCGGTAATCCCCACAGTTGAGCCAGACCTCGCCATCCTTCCGGTTGACGTTGGTGACCAGCCCCCAGAACAAGCGAACCGTACCGAGTTCGATGCCAGCAAGCTGTCGCTGATGGGAGAGCAACTTACGGACTTCCCCTTCCAAAGCGACACGACCACCGTCGGTCGTGATCCGGATCGAAACATCATCCTCTGGGTAGTCCGGGTTCTTGATCAGGCACGACAGGATCTGCCGGAGTGATTTGTTGATCGGGTAGTCTGCAGCGTTTGCGTATTTCCGCTGTAACACGCCCCATGGAGAATCGACGGGCTGCCGTTCTTTGGGCTCTGGAACCAGGATTTCCTGGGGTTTGCGCTTATCTAGATCGACATTGATGCGCGTCGTGTCTGTACCCTCATCTGGCTCAACCCCTTCATCGTCAACAACCAGTACCACCGTCTTGATCTGGCAACCGTCTTGGTGGTGCGCGGCGAAGCAAGCAACACGCTCCCGACCGCCACTGACCGAACTTCTTACAAACCAGGCACTAGCCTCGCACTCTGAGCACTCGATATTGCCCGCGTACTTCTCGACATCCTGCTGGTACTGAAATGGTGTCACGGGACTCTGATCAAGACGGTAGGTAACAGATTGCATTCACACTCCAGATGATTGCTGCCCCAAAGCCGCTGCCGCAGCGGATACTCCGAAAAATATGTAGCCTTTCGAGATACATCTAGCGTGTTTACCTGTACAGGTAAAGTTTTCAAGCACATGTCTTAACAACGTCACTTGATCGGCTACATGATCGCTTACTTGATCGGTCGATTTTTCTGCAACCTAGTTGAGACTCGCCAACCATGGGCGAACGATCGCCTTGCGCTCATCCAAGCTCAGCGTGGCCACCCCGCCCTTCACCAACGCTGTCTTGTCACCGGTATGGGGGTTGGTAACGTAGGTGCTGATGCTGGGTAACGTGTTCGGGTTTGCGCTCCACCGAAGGTTAAATGCCGCAAGTCTGGGAAACCAGAACTGGCTGGCATACGGCAGGTTGTCGTGAATCCACCAGGCCAGCGGCGTCCAGTCCTTGCGCTCCTCATACCAGGGCAACAATGCCGGCACCATGATGCAGGCAGTCGCGCCCAGATGTCCTTCGGCGTCCGGATAATCCCAAATGTGCTCTGCGTAGTTTTTTTCGTTGGCGGCACAGCTGTACTGGTTGTTGTTCTCGGCGCCCTTAGCGTTGACTGCCGGCGCTCGGTAAGCCGAGCGAATGACAATCCGCCCAAAGCGCTCCTGCAGAGGCTCCAACAACTGTTCGCACAGTCCTCGCCCGGCCTCGATGGCGCGGTCCGGATAATCCGGAATATTAGGGATGCCCTCGATCTGGCTGATTTCCGAGTAGAGGAAATCCCGCATGAAAAAGTGCTTGGATAGCCGGACGCGCCCCAGGTCCTCGAGCGCCTGTACCGTTGCTGGTTTCTTCATCCTGTTTTGCTCCTTGCAATTCACTTGCGTGCTGCGGCAGGGTTCAGGCCTGCTGCTCAGCGGGCATCTGAGAGATCAGGTTGAGTTCCAAATCCGCCCGCTCGACCCAGACCTCATTCAGCTCGCCTTTGACCGCTACGCCCAACTGACGGAAGTCGCTGACCTGTTTGACCAGGTTAGCCTTGCCACTGACCAACTGATCGCAGGCTTTCTTGTAGGCATCCTGCGCTCTGTCCAAGCTGTGGCCGATGGCATCCATACTGCTGAGAAAGGTGCGCAGCTTGTCGTATACCTTGCCGGCACGCTCGGCTAACTCGGCTGTGTGCTTGTTCTGATCCTCGAAACGCCACAACTGGCGCACGATGTTCAGGCTGGTCAACAACGTGGTTGGCGTCGCCACCAGCACGTTCTGCTCGATGGCCTTCTGGAACAGTGTTTCGTCCGCCTTCAGCGCCTCGACGAAAGCCGACTCGATGGGCACGAACATAAAGACCATCTCGGGCGCACTCAGCCCCGGCAAGTCAAAGTAGCTGCGGTCAGATAGCTCTTTGATGCGTTGCCCAACGGCCGTCACGTGTTCGGCAAGCGCCATGCGACGCTCGGTATCGTCTTCGGCATTGATGTAACGGGTGTACGCGTTGAGCGAGACCTTGGCATCGATGATCAGGTGCTTGCCTTGAGGCAGGTAAACGATCACATCGGGGCGCTGGCGATTGATCTCGCCGGTGAAGCTGACCTCCCGCTTGAAGTCCTTGCCGTTGACCAGGCCGGAGCGCTCCAAGACATTCTCCAGAATCAGCTCGCCCCAATTGCCCTGCGCCTTCTTCTGCCCTTTCAGCGCTGTAGTGAGGTCCTGAGCCTCCTGGGTGATCTGTCGATTCAGCTCCTTCAGGTGATGCAGCTCCTGGGTCAAGGCAGCTTGCTGCTGGACATCCTTGTGGTGAATATCTTCAACCTTGGTGCGGAAACCCTCGATCTGCTCGCGGAAGGGTTTAAGCAATGCATCCAGTGACTGTTGGCTGTGCTGCGAGAACGCCTGGCCTTTGGCTTCGAAGATCTGGCCAGCGAGCTGCTCGAACTCTAGCTTGAGCTGGTCGCGGCTTTCCTTTAGCAGCTGCTGCTGTTCGGCAAAGTGCTGCTGCTTCTGATCGAGCGTACTGCTCAGCGTGGCATGCTCCTTGGTCAGGGCCGCGAAGCGATCCTGCAGAACATCGTGAACTTGCTGCAGCCGGGCACTCGCATGCTTGAGCTCATCATGCTGCTGAAGCAGTTGGCCATATTGAGCACGAGCGGCGCTGGCAGCGCTCTGCACCTCGGCCAGTTGAGCGGATTGATCGCGATATTCGGTACGCAAGCGCCCAGCTTCTTGCTGAGCGAACTCGACCTGCCGCTGAAGCTGTTCAACATGAGCCTTCTCCGCCCGCAGACCAGCACTCAGCTCACGGAGCTCATCCTCTTTCTGGTGAGATGCAGCCATGTGCTGCTCTAGTTGCGACTGACAGATCTGCAAGGCTGTAACCGCTTCACGACGGCGCAATACCTGCCAGTAGACTGCAACACCCGCCAGCACAACCAGCAACAAACTGCCGCTAATCACCATCCACGACAACGCAATCATGTTCATGCTCGAGACTCCCTCTATCCGCCAGCCCAACGGGCGACTTGAATGACAATTTCAAGGTATGTAACTTGAGACGACGCATCTAGAGTGTTTACGCGTACAGGTAAAGTTTTCGAGCAGATGGAGAGGCCATGAAACGCAAGCAATCAATCGAGTCCGTACGCTGGGATCTGGCATTGCGCTACCGCCTGATCGAGACGGTGGCCTGGTGGGAAGGCCGTCTGACCACCAATCACCTGATTCAGAGCTTCGGCATCAGCCGCCAACAGGCGTCGAAGGACATCAATTCCTACATCACCGATTACGCGCCGAAGAACCTGGAATACGACAAGCATCTAAAGGGGTATGTACCCAGCAGGCACTTCAAGCCGCTGTTCATCGATGACAGCGCCAGCGCCTATCTACACCTACTCAATCAGAATCACGACCGTGCGCCGCACATCGAGGGCCTGGCATTAGCCTATGCGCACACCGAGGTGCTGCAGGTGCCGGATCGCACGGTACGGCCGGAACTATTGCGCCCGCTTCTGCGCGCCTGCCGCGAGGGGCTACGTCTGGAGTGTGAGTACGTGTCCTTTACTACGCCGGATGCAGAGACACGCTTGATCGCTCCGCATACGCTGATTTACACCGGCATGCGCTGGCACGTGCGCGCGTACTGCGAGAAGAATCGCGATTACCGGGACTTCGTATTGAGTCGCTTCCGCGGCGTGCCTGAGCCTATGGATGACCCTTCAGCCAATGGACGCGATCAGGATGCAGGCTGGAGCACTCAGGTGACCGTGGTGATCGAGCCGGACTCACGACTAAAGCCGGAACAGAAGGTAATCATCGAGACCGACTATGGGATGCGCGAGGGTCAGTTGGTCATCGAAACGCGCGGTGCCCTGGTGCAGTACATCCTGCAGCGCTACCAAATCGACCCGACCAAGGTGCACGCCAAGGCAACGGCACAGCAGATCGTGGTCGCCAACCTGGATGAACTGCAGCCCTGGCTCTATCACTAACCGACCGAGCTTGCATGCGGATAAACTGGCTGCCCCTATATGGAAATCAACCTGCTGCTTGGGCTATGTGCTCGATCAGTTGACTGAGTTGAAATGCAGTCGCCAGCAATGCCTTATCCATCTCGGCAAAGGTGTGCTCAACCTTGCTCCAGTCCAGTACTCCACTTTCGCTTTTCCAGTCTTGATCAGTGGCCTCAGCGGCCATTTCGCACGCTTGGTCCGCTACCTTCAGATAGTTTTCAAGCAAGTTGTGCACGCCAAGTTTGCCTTCATCTGGCCACCCTGCGAGCAAACACAATTGACTAGATGACTCTTCGCGAGGCGCAGGGAGCTGTTGCCAGATCAACTGCGTGACCTGTAACAGGTACGGTGCGCCCTGATGGTAGAAAGCAACCAGTCCATGGGTGCGGCCATACAGATCTGTGAAATCGAACTGATCCGGAGTGGGCTCATCGTCAACATGGTCTACCGGGGACTCAGCTTGCTCAAAAAGCCCTTCCGAAAGAAGCTCCTCATCAGCCAAATCATCCTCGGGGTTATGGCCAAACTCTGGCTCGCGATCCAAGGTCGGCGGCAGAGGAAAAGGATCACCAAAGGTCATCGGCACTCCACGTGCGAGATCTATCGGCCAATCCGCCAACATGTAGGGCAGTCGTCCGCGTCGAACCTCGCCAAGCAGACGCGCTAGCCAACCGGCATAGCACCAATCATCCCCCTGGCCAGATCGAGCCAGTTCGGGAAACTGCCGCACGAACTGCTGCGCCATATTCAGAGCCGTCAGCTCCTGCACACCTTGCCACTCAAAGGGCTTCCAGCCAGAGCCGCTGCTATAGCGCACAAGCTCACGCTCCGACTCGACGCTGGGCGGCTCTACAGAAGAACGGAAAGCACTGGCAGGAGCCCACTCCACCCGCCAAGAACATCCGGACGGTGCCATGTAGGGGAAAATGCGAATCTGTTGATAGCCCAGCGTATGAAGCTCATGAGTCATCTCGATCAAGCGTATGCAGGGCTCGATTTCGGCAGACACTGTAGGCTGACCGTAGCTATCGCTTCCGACAAGACGCCGCCAGGACTGCATCTGCTGAACCAGCAGTAGAACCTCATCAAGCACATCGAGACGACGAATCCAGGCATGCGGGATGTCACTAACGCCATGTTGAGTCCCCCATAGCTGGCCCGCTATGGAAGCAGTGGAGTCGCTATCACCATCATGATTGGTGGCCCTGCCAATCGCATCGGTGTAACTACGAGCCGAGAGGAAAGCGTACATGGCAATGGCCAGAGCCTCGTCACCGACCCAACCCTGGCCAAGCTGGCGAATGGCTTCGTGAGCGTTGAAGCGCATTTTCCGTGCAAGCTTTCGAGCCAGTAGGTATCGCTCAGTACCCGCCGACTCACCGTAGACATGCCCCCACTCGCAGGCGTCGCTGAATCCATTTCTTACCGCCAGAAACTTTTCTTCGCCCTTGATCAGTCTGGCGACGATGCGCGGAAGAATACCTGCCGGAGCCCAACCCTCGACGTGCCCATGCGTCAAAGCAGCAACCCGAGCACCTAGATCGAACCAATCAACGTCCTGAAGGAAGCCCAGCGGTGCCGTGCGCATCACGCCACCACAGCCTTTCGACTGATTGATTCGGCGCTTGATGCTGCCCTGCCCCCCCGATTTGAGGGCTGACAGGCAGGTGTTCCCTGGAGCGCGCTTAACCCTCAACGCAGGCCTCGCCGCTAGGCGGCCATGCAAAACTGAAGAAGCAGATTGCTTACCTAGCTGGGTGTCATACCAGTCAAGGTAGGCGTGGCGAACCTCATCCAGCAATACGGAGGAAGTGGGCTCACCGTTCACATCCGTACTGCGCAGGATTCCTTCTAGTGTGAACAAGGTCATCTGGGTGTCATCGCTGACCACCAGTTTGCCGTCCTGAAAGACAGGCCGAGTCAGTCCTTGCTCGCCGAAGCACTCGCGGATCTTTGCAAGCGAGTCGAATTCAACTGCGTAGCCGAATGCATCGCCCACAGCACCACCCAGCAGACAGCCAAGCACCCGATCTAGCCACGCGTCATTGGAGGCCAATTGGCAGTGCTCCAGGTACTGCACGTGCGCGCTCTCCTGCAGAGCCCCTGACCGGGCCTCACGCACTTTTGCAATCGCTTGCTGATTTGAGTCGCCCAATTCCACGAGCAACCGAGCGGCGATGACTCCCGTACGACCGAGACCACTACCGCAATGCACAAGCACCTTTTTGCCTGCCCTCAGTAGGCCGCGCAGCCGAACACCGGCATATACCCACTGCCGCTCGAAATCTGCATCAGGAAGATGGTGATTGGCTACTGGCAGCTGAAACCAGAGCATTCCCCGGTTTTCGACTTCATCACCAAGCTGAGCGACCTTCAAAGCGGAGAGCTCGTCCTGCGACATTAGGGTCACAACAGCTGCAGCGCCCCACGACTGAACCCTGTCTAGATCAAGAGAAAGGTCGCGCTGGGAGGCTCCCGAGAGCGCGTTGGGTTGCTGCTTGCCAGGGCAAAGAGTCATGCCCACAGTTCCATTGCAGGCAACGCCTTGCACAGACGCGATGATCAGCGGGCTGCTGTAGCTAGTCAGAACATCCATGCAAGATCCTTCTTTGAAAATTAGACGGACCGTTATCACCAGATAGACGGCAGCTAACCATCCCCATCACTTGAATCCGGCCGAGCTCAGTCAGATGGCACGGCCGCCGTAAGCGAGCCGTGCCAACCCAATCATCAGCAGCATCGAACCCAGCAAAACTAGGTACTCACTCAGTGAGCTCAGAATGATCATGGAAAGCCTCCTCGGTAGTGACGAGATGACCATAACCACGATCCCCACGAGCCGCGACACGTAAACTTTCCGCCTGTAAAGCTTTCGGGCACATCCAAACCTGCACTAGCCTCCGGTCATTAACGGTCCTTGGCAGATTGGTAAGCGGCCCCGCGCTCGCGCTTGCCAACGGCAACCACCACGACCACCAGGCGTTCATCTTCGACGCGATATACCAGGCGATAGCCCGATGTACGCAGCTTGATTTTGTAGTGCCCCGGCATATCCCTGAGGGCGTCGGCCTGAACCTTGGGATTATCCAGGCGCTCGCGCAGTTTCTTTTTGATCTGCTCGCGCACCGTATGGCCGAGCTTCTGCCACTCCTTCAGGGCTGAGGGCAGGAACTCCAGCTCATAGGTCATCCAAACGCACCGGGACAGACTCCTCGCCCGAGCGAGCCTTCACTATTTCGACCAACTCCAGATCATCCAGGCGCTCCATCATCTGCTCATAGAGCTCTGCCGGCACCATGTATCCCATGACGCGATTGTGGTTGAGCACGGCGACGGGCATACCACCTGCACCAGCCAGGATGCCCGACGGATTTTTCTTCAACTCAGAAACACTGACAGCGACGTCAGCCAAGATACTTTGCATATCCAAGCCCTCCAATAAGACCTTAATTTTGGTCATTCTTTAGAACCATAGCAAGCTTTGCTGCGCTGGATTGATGAGCAGGTCATGCTCAGGCCAATGCTGCCGTCAGTGCCTAGGACAAGTCCGGTTGCCAAGGCCTACGCCAGGTAGACGCCGCTTAAAGTAAGCCCCGCCAAACCTCGCTGCGCTCGATCACTCGGATAAACGCCTGAGCGCTGAATCCGTCCGGATAAAGTGTGGCGATCGCCTCCTCTTCCTCCGCGTCCTGATCGAAAGCCCTCAGGTAATGCTGCTCATCACGTAGCGCGACTTCCAGGACTTCTCGGGATACAACCAGAGCGCCATCAACAACCTCCCCATCCAGCTCAATCGAGGTGTCTACAACCCAGGTGTGCAAGGCCGGCGACGGATCGGAAATCGCCAGCCCCAGCGCGTCACGCAAGTCAGAGTCCGCCAGCAATGCTGGGAGCACCGCTGGGCTTTTACGCTTCAGCTGCCTGGCAGCCTTGCGTAACGTATTCGTGCGGTGGAGCCAGACTTCGTGACCGTTGGAACGGATAAAACCTGACTTGACCTCGAGCAATAGCAACACGCCTTCGAGGCACGCCAGCACATCAATCTCTCCTACATCGCCCTCATCCATGCGAGGCGGCTGGTAGCCCACCACCACCCGAAAACCTCGCTGCCGAAGAGACGCAGCCAGTTCGTGTTCGACACGTTCTGTTTCGGAGCGAAGCTCAGGTCTGCGCGGATCTACGCGACGCAAATTGTTTACCGCGGCCGTGAGGCTGTTCTGTCTTCCCGCAACCCAAGGAAACTGAAAGCTGAAGCGGCCGATTTTGTAGAACGGCCGCTCGTATAGCCTTGGCGTCGGTTGATTAGGCGCTTGCTTGATCTGCTCGGACAGCGCCTGAAGATCACTGGTCCAAAACTGCAGAATGGCTTTGGCGGCCTCAGGATCCCCCATGGGATGCTCATCACTGACCGTCCACGCACGGATCCGCGCCACTTTCTCCGGCAACTCCGACCAGGTTATGGGAAAGCGATTCTCTCCCTGCAGCAGCCCCTCAAAAGCCAAACGCCCCAGTGCCGCTATGGGATCACCGGAGTCAGCCAGGTATCGCCGATAAGGTTGCAGATAGGCCTGCTCGAAAAAGGCATTAGTCAGCTCACTGGCAAGCATGGCGTGATGCAGCGTGACCTCTGCCCCATTGTTGAGCCTGATACTTTCGCCGAGCCCAAAAACTACCTGCAGATAGAGCTGGCTGCGAATCGCTTTGATGTACGCGAGCTGGTTGGCCTCATGGTTTTCAGCACTACCGATGATCTGTCCAGCCAGCTCAGAAGCCGCAAAGACATCGACCGCGCGGCACATCCAGTAGCACCATAGCAGCTGGCTTTTTCGCTCAGTACGCTGCCAGCACAGGGTACCCTCGTCTGTTTTGTTGAAAATGACTGACTGCCCAGGCTGGAGCTGGTAATCGCACTCACTGTCGAAACAAAACCAATCGATGGAGCGCTCATAGTCAATGAGCTCCCGCATTGCATCGATCATCGCGCCGACTGCTTCTAGGTTTACAGCGCACTCCGCGCCTTCCCCAGGCTGCGGAAACAACATGGGCGACAGATGCTGCCTCAACGAACGGCCGAGCACATCGGTAGAAAGCCGAAAATCAGACTCGCCACAAGACTTCAGCTTACGCAGGATGATCCGCTCGTAAGCAAGCCAATCAATGCCTGCTGGATCGTCACCAGCATCCCCGAGACGGGCATAGGCCAATACGCTGAGATAGGAAAGCAGCTCCAAAAGCGTCAGAGACTGCAGCTGTCGCTCTGCACTATTGATCGCGGCTTCAAAGGGTTCCAGCTGCAGCAGCAGACGCTCGCAAACTCCGAAGAACGTCTGCCACTGCTCGCTAGTGCAGTTTTCTTTAAGGTGAATCCAGAGAGGCGAATCCCTACGGGTGAAAAGCTTGGAGTAGCGAATGGCCCAGCGCAGCTGATCAGGGTGATGAACTGCCAGGTGATCCAACAGCTCAGTACTGATCACGTCGTCAAAATGCAGTACACGCGCAAGCGCCAGACTGGCCAGAGCAGCTCCATCTACATTTGCGGGCTGCCACCAGAAATCGACGCCAGCCAGCCCAGAAGCACGATGCCTCTGGGTGTACTTTCCGCTTGGTCGTTGATCGAGGAAGTCATGCAGGCACTCATCAAGCGCAGCGCCGGGTGCCAGGTTGCGCGTATACCCGGCGAACTGCGCCTGGTAGTAGTCCTTGCACCGCAAGCTAGGAAGCACCAACGCTCACCCCTGGCATAACACTAAGAGCCACCGACCAAGCGTGGGATCTGTAAGCCTATCGTTCAAACGCAATACGGTTAGCCCTTCAATTCGGTTCTACCCCGTTACCTCAGTGGCGTCGAACTCTCACTTGACCAACCGTAGCCCTGCTCCA
Source organism: Pseudomonas berkeleyensis (assembly GCF_014109765.1). Lineage (NCBI taxonomy): Bacteria > Pseudomonadati > Pseudomonadota > Gammaproteobacteria > Pseudomonadales > Pseudomonadaceae > Pseudomonas > Pseudomonas berkeleyensis. Next base: position 3,455,022 of record NZ_CP059139.1, read on the forward strand.
CTGCGAACCTCCAAAGTTCTGGCATCTCCAGTACCAGGGACAGCTACAGGTGCCATACCAAACAAGATCGGCGTCAGATCTGCAGATGAAACACTCAACTCTGATGCAATAGCGCTGAGCGATTTGCCTTGGTCTCTGGCGAGACCCAATACTTTCTGCAGCACTTGCGATGTTTCTCGGGGAGAGGGATCAGGCTCCTTAGTTCTTGCACCCATGCTGGCAAGCTCAACACAGAAGCTTCGATAAACCCACTCAGTCAAAATCCCGACTTTTCCCAAGCGGTAGGCAAGAGCCATAGCGGAGACGTTCCAGATCTTCTTCATCTCGACGACATCCACCACGGACCTACATTTCCACCCCTGAGCCAAAATGGTCTGCTTGGGCATCAAGAACGCCGAAGCAAAGGCGTTTGCTTCGTTCTCAATCTCTTTACCCTTGTTCTCGCCATGCCTGTGCAGAACCAAGTGTCCCAGCTCATGAGCAGCGTCGAATCGGCTGGCTTCTGCCGATTTCTGCGTATTCAGAAATACAAAAGGCGTTACGCCTCGACGCCAGCAAGAGAACGCGTTGACCTGACTCGTTTCTTCGGCCAGGGAAAAAACACGTACACCTTTCGACTCAAGAAGGTGAACCATGTTCTTTATAGACAGTAGTCCCAGCCCCCACTCCGCACGCACAGTCTCCGCAGCGGCTTCGGGATCCATGCCAGAACAGTCTGGAACAAACGCTTCTGGCAGATGAAACTTGCTGTCAATCCAGTCGCTGAGCATATAGGCAATACCGCCCGCAGCGAGCGCTGCATCTCTCTGTCCTGCAGTCATACGAGAGAACGAACGGAAACTGGCGTTCTCATCAGTAGGGGCGTCGACATCGACACCGCTGAAAAAGGACAGCGGAAAACTAAGAGCCTGGGCAATGCTGCTCAGGCTCTCGTGCGACGGAATCAAATCACCGCTCTCGTACAAAGATATCGTTTTGCCACTTAAAGATGTGGCGTCTGCTAGCGACTTCTTTGTCCATCCACGGCGTTGGCGGGCGAGCACTAATCGGGCCGGATTGAAATCGCTGGTCTCGGTCATGATCTCGGTGTAACTGGAATGTCAATATCGGGAGCTGTATCAGATCCGTGGTTGTCTTCTGGTGCATCCAGAACGAGCGCCGGCATGATAAAGCGCGGATTCCAGTCGTCAACCTTTCCGTTTTCGCCGATGTTGATCGGGCGCGAGAGTTCGTAGTGAACCGTGCGATTCTCAAGATCAACATAGAACAGAAGGATCCAGAGCGTCTGCTCACTTTGTTGATCGTCGATGAAAATCTGCCGACTGCGTCGCTCTACAGGAAAAAGATCGGCCTGCCGGGCGTTGTAGGACACGCTTTTAGTCGTGCGGTTGCCACGCTTGTTCCGAGTCTGCGGATTTTTGACATACGGGTTACCTGTATTGTGGTCACCGCAGGCAACCGTTACAGCATGCTTACCGTCGGGAGAAACTACGCGTGGCTGATTACTTGGATCAGCAGGTTTCCACGCCTTGGGCAGCATCTGTTGTCTAAACGCTTCCGTGCCGAAAATCCAAGCCAAGGTGCCATCTGAACCCTTGGGCTGCAGCGGGCCAGACAACGATGCAGACCGAAAGCACTGTAGCGCCGTAGCTTTGAGATCCGCAGCGGTTATGCCCAGCAGTTGCTCAACAGCCTGTTCGGGAGGAAGGTCAGCGATGCGATGAAACGGGTTGCTCGGCGCCATGGGGAAGTCTCTCTTTTCGGGTTCCTTTTTTTATACATCATTTGATGTTAAAAAAGAAGAATCCTGGATCTATTCTTTCTTACCTTGTCCACCCAGAGTCCATGGATAATCCCGAGCTGAGAACATCTCCCAACCGGCGATCCCGCACAGCGCGCTGGACTACCGCTCACCTCGAAAACTCCCACTTCTGATGCGACTCCGGTACGGCAGGATAGGCTCCTGCCCTAGCGCAGTAGTGGTGTCACGACCAGCATCACCGACCAGATATAACTGAATTTCAGACCTGGATCATTTAAGGGAAGACGGGTGCGTATTGCCCTCTTCAGCCCTTCCCTTATCAGGAGTCTGAACGATGTCGATTAATTGCCCTTCCTGTAACTCTGCTCGCGTCACAGCACGCAACCATGCCCGCAAAATCGGTGGTGCAGCCGGTGCTGTAGGCGGAGCAGCAACCGGCGCGGCGAGCGCTGCCGCCGGAGCCCAAAGTGGTGCTGCTCTGGGCGCGGTCGCCGGCCCCATCGGAGCGGCCTTGGGCGGCCTGGCTGGTGCGATCCTGGGTGGCTTGGCTGGCGGCGCAGTTGGCAGCCTCGCCGGTGCACGCATGGGTGAAGAAATCGATGCCCACGTACTCGATAACTTCGAGTGCCATGCCTGCGGCCACATCTTTTCCCTCGACCAGTAGCCCTCCTACAAGGCGCGCCACGCGCCTTCATTCACTTCCATTCCCACCGACTCGGCATTCGACTGCCGGGCGATAGCCAGTTCCTCTGGCAAGGAGATCTTTATGGCTCACCTCATCGAGCAAATGGCCTACGTCGGAGCCACCCCTTGGCACGGCCTGGGTAATCAACTTACGCAGAAGCAGCCCCTTGAAGTCTGGCAGCGCGAAGCCGGTATGGACTGGCAGATCCTGGAAAGCCCTGTTCATTTCAAGTCAGACGCGATTGGCCATCTCGGCACGATCCACTCGTTCCCCGAGCAGAAGGTATTGTTCCGTTCGGATACCAAAGCTCCTTTGTCGGTGGTCTCCCAGCGCTACCACACCGTGCAACCGAGCGAAGTGCTGGAGTTCTACAGGGACCTGACCGAGGTCTCCGGCTACGAGCTGGAAACCGCAGGCGTACTCAAAGGCGGGCGCAAGTTCTGGGCGCTGGCGCGTACCGGGCAAGGCGCTGCACTCAAGGGTAACGACCAGGTCAACGGTTACCTACTGCTGGCCACTTCCTGCGACGGAACCCTGGCTACCACCGCAACGCCAACCACAGTGCGCGTGGTCTGCAATAACACACTGACCATCGCCTTGGACGGCACCAGCCGAGCGATCAAGGTGCCGCATAACACCCGCTTCGATCCAACGGTAGTGAAGAAGCAACTCGGTATTGCCGTCTCGCAATGGGACGACTTCATGTACCGCATGCGCGCGCTGGCCGAGCGTAAGGTGCAATGGCATGAGGCACTGGGCTTCTTCATGAACGTCATGTGCGAGACCAGCCCGACCGGTGCGCTTCCGGAACAACTGCCCAACGAGCGCGCCCTGCGCAAGGTACAGGAACTGTATGAAGGTCGTGGTCGTGGCAGCCAGCTGGACTCGGCACGCGGCACCGCCTGGGGCCTGCTCAATGCCGTCACCGAGTACGTCGACCACGAGCGCCGTGCACGCAGCAACGAGTACCGCATGGACTCGGCCTGGTTCGGTCAGGGTGCGCAAATCAAGCAACGCGCGCTGGATTCTGCGTTGAGGTTGGCAGCCTAACCCCTGCCCTGAAGCCTACCCAGCCCAAGCGGGCTGGGTAGGCTGTTCGACCTCGGACAGAAGTTCGTCAATAATCACACACCACCATCTAGAAGGATCTTCACGTTGAAACAGATAGCTATCGTTGCGTTACTCGCACTCGCCATCAGCGGATGCGACAAACCCAAAGAAGAAACCGCACAGACAAATCAACCTCCGGCAATGTGCGCCAAGGATACGGATTGCAAAGGCGACCGCATCTGCGAAAGCGGACAGTGCATGTCCCCTACATCGCAGCCTACCGCAGCTACAAAACCTGAGTTACTTGCACCAGCTGCCCCCAGCATTGCCTACGAGGCGCTGCTGATTTCAGACGATGCAGCAGGCCCCTTCAGCATCGCCTACATGGATCTCGGCACTGCACTCAACTACCAATCCAGAGCAGGGGCGGTCAACCTCATGGAGTCGGTTGTGCAAGACCCCGAATCCACCGGCTACGTCAAAATCGAAAAAGCCTATGCCTTTGGTCCGGACAAATTCGTTCTGGTTGTCTCAACCGGCGAAAACGGCAACTCCTGCCCGGCAACCACATACGTCCTTAGCTACGACACCAAGAGCGAAATTGTCGATGGCAAAACGAGCATTGATGGCTGCTCTGAAACCGTCGAAGCCTTTGCTGAAAACAACAAGCTAAGCGTTAAGAAAGAAGGGGCAACAACCGTCGTCTACAACGGCAAAGTCATCTAGAGACACCCACCTCTTACCCTCTAAAACCACGCCCGGTCAGCTTCGCGCTGACCGGGCTTTTTTATGTCTGTGAGGTATGCACATGAAAGCCACTTCATTGAACGGCAACACTCGCAAGCCCCGCCCTGCTCTGCGCCTGGTGAGTACCAAGGAGCTGCCTCGCGAGGACTGGCTAGCGATTCGCAAACAAGGCATTGGCAGCTCCGATGCTGCCGCTGCAGTAGGTCTGAACCCGTACAAATCGCAGTTGGAGCTGTGGCTGGAAAAGACCGGCCGCGACAGCAAACTACCGAAGACCGATCCCCACGATGAGGAAAGCCCGATGTACTGGGGTAACGTCCTGGAACCCATCGTGGCCTGGCACTACAGCAAGCGCACGAAGCACAAGGTACGGCGGATCAACGCCGTGCTGCAGCATCCCAATCCGGAGCTGCCCTGGATGCTGGCCAACATTGATCGAGAGGTGATCGGCACGGACGAGGTGCAAATCCTCGAATGTAAGACCGCCGGCATAAATGGAGCACGCCTCTGGAAAGAGGGCGTGCCGGAGTATGTACAGCTACAGGTGATGCACCAACTCGCCGTGACTGGCAAGCAAGCTGCTGATGTGGCTGTGCTGCTGGGTGGCCAGACGCTGGAGATCCATCGCATCGAGCGGGACGAGCAGATGATCGCTCGCCTGATCGAGTTGGAGCGCCAATTCTGGCATTACGTGGAAAGCGACACGCCACCTCCAGCCGATGGTACGGCCTCCGCTGAAGCTGCCCTGCGCTGCCTCTACCCAGAGGACAGTGGACAGACCGTCGACCTCAGCCAGCATGCCGGCCTGACCGCGGCCTATATCGAGTTGAAAGCCGTTCGGCAGTCGATTGCTGATAAGGAAAAGCGCGAAGCCGAACTCAAGCAGATGCTGCAGCAGGCCATTGGCGACGCCAGCCGGGCGGAGTTCTCCAATGGCTATGTCAGTTGGCGCAAGGCCAAGGACAGCGTAGGGCTCGATGTCGCCCAACTGCTCAAGGACAAGCCATACCTGCAGGCCAAGTACCCGCTATTGAAAACCGGAGCACGGCGCTTTCTCGTCGGTTGACTCCCTCACCCTCTCACGCCCTTCCCCCTTGGCCGGTCCATGCAGTTCGCACTGCGTGGCTGGCCTTTTTTATTTCCAGGAGAACCACCATGCTCAAAGGTCTGGCTATCACCCCGCCGGTACTCGGGCGGTTTTCCATCGGCAAGGTCATCGAGAAGAACGGCAAGCGTCTGCCGGAAAAGGATGATCAGTTCACCATTACCTCTCAGGTGCAGGGCAAGGATGGCTGGCTCCTGCACCCACTGAATGACGAACTGCGCCAAAGCGATGGCGACAAGCTACGCAGCATCCCCATACGCCTGTTGTTCAACGAACCAGAGTTAAATTTCCGCGCCGACTACACCCTGTTCGATCGGCAGTCTGGGCGTCCGTTGTGTGTCGGCAACGGTGATACCTGCAGGCGCGTCACGCAGGACGGCATGCAATCTCTACCCTGCCCTTCCCCAGATGCCTGCTCCTTGGCCAAGGGCGGAGCGTGCAAGCCCTATGGCCGACTCAACGTGGTGATTGGGGACGAGGATCCGCTGGGCAGCTTCGTCTTCCGTACCACCGGCTTCAATAGCATCCGCACCATCGCCGCTCGGCTGCATTACTTCCAGGCCATCTCGGGCAATCGCCTGGCCTGCCTGCCACTGGAACTGCGCCTGCGTGGCAAGTCCACTCGCCAGAGCCACGGCACACCGATCTTTTACGTCGACCTGACAGTACGCCACAGCACGGACATGACCCTAACGCTGCAGGCCACCCATGAGCTCGATGCACAACGACAAGCAACTGGCTTCGATCAGGCTGCGCTGGATGACGCCGCGCGTCGAGGCTTTGCCAATGGCGCCTTCGAAGACAGTGAGGAAGACGCGGGCGCCATTGTTGAGGAGTTCTACCCCACCGACAGCGGCAGCCCTGCCAGCACCTGCCAAGCCGCACCGAGAACCAGCCTGAGCGAGAAATTGGAATCAAAGGCTCAACGGCTCAGCGCCCCCTCTCCTCAGAACTAAGGACACCATCATGAAACTGCACAAACTGAAGGCCAGTGAGCCAAGCGGAACCTACCTGGTTGAATCGCCAATCACTGAAGCTGACATCCTGCTAATGGCTAGGCAACTCGCCAATCAACGCCTTCGTCGGGGGCGGGCACTGACCTCTCCACGGGAGGTTTTTATCCATTTGCAAGCACTGCTCGCCGATTACGAACACGAGGTCTTTGCTCTGCTTTTGCTCGACAGCAAGAACCGGGTGATCACGTTTCACGAAATGTTCCGAGGCACCCTGGACGGCGCAAGCGTTTACCCGAGAGAGGTGGTCAAGATGGCACTGGCGCACAACGCGGCAGCGATCATCCTGGTCCACAACCATCCTTCAGGTGATCCCGAGCCAAGCCATGCGGACCGCAACCTGACGCACAGGCTGCAGGAAGCGTTGAACGTGGTTGGCGTACGAACGCTCGATCATGTCGTGGTAGGCAAAGAAGGCTGTGTATCTCTAGCCGAGTCTGGCTACTTGTGAGGAGACCATCATGAAATGCTTGATATGCAGCTCCTCGGTAGTTCTGACCCTAGATGCTGCAAGTGCCATTGCACGCACTCTTGGAATCGCGGAAAGCTTCATCAGGGGCACTCAGCGAGCTACCGTCAGCGCCAGCCCAGCAGCCCCTCAGCCACTGGCGCAAGTGCTTAATATGATCACTGACGGAACATCAGCGGTCTCGTCCGAATGGGAGGGTATCAACACCTGGATTCAGGACATGCAGAAGTATCAGTTCATGGGGCACACGTGTCTTTGCTTGCGCTGCGGAGCATTGTTCGATGCCCCCCAATCCAGCGCTTAGCTCAACTACGCGCCAGCCTTTCAACCAAACGCTCTACAACCTCCATCACCAGTTGCCTGTCGTCTCCACCCAGGGAGGAAAGCAAAGCATGGAGACGACGCGCCTGATCCTCTGGACGGTCACTCGCTTCTGTCAGGAGTTCAGCTGTTTCGCAGCCGAAGACACCAGCCAACTCCACCAGTCGCTCGATGTTGGGCATGACCACGCCGCGCTCAATCCGCGACACCGCTTCGCTGCCTATCCCCAGTCGCTCGGCAACCTGCTCCTGGCTGAGTCCGGATTGCAGGCGCTGCCGAGCAATCGCCCGTCCCACTACATCAGCCAGCCTTTTCGATTCGGTCTTTGACATCACACCCTCCAGTCATCCCAGATGGTCGTGTCACAACCTGTTGACATGAAGGACCCATAAAGTCGAGACTCAACCTTAAGGGTTGCCATTCATCTCAAATGGCTTGCTCGTTGGAAAAACCCGCCCAGTACCGCCCCCCTTTCGTCACAGAAAGTGCCAGATGTTTACCTCACTTGCTGAGGCGAAATGCTCAATCATGCAGATGAAAAAACATCGGCATAATTAAAAAATGGAGTGTAACTAATGCTGATAGTCATACTTTGGATCACCCTGGCCATAGTGCTCGGGTTTACCGCCAAAGCAAACGGAAGGTCATTCTGGATCTGGTTCATTCTCGGGATGATAATTGACCCAATACTGGCTTGGATTGTTTATGTAATTGTCGTAAAGAGCCAATAGCACTTGAAAGCTTCTGAAATCCCTCAGCTCTCCTGAGGGATTTTTTTTGCGTCAGACCGCATAGCTTCGAGGCCAAGCTGTAGAGACTCTTCAATTACGACGGCCGTTTGGCAATCTGTCCATTGGTCAAATGGTATCTAGCCAGCCAACCTCAGCCGATCTGGCCGCCCTGCAGCACTCTTTGCCAAATTGCGCTCTTGGATTTTAGCAACAACCCAGTCCTGCACCTCATCTTCTACCCAGCCGACACATCGCTCCCCCAAGGAGACTGGTTTCGGAAAGGCCTCTTCCGCGATGTACTTGTAGACGGTCGAGCGAGCCAGCCCCGTTACCTGCATTACTTCTTTCAGTCGAATCAGTCTCATGATTGAAACTCCATTGGTTTGTCCCATGAGATGGCTCATTCCTGTGTAACTTGAATGCGGCGTAATTGACTCATGCCGAAGTTCCGCTCTCCATCGCCGTACCGTTTAGTCTGCAACTTGGCGAAATAACTGAGACGGTAGAAGACACCATAGAGCTGTAGACTTGATCGCGGCCCACGGCGCATCAGCGCAGAAGTAGGGCACTCCGGAAAGTGAACACCCGTCCGTGCTTGCCTCCAGTCGATACTCAGCGCGACACCCCACGCCTTACAGATACGCCCAGACAACATCTCGTCGTAGTCCCGATCCCCATCACCCAAGCGCCCGTAATTTCCTAGCGAAAAATAGGCGTCATGATTGAGCAATATGGCCAAATGAAAATGTGGTTGGTCAGCTTCGTTCCATTCACGCACCCAGACGTAACGCACCATTGGGTCATAAGCTCGCTTACCAGCAGATTGTTTAACCCCTTGAGCGTGCTTAAGCTGGGCCTTTATAGACTCGATGAAACGTGTAATCGCGTTTTCTGAAATGCTGCAACTCTTTGGGCTGTGTAGGTCAACACGTATGACAGTCCATCTAGGGTGCTCAGCTAAGCACCACATAAGCAAATGATGGATACGATTCAGGTAGTGTAAGTGCAATTGGTCATGCTCCATCTGGATTGGCAGGCCTAGCCATTCGATGGAGTTTTTTGGAGGTGTCTTGAACATGAGACGTGTCCCTGTGATTAGTCTCACAAGAACCGACTTATCTGTAGAGCGTTAATTTGCTCATACGTCACTACTAAATATTAACTAACCAACGTTGCCCATCATACGCCTGACCGCCATAACAGAGCAGGCATAAGCCTGACGTATAAAACAGACAAATAAAGTCTAAGTTTTCACTCTGAAGTTATCAACACCACTCAACCCAGCAAACCAACAGTCACTCCCTTAAAGCGGAGTGACTTGAGTATATCGAATTAACCTGTAACCTTACCATCCCCGGGCGCCCAACCGGATAGCAACTCACCCCAAGAAGTGACTCCTCCCTAAAAATACCTTTCGTGGAAAACAGCTGCAAAACCTCGCCTTGCAATTGAATCGCCACCCGTTCTAAAAGCACTTCAATCAAACTAGAATCTTTTAAACCGCCCTCACTCGGTATAACAGAGTCTATGTCATCCATTTGAAAAAACTCTCTTAGCACACCCCCAATAACTCTTTTCAGCTCCCCCTCTACTTCAGCTATCTCACTCGAGAGCGCAACACATAGACAGATAAAGAGATAGCGCCTAAACGCAGCATCATCTAGCCTCAGCAATTGTAAGTCAGCATAACGATGTTTAGCACTACTCATATTAAATCCACACACTCTCCTCAACTCATCGAAACCTGAGCCACCATTCCCGGCAAACCAGCCTAAAACCCCTGGAATATCCATTATTGAAACATGCTCAACAGAAAAATCTTTAATTGTTGATGGACCCAGTAAAAAATAAACATTCTCCTTAGATAAAATCTTACCTTTCGGAAAATCCGTATTTACACAAGAAATGAAGCCTTCATCATCCAACATTGAAAGCAATCGTCGCACGGTAGACTCATGAAGGCCAACATCTTCAGCCAGAGTAACAGCGCTTACACGTATCAGCACCGACGCCCCCACTAATGTTGAAGGTCGGCCCTTCGTCTCCCCTGATGCAACCCACAGCTGTGCCAGCAGACATCGTTCTGTAACCGACAACTGACTAAACACTCCTGACTCTGAACTCAGAATCTTTAGACAGACCGTCTCACTTAGAGCCAATCCCTTCGGCGCCTTAAATTTTATGTTCAATCGGTAAGTTTCTACCGGACGCCCAAGCGTCTTCTTCTTACCTTTAGTAAAGGCCCTATGGCTCACCAAGGCTTTAAGGCCTTGGCTCACTCCGGTCTTGCTATATCCGACCGCCTCAGCAAGCTTAGCCACCCCGCCGTCCCACACCTCTCCATCGGCAACCAGTCCTCTTTCAAGCATGAGGTAGGCAAGGTAACGCGCCTTGGGTTCCACTCCTCTTAAGGCCGAAAAAACCTGATAAAGCCTAGCGTTCATGCTGCTCTCCTGCAGAAAATCGGATCAATTTAGACAGTACTTTATCCTGGATTTAACATCTATAAAAAGCTTGAACTATACCCCAATTAATATCAGGATAAACGCTGCCTAAAAATCACTTGTGATTTCACTTGTGACCTATAATTCTCAAGTGAAACGTTCAATAGAAAAAATTAATTAAAAAAATAAATAGAATAGATTTATGAAATTAAGGAGATGCAAATGCTTGAGGAAACAGAACGCTTAGCCTGGATCGACAGCCAACGAAAAAAGAGAGGCGAGCTAATGGAGTGGCTGCTACGTGATTATAAAATGCAACTTCATCTAGACGAAATTGACTCAGTTGCTAAAGAGATCAAAAAGGAAAAAAACAATAGAACCTCTTTTACAAACCTCAACCTAGATATAAAAAAGAAATCTTTAAAAGAAAAAGAGAAGGCTGCCTGGATTGCGATAGAATTTGAAATTAAAATCTTAACCAACAAAGAGTTCAGCAAATTAAAAAGTCGATGGTCTTCCTATTTAAATAGAAAGCACTCAAAAAGCATCGGATGCAGCATCTCTCATGATTCTCACGAAAAACTAATGGAGTTAAAGGGAAAGCACAAGCTGAAAGACACCATTGAAGTTATGATATCCCTTATCCACTGCAGACAAACTGAAATCATCTCAACAAATATAATAAAGCCAAAAACAACACCTCTTCTGGATCACTTCAAAACATTAGAAAGGGTCGAAATCAAACCCCAACCAAACGCAAGTGACATTTTTCTATCCGCACAAAACGACACTGGCTTATTACAGGGGATAATATCCAAACAAGCCGCTAGCATTGAGATGCTTTTAAAGCAAATTGATACCCTCAAGCGAAATCGACAAAACACGTGACAAAAGTCAGCCACATCAACAAAACTTCCGAGTGAGACCGCGTCAACAAGATCTAGCGTAGCACTGCAATATTCGTATCGATTGAGCAAGCTCTTTTCGCAGGGTGGCAATTGCAGGGGCTATTCAGGTCTGTCAGATAAGCAGAACGGCAGTTGCCTAATTCTTTGTTCCAACTCGACGGACAAAGCTTCCGCAGTAAAGGAAGTAACATCAACGGAAATGTCTGCATGCGACCTTAGCTCTTCAAGCACGCACTCACGAAAGCCTGGATCAAGTGTTTCCATGTCTTCTGCGGTTGCGCCGCGAGCGCTTAGTCGTCGTTGTCGCTCAGGCTCGTCGAGCACAAGCAGGATAGTGATATCTGGCTGGGGCAGGCTCTTGCTCAGCGCCCCCAGATCAGCCGATACACCACGAGCTTTTGCGTAGGCCAGTGTCGAGGCCCAGTAGCGATCCATAAACACCCACTCGCCACGTTCAACCAGGCTGCGTGCATGCCTCCCTTCGCTGGAAACGCTGGCCGCATAGAACAGCGCCTTGGCAAGTTCATCATGGGCAAATGCCTCCAGAATAGCTGGGCGGCCACTACGCAATGCGGGTCCAGGGGTACTCATTGCGTGGCCCGAAAAACGCTCGGCCAGTCTGTTCATAATCGTAGATTTTCCCACGCCGTCGAGGCCCTCAATAGCAACAAACCCAGCCATTTCAGTTCTCCTCCAGCAGCTTGGCGATACGAGCCATTTCGGTATATTCCGTTTCAGAGAAACTATTGCTGGCGACTACAATGGGAATAGCCTGGTCATCGCTTTCCTTGAATCCATAGAGCTGTTTCTGCTCGTATAGTGGTGTCCCCCTGAGCAACATCAGTGGCCAGGCCCTTATCCGAGGCACCCGCCGCTGCACACACCAATCAACACTGCTACGGAAGCTGTCTAATGTTTGATTGGGCAAGCCGTAAATCAGTGAAACCTCAAAGTCTATTTGCCGTTCATGTAACTGACGGATTCGGCTGCAGATGATATCCAGACGGTTGGGCCTTTTGATCGCCCGGTACTCGGCCTCTACGGTGGTCTGCAGACCGAACTCCAGGGTGACATTGAGTCCCTCAAGCGCATCCAGAAATTCCGGGGTACAGGTCTCGAAGCGGCATTGCAGAGAAAGGTGCGCAGTTACACCCGCCGCTTTAGCGCTGTTTAGGATCTGAATGGCTCGCTTGGCATCATTGTGAAAAATCGGATCCAGCACCGAGATGCGCTTTACCTTCGCAGCAGCAAACATCGCGAGCTCTTTCTCCAGCCGATGGCCATCAAACCATTGGTGCTTGAGGCGTATGCCTGGCTCGCGGTGCTGGCAGAACGAGCACCTGAACGGGCAGCCGCGCTGAGTCTCCCAACGAATACTGCTCTGTAAATCAGCTGTTTCCAGCAGGTACGGTGAGGGTAAGGTCAACAGATCGTGATCTGCTTTGCGGCCCAGATCGGTGGTGCCGGCGATATGGATGCCACAGTCATCGGGTGTGGTACCGCTGGCCAGTGCAACCATGGCCATCTCGCCCTGGCCACGAACGAAATACCTTACTAGCGGATATTTGCTTTCCAATTGGCCCTTGGCCATATAGGAAATTTGCGGTCCGCCAAGGACAACCTCTGCCCCAGTGTCCTGAATCGAATGAGCCAGGACGCGAACCTCTGCGTCGTTCCAGACAAAGGTACCGAAGCCAACCAGGCAGCCAGGGCCGGCCTGTCTAATGGCCTGCAGCAAACGGGCCTGCACCTGTGCCAGTGAGAAGGAAGTGCTGTTCACTTGTGCGTCGACAATCTGAAATGACGCACCGGCTGCGCGCAAAGCCGCAGCGATAGAAGCGATCCCTAATCCGGTTTTACCGTCCTGCGGCCGACGCCAATCCAATGAAACCAAGATTACCGGCCTCATGGCGTCAACTCCTGGCTGGCGTGCCGGTATCGCTCAGCGTGGCCACGTAAGCGTTGCCTTACATCACGGCGGAAGTTCTGGAATGCGCGGCAATCTCCGGGCGTGCTAGGCACAATAACCATGCCGCAGCCATTGGGCGGAAAGAGCTTATAGTGCCGGCCTTTTGCATAGCTCCAGCCAAGTTGAAGCAGGTCCAATACGAGTTTGTTGATGTCCTTGTTCTTACTGAAGTACATGGTGGTTCCTCTGGTGCGTGGCTTTGTGCGCACGATGCAGCAGAGGTGACTTTCGAAGCCCGACAGCCAGCCGAAAGAAAAATCAAAAAATGTATCGTCAGTTTGTGGCGTGCTCAGGCAGCAGCGTCAGCAAGTACTCGATCACCCTTTGCCGCTTGTAACTGACTGCGACCCAAAGCGCATTCCTCTCATCACCGGGGCGGTCCTCGTCCAGTGAAAGCCAAGGGTTTCCACCAGCCGCGATCATGGCTTTGAGTACATCAAGATCACCCAACTGCGCTGCGAACAATGTAGGCGTCCAGAGGTGGCGATGGCCGTTAAAGTCTGGGTAGCGTCGATTTGGATCTGCTTTCTTGTCCAATAATGTCATGACCACCTCACGACGCTCATCGGTGGTCCGGCTGTAATGCTGCTTTACAGCCTCGAAAATGAGCTTCTTTTGCGGGTCAACGAGCATCGCATGCACATCAAGGCGTTGAGCCGGTAGCTCACAATCCAGAATGGCACCGTTCTTGGCATCGAAAGAATCGGCCGGAACGCGCCCTTCCAGGTAGGCTCTCAACTGCGCAGGATCATTTACATGGACACTGTCATGAAGCAGTGCCATGGCATAAACCAGAGCGCTTGGGGAGTTGAAGCAAGGCAGCTCCATATCAGCGCCAAGCGATATGAGTCGCCCAACAACTTTTGCATCAGCCATATTCATGGCGATCTGTAATGGCGTCTCCCGCTTGCTGGAAGCTGACCGGTTTGCAGTTTCTGGAGCGATATCCAAGCTCAGCAGATACTGCAGAATTTCGGGATCTTTTCGGTCATGTCCTCGACGCAGCGCCATGATCAGGGCGTTTTCGCCTGATTCCGGGATGAAAACATTTGGATCCCCGCCTGCCAGAGCAAGCTCTTTGACATCTTCAAGCGTCCCCATCAGGACTGCATCCATCAACGGCGTATAGCGGACGCGTCCATCGGACTGGGCGCGCTTTCGGTTTGGGTTTGCCAGATCCTTGGGTGATAGGACAAACGGACCAACTACATAACGCATGGCCGGCGGGATTCGCTGCGTAGCCTTTTGTGGCGCAAACAGTCGCTCAAACTCAAAGGAGATTAGGCGCATTGCCTGTTCATCCAGCTCTCGCTTGGGTGGGTTGTTCAAACCCAGCAAAAAACATTTGTCCCAGTAGTGGTTTGCCTGAACCTGATCACCCACGCCAACGGCGTAGCACAAAGCTTCATGGATAAGCGGATGCTGGTGTGACCCAGCCCGCCACCAAGCCGCATGGCATGCGCTTGCGTAGAGCTTTAGCGCATTGTCCTTCTCGCCAAGATTTGCGGCCAACCTTGCCGAGAACCAGCGCCAAAGATACTCATGGGCCGTATAGACCTCAGGTGAGGTGCGCTCACAGAGCGAGCGAAGCCAGTCAAGGCGATCACGGATGGCCTTGTGGTTTTCCACTGCATTGGCAAACAGACGTTGGATGGCGTTGAGTACAGGAGCAATCTGGTCACGTATAGGCAGGCTATGCCAGTCTGCTGCCTCACGCTTCAGTAAGACAATGAACTGCTCCTCTGTCCTTAGAGGCAGCTGGCCTTGCATAAAAAAGTCGCGTTTGACTGTGTCGCGCAGATCGGCGGGCAATGACTGTATTGCGACCACCATGATCAGCCAACCGGATAGTCGCTCTATCTGCTGGCGGGGCAATTGGCACTCGCCGACGAGTGCCATAACCGTATCGCGGTACGGCCACAGGCTTTTACCGATAGCGTTACCCTGCTGCCAGCGTTCTAGAGTGCGCTCGTCCAGATCCGCGTGATTGGCAAGCCGCGCCAACAATTGTTGTGCAGAAAGTGAGCTTATTTGCTGTGCAGCGATAAGCCAGGAGGCAAAGGGGGAATCCCACCACTGCCGCATATCCGGTAACGGTAATTCCTGATGTATGCGGCGAACAAAGCCCGAGATCTCAGGGATTACCAACATCCTAAAGATGGCAGACCGTGCGCGATCCTGAATCATCCCGGTGGTATCTACCTTTCGCGCCAGTGAGCGCAGCAGTTTGCCGTACCTGATCCAGGCCGACTCGATCAGATTGCTCCAGTCCGCCCCAGCATCATCCCGAATGGCCCGTAGCCATTGAGCTTGGCAGTTCTCCAATAAGTTGAAGTTACCAGCCGGACGTTCTTCGAGGGCTAGATGATCGATATCCCGACCCAATCCTTTGCTTTCCAGAAAGGGGCGGTAACCAGTAGCTGTTAGCAATGCCCTAAAGAGATTGCTGGGGGTAGGCAAAACCACCAAATCATTCATTTCGCATCCTTGCAGCACCTTGTTTACGAAGCCCAGCGCCCAAAATGTACACAATAGATGCTACCGGAGACCTGACCAAATGAGTGCCTGGAGCTGCTGACACTATCAGCTGATCTCTATAATTTTGGCCGTTAGCCGCCAGCGCTCTAAACCAAACTCATCTCCTACAGTAGGAGAGCTAAGGTCCTTTACGCCTTCCCGCCGCGCCATTCTTCAGCGGTGGCACAAAAAGTGGCACAAAAATCCAAGGCATCGCAAAATCACTAGGCATAAAAAAATCCAGTCACCGCTAAGTGACTGGATTTTTTAGGGTTTTTTGGTCGGGACGGAGTGATTCGAACACTCGACCCCTTGCACCCCATGCAAGTGCGCTACCGGGCTGCGCTACGCCCCGACAATGCTTACGGGTGACCGAAAGCGGGAGGAACTATACATTAAGCTTTTGAAATAAGGCAACTTTTTCTTAAGCTTACTTCTTCAGCACGTGCAAAACATCCTCGAGTTCAGCAATCATCTGCTTGATCAGTTGGCGATACTGGGTAGTGTCGTCTTTGGCTTCATCACCAGAGAGGCGCTGACGCGCGCCACCGATGGTGAAGCCCTGATCATAGAGCAGCGCACGAATCTGTCGGATCATCAGCACATCCTGACGCTGGTAGTAGCGACGGTTGCCCCGCCGCTTTACCGGATTCAGCTGTGGGAATTCCTGTTCCCAGTAACGTAGAACGTGGGGCTTGACCGCGCAGAGTTCGCTCACCTCACCAATGGTGAAGTAGCGCTTGCCGGGAATTGCCGGTAGTTCGTCGTTATGACTTGGTTCCAGCATAGGCCTCGACCCTGGCTTTCAATTTTTGCCCTGGACGAAAAGTGACCACACGGCGAGCCGTGATTGGAATCTCTTCCCCTGTTTTCGGATTACGGCCGGGTCGCTGGCGCTTGTCGCGCAAGTCGAAGTTGCCGAACCCGGACAGCTTGACCTGTTCGTTCAGCTCAAGAGCCTGGCGGATCTCTTCAAAAAACAGCTCCACCAGTTCCTTGGCTTCTCGTTTGTTCAGGCCGAGCTCTTCATACAGACGTTCCGCCATTTCAGCTTTCGTCAGAGCCCCCATACGCTACTTCCTTAACGTGGCGTTGAACCTTTGTTCGAGGCAGGTGAGGATATTTTGCGTAGTAGTACTCACCTCATCATCATTAAGAGTGCGCGATGGATGTTGCCAGGTCAAGCCAACGGCAAGGCTTTTTCTAAGCGGATCAATACCTTTACCGTGATAGACGTCAAATAGCTTGAGGTCCGTCAGCCATTCCCCCGCCGTTTCACGGATTGCCGCCAGCACAGCCTCGGCCGGCTGCTCGCGATCAACCAGCAGTGCCAGGTCACGGCGCACTTCGGGAAAACGCGAGAGCTCGCTGAAAGCGGGCATACGACCAGCAGCGACTTCCGCCAACACCAACTCGAAGAGAAACACCGGCTGATCCAGCCCCAGGGTCTTGGTCAGTTCCGGATGCAGAGCACCGATGAAGCCGACCAGGCGCCCTTCCCGCTCGATGCGAGCGGTCTGGCCCGGGTGCAAAGCAGGATGCTCGCTCGGCACGAAGCTGAACGCATCGGCCGCACCGGCATAACCCAGCAGCGCCTCGACATCAGCCTTGAGGTCATAGAAGTCAACGCTCTCACGGCTGTTGGCCCAGGCTTCGGGCAGACGGCTACCGGTGATCACACCAGCGAGCATGGCTTCCTGCTGCAGGCCGTCCAATTGACCAACGAAGCGCAGGCCGCTCTCGAACAGGCGCACACGTGACTGCTGACGGTTGAGGTTATGCTGCAACGCCTTGACCAGACCCGGCCACAGCGAGGAACGCATGGCAGCCATGTCGGTGGAGATTGGATTGGCCAGTTGCAGCGGCTCGACACCTGGAGTGAACAGCTCAAAGAGCTTGGGATCGATGAAGCTATAGGTGATCGCTTCTTGGTAACCACGGGCGACCAACAGGCGACGCAGAGCAGGCAGCTCAGCACGCGCCTCGGATTTGGCCTGTGGCGCCAGACGGGCCTGCGGGTAGCGCACCGGCAGACGGTTGTAGCCGTACAGTCGCCCCAATTCTTCGATCAGATCCACTTCCAGGCTGATATCGAAGCGATGACTCGGCACCTTGACCAGCCACTGACCTGCGCCTTGAGCACTTACATCCAGGCCTAGCGCGGAGAGGAGACGCTCGACCTCAGCGCCGTCCATATCCATACCCAGCATCTGGCTGATGCGCTCGGCACGCAGAGTGATCGGCGCCACGTTCGGCAGATCGGCTGCACTGCTGACCTCGATGATCGGGCCGGCTTCGCCGCCGACGATCTCCAACAGCAACGCAGTAGCGCGCTCCATCGCTTTGCGTGCCAGTTGCGAGTCCACACCGCGCTCGAAGCGGTGCGAGGCATCGGTGTGCAAACCATAGGAGCGGGCCTTGCCGGCAACAGCGATATTGTCGAAGAAGGCGCTCTCCAGGAACAGGTCGCGAGTCTTCTCGCTCACACCACTGTGCTCGCCACCCATCACCCCCGCGATGGCCAGAGCACGGCTGTGATCAGCAATGACCAGTGTGTCGGCTCGCAGGCTGACTTCCTGACCGTCGAGCAGCACCAGCTTCTCGCCCTCTTCCGCCGTACGCACGCGGACGCCGCCATTGATCTCGGCGAGGTCGAAGGCATGCATTGGCTGACCCAGTTCGAGCATCACGTAGTTGGTGATGTCCACCGCCGCATCGATGCTGCGGATGTCGGAACGTCGCAAGCGCTCGACCATCCATAGCGGAGTCGGACGAGACAGATCGACGTTACGCACAACACGACCGAGGTAACGCGGGCAAGCCTTGGGTGCCAGCACCTCGACCGGGCGCACTTCATCATGACTAGGCGCAACGGCATCGATAGCAACTGACGAAACTACAGCGCTGTACATGGCACCGACTTCGCGGGCCAGACCGGCGAGCGACAGGCAGTCACCACGGTTAGGGGTCAGGCCGATCTCGATGCTGGCGTCATCAAGTTGCAGGTAAGCGCGAATGTCGCTGCCCACTGGCGCATCGGCCGCCAGCTCCATCAGGCCACTGTTGTCTTCGCTGATCTGCAGCTCGGAGGCCGAGCACAGCATGCCCTGGGATTCCACGCCACGCAGCTTGGCCTTCTTGATCTTGAAATCGCCCGGCAGCTCGGCACCGATCATGGCAAACGGAATCTTGATGCCGACACGGGCATTGGGCGCACCGCAAACGACCTGGAGGGTCTCGGCACCATTGCTCACCTGGCACACGCGCAGCTTGTCGGCGTCCGGATGTTGCTCGGCACTGACAATCTCACCGACCACCACGCCACTGAAGGCGCCGGCAACCGGCTGCACTGCATCAACCTCGAGGCCGACCATGGACAGGCGCGCGACCAGATCCTCGCGAGATACGTCGGGGTTCACCCAGCTGCGCAGCCACTGTTCACTGAATTTCATGTTGTCTGTTCTCCTTAAACGAATTCGATCACGAGGGGGCTGTTGCTAGCGAAATTGCGCCAGGAACCGCAGGTCGTTATCGAAGAACAGGCGCAAGTCATTGACGCCATAACGCAACATGGCCAGGCGTTCGACGCCCATGCCGAAGGCGAAGCCGGAGTATTTTTCCGGATCGATGCCGCTCATGCGCAGCACGTTCGGGTGCACCATGCCGCAGCCCATCACTTCCAGCCAGCCGGTCTGCTTGCACACGCGGCAGCCTTTGCCGCTACACATCACGCACTGCATGTCGACTTCGGCCGACGGCTCGGTGAACGGGAAGAAGGACGGACGGAAGCGCACGCCCAGGGGCTTCTCGAAGAACACCCGCAGGAATTCCTCGATGGTGCCCTTGAGGTCGGCGAAGCTGATGTCCTCGTCGACCAGCAGGCCTTCGACCTGGTGGAACATCGGCGAGTGGGTGATATCGGAGTCGCAACGATAGACACGGCCAGGGCAAACGATGCGGATCGGCGGCTGCTGCGACTCCATGGTACGCACCTGCACCGGTGAGGTGTGGGTGCGCAGCAACATGTTCGCGTTGAAATAGAAGGTATCGTGCATCGCCCGCGCCGGGTGGTGGCCGGGGATGTTGAGCGCTTCGAAGTTGTGGTAGTCGTCTTCGACTTCCGGGCCCTCGGCGACACTGTAACCAATATGAGTGAAGAATTGCTCGACACGCTCCAGCGTGCGGGTAACCGGGTGCAGACCACCAGAGGCCTGGCCACGGCCCGGCAGAGTCACATCGATGCGCTCGGAGGCCAGCTTCTCGGCGAGCAGGGCCTGCTCAAGCACGGATTTGCGGGCATTCAGTGCGTCTTGCACCTGGTTCTTGGCAGTGTTGATCAGGGCGCCAGCTTGCGGACGCTCTTCGGCCGACAGCTTGCCCAGAGTCTGCATCAGGGCGGTCAGTTCGCCTTTCTTGCCAAGGTACTGAACCCGGAGCTGTTCCAGGGCATTGACATCTTCGCTTTGTTGCACGGCCTCAAGCGCTTGGGAGACCAATGCATCCAGATTTTCCATTTACAGACTCCAGATACGAAATAGGGGAAGAGCTGTTAAGGCTCTTCCCCTATCTTTGACGTTGCCACCGGGCGAACCCGGTGATTGTCGGGGGACTTAAGCCAGAACGGCCTTAGCTTTCTCGACAATCGCAGCAAACGCCGCTTTTTCGTTCACTGCCAGATCAGCCAGAACCTTACGGTCGATTTCGATCGACGCTTTCTTCAGGCCAGCGATCAGACGGCTGTAGGACAGACCGTTGACGCGAGCACCGGCGTTGATACGAGCGATCCACAGTGCACGGAACTGACGCTTGCGCTGACGACGGTCACGGTAGGCGTATTGGCCTGCCTTGATCACCGCCTGCTTGGCGACGCGGAACACGCGCGAACGCGCACCGTAGTAGCCCTTGGCGAGCTTCAGGATTTTTTTGTGACGAGCACGAGCGATAACGCCACGCTTAACACGAGCCATGAGTAATTACCTCTAAGTATCTTGACCGATTAACGAACGCGCAGCATGCGCTCGACTTTAGCTTTGTCCGACGGGCCGATCAGCGAGCTGCCACGCAGCTGGCGCTTACGCTTGGTGGACATTTTGGTCAGGATGTGGCTCTTGAAAGCGTGCTTGTGCTTGAAGCCTGTAGCAGTCTTCAGGAAGCGCTTTGCAGCACCGCTCTTGGTTTTCATTTTTGGCATGTTTAGTACTCCGCATTCATTAACAACTGATAACCATCAGGCCTGCCAGTGCCCGGGAGGTTATTTACGCTTCTTGGGAGCGATGACCATCATCAGCTGGCGTCCTTCCAGCTTAGGATGCTGTTCAACGGTGCCGAGTTCGGCGAGGTCAGCTTCGACCCGCTTCAACAGCTCCATACCCAGCTCCTGGTGAGCCATCTCACGGCCACGGAATCGAAGCGATACCTTGGCCTTGTCCCCATCTTCAAGGAAACGTACCAGGTTGCGTAGTTTTACCTGGTAATCTCCTTCTTCCGTCCCTGGACGAAACTTGATTTCTTTAATCTGCTGCTGGTGCTGATTCTTCTTGGCGATAGCAGCCTGCTTTTTCTTTTCGAACAGGTGCTTGCCGTAGTCCATGATGCGGCAAACGGGTGGCAGCGCATCAGCAGAGATCTCTACCAGATCCAGCTTGGCTTCTTCAGCCACGCGCAATGCCTCATCGATCGAAACAATACCAACCTGCTCGCCGTCTGCGCCGATTAGGCGGACTTCACGAGCGGTGATGTTCTCGTTGATCGGCGCCTTAGGGGCGGCCCGCTTGTCCTGTCTCATTTCACGCTTAATAGTTATTACTCCAAATCTTGGCGACCACGCCGGGAAACCGCTTGCTGCAACTGTGCGGCGAACTGCTCGATGGGCAGAGAGCCCAGATCGACGCCTTCACGGGTACGGACAGCAACGGATCGAGTCTCGACCTCCCGATCTCCAATAACCAAGAGATAGGGAACCTTGAGCAAGGTATGCTCGCGGATTTTAAAGCCGATCTTTTCGTTTCTCAAGTCAACCTTGGCACGAAAACCGCTTTGATTGAGAGTTTTCTCGACTTCACGAGCAAAATCGGCCTGTTTGTCGGTGATATTCATGATCACCGCCTGGGTCGGAGCGAGCCAAGCCGGGAAAGATCCGGCGTAGTGCTCGATCAGCATACCGATGAAGCGCTCGAAGGAACCGAGGATCGCGCGATGAAGCATGACCGGGCGCTTGCGGTTGTTGTCTTCGGCGATATAGCTGGCATCCAGACGCTCAGGCAGGTTCGGATCGTACTGCAGCGTACCGCACTGCCAGTTACGCCCCAGGCAATCGCGCAGGGTGAACTCGATCTTCGGGCCGTAGAAGGCACCCTCGCCCGGCTGATATTCCCAGGCCAAACCGGATTCGTTCAGCGCTTCAGCCAACGCCCCCTCGGCACGATCCCACAACTCGTCGGAACCCACACGCTTGACCGGGCGAGTCGACAGTTTCATGGCGATATCGGTGAAACCGAAGTCTGCATATACCTGCAAGGTCAGCCTGATAAAGTCGGCCGCCTCCTTCTTCACCTGCTCTTCGGTGCAGAAGATGTGCGCGTCGTCCTGCACGAAGCCACGCACGCGCATGATGCCGTGCAGCGCACCGGACGGCTCGTTACGGTGACAGGCACCGAACTCAGCCAGGCGCAGCGGCAAGTCGCGGTAGGACTTCAGGCCCTGATTGAAGATCTGTACGTGGCACGGGCAGTTCATCGGCTTGACGGCGTAGTCGCGATTCTCCGAGGCCGTGGTGAACATGTTCTCGGCGTAGTTGGACCAGTGACCGGAGCGCTCCCACAGAATGCGATCGACCACCTGCGGCGTACGCACCTCCACATAACCGTGCTCACGCTGCACCTGGCGCATGTATTGCTCCAGCACCTGATAGACAGTCCAGCCATTGGGGTGCCAGAACACCATGCCCGGCGCTTCTTCCTGCAGGTGGAAGAGATCCAACTGCTTGCCGATGCGACGGTGATCGCGCTTTTCAGCTTCTTCGATGCGCTGGATATAGGCAGCCAGTTGCTTCTTGTCAGCCCAGGCAGTGCCATAAACCCGCTGCAGCTGCTCGCTCTTCGAGTCCCCGCGCCAGTAGGCGCCGGAAATACGGGTGAGTTTGAACGCCTTGAGAAAGCGCGTGTTCGGCACGTGCGGGCCGCGGCACATGTCGACGTACTCTTCATGGAAATACAGACCCATAGCCTGCTCATCCGGCATGTCGTCGATCAGGCGCAGTTTGTATTCCTCGCCACGCGACTTGAACAGCTCGATGACCTCAGCACGCGGCGTCATCTTCTTGATGACGTCGTAGTCCTTGTCGATCAGCTCAGCCATGCGCTTTTCGATGGCCGCCATGTCTTCCGGAGTGAAGGGGCGATCGATGGCGATGTCGTAATAGAAGCCTTCGTCAATGACCGGACCGATCACCATCTTGGCGTTCGGGTACAACTGCTTGACCGCATGCCCAACTAGGTGAGCACAGGAGTGGCGGATGATCTCCAGCCCCTCTTCGTCTTTCGGCGTGATGATCTGCAAGGTGGCATCGGTATCGATCACGTCACAGGCATCGACCTGCTTGCCGTTTACCTTGCCAGCCAGGGTGGCCTTGGCCAGACCCGCACCAATGGATTGAGCGACCTCCAGTACGGATACCGGATGATCGAACGAACGTTGACTGCCGTCGGGAAGAGTAATGATGGGCATGGCGCCTCCTCTCCTAGTGGTGACCCCTACCAAAGGTCACGTGGGTTGGGATGAGCCAGGAAGCGATTCAGCGGTATACCCACCTAACGATGGCAGGAGCCCGAGGGCCAACCCGTCCGAACCAGAGTCACTGGAAGTAAAGAGTGCGGATGCTTTCAGAAAGCCTGAGTCCTGACAAGCGGCCGCACAAACAATCACGAAAAACCTTAACCATCACCCGACAAAACCGGGCAATAAAAAAGGGGTCGCTCAGCGACCCCTTTTTATCGATTTGGTAGGCACAATTGGACTCGAACCAACGACCCCCACCATGTCAAGGTGGTGCTCTAACCAACTGAGCTATGTGCCTTCGATGGGTGCGCATTCTACGCAGATCTTTTTGGCCGTCAACAGGTTTTTTCGCTAACTCACTGAAATAGGCCAATTTTTTATCGAAATCGGATCGTTGAATATTTTGCACGGACACTAGCCGGCCATTTTCAACTCAGGTAGCATCGAATCATTCGTAAAAAATAAAGAACAGAGGTTCAAGATGGCGCACACGGCATATCCACAATCCTATTACGCCGCCTCAGCCAACCCCGTCCCGCAACGCCCTGCCCTGCAAGGTGAGGTGGAAACCGATGTGTGCATCATCGGTGCGGGCTACACCGGCCTGTCCACTGCACTGTTCCTGCTGGAGAACGGTTTCAAGGTCAGCATCGTCGAGGCGGCCAAGGTCGGGTTTGGCGCATCGGGCCGCAACGGCGGCCAGATCGTCAACAGCTACAGCCGCGATATCGACGTGATCGAACGCACGGTCGGCCCCAAGCAGGCGCAATTGCTCGGGCAGATGGCTTTCGAGGGCGGCCGCATCATCCGTGAGCGCATCGCCAAGTACGACATCCAGTGCGACCTGAAGGACGGTGGCGTATTCGCCGCACTGACCAGCAAGCAGATGGGCCATCTGGAATCGCAGAAAAAACTGTGGGAGCGCTACGGCCACACCCAACTGGAACTGCTGGACAGCAAGCGAATTCGTGAAGTCGTCGCCACCGACAACTATGTCGGCGGCATGCTGGACATGAGCGGCGGCCATATCCACCCGCTGAACCTGGCGCTCGGTGAAGCCGCCGCTGTCGAGTCGCTAGGTGGCGTGATCTACGAACAGTCCCCGGCAACTCGTATCGAGCGCGGCGCCAACCCGGTGGTGCACACCCCTGAAGGTCGCATCAAGGCCAAGTTCGTCGTGGTCGCCGGCAATGCCTACCTGGGCAACCTGGTACCGGAGCTGGCGTCCAAATCGATGCCATGCGGCACTCAGGTGATCACCACCGAGCCGCTGTCCGATGAGGTCGCAGCCAGCCTGCTGCCGCAGGACTACTGCGTGGAGGACTGCAACTACCTGCTCGACTACTACCGTCTCACCGGCGACAAGCGCCTGATCTACGGCGGTGGCGTGGTCTACGGCGCGCGCGATCCAGCCAATATCGAGGCGATCATCCGGCCGAAAATGCTCAAGACCTTCCCGCAGTTGAAGGACGTGAAGATCGATTTCGCCTGGACCGGCAACTTCCTGCTGACACTGTCGCGCCTGCCGCAAGTGGGCCGTATCGGCGACAACATCTACTACTCCCAGGGTTGCAGCGGCCACGGCGTGACCTACACCCACCTGGCCGGCAAGGTGCTGGCCGAAGCGCTACGCGGTCAGGCCGAGCGCTTCGATGCCTTTGCCGGGTTGCCGCACTACCCCTTCCCTGGTGGTCGCCTGTTCCAGGTACCGTTCAGCGCCATTGGCGCCTGGTACTACACGCTGCGCGACAAGCTGGGTGTCTAAGAGCGTGTTCAAAGTCTGCTGCGCGTCGGCCATGCAGCGTTGAAATCAAGCTCAGAATGCTCATTTACAGCTCGTAAACTGCGCGTCTTCGCTCGATTTCGCCTTGCCTGGCTCTAGCTCGCGAGACTTTGAACAGGCTCTAACGCGACGCATTAAATGAAAACGGCGCCCAAGGGCGCCGTTTTCATTTGCATCACGGACAGGCCGGCAAGGCCTGACATTGCCCACCAGAACCGCCGGCCTTGAGCGGCTCAGCGAATCGTGAATCCTCCGGTGCCAGACGTTGCGCACAGGCCTGCGCCTGCTGCGCCTCAGAAGCACAACCCTGCTCACCCAGTACTTGCGACAGGTTGAACCAACCCGCAGCAAAACCCGGCTCACGCTTGAGGCTCTCACGCAACGCTTGCTCGGCGCCCTTGCGATCACCATCGGCATAACGGCTATTGCTCAGGGCGAACCAGGGCAACGCCTGCTCCGGCCAGGCCTCGGCGGCACGGCGATAGGCCCGTCGCGCCGGCTGGGTATTACCGGTTTGCTCAAGGTCGTTGGCAGCCTTCATCCAGACATGCAGGTCGGCCTGTGCCGGCAGGCGCTCCGGCGGCAGGGTCACCACCGCCCAGCGCCCACCGCGCGCCCAGGTTCTGTCGAAACTGTTGAAGCTGTCTTCGAGCCGGCGCGTAGTCGCCGAACGCAGAATCAACGTGCGCTCACGGCGGTCGTAACCGACCACTACCGCGAAGTGCCACTGCGGGTAGAAGTCGAACGCCAGGTTCTGCAGCACCAGCACCGGATTGCCGGCGGCCACTTCGGCCAATACAGCCTCCAGACGCGGCTGCAACGGGTACACCAGCATTTCGTGATTGCGCGCGGCGGCGACCATCTCCACCTGCAAACTGCCTTCACGGCTGGGGATGTAGACCTTGTCCTTGAGCGCACCAGGCGTGGTCAGCACACCACGCTGGTTGAGCATGGTAGCCAAGGCCGCCGGTCCGCACTGGTAGGCATCCTGGGGAAAGAAGGGAACGTCGGTGAGCTCCACCCGCTCAGGCAAACGCTCGCCCACCGGTGATAACACCGGAGAGCGAGCGCAGGCTGTGAGTAGAACGATCGATGCGATGCAGCAGAGGCGAATCAGCGATTTATGCATTTAACGAAACTGAAAATGTTGGTGGCGCACAGCATATCAGTGATGATGAAGATCACCAGAAACAACACGATAATGCCGACCACACCCGCACCGGCTGGTGCCTGATCCAGTTGCTGGTTGAACTGCGCCAGTTCGGCCGGGGTCAGGCTGGCGATACGCGATTCGACCTGATCACGGTCAACGCCCATCGATACCAGTTTCTCCTTCACCTGCTCGTCATCGAGCATAGCCATCAACTGCTCCTGATCCACCTTGTGTTGCTGCTCGGCGATCACCTCGTGAGTGCCGACCATCGCCGCATTCGCAGCAGGAATCTGCACCACCAGCAACAGGTGAAACAGCGCGGTAATCGCGGCCAGACGACGCATAACGGGGTTCATGGAAATTGTCATTGTGGTTATCTCCTGAGGGACGAGGTAGCCGATAGACAGCATCAAAATCGCTCAGGTTCACTCCACCGATCCGCAGCCGTTCACGTTTCCATCAAAAGCTGGCTGAGCACCGCACGCAGCTTGCCTGGCTTGACCGGCTTGTTCAGCAGCGTCGCACCCAAAGCCTGCAGATCACGACGGCAGGCATCGCTGCGATCAGCGCTGATGATCAGTGCCGGGATCGGTCTGGAGAATTCGTCACGCAGTTGCTGGATCACCTGACAACCGAGCACGCCATGGTCGAGGTGGAAATCGGCCAGGATCACCTCCGGCGCCCTGCCCTCCAGCCGCTGCAAGGCCTCGGGCAGATCGACTGCCGTGATCACTTCGCAGCCCCATTGGCCGAGCAGTGCGGCCATGCTGTGCAGGATGTCCACTTCGTTATCGACCACCAGCAAGCGCCGACCCGGCAAGGGATTCCCCAGCAGCGGCTGCGCCACGGATTGCACCTGGCGTCGTGGTGCCTCCTGCGCCAACGGCACACGAATGCTGAAGACCGAACCGCGCCCCGGCAGCGAGCGCACCTGTACCGGGTAGCCCAGCATGCGCGCGATACGCTCGACGATGGCCAGGCCCAGGCCAACGCCCTTGCGCTCGGCCGCCCGCCCGACCTCCAGTTGGCTGAATTCAAGGAAGATCGTGTCGAGCTGATCCGCCGCGATCCCTCGCCCGCTATCCCACACCTGCAGTTCGACGAAAGCGCCACGCCGCCGCGCGCCGAACAGCACCCCGCCACGCTCGGTGTAACGGCAGGCATTACTGAGGAAGTTGCGCAAGATGCGCGTCAGCAGGCGGAAATCGGTATGCACCGCATAACCGGCAATTCGCGCCCGTAGGCGCAAGCCACTGGCCGAGGCTACGCTTTCGAACTCGGACGCCAGCGGCGCGAGCAGCTCTTCAAGGCGATAGACATCGAGATCCGGCTTGATCGCGGCCTGATCCAGCTTGGAAATATCCAGCAGGTCGGCCAGCAGATCCTCGGCGCCTTCCAGCGCCAGGTGACTGCGCTCGACCAGGTTCTGCTCGGCACTCGGCAATTCACGCTCACGCAAAGTGGAAATCAGCAAACGTGCGGCATTGAGTGGTTGCAGCAGATCGTGACTGGCCGCTGCCAGGTACTTGTCCTTGCTGCGGTTGGCCGCCTCGGCGGCGTCGCGTGCTTCGCGCAGAGCCAACTCGATACGCTCGCGCTCTTCGATCTGTCGTTGCAGGTTGCGATTGGACTCGAGCAACTCGAAGGTGCGCGCGGCAACGCGGCGCTCCAGTTCGTCATTGAGTTGTTGCAGGCGCTGCTGCGCCTGCTTGCGCTCGGTGATGTCGGCGACGAAGCCTTCGAAGACGCCCTCGCCTTCGGGCTTGAGCAGCAGGTTCATCAGCACGTCGATAGTGCTGCCGTCACGCCGGCGCAAACGCGTCTCGTAGCCAAGCAATGCCTGGCCCTGGCTCAGTCGCTGGCGAATTACTTCCAGTTCGTCGAAACCGCCAACGAACAGGTGCCGGGCCAGATCGCCCAGCGACCACAGCACCTGTTGCGGGTCGTCGTAACCGAGCATGCGCGCCATCGCCGGATTGGCCGCCAGTACACCGTCCTGCAGGCTGGCCTGGATGATGCCGTGCACGGCGTGTTCGAACAGCCATTTATAGCGGTTGCGCTCGGTTTCCAGCTCCTCCAGACGCGCCAGCAGTTCGGGATAGTGGCTCTTGCGCGCCGATTGGCTGCCGAGCCCCAGCAGCCCGGCCAGCGCTTCGTCAGAGCGCCTCGCCATAGACCACCTCGACGTCACGCTGGGTCGATTCACGCGGGTTGGTGAGGATGCATGGATCATCCATCGCGTGGCTGGAGAGGAACGGAATGTCCGAGGTGCTGACGCCATGCAGGCCAAGCGTCTCGCGGAACCCCATGGCATGTTTGAAGGCGATCAGATGCTCGACCAGGCGCTGGCGAATTTGCGTGTGATTGAGCCCGCGGCAGTCGATGCCGAGGGTCTCGGCAATGACCTTGAAACGCTCCGGTGCGGCGCTGTAGTTGAACGCCACCACGTGCTCGACCAGCACGGCATTGCACAGGCCGTGCGGCAGGTCGAGGAAGCCACCGAGGCTGTGGCTCATGGCGTGCACCGCACCGAGAATCGCGTTGGAGAACGCCAGGCCGGCCTGCATGCTGCCGAGCATGATTTTCTCGCGCAGAGCGATATCACCTGGGTTGGCGATCATCTGTACCAGGTTGCCGTTGATCAGGCGCATGGCTTCCAGCGCGTGCGGGTCGGTCAGCGGGCCATGACCGGTGGAGACGAACGCCTCGATGGCATGCACCATGGCGTCGATACCGGTGCAGGCCGACAGGAACGGATCCATGCTCAGGGTGGTTTCCGGATCGATCAGCGACACGTCCGGCACCACGGCCTTGCTGACGATGGAGAACTTCATCCGCTCCTGCTGGTTGGAGATGATCACGAACTGCGACACGTCGGCCGAGGTGCCGGCGGTGGTCGGGATCAGAATCAGCGGCGGGCTCGGCACACGGATGGTGTCCACGCCTTCGAATTCGAGAATGCTGCGGCCGTGAGCAACCACGATGCCGATACCCTTGGCGCAGTCCATCGGGCTACCGCCGCCGACCGCAACGATGACGTTGCAACCCTCGCTGCGATACAGCTCGGCGCCTTCCATCACCTCTTCCACGCGCGGGTTGGGCGATACCCTGGTGTACAGGCAGTAGGCGATGCCCTGAGCCTGCAGGCTGGCCTCGACATCGCCAGCCCAGCCGGCCGCGACCACACCGGGATCGGAAACTATCAGCACCTTGCGTGCACCGAAGGTCTTGGCGTAGTTGCCGACGTTATGCCGGGAGCCGGCGCCGAAGATGATCTCGGGGGAAACGAATTTGCGTAGCTGATTCAAATCGTGGCTCATACAACGGCCTGAAATTTCTTGTTATGGAATGGCGATCAGCCTACTGCATTACCCGGTTAATGCAATGCGACCTGAGATCAGCGCAGACACTGATAAAAGGCATGTTCGGCGCGTAACGCTTCGGCCAGATTGGCGGCTTGACGGAAACCATGGCGTTCTTCGGCGAACAGGTGATATTCCACCGGCAAACCGCGCTGACGCAGCGCCACGACCATGGCCTCGGTCTGGCTAGGCACCACCACGGCATCCAGCGCGCCCTGGAAAAAAATCACCGGTACCTTGATCCGTTCGGCCTGCAACAAGGGCGTGCGCTCTCGATAGCGCTCGGCATCCTGCTCGGGGTCGCCGATCAACCAGTCGAGATAATCCGCCTCGAACTTGTGGGTCAGCCGGCGCAGCGCCAGCGGGTCGCTGACACCGTAGAGGCTTGCACCACCGCGTAGCTGCGGCAGCTCGACCAGTGCACGTAGCGCGCTGAAGCCACCCGCGCTGCCACCGCGTACGAATACACGCTGCGGGTCGATACAGCCATTGCTGGCGAGCGAGTCGATGGCAGCGCGAATATCTTCCACTTCCAGCTCGCCCCACTGCCCTGCCAGGCGCAGACGATAGGCACGGCCATAGCCGCTGCTGCCGCGATAGTTGAGATCGAGCACGGCGTAGCCGCGTAACGTCCAGAAAGCGATACGCGGATCGAACACCGGGTAGCAGGCCGAGGTCGGGCCGCCGTGCAGGAAGATCACCAGCGGTGGGCGCTCTGCGGACGACACGGGGGCGTAGAAAAAGCCGTGACAATGTTCGTCCTCACCCACCGTGCAGCTGAATGGCTGAGGCCGTGATAGCTGTGCTTCAGCCAGCGGCTGCTCACCCCCTGCCAGCACCTGCAATGCGCCATCGCTGCGGCGAATGGAGAGCACCGCCGGCAGACGATCAGGAGCGGCAGCGATGCAGTAGAAATGCTCGTTGTCGGCAGCCAGGCTACGGAAACGCGTAAACCCTTCGGCCAAACGCTGCTCTGCCTTTGAGTAGGGTGTCACGGGGCCGCCCAGGCTGGGCGCACCACTGATTCCGACAGCAGCATCGGTGCGCACAGCGCACCCTACGAGACGGCCTACTCCCTCCTCGAAACGGATCAGCAACAGTTCACCGTTTTCCAGCGGCAGAAAGGTTCGACTGCCCAGCTGCCAGGGCGCCGGCGCGTGATCATAGGGCGCGACGTGCAGCGTTGTGTCGCCATCGACGCACTCGGGTTGCCACCAACCAGCCTTGTCGCTCAACACCCACAGCCGGCCCTGGGCATCGAAGCGCGGCTGCTGCAGGGATCGATCTCCCGCCTCACCCGACAACACCCAGCTACGCTCGCCAGACTCGCGCTGACAAAGACGCGTGGCGACCCAGGGTTGATGCGGACGATCCCACTCGATCCAAGCCAGACGCTGGCCGCTTGGGTCGGCTACCGGCGCCGCATAGAAATCGGCCCCCTCCACCAGAACATCGCGCTTACCGGTAAGGCCGATGCGCACCAGACGATGCACCACCGCGCCGCCCTCATGGCTTTCCTCCACCGCCAGCAATGCCTGCCAGGCGAGTACGAATGCCAGGTCGCTATAGCGGCAGTGGGACTGACTGGTGAGCAGGTAGGGTGCGCCGTGCGCACCGCCGTCCAAGCCGATATCGGTGCAATAGACCTGCTGATCACGCTCATTGACGAACGCCACGCCCTGCTCCGTGGCGCAGCAGGCGCCGCCACCGTACTCATAGACACGGCTACGCACGGAGAAGCCCGACGGCGTTAGTTCACTGACAATACCGTCACGGCAGAAGAACAGCCCGCAACGCGCCAGAGCAGGATCGAACGCTACCCATAGTACGCCGCCATGGGCAGCGTGCAGTTCGGCGAAGTCGGCGCTGGCCGCGGCAGCCTGCTCGGCACTCCAGATCGCGTCGGGATCGGTCAGGCCTTGCATATGATTCGTGAGGCCTTCTCGTTGCGGTATTGCAGTGCGTCCATGCCCAGCGGAGCGTCGTCAGCCTGCTGGCGTGCCGCGATAATCACACCGTGATGGGCCGATTTGCTACACACCGGGTCAGCCGCGCTGGCATCCCCGGTGAGCATGAAGGCCTGGCAGCGGCAGCCGCCAAAGTCCTTGTGCTTCTCGTCGCAGGAGCGGCACGGTTCGGGCATCCAGTCGTCACCACGGAAGCGGTTGAAACCGAAGGAATGCCGCCAGATATGCTCGATGCTGTGCTCGCGCACATTGGGAAACTGCACCGGCAGCTGTCGCGCGCTGTGGCATGGTAACGCCGTGCCGTCCGGGGTGATGTCGAGGAACAGGTTGCCCCAGCCGTTCATGCAGGCCTTGGGGCGCTCCTCGTAGTAGTCCGGGGTGACGAAGATCAGCTTGCACGGGTGGTTCTCGGCCGCCAGCTTGTCGCGCCACTGGTTGGTGATGCGCTCGGCACGCTCCAGTTGCGCGCGGGTCGGCAAGAGCCCTGCGCGGTTGAGCTCGGCCCAGCCATAGAACTGGCAGGTGGCGAGCTCGACGAAGTCCGCTTCCAGCTCCAGGCACAGCTCGATGATGCGTTCGATATTGTCGATGTTATGCCGGTGGGTGACGAAGTTGAGCACCATCGGGTAACCGTGTGCCTTGACTGCACGGGCCATGGCCAGCTTCTGCGCGAAGGCCTTCTTCGAACCGGCCAGCAGGTTGTTCACCTCCTCGTCGGCGGCCTGGAAGCTGATCTGGATATGATCGAGCCCGGCATCGGCGAACTCGGCGATACGCGCCTCGGTCAGGCCGATGCCGGAGGTGATCAGATTGGTGTAGTAGCCCAGCCCGCGCGCGGCGGCGATCAGCTCGGCCAGATCTTGGCGTACCAGCGGCTCGCCACCGGAAAAGCCCAGCTGCGCTGCCCCCAGCTCACGGGCCTGGCGAAACACCTCGATCCACTCGGCGGTCGACAGCTCGGCGCCCTGCTGGGCGAAATCCAGCGGGTTGGAGCAGTACGGGCACTGCAGCGGGCAGCGGTAAGTCAGCTCAGCCAAGAGCCATAACGGCGGCCCAGCTTCATGGCCGGCCTTAGCGAAGCTCGATCCAGAACTGAGCATGGGCCACCTCCATGAAGGCGAGGATGTCTTCGTCGATACCGGGCACATCAGGGAAGCGCTGGTGCAGATTGCCGATGATCTCGGCCACCGAACGCTTGCCGTCGACCTGCTGGAGAATCTCGCTGGCACTGTCGTTGAGCTT
The DNA here is from genome assembly GCF_014109765.1 of Pseudomonas berkeleyensis. Lineage (NCBI taxonomy): Bacteria > Pseudomonadati > Pseudomonadota > Gammaproteobacteria > Pseudomonadales > Pseudomonadaceae > Pseudomonas > Pseudomonas berkeleyensis. The sequence continues at coordinate 3,488,026 of NZ_CP059139.1, forward strand.
GATCATCCCCTCCGGGTAGAGCAGTACGTGGCAGCCCTGGGCCGGCTCGAACTGCAGGCGGAAGCCGCGGCGGATGGCGGGAATATGGGGCAGGATAGCGGCGGTCATGCTTCTGACTCCAAACTGGTGCGCGCGGCGCACCCTAGGGTTGAGCCCTTTGTAGGGTGCGCCGTGCGCACCGACACATCGCGGTTCATAGCGCGATCCCCCGATGCCAGACACGCTCGGCGGTCACCGTGTGATACGGCGGGCGTTGCAGCTCGTAGGCCATGCTCATCGCGTCGAGCATGCTCCACAGGATGTCCAGCTTGAACTGCAGAATCTGCAGCATGCGTTCCTGTGACTCGCGCGTGCGGTAGTGCTCGAGGGTGATGCGCAGGCCGTGCTCGACATCGCGGCGCGCTTCTTTCAGACGCTTGCGGAAGTAGTCGTAGCCGGTGGCATCGATCCACGGATAGTGCTGCGGCCAGGCATCCAGGCGCGACTGGTGGATTTGCGGGGCGAACAGTTCGGTCAGCGAACTGCTGGCCGCTTCCTGCCAACTGGCACGGCGAGCGAAGTTGACGTAGGCGTCGACAGCGAAGCGCACGCCGGGCAGCACCAGCTCCTGCGACATCACCTGCTCGCGCTTGAGGCCAACCGACTCGGCCAGGCGCAGCCAGGCCTCGATACCGCCCTCCTCACCTGGCGCACCGTCGTGGTCGAGGATGCGTTGAATCCACTCGCGGCGCGTCTCGCGATCCGGGCAGTTGGCCATGATCGCCGCATCCTTCAGTGGGATGTTGACCTGGTAGTAGAAACGATTGGCCACCCAGCCCTGGATCTGCTCGCGGGTGGCGCGCCCTTCGTACATGGCACGATGGAAGGGATGATGAATGTGGTACAGCGCGCCCTTGGCGCGCAGTGCCTGCTCGAATTCGGCAGGGCTCATGGCAGGTTGGCTCATCAAGACTCCCCGGTGCGCACAGCACACCCTACAAAACGATGCTCATGCCATCGAACGCGACCTCGATGCCGTGCGCGTCCAGCTCGGCGCGCTCGGGCGAATCCAGGTCGAGAATCGGGTTGGTGTTGTTGATATGAATGAGGATCTTGCGTGCCGACGGTAGAGCGTCGAGCACCTCGATCATGCCGCCCGGGCCGCTCTGGCATAGATGCCCCATCTCGCTGCCGAGCTTGTCGCCCACCTCGCACACGCGCATCTCATCGTCACGCCACAGCGTGCCGTCCACCAGCAGGCAATCGGCGCGACGCATCCAGCTCAGCAGGTGCTCGTCCACCTGGCCGAGGCCGGGGGCGTAGAACAGGCTGCGGCCGCTGCGCCGATCCTCGATGAACAGACCGATGTTGTCGCCCGGATGCGGATTGCCACGGTGTGGCGAATAAGGCGGCGCGCTGCTGCGCAGGGCGATGGCGGTGATGCTCAGCGCCGGACAGGCCGGAATGCTGAACGGCTCGGCGGCGAGTTCGATCAATTGATGCTGCAGGCCACCATTCCAGTGGCTGAGCATGTTGAACAGCGGAAAGCCGGTAGTCAGATCCTGATGCACCATCTCAGTACACCAGACCTGGTGCGGACAGCCTTCACGAAGGGTCAGCAAGCCGGTGCAGTGGTCGATCTGGCTATCGAGCAGGACGATGCCGGCAATCGCCGTATCGCGTAGCTTGCGTGCCGGTTGCAGTGCCGGGAAGGCCTCGATCTGCGCACGAATGTCCGGCGAGGCGTTGCACAGGATCCACTGCTCACCGTCATCGGAAATGGCAATGGATGATTGCGTACGCGGCTGCGCGCGCAGGGTGCCGGCTCGCACGCCCCGACAGTTGCGGCAGTTGCAGTTCCACTGCGGAAAACCACCACCGGCGGCGGAGCCGAGAATCTGGATATGCATGGGAGTCACCAGCGGGATGCCCCGGACGAGCCGGGGCCAGGAGCGATCAACGATTGGCGAAATACATCGTCACTTCGAAGCCAATACGCAGATCGGTGTAGGCGGGTTTAGTCCACATGGTGCGATCCTCTTTTTATTGAGCCGGGGCATTCCGGCAACTCCATTAAGCCCCCGCCAGGCAGGCGGCCAAATGGTACTTTGGGAGGAGATTTGGCTGGCATTGGTAGGTAGCGCATGAGCCTGGGCGGCCACGCGAAACCCTACTAGCAGCAACGCCTCCCTAGTATTGGGACATGACCAAGCGGAAAGGTTCGGATGACATTTCCAGCAACGATTGAGTGAATCCAGCGAGCAAAGATAGCGACCAATAAAAAACGCGGCCGAAGCCGCGTCGCGATAAGGATCTGCTGCCGTTCAGGCCCATGGCTGCCCACAGATCCACCCAAGTAGGGTTCTTCGCCTGGCAAAAGGCGGCGCGCCGGAGCAAGCGCACCGCGGTTAATACGGAGCCTGCTCACGATCTTGCGAGCTAGAGACCTACAAGGCAGAAACAGGTGAGAAAGCGGAGTGTACTTTTGTACATGAGCATTTCGAGCCTGTTTCTAACGCAGTAGGGCCGACGCGCAGCAGATCGTGTGCTGGCTATCAGAAGAAGCCCAGCGGATTGATGTCGTAGCTCACCAGCAGGTTCTTGGTCTGCTGGTAGTGGTCGAGCATCATCTTGTGGGTTTCGCGGCCAACGCCTGATTTCTTGTAGCCACCGAACGCGGCGTGCGCCGGGTACAGGTGGTAGCAGTTGGTCCATACGCGGCCAGCCTTGATCGCACGGCCCATGCGGTAGGCGACGTTCATGTCGCGGCTCCACACGCCGGCGCCCAGGCCGAACTCGGTGTCGTTGGCAATCGCCAGGGCTTCGGCTTCGTCCTTGAAGGTGGTCACACCGATCACCGGGCCGAAGATTTCTTCCTGGAACACGCGCATCTTGTTGGTGCCCTTGAGCAGCGTCGGCTGGATGTAATAACCGCTGGCCAGGTCACCTTGCAGCTGCTCGGCAGCACCGCCGGTGAGCACCTGAGCGCCTTCCTGCTGAGCGATTTCGAGGTAGCTGAGGATCTTGTCGTACTGCTGTTGCGAAGCCTGGGCGCCGACCATGGTCTCGGTGTCCAGCGGGTTGCCACGCTTGATCTGTTTGACCTTCTTCAGCACTTCGACCATGAAGGCATCGTAGATCGACTCCTGCACCAATGCGCGCGACGGGCAGGTGCACACCTCACCCTGGTTGAAGAAGCCCAGCACCAGGCCTTCGGCCGCTTTCTCGATGAAGGCCGGCTCGGCGTTCATGATGTCGGCGAAGAAGATGTTCGGCGATTTGCCACCCAGCTCGACAGTGCTCGGGATGATGTTCTCGGCGGCGCACTTCATGATGTGCGAGCCCACCGGAGTCGAACCGGTGAAGGCGATCTTGGCGATGCGCTTGCTGGTAGCCAGCGACTCACCGGCTTCGCGGCCGAAGCCCTGAACGATGTTGAGCACGCCCGGCGGCAGCAGGTCGCCGATCAGCTCGACGAAGAGCGTGATCGACAGCGGCGTCTGCTCGGCCGGTTTGAGGACGATAGCGTTGCCGGCAGCCAGGGCCGGAGCCAGTTTCCAGGCGGCCATCAGCAGCGGGAAGTTCCACGGGATGATCTGCCCGACCACGCCCAGCGGCTCGTGGAAGTGATAGGCCACGGTGCCTTCGTTGATCTCGGCGGTGCTGCCTTCCTGGGCGCGGATGCAGCCAGCGAAGTAGCGGAAATGGTCAGCGGCCAGCGGCACGTCAGCGTTCAGCGTCTCACGCACGGCCTTGCCGTTGTCCCAGGTTTCGGCCACGGCCAGCAGTTCGAGGTTGGCTTCGATGCGGTCAGCGATCTTCAGCAGGATGTGCGAACGCTCCTGCACCGAGGTCTTGCCCCAGGCATCGGCGGCGGCATGCGCGGCGTCCAGCGCCTTGTCGATGTCGGCGGCGTTGGAGCGAGGGAATTCGGCGATCACCGAGCCGTCGACCGGGCTGGTGTTGGTGAAGTACTGGCCACTGAGCGGGGCGACGAACTCGCCACCGATGTAGTTGCCGTAGCGCGGCTTGAGGGTAATGACGGCGCCTGCAGAACCCGGATTCGCGTAAATCATGATGCTGACCTCTCTTGTTGTCGGAGCCCGCCCCCAATAGGTGGAACGAGTCATGGTTCGATCTTAGAAAGCCCCTGGCGACCTCGGTATGCGCCCATGGCACAAAACGTCTCGTCATTTGGTAGTAGAGCGGCGAGCGGTCTGGCACGGGCCTTTGGCAGCGAGATAAGAGGCTATGGACGCTAAAGGCTAGACCCGTTCGTCCCGTCTTGCGTTCCCAATCACGAAATTTCCGCCGTGGCATTTCGCAGCAGCTCACTGCAGGTTGGCGGGCGCCGGAAACGACGATGGCCGGACAGAGTCCGGCCATCGTCTGATGCATCAGCCAATCAGTGCTTGGCCACCAGCTCCTTCGGCAGCTTGAAGGTCCACAGCATGCCGCCCTGGTTCAGGTGCTTGACGCGCTTGGCCACTTCGCCACCCCACAGCGGTACCGCACCACCCCAGCCGGACAGCACCGAAACGTACTGCTCGCCATCCATTTCCCAGGTCACGGGCGAGCCGATCACACCGGAACCGGTCTGGAATTCCCAGACCTTCTCGCCAGTCTTGGCGTTGAAGGCTTGCAGGTAGCCTTCCGGGTTGCCGGTGAACACCAGGTTGCCCTTGGTGGTCAGTACCCCGCCCCACAGCGGCGCGTAGTTCTTATGGCGCCAGACTTCCTTGCCGGTCTTCGGATCGATGGCGCGCAGCACGCCGATGTACTCCTCGTTCAGCGGCTTGATGGTGAAACCAGCACCGAGGTAGGCCGCACCTTTCTTGTAGGCGATGTCCTCGTTCCAGATGTCCATGCCCCACTCGTTGGACGGCACGTAGAACAGACCAGTGTCCTGGCTGTAGGCCATCGGCATCCAGTTCTTCGCACCGAGGAAGGCCGGCGCGGAGAACACGCTCTTGCCCTTCTCCGCCGCGCTTGGCGAGCCAGGACGGTTGCTGTCGTCATAGATCGGACGGCCATTCTTGTCCAGGCCCTTGGCCCAGGTGATCTTGTCGACGAAGGGGAAGCCACGAATGAACTTGCCGTTGGTGCGATCGAGTACATAGAAGAAGCCGTTACGGTCAGCGGTGGCCGCCGCCTTCACGGTCTTGCCGCCTTCCTGGTAGTCGAAGGAGATCAGCTCGTTGACGCCGTCGAAGTCCCAACCGTCGTGCGGCGTGGTCTGGAAGTGCCACTTGATGGTGCCGTCATCCGGGTTGAGCGCCAGGCGCGAGGACGAATAGAGGTTGTCGCCAGGGCGCAGGTGTGAGTTCCACGGTGCCGGGTTACCGGTGCCGAAGAACAGCAGATTGGTGTCGGCGTCGTAGTAACCGCCCAGCCAGGGCGCGGCGCCACCGGTCTTCCACAGGTCGCCCGGCCAGGTTTTGCCGGCCTCGCCACCACTTATGCCGTTCTCGATGGCCTTGCCGTCCTTGTAGACGTAGCCCATGTGACCTTCGACGGTCGGGCGACTCCACAGCAGCTCACCGTTCTTCGGATCATAGGCCTCGACCTTACCGACCACGCCGAACTCGCCACCGGAGACCCCGGTGATCAGCTTGCCGTTGACCACCAGCGGCGCTGCGGTGATGGAGTAACCCGCCTTGTGGTCGGCGACGTTCTTGCGCCAGACCACCTTGCCGGTGTCCTTGTTCAGCGCCACCAGCTTGGCATCGAGGGTGCCGAAGATCACCAGATCGTCGTACAGCGCAACGCCACGGTTGATCACGTCGCAGCAGGGACGGATGTCATCCGGCAGGCGCGCTTCGTACTGCCACAGTTCACGACCGGTACGCGCATCGACGGCGAACACCCGCGAGTAGGAGGCGGTGACGTACATCACGCCGTCCTTGATCATCGGCTGGGCCTGCTGGCCGCGCTGCTTCTCGCCACCGAAGGACATGGTCCAGACCGGGCGCAACTCCTTGACGTTCTTGTCGTTGAGGATGCTCAGCGGGCTGTAGCGCTGGCCCTGCAGACCCAGGCCGTTGGTGACGATCTGGTCGGTGGTGGTGGCGTCCTTGAGAATCTCGGCATCGGTGACCGCCAGCGCGGCGGCGGATGGCATCAGCATTGCCGCGCACAGCGCGGTGAGGAATAAGGGCTGGCGAAGACCGGTGTGTTTCATTGCGGCTACCTCTGCGGGTTCATTGTTATTGCCGGGAAAATTTCCCGGTCTGCCGCAAATTCTTGGCTCACCCCGTCACGTCAACAATTGCACCCCCAGCCGATTTTTCTCGTTCCTTGGTAGCAATACCTGCACTGCTGCCGACGGCCCAACAGCCTTGAACAGGCACCGCAAGTAGCAGCCGGACGGCACCAAAAGCCCATGGTTAACGGGCATCCCGCCCCGTAGAAAGGCACCTCCCAACCTACAAGGAGAATGCCCATGGGACGTGTTCTGATCGCCTTGCTGCTGGCAGCGCTATGGGGCCAGGCGCAAGCCGAAAGTCTGAAGATCGGCCTCAACTACCCACGTACCGGCAACTACAAGGATGAAGGCCTGGAGCTGCGCCGCGGCGCCCTGCTCGCCGTAGAAATGATCAACCAGCAAGGCGGCCTGCTCGGCCAGCCGCTGGATCTGCTCAGCGAGAACACCGACTCCGACGCAGCCCAAGCCACACGCAACGTCGAGCACTTCGCCAGCCAGGGCGCACGCATGGTCTTCGGCGGCGCCACCAGCGAAGAAGCCATCGCTGCCGGGCAACGTGCCCGCGAGCTAGGTCTGCTGTACTTCGCCACGCTGGGTTACGCCAACGAGGTCACCGGCCAGGCCGGGCAACGCTATCTGTTTCGCGAGTCCAGCAGTGCCTGGATGAGCGCGCGGGTGCTCGGCGAATACCTGTCCTGGCACCTGCCACGCCAGCGCTATCACTACATCCTCATCGACGATGCCTGGGGCTGCAGCATCGAGCAGACCCTGCGCCTGGCCACCGGCAGCGCTGATCGCGCGCGCCATGGCCGCAGCGCCCTGCCCCAAGGCCCAGTGCGCCGCGAGCAATACCGAGCAGCCCTGGACAAGGCTGCCGCCAGCGGCGCCGACGTGCTGGTCTTGGCCCTGCTCGGCGACAACCTGCAGCGCAGCATGCGCATGGCCCACAACATGGGCCTCAAGCAGCGCATGCAGATCATCGTGCCGAACCTGACCAAGAGCCTGGTACAACAGGTCGGCCCGCAAGTGATGGAAGACGTGATCGGCACCGAAACCTGGACATGGGATACGCCCAAACTGGAAAACAGCAGCGAAGGCCAGCAATTCGTCGAGCGTTACCTCGACGCGCACAAGGAATACCCAGGTGCCACCGCCGCCTCCGCCTACACCGTCGTTCAACAGTGGGCCGATGCCGTACGACGCAGCGCCAGCACCGACAGCGAAGCCCTTATCGCGGCCCTCGAAGATCACCGTTACCAGTTGCTCAAGGACGAACAGCAATGGCGCGGCTTCGACCACCAGAACCTGCAGAGCATCTACGCCGTACGCGTGCGCAAGCGCGAACAGATCATGCGTGACACGCTCAAGCAACATTACTTCGAGATCATCCACCGCATGAGCGGCGAACAGGCCGCACCGAGCCATGACGAGTGGATTCAGGAAAGAGGCGAAGTCCTCAGCCTGCAGTAGCAGGCCGTTGAAAAACGTAGGCGAGGCAGCCAGCGCAATACCGATGGCGGCCCCGCAAAAACAGGCGAAAAAGCGCAGTTTAGGTGTTCTAAATGAGCATTTTGATCGGACTCGCGCACGAGCCTGTTTTTAACGCCGCGATGGCAACGTAGGTAGTTTTTCAACGGCCTGGTAAGCCTTCGCCAGCAGCCATGCCGGGCAGATGCTACGGCGATTGCGGCGGCCAGCGCTTTGCCCGAAACTTGGCCGCTCGTACACATTGATCGGAGACGCCCGTGCCCCATCCTCGCCAGGAAACCCTCAATCATCCCGATGCGCTGGACTGCACGGTCTATCGCCCCGACGAGCAGGATCCGGACGCCGAAGAGCAGGATCTGGGTGACGCCAAGGTTCTCTTCACCGGCGCCTTCGAGCCGCCCATCGACTGGGATGCGCACCAGCGTGAAGACTACTTCGGCGAAGAGGATCCCAAGCATTTCGTCACCGCGCATATCGAGTGCGAGGCCAAACCTGCGACAAAGGCATTCTTCATGGCCGACAGCGGTGACTACGTGGCCGTGCAGGCGAGCCCGGGCGAAGTGGTGATGTATTACGTCTACGACCACGAAGAAACCGAGCACGGCCGCCATTACGTGCTGATTCGTGACGATGAAGAGTTCTAGGTTGTAGGGTGGATCGGAACGCCGACCGCTCGTAATGCAGGCTGTAGGGTGGACTCAGGAGCGCAGCGAACAGTCCACCAATTTTCGGGGGCTCACAGATCCCGGCGTACTGCTTCGCGAACGGATCGCAGCCCGGTACGCCCTACTCGGCTGACGCAGCAAATCAAGCCATCACGTCACATTCGGTGCGCGCGGCGCACCCTACGGGCCGGCGATCACTCGTCGTAGGGTGCGCCGTGCGCACCGGCCCCCCCTCAAGCCTCGAAGGTTAACGATCCACCCGCCCCATCGCGCTGCGCTCGTAGCTCGGGTAGAGATGGCTGACGCTGCGGATCAACTCATAACGCGACAAATTGACCTGGGCGAACCGCTCGGGAATCGGCGCGCGGATCAGCTCGTTCATCTCCGCCCCCTGCTCCGCGCCCTGGCGCAGCAGCCCATCGAGCCAGCCCAGGTAATCACGCATCTGCGCGAAAGGCGCAGCATCCGTGGTCACCGGGCCATGGCCAGGCACGATCTGCTTCCACGGCATCGCTTCGAGGCGATCCAGATCGGCCAACCACACATCCAGCCCCGGGCTGTTCGGTGTGGTCAGCGCCCTCTGGTAGAACAGGATGTCGCCGGCAAACAGTACGCCCGTGCGCTCATCGAGAATCGCCAGGTCGGCGCCAGTGTGACCACGTAGCGCCAGCAACTGCAGGCGCCGGCCGCCAATCTCCAGCGCACCTTCGTGCAGCTCTTCCGTGGGCAACACCACCTCGGTACCGCGCATCCAGTCGCCCACCAGACGGTACATGTTCTCCGCCATGGCATCGCCCTGCTCGGCCAGCAGCTTGGTGGTGCCCGGCAGCGCGGCGATAGGCACGCCAGCGAAGGCCTGGTTGCCCAGTACGTGATCTGGATGATGGTGAGTCAGCAGCACGCGTACCACCGGTTTTCCAGTGGCTTTCTCGATGCTCTGACGCAGTGCCTCGCCGTAACGGCGCGACGGGCCGGTATCGATCACCACCACGCCGTCAGCGGTTTCGATAAAGCCCACGTTGACGATGTTGCCGCCGTTGTCCGCTGCGAAATTGTCGGTGCTGCCTTCCACCAGCCACACGCCATCGGCAATCTGCCGGGGTTCGAGCCGATAGTCGAGCGCAGCCTGGGCCAGGTTGGCGAGCAAGCAGGTCAGCAATAGTATCCAGCGCATGGAAGCCCCCTAGAGGGCACCTCTAAGAACCATCTGCGTTGCCAGCGCTGCGTTAAAACCAAGCTCGTGCGTGAATCCGACCACTTTTCGCCTGGTTCTGCCTCGCGCTGGCGGCCTCGCCTACGTGTTCAGAAGTGCCTTGGAAATAATGGGTACGCACGGCGCACCCTACCGACCGGTTCTCAGAACTCGGCCTGGAATTCGTTGCCGTTGTTATCGCGTAGCCACAGCTCGGCGTGCTGATCACCACGCAGGTCGAAGGTCAGCGTCGGGTTCTCGCTGACCGCCGGGAACAGTTCGATTCGCCCCAACACCTGGCCGTCGGCACCGCGCAGCTCGGCCTCTTCGATGTAGAACTCGGGAATGCCGCCAATCAGGCCGTTGTCCATCGGGTGCGATACCTGCAGGCGCAGGCGGCTGTCCTCGCCGCGCACGAAGCGCTTGCCCAGCACCTGACCGAGGCGCTCCTCCCAGCCGGCTTCGGCGCGCACCACGCTGGGCGCGGTACAACCGCCACCAGCCGCCTCCACCCGCGCCGAACCGATATGCCAGACGCCATCGTCGGTCAGCACCGCCGCGCGAATCGGCGTGGCCTGCTCGACACGAATGCGAATGGCCAGGCTCGGCTCCAGTTGCTCGCCGGGGGCGAAATCGAGAATACGAGGGATCGGATTGAGCTCAGCCCAGGCCAGGATGCGCTTGACCTTGCCGCGGTAGGCGCTGGCGTCGATCTGAATCGGCACCTGGCGCGCATCCTCGGCAAAAGGCGGCACCTCGAGACGAATCTTGTCGTCGAAGACGAAGGCCTCACCGTTCAGCAGACGCTGGTGGTAGTAGTCCCACATCACCGAGGTGACTGGATCGGGCGCGGCTGCCCGCGCCTCCCAGGCCCAGGCAAACAGGGCCAGCAACATCAGGCTACGCCAATCCATCGTTCACCTCCGCTGCGGCTGAAACCGCTATCGGGTACCTCTAAAAACTACCTGCGTTGCCATCGCTGCGTTAAAGACAGGCTCAAAATGCTCATTTACAGCTTGTAAACTGCGCTTTTTCGCCTGTCTTTGCCTTGCGCTGCCTGCCTCGCCTACGTTTTTAGAGGCACCCTATTGGTATTGTTCAGGCTTCTCGTAACGCAGGCCATAACGCGCATACAGGCGTTCGAGCGAGCCGTCGAGAATCAGGGTTTCCAGCTGTTCTTCCAGGGCATAGGCCAGTTGCCGATTGGTCTCGTGCACCGCCATGCCGATCTCCCAGATCTGTCGGCCCATGTCCGGATAAGCGTTCTCCGCCAGCGCCAGTTGCGGGTCATCGGCCTCATGCACCAGCCAGTCCACCTCGCCACGCAGCGCCATCACCGCATCCACCTCGCCGCCGCGCATGGCAGCAAAGGCCAGTTCAGGCGTCGGGTAATGACGGGTTTCCTTGCTGAGCATGCCGCCCTGTACCGAGCTCAGATAGAACGACGGCACACTCTCCACTTCCACCCCGACCGGGTGTTGGCGAAGCGCAACAATGCTCGGCACCTCGGGCAGGCGACGGCGATCGAACGCCAACTGCCAGCGCTCGCGCTGATAGGGGCCGAACATCACCACGCGCTCGTTGACCAGCTCACCCAGCTCGTTGCGCATCTGCGCATAGTCGCGGTCGTAAGGCACGCGCAGCATCAGATCGGCCAACTGCCCCTGCGCGGTCACCCGACCACGCCAGATGTAGTCGCGCAGGTCATCATCGAGTTTTTCACCCGGCGGTGCCCAGATCAGCTCCAGCTTCAGGCCGAGCCCTTCGGCCAACGCCTTGGCCAGTTCGTAGTCGACGCCACGCGGCTGGCCGTCCTGTTCGTAGCTGTACGGCGGGAAGTTCTGGTAGAGCGCCACTCGCAGGGTGCCCGACTCGGTGATGCGGTCGAAGTCGCGCACCTGTGCCTGGGCGGTACCCAGGCACAGCAGCAGGCTGCATAACAGGAGCAGCCGGCGCATGGCGCGAGAGCTGGTGAAGCAATCGTCGCGAGCGATGACAGGTCGCGCGGGGCGTGCGCGCAGCAAGCGGAATGCATTGAAGTGCATGAGCATTGCGAGCACCGCCGGAGCGCGAGATGCCAAGCGCAGCAGATTTATCATCGAGCCTCACTCCTCGACGTGCACGCTCTCCAGATAGCTGCGTACCGCCCACAGCGCTTCCTGACTGAGGAAGTTGGCCATCTTCGGCATGTACACGCGGCCATCACGCACCGCACCGTTGATCACCCGCTCCTTGAACCATTCGTCACCCATGGCACCCGGCTCCAGCAGACGCAAATCCGGGGCAATACCACCAGATTTGGCTTCCAGGCCATGACAGGCAGCGCAGTTCTGGTTGTAAGCCGAGGAACCGATTTCGATGGCACGCGGGTTGCCACGGTAGGGGTTCTCGTCCAGCCATTCCTCACCCAGCGGCTCCAGGCCGTCGGTATTGACCGCTTGCGGAACCACGTCACCGTGCGCCCAGAGAGTGGTCGACGCGGCGAGCAACACCAGCGCCAAGGTGGTTTGGATCTTCTTATTCATGGCTAGGACCTCATCTAATGCACGCAAGACAGCCCATACAGAGCTCGTGGCGACCATCTTAGAAAGGCCGCGCAAAGCGCCGAATGCTGCTTTGGTGGTCGCGCTCTAGTCCCTTGGTAGTAGGGCTTGGGTGGGGGTTTTGTCGATGCCTTGGCAGCAAGGCCAAGTCATGGCCCGACCGGGAAATCCTCCCGGCAAAGGCGGGAGTTTTTCCGTAGGCGCCGAAGCGGCCGGATTCCACCATCGGCTTGCCACTGCAGGGCATCTCTAAAACGTCAGCGATGACACGCAGACAGTTCGTAGAGAGGCCCGGCAGCGACCTACCACCTCCAATGGGAAGCACAACGATGACAACAAGAAACCTACCCAGCACCCCGCGTCCCCTGGCGCTTGCATTGATGCTGGCCGGCGGCCTGGCACTGAGCCAGGGCGCGTCCGCCAAGCCGGTCACCTGGGAAGACATTGCCAACGACCACACCACTACCAACAACGTGCTGCAGTACGGCATGGGCACCAATGCCCAACGCTGGAGCCCGCTGGCCCAGGTGAACGCCGAGAACGTGTTCAAGCTCACCCCGGCGTGGAGCTATTCCTTCGGTGACGAGAAGCAGCGCGGCCAGGAATCCCAGGCCATCATCCATGACGGCGTGGTCTATGTGACCGGCTCCTACTCGCGGGTATTCGCCCTCGACGCCAAGACTGGCAAACGCCTGTGGACCTACAGCCATCGCCTGCCCGATGACATCCGTCCGTGCTGCGACGTGGTCAACCGCGGCGCCGCCATCTATGGCGACAAGATCTACGTTGGCACCCTCGACGCCCGTGTCGTGGCGCTGAACAAGGACACCGGCAAGGTCGTCTGGAACAAGAAATTCGGTGATCACTCCGCCGGCTACACCATGACCGGCGCACCGACCATCGTCAAAGACGGCAAGACCGGCAAAGTGCTGCTGATCCACGGCAGCTCCGGCGACGAATTCGGCGTGGTCGGCCGCCTGTTCGCCCGCGACCCGGACACCGGCGAAGAGGTCTGGATGCGTCCGTTCGTCGAAGGCCACATGGGCCGCCTGAACGGCAAGGACAGCACGCCGACCGGCGACGTGAAAGCACCGAGCTGGCCGGATGATCCCAACCACCCGACCGGCAAGAAGGAAGCCTGGAGCCAGGGCGGTGGCGCCCCGTGGCAGAGCGCCAGCTTCGATGCCGAAACCAACACCATCATCATCGGGGCTGGCAACCCGGCGCCGTGGAACGGCTGGGCACGTACCGCCGACGGAGGCAATCCCAAGGACTACGACAGCCTGTACACCTCCGGCCAGGTTGGCGTCGACCCGACCACCGGAGAAGTGAAGTGGTTCTACCAGCACACCCCGAACGATGCCTGGGACTTCTCCGGCAACAACGAGCTGGTGCTGTTCGACTACAAGGACAAGGACGGCAAGGTCACCAAGGCCACCGCTCACGCCGACCGCAACGGCTTCTTCTATGTGGTCGATCGCGCCAACGGCAAGCTGAAAAACGCCTTCCCCTTCGTCGACAAGATCACCTGGGCCAGCCATATCGACCTGGAAACCGGTCGCCCGGTAGAAAACGAAGGCCAGCGTCCGCCCAAGCCCAAGCCCGGCGAAAGCAAGGGTGAAGTGGTCGAAGTCTCCCCGCCGTTCCTCGGTGGCAAGAACTGGAACCCGATGGCCTACAGCCAGGACACCGGCCTGTTCTACGTTCCGGCCAACCACTGGAAAGAGGACTACTGGGCCGAGGAAGCGCACTACAAGAAAGGCTCCGCCTACCTGGGCATGGGCTTCCGCATCAAGCGCCTGTTCGACGACCACGTCGGCATCCTGCGCGCGATGAACCCGACCACCGGCAAGGTGGCCTGGGAACACAAGGAGCGCCTGCCGCTGTGGGCCGGCGTGCTCGCCACCAAGGGCAACCTGGTGTTCACCGGTACCGGCGACGGCTACTTCAAGGCCTTCGACGCCAAGAACGGCAAGGAGCTGTGGAAGTTCCAGGTCGGCACCGGGATCATCTCCCCGCCCATCACCTGGGAACAGGACGGTGAGCAGTACATCGGCGTGACTGCCGGATACGGCGGCGCCGTACCGCTGTGGGGCGGCGACATGGCCGAGTTGACCAAGCCGGTCGCCCAGGGTGGTTCCTTCTGGGTGTTCAAGCTGCCGAGCTGGGACAAGACCACCGCCAAACGCTAATGGCTGAACGTATGGCGCACCCTAGGGTGCGCCATACGCACCAGCTTTTCGCGTTTCCATCTCGCCATCTGCGCTGCCCTAGTAGTGCGCACGGCGCACCCTACCCAGACGCCCCATCGTCTTCCCGTGGGAGCGGCTAAAGCCGCGAAGCGAATCAGGTCATCACACCGAGGACTCGCCATGAACTATCTACCCCTGCTGATTCCAGTCGTGCTGCTGGTACTCGGCAGCCACGCCATTGGCGCCGAAACTCCGAACGACGGCGTGCCGCAGATCAATGGCTGCCGCATCGAACCCGACAGCAAATGCCCCAACGCCAACCTGCGTGGCGCCGACCTGCGTAACCTGGATATGCGCCGCATGGATCTTGCCGGTGCCGACCTTTCCGGCGCCGACCTGCGCCACGTCAACCTCGACCTGGCCAACCTGGAAAAAGCCAAGCTGCGTGGCGCCAACCTCACCCGCGCCAGCCTGCAACAAAGCAACCTGCGCCTGGCCGACCTCTCCGGCGCCAGCCTGGTGGCCATCAGCGGCTGGGGGCTGTTCGCCCAGGCTGCCGAATTCGAAGGTGCCGACATGCGCGCCGCAAACCTGGAATTCGCCCGTCTTTCCGGTGCCAAGCTGCACAACGTCCAACTGCAAGCTTCCAACCTGGAAATGACCTGGCTGAGCAAAGCCGACCTCAAGGGCGCGCATCTGGAAGATGCCAACCTGCAGGAAGTGAAGCTCGGCGGCTCCAACCTGGAGAACGCCAACCTCACCGGTGCCCGCACCCGCTTCGGCAACTTCCAGGACGCCAACATGCCCGGCTGCGTGCAATGCCCAAAAGGCTGGGACTGAGCCCGATCTCGCGTAGGGTGGGCAGGGCGGCGATCCGCTTCAGCCCACCAACAGAGCGCGCAACCAACGCCAACCTATGTTTTAACTGGTCTGTCCCAGGCAGAGTGGACACTGACTTAAGGTGGATAATGTCCGCCGCAAGGAGTGTTCATGACCCAGACCAGACGATGTTTTCCCGAATCTTTCAAACGCGAGGCGGTAGACCAAATGCTTGCCGGCGAGCCGCTTCGTCATGTAGCCGAGACGCAGGACATCGCTGAAAGCCTGTTGGGCAAATGGAAGCGCCAGTTCGAACAGCAAGGTGATGGCGAGAGTGCAGAGCTGCGCCGGCTACGCCAGCAACTGGCTCAGGTCGCCATGGTGCGCGATGTTTTAAAAAAGGCACTCGCCATCTTCTCGCAGCCTGCGAAGTTAAGTTCCGCGCCATTGAGGCGCTGACCGGTCGTTATCCCGTAGCGCCGCTGTGTCGTCTGCTGCGGGTGTCGCGCAGCGGCTTCTATGCCTGGCAGCAGCGACCACCTTTGGCGAGAGCGATGGCGAATCGGCGTCTGAGCAAGGAGATCCGCTGCATCCACCACGAGATGAATGGGATCTATGGCCATCGCCGAATCAAGGCCGAGTTGGCGGGCATGGGGCATGCGTGTGGTCGACACTTGGTGGCTCGACTGACGCGCGAAGCCTGTCTACGCGTTCGTTCGCGCAAGCGCTGGCGACTGGTTTCCAGCAGTCGCCATGCTCTGCCGATTGCCTCGAATCACCTGAATCGCCAGTTCGCTTCAGATCGCGCTAATCGGTACTGGGTCTCGGACATGACCTACGTACGGGCGGCCCAAGGCTGGCTGTATCTGGCCGCCGTCACGAGCTGTTGTCGGTTGGGCGATGCACCATCGGATGCAGCAGGCCCTGGTACACGCCGCATTAGAGATAGCCGTTGCTCGCCGACAGCCGCAAACCGAGGTACTGCTGCACTAGGATCGTGACAGCCAATACTGCGCGTACGATTACCAGACCTTGCTGCGGCGACATCGCATCGTGCCCAGCCATTCACGCCCGGGGAGCGGACAACACTGCGATGGAGAGTTTCTTCCGTTCGCTGAAGGCTGAACGGGTGTACCTGACTCGCTACGCCAGCTACCAGGAGGCGAAAACCGACCTGTTCGACTACATCCGCTTTTACAATCACCGCCGCCGCCACTTGACGCTGGGCTATCTCAGTCCGATGGAGTTCTAGCGGCGCTATGCGAACAGTAACTCTTTAACTATCTGTCCACTAGTTCCGGGACAGACCAGTGTTCATGCCAAACAATGCTCACGGCACTGGAAAGCACGCGCCGTCGGATGTGCCATGGGTGGTGATATCGAGAAAACGCTGATTATCAGCGGCAGGCCCGAACCTGACGACGAACTGAGACAAGCTGTGTATAGCGCATGGTCATGCGTCAAAGTGGTATGCCCCCCGATTTTATGTAGGGTCAGTATGTTCGCGTCGCTCATGACGAGGTGGCTGGCGAGGGTGTATCGCAGCACGGGCGATAACCGGCTAGCCAATATTGGTTCAGGCTCTTCATTGACCAAGTCCTGCGCGCCAGGCTTGACCTCGTAGCCTGAAACGCAGGCCACGCATACAAAAACGCCGCCCTCCTTCACGGAGCGCGGCGTTTTTATTGAGCCCAGGCCAGCCTGACGCTAAGGCTTATACCGTCAGGCGGGTCAGTGCTTCGCGGTATTTGTCGGCAGTCTTCTGCGCCACGTCTGCCGGTACGGTCGGGGCCGGGGGCTGTTTGTTCCAGCCGGTGGACTCCAGCCAGTCACGCACGAATTGCTTGTCGAAGCTCGGTGGGTTCTGGCCTTCGACATAACTGTCGGCCGGCCAGAAGCGGCTGGAGTCCGGAGTCAGCACTTCGTCCATCAGGGTCAGAGTGCCGTCCTCATCCAAACCGAATTCGAACTTGGTGTCGGCGATGATGATGCCGCGAGTGGCAGCGTACTCGACGGCAGCGGTGTACAGCGCGATAGCGGTGTCACGCACCTTGGCGGCCAGTTCGGCACCGATGATGGCTTCGCACTGTTCGAAGCTGATGTTCTCGTCATGATCACCTACGGCGGCCTTGGTCGAGGGAGTGAAGATCGGCTGCGGCAACTTGGCCGCTTCCTTCAGGCCTGCCGGCAGGGCGATGCCGCAGACGGTGCCGCTCTTCTGGTATTCCTTCCAGCCGGAGCCAGCGATATAACCACGCACGATGGCCTCCACGGCAACCGGCTTGAGGCGCTTGGCGACCACGGCGCGGCCTTCGACCAGCGGCAGTTCGGCAGCCGGCACGACGTCCTCGATCTTGTCGCCGGTGAAGTGGTTGGGCACCACGTCAGCCAGTTTGTCGAACCAGAAGTTGGAGATAGCGGTGAGGATCTTGCCCTTCTCCGGAATCGGCTGCTCGAGGATCACGTCGAATGCCGACAGACGATCGGTGGCCACCATCAGCATGCGCTTGTCGTCGATTTCGTAGAGGTCGCGAACCTTGCCCGAGTAAATCTTTTTGAGGCTCAGGGTGGTGGGTGTGCTCATGTCGGCATTTCCGTTTCTGGCAAACAAAACAGGCGAAACCCTGGAGGGTTTCGCCCATCGATCAATGGCTGAGTCGCGATGCGATCAGCCGAGGTTGTCCTGGATCAGGCTCAGCACGCGGCGCGATACATCGGCCGGGGCAACGGTGTTGAGGTCTTTTTCCACGGTGACCTGCACGCCATCGCCAACCGGAGTCAGGCGAACCTGATAGCGCTCGGCGCGGGCTTCGATCTCTTCCTTGCTCGGCGCGCTGCCGAACATGCGACCGAAGAAACCTGGCTTCTCTTCATTGACCTGGGCACCTTCGGCCAGGTTGATGTAGTACAGGCCAAGGCTTCGGTTAAGGTCGTCGACGCGTACGTCAGCAAGCTCCAGCGAGCGGGCGACGCCAGACCAGGCGCGGTCGAAATCGGCACCAAGGTTGAGTACCGGGTTGCCGTTGCCATCTTCGCTCAGGCTGACGCGGCTGGGTGCATCGAAGTCGCGAGCAGCGAGCAGGGAAACCGAACCGCCCTGCTCCACACCGCGAGCCATGCTCACCAGCATTTCGTCGAGCAGTGCGGCTTCCAGGCTGGCGTTGCCACTGCGGGCGGCGAAGCCGACATCGGCTGTGCTGCCGGCCGGACGCTCGGCGCTGGTCACGAAGACTTCACTGGTGTTGCGCTGTACGCCCGGCTCGATGCGCACGCGCACGCGGGTTTCAGCGTCCGGCGCAACGCCGGAAACACGGCTGCTCAGGCGACGCGCCATGCCAGCGGAGAGTTCGTCGAAACGCTGCCAGGAGGTGGTGAATTCACCGGTCTGCGGACGCTCTTCGGCAATACGGAAGCCGTTGTCCTCGAAGAACTGGCGGGCCAGCGGCCAGACTTCGGCCGGTACGCGCTGGGCCACGACCCAACGCGAATCGCCACTGCGCTGCAGACTGAACTCGCGCTCATCGGCGCGCACCTGCAGTGCCAGCGGACGCGGCACTTCGAACTCGGCCGGGGTTTCAGTGCTGCTGGCGATCTGTGCAGGCACCGGCAACAGCGGGTCGAGACGCTTGGCCTGGACATCGGGCGGCAGCTGCATCGGGGCGGTCTGACGCGCCTCCAGATAATCAGTGCCCCGATCACGGAAATAGCCATTTTCACCCCAGAGCCAACCACAACCGCTGGTGCTGGAGACGATCAGAGCAAGGGCGGAAAATCCGGCCAGTCGCTTCATGCGTAGAATCCTTGAGATTAAGCCAATACACCGCACTGGCGCATGGCCTGGCGCAGCGGTTCGTGACAACGCGGGCTGAGCCAGGTCAGCGGCAGGCGAATACCGTCGCCCATCAAGCCCATTTCGTGCAGTGCCCATTTCACCGGAATCGGGTTGGATTCCAGGAACAGCGCCTTGTGCAGAGGCATCAGGCGGTCGTTGATGGCGCGGGCGATGGCCGCCTCGCCACGCATGGCGGCGGCGCACAGGTCGCTCATCGCACGCGGCGCGACGTTGGCGGTAACGGAGATGTTGCCTTTGCCACCGAGCAGCATCAGTTCCACGGCAGTGGCATCGTCGCCGGAGTAGACGAGGAAGTCCTTGCTGACGCGATCCAGTACTTCCTGGGCACGCTGCAGGTCGCCGGTGGCTTCCTTGATACCGATGATGTTGTCGATCTTCGACAGGCGCTCGACGGTCTCCGGCAGCATGTCGCACACGGTGCGGCCCGGTACGTTGTAGAGGATCTGCGGGATGGCCACGGCTTCGGCGATGTGGCGGAAGTGCAGGTACAGGCCTTCCTGGGTCGGCTTGTTGTAGTACGGCGTGACCAGCAGCGCCGCGTCGGCGCCGACTTCCTGAGCGGCCCGGGTCAGCTCGACCGATTCACGGGTAGAGTTGCCACCGGTGCCTGCGATCACTGGGATGCGGCCGGCAACCTGCTTGACCACGCGTTTGATCACTTCGATGTGCTCGCCCACGTCCAGCGTGGCGGACTCACCCGTGGTGCCGACCGCGACGATGGCATTGGTGCCCTCTTGCAGGTGGAAATCCACCAATTTGCTCAGGGCCTCCCAATCCAGACCACCCTGCGCATCCATGGGCGTGACCAGTGCCACCATACTGCCCGCAATCATGCAACCGCTCCTGCCGGAAAAATTGAGCCGTAATGGTACTGGTGCCACCAGTCCGGCACAAGCAACGGACAAGGGCTTGTCGGCACTCATCGTCGCCCTCGGCACGCGGTGCCGCCATTCCCCTGAGCGGTGCTTTTCGCTAACCTGCTGTCTTTGGTCTGTGGCTGCCAGTGCGCAGACCGTTCATCGCTTTAGGAAGGCTGCATGTCCACCCCCCCCGTTCGCGAACAATTCCTCGTTATCAGTGCCCTCGGCCGCGATGCCATGGCCCTGACCAACCTGCTCAGCCGCACCAGCCATGAAAACCGCTGTGCCGTTATCAGCACCCGCCTGAGCCGCCATGGAGAGTTCAGCGCTTTGGTGCTGCAGGTATCCGGCAGCTGGGATGCCCTGGCTCGCCTGGAGTCCGGCCTGCCCGCGCTGGCCAAGAAGCATGATTTCTCGGTCAATGTGATTCGCAGCGCCGCCGCCGAAGTTCGCCCGCAGGCTCTGCCGTACGTTGCCTACGTCAGCGCGGTGTATCGTCCGGACATTCTCAACGAGCTGTGCCAGTTCTTCATCGACCACCGCGTCGAACTGGAAAGCCTGACCTGCGACACCTATCAGGCGCCACAGACCGGCGGCACCATGCTCAACGCCACGCTGACCGTGACGCTGCCAGCGGGCACGCAGATCAGCTGGCTGCGTGACCAGTTCCTGGACTTTGCCGATGCCTTGAATCTGGATGCGCTGATAGAACCCTGGCGCCCGCAGAACCCGTGACGCTCTGCTGCGCCGGCAACAGATCCGGCCAGTTCATTTATAGCGTGTAACCTCCGCGGCCTTGCATGGCGCCAGCTCGCGAGATCATCGACCGCCTCTATTGAAGGAGTCCCCATGACCGTAGCCATCGACCAACCCGTCGCCGACTTCCAGGCCCAGGCCACCAGTGGCCAGCAGGTGAGGCTGTCCGATCTCAAGGGCAAGCAGGTGGTGCTGTACTTCTACCCGAAAGACGCCACACCGGGCTGCACCACCGAGGGCATGGACTTCCGCGCCCGCTTCGAACAGTTCCAGGCGGCCAATACAGTGATCTTCGGTGTGTCGATGGACAGCCTGAAGAAACACGAAAGCTTCAAGTGCAAGCAGGAGTTCCCCTTCGAGCTGATCAGCGACGAGGCGCATGAGCTGTGCGACCAGTTCGGCGTCTACCAGTTGAAGAAGAACTACGGCAAGGAGTACATGGGCATCGTGCGTAGCACCTTCCTGATCGACAAGGATGGCGTGCTGCGCGAGGAGTGGCGCAACCTGAAGGTTGCCGGCCACGTCGACAAGGTGCTGGCAGCCGCCGAGGCGCTGCACAAGGGCTAAGTGCGCCGGCGATGGTGTTTGTCGGTGCGCACGGCGCACCCTACGGCATTGCTGGATACCCCTGAAACCTGAAAAAGGCCGCGTTTGCGGCCTTTTTCATTGGGCTGGTAACAGGTCTGCGCACTTCGCGGCTGAAACCGCTCCTACCCGCCCCGGTCAGGCTTGTACAGGCTCTGGCTCGATTCGCGGCCAGGCATTGAGCACTGCCTTGAACAACGTCGCCAGGGGAATGGCGAAGAAGATGCCCCAGAAGCCCCACAGCCCGCCGAACAGCAGCACGGCACAGATGATCGCCACCGGATGCAGGTTGACGGCCTCGGAGAACAGCAACGGCACCAGCACGTTGCCATCCAGCGCCTGGATGATGCCGTAGACCACCATCAGGTAGATGAACTGGTCGCTCCACCCCCACTGGAACAGCGCAATCAGCGCCACTGGCACCGTCACCACCACTGCGCCGATATACGGCACCACCACCGACAGGCCGACCAGCAATGCCAACAGCGCGGCGTAGTTGAGACCCAGGTAGGCAAAGGCGATGTAGGTCGCCACGCCACAGACGACGATCTCGATGAACTTGCCGCGAATGTAGTTGGCGATCTGCTCGTTCATCTCTTGCGCGACCTGGGTGATCAGCGCCCTTTCACGCGGCAGGTAACCACGAAACCACTGGCCGATCAGCTCGCGATCCTTGAGAAAGAAGAACACCAGGATCGGCACCAGCACCAGGTAGATCATCAGACTCATCAGCATCGGCAGGCTGGACAGCGAGAACGACAGCGCCCACTGGCCCATCTTGCCCGTCTCGCCGCGCATGCTGTCCATCAGCTGGACGATCTGCGCATCGGTGATCAGATTCGGGTAACGCTCCGGCAGCAGCAGGAACATCGACTGCCATTCGGCAGCCATGCGTGGCAGCTCGTTGAACAGGGTGCTGAGCTGCTGCCAGAGCAACGGCATCAGCACCAGCAGGAAAACCGCCAACCCGCCCATGAACAGGGTGAAGACGATCCACACGGCCAATACCTGCGGCACCTTCAAGCGTTCCAGGCCATTGACCAGCCCCTGCATCAGAAAGGCCAGCACCATGCCGGTCAGCACCGGGGCGAGCATGCCGCCCAGGGTCAGCACTACGCCGAAGCCGAGCACCAGCAACACGGCCAGCACCACTGCCTGCTCGTCGGAGAAGTAGCGATGCACCCAATTACGTAGAACCTTGACCATCGGAAATTCCTTGATGCCGGAAAATACCGGCGCTCTCATACGCCTTGCGCATGAGACATGACGCGCTACGACGGCGGGATGTGTTGCAGGCTGCTACAAGCGATCAAGCCTTGCGTAGCCAATAACGGTAGACGCCAGCCTCGACTTCTTCATGCAACAGGGCATGCCCGGCCAGGCTGGCAAAGGCCCGGAAATCGCGCTGCGAGCCGGCATCGGTGGCACTCACCTTGAGCACCGCGCCGCTGGCCAGGCGATTGAGTTCGAGCTTGGCCTTGAGCAAAGGCAGCGGGCAGTTGAGCCCGCAGGCGTCCAGTTCGGCATCGAAAGCCGGTACGTCTGTCATCGTTTACTCCATGAAAGCGGCTAGGATACCCAAGCCCTTACAACCCTGGCCAGCGCAGTGGCTGGCCGGCTACAGTAACGCCTTTGCCGCCTGAGAGCTCTGAGTGCATGACTTTTCTGCGCCCTACCCTGTTGACGCTCGCCTGCCTGTTTGCCGCGCATACCGGCGCCAGTGATCTTCCGTCGCTGGGCGATGCCAGTTCCTCGATCGTCTCGCCGCAGCAGGAACACCAACTCGGCCGCGCCTGGCTCGGCCTGCTGCGTGGCCAGGTGTCGCAACTGGACGATCCGCAGCTCAAGGACTTCGTCGAGACCAGCGTCTATCGCCTGTCGGAAACCAGCCAGCTGCAGGATCGCCGCCTGGAATTCGTTCTGCTCAACAGCCCGCAACTGAACGCCTTCGCCGCCCCCGGCGGGATCGTCGGGGTCAACGGTGGTCTGTTCCTCTATGCCCAGACCGAGGCCGAGTACGCGTCGGTGATGGCGCACGAACTGGCGCACTTGTCACAGCGTCACTTCGCCCGTGGCGTCGAGGCCCAGCAGCGCATGCAATTGCCGCTGATGGCAGCCATGCTCGCCGGTATCGTCGCTGCCGCCGCAGGTGCAGGCGATGCCGGCATAGCCGCGATCATGTCCACCCAGGCCGCTGCGATTCAGGAGCAACGGCGCTTCTCCCGGCAGAACGAGCAGGAGGCCGACCGTATCGGCCTGGTCAACCTGGAAAAGGCCGGCTACGACCCACGCGCCATGCCGCTGATGTTCGAGCGCCTGATGCGTCAGTACCGTTATGACGCGCGGCCGCCAGAATTCCTGCTGACTCACCCGGTGTCCGAATCGCGTATCGCCGACACCCGCAACCGCGCCGAGCAATACCCGGCGGCAGGGCGCGAGGACAGCCTGCGTTACCAGTTGATGCGCGCCCGCGTGCAGCTGACCTATGAAGAGACGCCGGGCGTTGCCGCCAAGCGCTTTCGCGCCATGCTCGACGAGAACCCCAATCTTGACGCCGCGCGCTACGGCCTGGTACTGGCGCAGATGAAATCCGGTCAGCTCGCCGAAGCAGGTCAGACCCTGGCACCGCTGTTGAGCAAGGAGCCGGACGATATCGTCTACAACCTGGCGCAGATCGAAATCGATATGGCCGCCAATCGCCTGGATGCCGCCGAACGCCGCCAGCAGCGCCTGCTCACCCTGTACCCCAGCAACTACCCGCTGCAGCAGACGCACATCGATCTGTTGCTCAAGCAGCAGCGCGTGCGCGACGCCGAACGTGCGCTGGACGAGCTGCTCAAGACCCGACCCAAGGATCCCGATGTCTGGTATCAGGTCGCAGAGGTTCGCGGCCTGAGCGGCAACACCATCGGCCTGCACCAGGCGCGTGCCGAATACTTCGCCCTGGTCGGCGACTACAACCAGGCCATCGAACAGCTCGACTTCGCCAAGCGTCGCGCCAGCAACAACTTCCAGCTGGCCTCGCGCATCGATGCACGCCAACGTGAGCTGGCCGAAGAGAAACGCCTGGTTGAGCAGATGCTGCGCTGACCGAGGCGATGACGGTGCGCACGGCGCACCCTACGACACACCGCATCGCGTGTACCGCCGTAGGGTGTGTCATGCGCACCGATGACAGCCTCACCCGACTGAAACGAAGAAGCCCCGCACTTGGCGGGGCTTTCTCGTTTCAGCCGCAGATCAGGCGCTCTGCGCCAGATCCATCAGCTCGCGGTTGGCCACCGCGTACATGGCGTAGTCACTGCCAGTCGCCGCACGCAGCTCGGTGAGCATCGCCTTCCAGCGATCCACCAGGCGATGATGCTGCTCCAGCCACAGGGCCACACGCGCTTCGATCTCCTGCGGGCCATCGGCCATCTGCAGCACCGACACGGTGATCGCCCGTTGCTGCCAGTCCAGATCATCACGGAAGGCTTCGCGGGCCAGCGCCTGCCAGTTGCTTTCCACCGCCAGGCCAGTGATCTGCTGCAGATACCAGGACAGATCCAGCGCGCCACCGACGGCGAAGTAGGCCGTGGCCACTTCGCTGGCGTCCTTGCCGGTGACGTCCGCCGCCTCGATGATCGGCAACAGCGTGTAGAGGTGCGTGGTGCCCGCGACCACACGGGCCAGCTCCTCCGGTGCGCCCGCTTCGACGAAGCCCTGATAGCGCGCCAGCCACTGCTCGCGTGCCGGACCTTCGAGCAGCTCATCCAGGCGACCGACCAGCGCTTCGATACGCGGTGCGAAATGCGCCACGTCACGCGCGGCATCCAGCTCGTTGCGGCGGCTGCGCAGGAACCAGCGCGTGGCACGACGGCCCAGACGCATCAGCTCATCCATCAACTGCAGTTGCAGCTCGGCCGGCACCTTGTAGTCCAGTGCCTCGATCTGCGCCCACCAGTGCGGCAGGCGGAACAGGTCGCGCACGATCACGTAGGCACCCGCGACGTTGGCCGCGCTCATGCCGGTGGACTCCTTCAGGCGCTGCACGAAGGTGATACCCATGTGGTTGACCAGGTCGTTGGCGATCTGCGTGCTGACGATCTCGCGCTTGAGGCGGTGACGGCGCATGGCGTCGCCGAATTTCTCGGTGAGGATCGCCGGGAACGCGGTCTCCATTTCGCGAGCCAGGTAGTCGTCATCCGGCACCAGGGACTTGAGCAGCGACTCCTTGAGGTCGATCTTGCTGTAGGAGATCAGCACCGACAGTTCCGGACGGGTCAGGCCGCGGCCGCTGGAGGCACGTTCGTTGAGCGCCTCGTCGGTCGGCAGAAACTCCAGGGCACGATCGAGCTTGCCAGCGCCCTCCAGCGCGTTCATCAGGCGCTTGTACTCACCGATGCGCTCACGGGCACGACGTTCGGCCAGCGACAGCGCCTGGGTCTGCTTGTAGTTGTTGCCCAGCACCAACTCGGAGACGTCATTGGTCATCTCGGCGAGCAGTTTGTTGCGCTGCTTCTCGGTCATGTCGCCGGCGGCGACGATCTCGCCGAGCAGGATCTTGATGTTCACCTCATGGTCGGAGCAGTCCACGCCACCGGCGTTGTCGATGAAGTCGGTGTTGCTGGCGCCACCATTCAAGCCGAATTCGACACGGCCAAGCTGGGTCATGCCCAGGTTGCCGCCCTCGCCCACCACCTTGGCGCGCAGCTCGCAGCCATCCACGCGCAACGCGTCGTTGGCCTTGTCGCCGACATCGCCGTGGCTTTCCTTGCTGGATTTCACGTAGGTGCCGATACCGCCGTTCCACAGCAGATCCACCGGCGCCTTGAGCAATGCATTGAGCAGCTCGGTCGGTGCCAGCTTGTCGGCGGCGATATCGAAGCGTTCCTTCATCTGCGGGCTGATGGTGATGCTCTTGGCACTGCGCAGGAAGATGCCGCCACCCTCGGAAATCAGCTTGGCGTCGTAGTCGGCCCAGCTCGAACGCGGCAGCTCGAACAGGCGCTTGCGCTCGACGAAGCTCTTGGCCGCGTCCGGATTGGGGTCGATGAAAATGTGCATGTGGTTGAAAGCCGCCACCAGTTGCAGGCTTTGCGATAGCAACAGGCCATTGCCGAAAACGTCGCCGGCCATGTCGCCGATGCCGATCACAGTGACGTTGTCCTTCTGCACATCAATGCCGCGCTCACGAAAGTGGCGCTGCACCGAAACCCAGCCGCCCTTGGCGGTGATGCCCATGCCCTTGTGGTCGTAGCCAGCCGAGCCGCCCGAAGCGAAGGCGTCGCCCAGCCAGAAGCCGTATTCGGCAGCGATGCCATTGGCGATATCAGAGAAAGTAGCGGTGCCCTTGTCCGCCGCCACCACCAGATAGGGGTCGTCGGCATCGTGGCGCACCACGTTCTGCGGCGGCACCACCTCGCCCTCCTTGAGGTTGTCGGTGATGTCGAGCAGGCCGGAAATGAAGATGCGGTAGCAGGCGATACCCTCGGCCATCACCTCGTCGCGCGAACCACCGACCGGCATCCTGCGCGGCACGAAGCCGCCTTTGGCGCCCATCGGCACGATCACTGCGTTCTTCACCTGCTGCGCCTTGACCAGGCCGAGCACCTCGGTACGGAAGTCCTCCTCGCGGTCGGACCAACGCAGGCCACCACGGGCGACATCACCGAAGCGCAGGTGCACGCCCTCGACGCGCGGGCTGTAGACGAAAATTTCGAACTTCGGCACCGGACGTGGAATGTCCGGGATCAACCGTGGGCTGAGTTTGAAGCTGAAGTAGCCTTTGGCCTGACCGCCCTCACCCAACTGGTAGAAGTTGGTACGCAAAGTGGCTTTGATCAGATCCAGGTAACGGCGCAGGATGCGGTCTTCGTTGAGCACCGCGACGTTGTCCAGCTCACCGAGGATGGCCTGCTCGAGCTTCTGCTGCTTGTCTTCCAGATCCTCGGCGCTAAGTTTGCGTGCCAGGTAGAAGCGCGTCTTGAACAGGCGCACCAGCTCCTTGGCGATATCGGCATGGTTGATCAGGGTCGCGGCGATGTAGCTCAGGTCGAAACCCAGGCGAATCTGCTTGAGGTAGCGCGCGTAGGCACGCAGTAGTGCCACATCACGCCAGGGCATGGCCGCAGTCAGCACCAGGCGGTTGAAGGCGTCATTCTCGGCGTCACCGCCGACGATATGGATAAAGGCATCCTGCAGCGTGTCATTGAGCTGCTGGATATCGACATCCAGCCCCTCGGCATAGGTGAAGGCGAAGTCGTGAATCCAGAACTCGCGGCCATCGGCACGGCGCAGCTTGTAGGGGAACTCGCCAAGTACGCGCAGGCCGAGGTTCTCCAGAATCGGCAGCACATCGGACAGCGGCAGCGGCGTGTCGGCGTGGTAGAGCTTGCAGTGCAGTTGCTGGTCGCCTTGCGCCAGCGGCTGGTAGAAGCTCATCACCAGCGGCCGCTCGGCGCTCAGTCGGAGCAGGTGCTGCATGTCCACCACCGCCGAATGCGGGGCGAAACGTTCGCGATAGCCGGCCGGGAAATTTTTCGGGAAATCGCCCAGCACGCGCGTGCCCTTGGCTTCGCCGAGGCTGTCGACGATCAACGCGGCGTAGTCATCGGTCCAGGAACGGCAAGCCTGGATCACTTCGCGTTCGAGCTGCTGCGGATCGATATCGAGCTTGTTCTTGGGGTCGACGCGCAGGATGAACTGCACACGCGCCAAGACCGACTCGGAGAAGTAAGTCCAGAACTCGCAGTCGCTGGCCTGCAAGCGGTCGACCAGCACCTGCTGGATACGCAGGCGGGTTTCCGTGGAATACACGTCGCGCGGCACGTAGGCCAGCGCGTAGACGAAGCGACCATAGGGGTCGAAGCGCAGGAACAGGCGCACCTTGTTGCGCTCCTGAATCTGTACGATCGACAGCGCGGTGCTGAACAGCTCGTCCACCGGCGTCTGGAACAGATCGTCGCGCGGCAGCACTTCCAGCACCTTGACCAGCTCCTTGCTCAGGTGGCCATGGGCGGTGAAGCCGGAGCGTTTCTCCACCTCGGCGACCTTGCGGCGGATATAGGGAATCTCGCGCACGCTCTCGCTGTAGGCGATGGAGGTGTAGATGCCAAGGAAACGGCATTCCTTGATCACCTTGCCCTTGGCGTCGATCTCTCGGATAGAGACGAAATCCGGGTAGGCCGGACGATGCACGCGGCTCGGCTGCGCGGCCTTGGCGAAGGACAGCAGCATCGGCTCGCGCAGGTAGTTCAGGGCGTAGGGTTCGATATGCAGGTCAGCGCGGCTCAGGCCCTTGCGCAGGCGTGTGGACAGGCCCAGCAGCGAGCTTTCGTCGTACTCGATATAGCCACCGTCGGCCGCCTCGTGCACGGTGAACTCTTCATAGCCGAGGAAGGTGAAATGGTCGTCGCGCAGCCACTGCAGGAAGACCTTGACCTCCTCCAGCTCGGCCGCTTCGATCTTCAGCTTGCTCTTGTCCAGCTTGCCGAGCAGCTCCAGTGCCTTGGCCTTCATCGGCTGGAAGTCGGCCACGCTCAGGCGCACCTCTTCCAGCACCTCCAGCAGCGCGCTGTGCAGCGATTTCATGTCGGCATTGCTGGCGCATCGGTTTATCTCCAGGAACATCAGCGATTCCTGGGTAACGCCCTTGCCGGTGCTGCCCTTGGCCAGCACTTCCTGCAGGTTGCCGTTCTTGTCACGGCGCACGCTGAGCACGCTGTTCTGCAGGGTATGGATGCTGTAACCACGGCGGTTGAGTTCGATACGCACCGAGTCGACCAGAAACGGGATATCCGGGTGCAACACCTCGATCGCGGTGTGAGTGCTCTGCCAGCCGTGCTTTTCGTAATCCGGGTTGAAGACCCGCACCTGCGGCTCAGCCGGATCGAAGCTGCCCAACAGGCGCCAGGCTGACAGGGTGCAGCCGACCAGGTCGGAGAGGCGCCGCTGAATCAGCTCCTCGAGCGCGATGATGCCGAAAAATTGTTCAGCGAACAGCGCCACTTGTGGCAACGCCTGCTCACTCACGTGCTGAGCCAGGGCCGCTTGCAGTTGGTGCTGGAAGTCGGCTTTGCTGGCCGCCGTAAAGAACGCCATGGTTATGCTCCATTTGGCTGGTGGGTTCGACAGGAAGGCAATCGCAGGTCTTGATCACGCCATCCACGCGTTAGTTCAACGTTAGTCCATGAAGCGCCAATGACAGCGGCAGGCAGCGCAAGAACCGTAACGAAGAATGGCGACCGATCGGTCACATATGGCGGATCAGCTTAACGAGGGACGGTATGCAGCCGCTTGCGAGGCTGCGACATTTTCGGTCAAGGGCGCACCCGGGCGGTGCGCTCTGCGACCCCTGCCCCGCCCGCGAAGAGCGGGCGGAGCAGGGAAGCGACTCAGGCGCCGCGCATCGCTTCGGGAAGTGCCAGGACGATCTGCGGGAACAGGGTGATGAGAATCGCCGTCAGCACCAGCAACAGGAAGAACGGGAAGCTGGCCTTGGCCACCGTCCACATGTCGCGCCCGGTGAGGTTCTGGATCACGA
Source organism: Pseudomonas berkeleyensis (assembly GCF_014109765.1). Classification (NCBI taxonomy): domain Bacteria; kingdom Pseudomonadati; phylum Pseudomonadota; class Gammaproteobacteria; order Pseudomonadales; family Pseudomonadaceae; genus Pseudomonas; species Pseudomonas berkeleyensis. Next base: position 3,517,687 of record NZ_CP059139.1, read on the forward strand.
ACAGGTTGAAGCCAACCGGCGGCGTGATCTGCGCCATCTCCACGGTGAGGATGATGAAGATGCCGAACCACAGCAGATCGATACCTGCCGCCTGCACGGCCGGCAGGATCACCGCAGTGGCCAGGAGGATGATCGAGATGCCATCCAGGCAACTGCCGAGGATGATGAAGAACACCAGCAACGCAGCCAGCAGCACATAGGGCGACATCTGCTTGGCGATGATCCAGTCGGCCAGTGCCGACGGCAGCCCGGTGAAACTCATCGCGGCGGTCAGGTAAGCGGCGCCGAGCAGGATGAAGAAAATCATGCACGAGGTGCACACCGCGCCGAGCAGGCTGGACATGAAGGTCTCGACCGTCAGCGAGCGCGAGTACAGGGCGATGCACAACGCACCGACCACACCCAGCGCCGCCGCTTCGGTAGCGGTCGCCACACCGGTGTAGATCGAGCCGATCACGGCGACGATCAGTGCCACCACAGGAATCAGCAAACGCGCCCGGCGCAGCTTCTCGCGCAGTGGCAGCGCCGGTTCTTCCGGCGGTAGCTGGCCGCGATTGAGCTTCGACCAGATCATCAGGTAGCCGGAGAAAACCACCAGCAGCAACAGGCCCGGCAGGATGCCGGCGATGAACAGGCGTGACACCGATACCTGCGCGCCCACGGCATAGACGATCATCATGATCGACGGCGGAATCAGCAACCCCAGGGTGCCGGCACCAGCCAGCGAGCCCATGGCGACGCCTTGCGGATAGCCACGGCTCTTCAGCTCGGGCAGCGAAATGCGGCCGATGGTGGCGGTGGTCGCGGCAGAGGAGCCACTGACCGCGGCGAAGATGCCACAGCCCAGGACGTTGACGTGCAACAGCCGTCCCGGCAGACCGCGTACCCAGGGCGACAGGCCACGGAACATGTCTTCCGAGAGTTTGGTGCGATAGAGGATTTCACCCATCCAGATGAACAGCGGCAGCGCCGTCAGTGTCCAGCTGGCACTGGCCGTCCAGCTGGTGGAGGCGAGAATAGAACCGGCAGGCGCCCCGCCGAACAGCTCCATGCCGATGATCCCGACGCCCAGCAGAGACAGGGCAACCCAGACACCACCGCCAAGCAGGACGAACAACGCCACCAGCAGGGTGATTGCAATGATTGTGTATTCCACGGCGAACTCACTGTTGTTTTAGACGGCATTTGCCGCCACATCTAAAGGGCGCCTCTAAAAACTACCTGCGTTGTCATCACCGCGTTAAAAACAAGCTCGTGCGCGAGTCCGATCAAAATGCTCATTTACAGCCCGTAAACTCCGCTTTTTCGCTTGTTTTTGCCTTGTGCTGACTACCTCGCCTACGTTTTTAGAGACTCCCTAATTGGGGACGCGGCACTCACTCGCTCATCACGCCAGGCGTCTGGTCTTCGAAGCGCTGCCCACGGCACACCAGTACCAGGCGCTCGGCCATGGCGATCACCAGGATCACGGTGCCCAGCACCATCGGTATCTGCGGTATCCACATCGGGATCGGTAACAGACCGGAAGAGACTTCCTTGAACTCGTAGGACTCCAGCACGAACAGCGCGCAGTACCAGGCCAGATAGGCGGCGATCAGCAAGCCGACCATGTTGCCCAGCACCTCGACGGCGAACAGGCTGCGCTGCGGCAGAATGCGAAAGAGCAGTTCGACACGAATGTGCGCGCCGCGCATCAGCGCATAGGGCAACGCCAGAAAACCCGAAGCAGCCATGCAGTAGGCAGCGAATTCGTCGGTGGACGGAATCATGGTGCCGAACTGCCGGGCCAGAATCTGCGCCACGATCAGCACGCAGATAAGGATCAGAAACAGACCGGCCAACAGGCCGGACAAGGTGTACAACTTACGTAGCCAACTCATGAGACGAATGCCTCGCACGCGAAGGAAGCGATGGGCGGGCCCTGGAGAACCCACCCGGGAGGCGGCGCGGCGAGCGCGCCGCCCTGGATCAATTGCGGTAGGCGTCGATGATCGCCTTGCCTTCATCACCGGTACGCTGCAGCCACTCGGCAGCCATGGTCGCACCAATGTTTTCGAAACCCGCTTCCACTTCGCTCGGAGCGCTTTCGCTGACTTCCATGCCGTTCTCCGCCAGGGTCGCCACCAGTGCACTGGTTTCCGCCTGGGCGGCGGCCCAGCCCTGCTCTTCCGCACGCTTGGCGGCCGCCAGTACGGCCTGCTGCGACGCTTCAGGCAGACGCGCGAAAGCACGGGCGTTGACGATCACGAAGTTCTTCGGGATGAACGCCTTGACGTCGTAGTAGTACTTGGAGAAGTCCCAGGCCTGGGTATCCACGCCCGTGGTCGGCGAGGTCAGCATGCCGCTGATCATGCCGGTGCTGAAGGCCTGCGGCACTTCACCGGTCTGGATCACGGTAGGCACGGCGCCCATCAGCTCGGTCATACGCGAGGTGGCCGGGTTATAGGCGCGAAACTTCATGCCCTTGAAATCGGCCATGGTATTGATCGGGGTCTTGGTGAAGATGCTCTGTGGCGACCAGGGCATGGCATAGAGCAGCTTGACGCCCTGCTTCTCCAGACGCGCTTCGACAGCCGGACGACTGACCTCCCAGAGCTTCTTGGCATCGTCATAGTTGCGCGCGAGGAACGGCACGCTGTCGATTTCGAAGATCGCATCCTCGTTGCCCAGAACCGACATCAATACGTCACCGAGCTGAACCTGCCCGGTCTGCACCGCACGCTTCACTTCCGGACGTTTGAACAGTGCGGAGTTGCTGTGCACACGAATCTGCAGTTCGCCATTGGTGGCGTCGGTAACGTCCTTGGCGAAGGCCTTGGCAACCTTGGTGATGGAGTTGCCGTCGGGCTGTTCGGCACTCATGTTCCAGCGCTCGGCGGCCTGCGCACTCACGCTGGAAAAGCCGATGAGGCACGCGGCCAGAGCGGAAAGTGCAAAACCTGATGCGGTACTTTTCATGCAATGCTCCTGATCGTTGTTATGGGCGCTGGTCGAGGCGCCAAGGTGTGGACGAAACCGAGTCTCGGCAGATCGTCCAACCCTGTCCAACTAGAAAAACCGGGGGCGCATGATCGGAAATCGTTATGAGACGAAACGAGGCAAAAGCAGCCTCCGCGCACCATAAACGGGCGATCATCAAGGCAGGTAACAGCAGGAAAATCAGGCGAGTTTCTGCTCGGCCTGAGGCGCCATAAAGGTCATCATTCCCTGCCCCATCTCTTCTACATAGGCACCCAGGGCCTCACAGGCCAGGGAGATGATGTCCTCGCTCAGTTCCAGGCCAACACCGGTGCGCCAGGTGGCTACCACTGGCAGCGACGGTGGTTCGGGCACGTCTTCGAGAATGGTCAGCAGCCCCTGCTTGAGTTCGTCGCGCACCAGTGCCGGCGGTAAGGCGCCGACCCCGAAACCATCGCGGATCAGCCGCGTCATGGCGGCGATGGAGTTCACGCAACTGATGCGCGGCGCACTGACGTTGCCGATGTGCAGCAGATTGAGAATGTCCTGATGCGGTCGCGAGTTCTTCGAGAAGGTGATGATGCGTTCGCGCGCCAGCTCGTCCATCGAGGCATAGGAGCGGTGGTAGAGCGAACCAGTGGGCACGATCCAGCGCACCGGAAAACTGGCCAGTTCGAGATTGCGCACGCTGTCGCCGTTGACCATGTCGGTCTGAAACACGATGTCCAGATAGCCCTTGAGCAACTGCTCGTTGAGGTTGCGCGCAGTGTCGGCGGTCAATTCGATCTCCACCCCCGGGTAGCGCTCCATCACCCGTGTTACGAACGGACTCAGCCAGGTGTGAATGACGGTATCCATCGCCCCCACACGAATCCGTCCCTGAATGCTGCCGGTATCACTGATCGATTGCTTCATGGCGTGCATGGTGTCGATCATGCGCTCGGCATACTCGAGCACCTTCTGCCCTTCCGGGGTGAGGGAAACGCCCTTGGAGTCACGCAGGAACAAACGCGTGCCCAGTTCGTCCTCGAGCGCAGCGATACGGCTGGAAATGGAAGCCTGGGTGCTGAAAAGCTTCTCCGCGGTGAGGCGGAAGCTCTTCAGCCGCGCCACCCAGACGAAGGTCTCGAGAAATCTCAGGTTCATGCCACGACGCCTCTTCGAAATGCTGAAAGAACGGGCCTCGCCAACTGCGTTTCCCAGCGTCGGGCGTAGCAGGTTGCATGCCAGGCAAATTCTATTCGGCGGATGAATTTTCTTATCGCCCGCCCCTGTTTTTTCTCGTTGGACGCCGTCTCGAAACGCTTTGAAGAATGGCGCCGCGCTCTGCGCAGACCACAACAACATCATTCAAAACGCGCTCTGCCAAGCAGCCGCTCTCGTCGGCTGCGCGCTCCCAACAGGAGACACTGCACCATGAAACCCCATTACCCATTGGCATCCGCGCTGTTGCTCGGCGGCGGCCTGCCAACCCTCGCGCATGCCGATTTCATCGCTGACAGCAAAGCCAGCGTCGAGATGCGCAACTTCTATTTCAACCGCGATTTCCGCCAGAGCGGCGCCCGTGACAAGGCGGAGGAATGGGCGCAGGGCTTTCTGCTGCGCATGGAATCGGGCTACACCGACGGCACCGTCGGCTTCGGTATCGATGCATTGGGGATGCTCGGTCTGAAGCTCGACTCCGGCGATGGCACCGCCGGTAGCGGCCTGCTTCCGGCGGATCGTTCCGGCGGCTCGCAGGACGAATATTCCAAGCTCGGCCTGACCGCCAAGGTGAAGGTCTCCAACAGCACGCTGAAAGCCGGCGCCCTGCACTTTCGCAGCCCGATCGTCTCGGCCAACGATTCACGCCTGCTGCCGCAGACCTTCCAGGGTGCATTGCTGAACGTTCAGGAAATCGACAACCTGACCCTGCAGGGCGGCAAGATCAACCGCATCAAGGCCAACAGCTCCACCGACTACACCGAGATGACGGGCAACCGTATCGGCGGCAACAGCGACTCCTTCGTGTTCGGCGGCGGCGAATACAAGATCACCCCGCAGCTCACCGCCGGCCTGCATTACGGCACCCTCGAGGATGTCTACCAGCAGTACTACGGCACCCTGGTGCACGTGCTGCCGCTGGGCGATGGCCAGTCGTTCAAGAGCGACCTGCGCTATTCGCAGAGCCGCGAGGACGGCAACTTCCGCGACCTCGACAACAAGGCCTTCGGTGCCATGTTCACCTACAGCCTGGGTGGCCACGCCTTCGGTGCCGGCTACCAGCGCATGAGCGGTGACGACCCGTTCCCGTACATCGCCAGCAGCGACCCGTTCCTGGTCAACTTCGTGCAGATCAACGACTTCGCCAACACCGAGGAACGCTCCTGGCAGGTGCGTTACGACTACAACTTCGCCAGTATCGGTATCCCCGGCCTGACCTTCATGACCCGCTACATCTCCGGCGACAACGTCGAGGTTGCCGGTCGCAGCAGCGAAGGCAAGGAATGGGAACGCAACATGGACATCACCTACGTGGTGCAGAGCGGCCCGCTGAAGAACCTCGGGCTAAAATGGCGTAACGCTACGGTTCGCTCCAACTTCGGCAACGATCTCGACGAGAATCGCCTGATTCTCAGCTACACACTGCCACTCTGGTGATAGCGACGCACCGACGGGGCCTTCTTAGGCCCCGTTTTTCATTTCTCGGGAGGCAGTACGGCCATAGACTTTTCTTCAAGTTGTATGACAACTTGCCGACTCCTGAGAATCATCCTGAAGAAGATGGCGAGGCGTTATCGTGAGCTTTTTACTGTCCTGGCAACAAAAATTCCGTTTGCTCGTCGCACTGACCCTGATCAGTCTGACGCTGATGGCGGCCGCTTCATTCTGGGCTAACCAGCGCCTGGGCGATGCGCTGCAGGCGCGCAGCAGTGCCGGCGCCTACGCCAGCGCGACCACGGAGCTGATGAACCAGTGGTGGCGTACCAGCGCGCAGCGACAGCAACTGAGCCCCAACGACGTGGCCAGCTACACCGCGCATCTGTCCGAGCTGGAGACGCTCGTCAGACAACTCGTGGAACAGGCCAAGCCGTTGAATGACGCCAGCCTGATCGAAGATGCCCAGCAGATCGAGACGGTATTGCAGCGAGAAGTGGCCGAACAACGCACCTGGCTGACCCTCAATCAAGCCCTGGGCCTGAGCCCCTTCGAGGGCCAGCGCAAAGTTCTGGCTGACAGCGCACGCGAACTCGAATCCATCACCATCAGCCTGATCCAGCCCGCCATCAGCGAAGCCCTGAGCGCGCAGCGTGACTACCTGTCGACCTTCGATGACGCCTTCGCCCAAACCGCCCTGGCCGCCATCGGCGAACTGCAGACCAAGATCGCTGATCTGGACTGGCAGGAAACCCCTATCGGACAGAATGCGCAGAAGTTCTCGGCAGCCTTCAACCAGGCGCAGCAGAGCATCGAACGCATCAACGCGGCCAACCGGCAGATCACCGAACTTGCCCGGCAGCTACAGGAGAGTGTCGACGCGCAAAGCCGCAACCTCGAAGGCGGCTTGCTGGCACGAACCGAAACGGACGCGCAGCAGGCACGCAGCTCTGCGCAGTGGATCATGGGTCTGAGCTTCGTCATCGTCGCCGGCCTGCTCACCATCACCCTGCTGCAGGCCTCGCGCGTGCTGGTGGCACGTCTGCACAATGCCACGCAACTGCTCAGCCAGGTGGCCTCCGGCGACCTGACCGGCAAGCTGCCGGTGGGCAACAACCCCAAGGATGAATTCAACCAGCTGGCCGCTGCCGCCAACCGCATGATCCAGGGCATCGGCGGCATCGTTTCCCAGGTGGTCAACGCCAACGGCGAGCTGGGTCGCCTGCATGGCCATCTCGGTGATGCCATGCGCCAACTGGGCGACAACAGCATGCAGGTGGAAATGCAGACCGAACAGGCCGCTTCCGCCTCGCAACAGATCAGCGCCACGCTCAACGACATGGCGCAGCGCACCGCCGAGGTCGGCACGGCAACCAGCAGCGCCTACGATGCCGCGCGCAACGGCGGCCAGGTGATCGCTGCCAGTGTCGAAAGCATGAGCCGCCTGGCCCAGCTGATCCAGGACACGCACGCTCAGGTCGACGCACTGGGGCAAAGCAGCGCTCGCGTGAGCGGTATCGTCGATGTGATCAACAGCCTGGCCGATCAGACCAACCTGCTCGCGCTCAATGCCGCCATCGAAGCTGCGCGGGCCGGTGAAGCCGGACGTGGCTTCTCGGTGGTCGCCGATGAGGTGCGTTCGCTGGCCCAGAAAACCGTCGCCGCTACCACCGACATCAGCGCCATCGTCGGCGAGTTCCAGCAGCAGACCCGGCACATGCATCAGTTGATGAGCAACGGCCTCGGTCTCGCGGCAGACAGCGAACGCCATGCCGGTGACGTGGCCAACGCCATCGACTCCATCACCCAGGCCATGGAGCGCCTCAACGGCGAAATGAATCAGGTCGTGGTGGCGATCGAAGAAGTGTCCACCACCACCGAGGACATCGCCGACAAGATGGAGTCCATCAACCTGCATACCGGCCAGAGCAAGGATCTGCGGCATAACCTTGGCCATCACACCGAAGGCCTTTCTTCCCAGGTCGATGCCCTCGGCCGTAGCGCCAGCCAGTTCCGCCTGGTCTGAACGAAAAGGCCCGGCCGATATCCATCGGTCGGGCCTTGCGCACCGACTGGCTGCGACTCTAGTGTTCGCCGCCCTCGAGATAGTCATCGATGATGCGTGCGCGATCCTCGCCCGCACGCGCCAGCCACTCGTTGGTCAGGGTCTGGCCAACCTCGGTGAGCCCCTGATGCAGCGCCGGCGGAATGTCCTGCACGACGGTAATGCCGCGCCGGGCCAGCATGCGTGTCTGATACCCGGTCAGCGCCCAGGAAAGCTCCCAGCCGGCCCGCTCGGCGCGCTCGCCGGCATGCAACAACGCCTGCCGGTGCGCTTCGGGCAAACGCTGGAAGGCCCGTTCGTTGACGATGACGATGTTCTTGGGAATGAACGCCCTGACATCGTAGAAGTGGGAAACGAAATCCCAGGCGCGCAGATCCATACCCGTGGCACTGGAGGTCAGCATGACGTCGACCTTGCCATCACGAAAGGCCTGTGCCACGTCCTCGGTGTTGATGGTCGTCGGCTGCGCGTGCAGCAGGTGCGCCAGGCGTGAAATGGTCGGGTTGTAACTGCGAAAGCGCAGGTCACGCAGATCGCCAACATGCTGCAGAGGGCGATCACTGAACAGACTCTGTGCCGGCCAAGGCACCGCGTAGACCAGACGCACACCGTCGGCCAGCAGTCGCTGTTCGATCGCGCTGCGGCTGACTGCCCAGAGCTTGCGTGCCTGCTCGTAATCGGTGGCGAGAAACGGCAGGCTGTCCAGCTCGTAGATCGGGTCTTCGTTGCCCAGCGCCGACATGAACAGGTCGCCGAGCTGAATATCGCCACGGCTCACCGCTGGCTTCACATCCAGGCGCCGATACAGGGCAGAGTTGGGATGTACGCGAATGTCCAGATGGCCCTGGGTGGCCTGTCGTACGTTTCTGGCGAAGTCCACCGCGACACGGCTGATGAAGTTGCCCGCAGGTTGCTCGACGGACATCGACCAGCGTTCGTTACTCTGTACGGGAAAGGCCACGGGCAAAGCGACAAGCAGAGCGCAGAGCGCCGACACGCAGTGTACGGTCTTCATGGAGTTCCCCACTGGACAGGTGGTCTGGTGCAGAATCGGCCCGACTTCTGCACAGCGGAAAGCAAAGTCCCCCGGTACGGGAACCGGGGGTGCGCCAAAACAGCGCCAAGGAGCGTCTCACGGGGCTCACTGTCGAGCGCTGAGGCGACACTGTCCAACGGGAAAAAACGGAGTCGTCCGATCAGAAAATCCGATACCCGCCACCATCAGCTTTTCCTATCTCGGGCGGATGTTTTTATTAGTTGGACGCCTCAGGCGGCACTCTGAAAAATAAACGACAACCATTAGAACAGCCTGCGCGCTGTCCACTAGACGTCCTCCACATGCAAGCCACGATTAGGATGCTCCCTTGAATAGCCTGCTTCTGAATTGCGACATCGGCGAAAGCTTCGGCGCCTGGACCATGGGCCTGGACGCCGAGGTCATGCCCTTCATCGATTGCGCCAACATCGCCTGCGGCTTCCATGCCTCCGATCCCGGCACCATGCGCAAGACCGTGGCCCTGGCGGTCGAACATGGCGTGCGCATCGGCGCGCACACCGCGTATCAGGATCTGGTCGGCTTCGGTCGCCGCTCGATGGACTGCACGCCGCAGGAAGTCGAAGACCTGATGCTCTACCAGATCGGTGCACTGGAAGGCATCTGCCGTAGCCAGGACAGCCACGTCAGCTACGTCAAACCGCACGGCGCGCTGTATCAGGACATGATGCGCAAGCCCGCCACGCTGCGTGCGGTGATGAGCGCCGTGGCCAAGTACAACCGCCACCTGCCGCTGATGCTGATGTGCACCCGCGACAACAGCCAGTTCCAGGCGCTGGGCGACGAGTACGGCCTGACGCTGTGGTTCGAGGCCTTCGCCGACCGCGCCTACGACGCCGAGGGTTTTCTGGTCAGCCGCAAGCTGCCCGACGCGGTGCACCACGACAGCGAAATCATCGTCGACCAGGCCGTGACCCTGGCACGTGGCGAGACCCTGGTCGCCAGCGATGGCAGCGCCCTGTTGCTGCGGGCTCAGACCTTGTGCGTGCATGGCGACAACGCCAGCTCGGTCGCCGCAGTCAAACGTATCCGCCAGGCATTCGACACGCTGGATCAGGCATGAAAGCACCCACCCCACGGCTCGAAGTCGCCGGCATCGATAGCCTGATCCTGCGTCTGTTCGAACAGATCGACGAAGACAACATGCCCTGGATGCTGGCCGCCAGCCTGCGCCTGAAGGAAGTCTTCTGCACGGCACTGATCGACCTGGTGCCCTCCTACACCACGCTGCTGCTGCATTACGACCTGACCCTGCTCGACGCGCAGCAGGTTCGCGCCCTGGTGGCCCAAGCCTTCGAAGGCCTGCAACCTGCCGTGACCGGCAGCGGCCGCGAACACTGCCTGCCCACCTGGTACGACCGCAGCGTCGGACCGGAACTGGCACTGCTGGCCGAACGCACCGGCCTCAGCGAGACCGAGGTGATCACCCGCCATAGTGACCACACGTACCAGGTCTTCGCTCTGGGCTTTGCCCCGGGTTTCGCCTTCATGGGCTTGGTCGAAGAGCTACTCGCCACGCCACGCCTGAGCACTCCGCGTAAACGCATCGCGCCTGGCAGCGTCGGCATTGCCGAGCGCCAGACCGCAGCCTACCCGGTGACCTCCCCCGGCGGCTGGAACCTGCTGGGGCGCACCCCGGTGAAACTCTTCGGCGATGACATCGAAGGCTACAGCCTGCTGCAACCGGGCGACCGGGTGCGTTTCGTGCCGGTCGAACGTGCCGAGTTCATCCGCCTGGGCGGCGACGACAGCCCTCTGGAGACCTTGCAATGACCCAGACCAGCAATGGGCTGCGCATCGTGCGTAGCAGCCCTTTCATCCAACTGCAGGATGCCGGCCGTTTTGGCGTACGCCACCTGGGCGTGACCCAGAGCGGCGCGCTGGACTGGATCGCGCAGTACTGGGCCAACTGGCTGCTGGGCAATCCACTGACCGCCGCCGTGGTGGAAATCACCCTCGGCAATGGCGAATTCGAATGCACCCGCGACGCCACGCTGGCGCTTGCAGGTGCCGACCTGGGCGCGCGCCTGGATGAACAGAACCTGCAGCCCTGGCGCAGTTTCCGCGTGCGTGCCGGCCAACGCCTGACGTTCGCCCAGCCACGCCAGGGCGCCCGTGCCTACCTTGCCGCCCCCGGAGGTTTCCTGGCACCGGAGGTACTCGGCAGTTGCGCCAGCATGCTGCGCGAAGGCCTCGGTGGCCTGCACGGCAACGGCCAGGCCCTGGCCAACGGCGACGAACTGAGCTGGGCCGGCACCACCGAGTCCGTGCGAGAAGTCCCTCGGGAACAGATTCCACACTACTCGTCCTGCCCTCGCCTGCCGCTGGTGCTGGGCGCGCAGATCGGCGACTTCGGCGGACAGAGCCTGTTCGATGCGTTCAACTGCGACTGGCTGATCGACACCCGCGCCGACCGCATGGGCATTCGCCTGAATGGCCCGCAGTTGCAATGCAACCGTGGCTCGATGATCTCCGAAGGCATTCCCCTGGGCGCGGTGCAGGTGCCGCCTGATGGCCAGCCGATCATCCTGCTCAACGACCGGCAGACCATCGGCGGTTATCCACGCCTCGGTGCGTTGACGCCTCAAGCCGTTGCCCGTTTGGCCCAGTGCCTGCCCGGACAGAAGGTACGCCTGACGCCCAGTACCCAAGAGAGTGCTCAACGCCAGCAACGCGAACTGCTGAAACAGTGGCAATAACCGGTCTACTGCGTAGGGCGGGTGCAACCCGCCACCGTTACTCACATCTGTTGAGAGGCCGGTCATAACGCGCACGCGATGCATAGCGGCTGAAGCCGCAAATGCATTAAAGTCGGCGGTCTGCACGCGAGGCTGAAAACAGCGCTCGCCCATTGCCCAGAAGAGCCCGACGATGGAACACCGTGACGCGCTGGTCGCCCTGCGACAATTCCTCTCCAGCCAGATTCTCGGCCAGGACAAGCTCATCGACCGCCTGCTGGTCGCCCTGCTCGCCGATGGCCACCTGCTGGTCGAAGGCGCACCCGGCCTGGCCAAGACCAAAGCGATCAAGGAGCTGGCCGAAGGCATCGAGGGTGAGTTCCACCGCATCCAGTTCACTCCAGATCTGCTCCCGGCAGACATCACCGGTACCGAGATCTACCGCCCGGAAACCGGCAGCTTCGTGTTCCAGCAGGGGCCGATCTTCCACAACCTGGTGCTGGCCGACGAGATCAACCGCGCACCGGCCAAGGTGCAGTCGGCGCTGCTCGAAGCCATGGCCGAGCGCCAGGTATCGGTAGGCCGCAGCACCTACGACCTGTCACCGCTGTTTCTGGTCATGGCCACGCAGAACCCCATCGAGCAGGAAGGCACCTACCCGTTGCCGGAAGCCCAGCTCGACCGTTTCCTGATGCATGTGAAGATCGGTTTCCCCGATGCTGCCGTGGAGCGCAAGATTCTCGCCCAGGCCCGTGGCGATGCGCTCAACGGCGAAGCCAAGCCCGAACACCGGGTCAGCCAGCAGGCGATCTTCGCCGCGCGCAAGGAAATCCTCGGCCTGTACATGGCCGATGCCGTGGAGGAGTACCTGGTGCAACTGGTGATGGCCAGCCGCACCCCGGCCAAGTTCGATGCCGAGCTGGCCGACTGGATCGCCTACGGCGCCAGCCCACGCGGCTCGATCTCCCTGGATCGCTGCGCCCGTGCCCACGCCTGGCTGGCCGGACGCGACTTCGTCAGCCCCGAAGACATCCAGGCGGTGCTGTTCGACGTGCTGCGCCACCGCATCATTCTCTCGTTCGAAGCCGAAGCCTCGGGGGTGGATCAGGATCGCGTGATCCAGCGCATCCTCGATGTGGTGGCGGTGGCCTGATGCAGCTGCTCGCAGCGCAATCCCCTCCCGTAGCCCGGATGCAATCCGGGGTTGGTTCATCCTGCCTCCCGGATTGCATCCGGGCTACGTGCTGATGTCCATGCAAACCCCGGCCAACCAACCCGGCATCCACGTCACCCTCGGCGAGCTGATCGACATGCGCCACAAGGTGCATGAAGTGCCGCTGTTCTCCACGCCGGCGCGACGCAGCCCGTTGATCGGCCTGCACCATTCGCGCCTGCGTGGGCGCGGCGTGGACTTCGATCAGGTGCGCGTCTACCAGGCCGGCGACGATGTGCGCACCATCGATTGGCGCGTCACCGCACGCACCCAGGAGCCGCACACCAAGCTGTTCCACGAAGAGCGCGAGCGCCCCATCTTCATCATCGCCGAACAGAGCCAGCGCCTGTTCTTCGGCTCCAGCCTGTGCTTCAAATCGGTATTGGCAGCGCAGGCGGCAGCACTGGTCGCCTGGGCCGCGCTCGGCCACAACGACCGTATCGGTGGCCTGGTATTCGCCGACAACGAGCATCACGAAGTCAAACCACGGCGCAGCAAGCAGAGCCTGCTGCAACTGCTCAACCTGCTGGCACGCGCCAATCAGGCCTTGCAGCCGGAGCCACAGCCTGGCGGGGTGCGCGATGCCTTCGGCCTGGCCTTGCGCCGCGCTCGTGAAGTGCTGCGTCCTGGCAGTCTGGTGGTGGTGCTGTGCGACGAACGCGCGCTGAGCGATAACGCCGAGCAGCAGTTGACCCTGCTCGCCCGTCATACCGACCTGCTGCTATTGCCGCTGTCCGACCCGCTCGATCACGCCCTGCCCGCCGCCGGCCTGCTGCGCTTCACCCAGAACGATGCCCAGCTGGAACTGGACAGCCACAACGGCGACCTGCGTCAGCGCTACCGGGAGCAGGCGCAAACGCGCGAACAACGCTGGCAACGTCTGGCGCAAAAACTCGGCGTCCCACTGCTGCCGCTGAGCACCCAGTTCGAACTGGTCGAGCAACTGCAGGAACAACTCAGTGCGCTGCGCCCGAGGAAGGCGCCATGAATCCACTCGAGCAGTTGCAGCCACTGATCGACCCTCCGCCAGTGCATTGGTGGCCACCCGCTCCTGGCTGGTGGTTGCTGGCCGTGCTCCTGCCGCTGCTCGGCTGGGGACTCTGGCACCTGTTGCAGCGCTGGCGCAACAGGCCGCGCCAGGTCGTTCGCGAACAGGCACTCGATCCCCTGCGCCAGGCTGCGCTGGACGAACTGGCGCAGTTGCGCAAACCCTACGATGGCCAGGACGCGGGCCCCTGGCTGCAACAGCTCAACGCCCTGCTCAAGCGCCTGTGCCGCGAACGCTATCCGGACGCGGGCAGTCATATCCTGAGCAGCCGCGCCTGGTTGGCCTTTCTCGACAACCGTTGTCCGGCGGCAGGCCTGACACGCTGGATGATTCTCGTCGAAGGCGCTTACAAACCGCAGTGCACCCTCAGCGACAAGGCCATCACGGAACTCGACCTGGCCGTCGCCACCTGGATTCGCAAGCATGTTTGAGTTCGCCTGGCCCTGGATATTCCTGCTGGCGCCGTTGCCCTGGCTGCTGCGCCTGCTGCTGCCGCCGGCCGACAGTGGCGATGCCGCGCTGCGCGTGGGCTTTCTCGACGAACTGCAGAGCATGAGCGGCCGCCGCGCGCGCGCGGCATTGCCGAGCTGGCGTCAGCAAGCGCCGCTGGCGCTGCTTTGGCTGTTGCTGCTGTGCGCGGCGGCACGGCCACAGTGGGTCGGCGAACCCTTGCCGCTGCCGGCCAGCGGTCGCGACCTGCTGCTGGCGGTGGATGTTTCCGGCTCGATGGATTACGCCGACATGCAGTGGGACGACGAACCGATCAGCCGTCTGGAGCTGGTCAAACGTCTGCTCGGTGACTTCATCGAGGATCGCCGTGGTGATCGCGTCGGGCTGATCCTGTTCGGTAGTCAGGCCTACCTGCAGGCGCCGCTGACCTTCGACCGCCATACCGTCCGCACCTGGCTGGACGAGGCGTTGATCGGCATCGCCGGCAAGAACACCGCCATCGGAGATGCCATCGGCCTGGCGGTCAAACGCCTGCGCCAACGGCCGACGCAAAGCCGCGTGCTGGTGCTGATCACCGATGGTGCCAACAACGGCGGCGAAATCGAGCCAATGCTCGCGGCACAGCTGGCAGCCGACGAAGGCGTGCGCATCTACACCATCGGTATCGGCGCCGACCCGCAACAAGGCGGCGTACTCGGCGCCCTGGGCTTCACCAGTGGCCTCGACCTGGACGAACCGACGCTGCGCGCGATTGCCGACGCCACTGGTGGCGAGTATTTCCGTGCACGCAACCAGACCGAGCTGGAACAGATCGAACGCAGCCTGGATCGCCTGGAACCCGTCGCCCAGCAGCCCACCCTCGCCCGCCCGGCACAGGCGCTGTATGCCTGGCCGTTGGCACTGGCGTTGCTCGGCTCCGTGCTGCTGGTCAGCCAGATCCTCTGGCCCGACCTGCCACAACGCCTGCGGAGGCGCACATGAGCCTGCTCTGGCCGGAATGGCTACGACCCTTGTGGCTGCTGGCGGTGCCACTGCTCGCCTGGTTGCTGTGGCGCCTGTGGCACCGCGAACGACAGAGCGGGCGCTGGCAACTGCTGCTACCGGCAGCGTTTCATCAGGTGTTGCTCAAGGGCGGCGATGGCCGCACCAGCAAGCTGCCCTGGCTGGCGCTCGGCCTGGCCTGGTTGCTGGCCGTGGTGGCGTTGCTCGGCCCGAGCTGGCAGCGTGTCGAGCAAAGTAATCAGAAACCTGCCGACCCGCTACTGGTGCTGCTGGAGCTGACGCCGCAGATGCTCGCCACCGATGGCACGCCCAATCGCCTGGAGCAAGCCAGGCGCAAACTGCTCGACCTGCTCGAAGCACGCAACGACGCGCAAACCGCCATCATCGTCTATGCCGGCAGCGCCCACAGCCTGGTGCCACTGTCGGATGACCTGGCCACCAGCCGCAACCTGCTCGAAGCACTGAAACCCTCGTTGATGCCAGAGCCAGGCCGCCGCGCCGACCTGGCCGTCAGCCGCGCCCTGCAATTGCTGGATCAGGCGCAACTGGGCCAGGGTCGCCTGCTGCTCATCACCAGCGCCCTGGATGAACAGGAGCGCAGCGGTATTCAGAAGGCACTGGAAAAACGCTCGGTGCCCCTGCTGATTCTCGGCGTCGGCAGCCGTGAAGGCGCCCCGGTGGCCCAGGAGGACGGTAGTTTTCTCAAGGACGAGCGTGGCGCCATCCTCATCCCCCGCCTGGACGCCCGCGGCCTGCGTGAAGTCGCCGAAAACCATGATGGCCGCTACACGCCGATCCGCCTCGATGATGAAGACCTCAAGCGCCTGGGC
Source organism: Pseudomonas berkeleyensis (assembly GCF_014109765.1). NCBI lineage: Bacteria > Pseudomonadati > Pseudomonadota > Gammaproteobacteria > Pseudomonadales > Pseudomonadaceae > Pseudomonas > Pseudomonas berkeleyensis. Next base: position 3,533,622 of record NZ_CP059139.1, read on the forward strand.
CTGCTCGACGGCCCTACAGCCCTGCGTGACGCCACCGAGCCGACCCTGCTCGACAGTCATATCGACCAGGGCTACTGGCTGTTGCTGCCGCTGCTGTTGCTCGCTGCCTGCGCAGGCCGACGCGGCTGGCTGTTCTGCCTGCCCCTGCTGTTGATGTTGCCGCCGCAGACCAGCCATGCCTTTACCTTCGACGACCTCTGGCTACGCCCGGATCAGCAGGGCCAGCACCTGCTCGATGCCGGCCGCCCGGATGAAGCGGCGCAACGTTTCCAGGATCTGCAGTGGCAAGGCAAGGCGCTCTTCGAGTCCGGTGACTATACCGGTGCGGCCGAGCGTTTTGCCCAGGGCGACAGCGCCGCCGATCACTACAACCGCGGCAATGCACTGGCCAAGTCAGGCGAACTGGAGGCGGCTCTGGACGCCTACGACCAGGCGCTGGAGCGCCAGCACGAACTGGAAGCGGCGCAGTACAATCGCGCCCTGGTCGAAGAAGCGCTGCGTCAGCGCCAGGAACAGCAGAGCGCTGACGAAAACTCGCAGACGCAAGCGCAGGATGAGGGCGACGAAGAGCCCAGCGAAGCCCCTGCCGGCCAAAGCTCGGACTCGGCGCCCAGCCAACCCGCCACGCCAAAGCGTGCGGATGACAGCGCTGACAACAATCAGCCGCAAAGCCCCGAAGACAACGCGGCCAGCCCCTCCGAGCAAACGCTGCCCAGCGAAGAAACAGCGGATACCGATTCAGGCGAACCATCGACACAGGATACGGACATGGGCTCGGCCGATGAACGCCGCCAGGCAATGGAACAATGGTTGCGACAGATCCCGGATGACCCTGCCGAGCTGCTGCGGCGAAAATTCTGGTACGAACAGCAACAGCGTCAGGAATCCTCCCGATGAAGCGTTTGCTCATGCTCCTCCTTCTGCTGGCCGGTCAGGCCCATGCCGAAGCCTTCTTCGCCAGCGTCGACCGCACCCGCCTGAGTGAAGGCGAAACCGTGGTGCTGACCCTCGAGTCGACCGACCCGACCCGCTTCGGCAGGCCGGATCTGAGCCCCTTGGATGAACATTTCGAGGTGCTCGGCAGCCGCCAGGTCAACCGCCTGAGCAGCATTGGCGACACCCCACGCGCCAGCACGCGCTGGATTCTCACCCTGCAACCGCGCCAGAGCGGCGACGTGGTGATCCCGCCGATCCGCCTGGAAGACGCCGAAACCCTGCCGATTACCCTGCACGTCGAGGCACGCAGCAAGTCAGCCGGCGGCGAGCAACTGGCCCCGGTATTCATCGACGCCAGCCTCGATCAGGACAGTATCTACGTGCAGGCCCAGGCGGTACTGACGTTGCGCATCTACCATTCGGTTTCGATGTATGACGACAGCAGCCTGACGCCGCTGCAGATGAACGATGCCCGCATCGAACAGCTGGGTGAACCGCGCACCTACGAGAAGAATATCGGCGGCGTGCGCCATGGCGTCATCGAGCTGCAGTACGCCATCTACCCACAGCGCAGCGGTGAATTGACCATCCCCGGGCAGATGTTCAGCGCGACCCTGGTCGACCGCTCACGCGGCAACGACTTCCTGCCCTTCGGCCCGCGCGCCGGCAAGGTCTCGCGGGTCAAGTCGCCGGACATCCCGCTGCATGTCAAAGCCAAGCCTGCCAGTTATCCGGCCGACGCCCCCTGGCTACCGGCACGTGCGTTGGGCCTGGCGGAAACCTGGAACCCGCAACCGGAGCAGAGCCAGGTCGGCGAGTCGCTGACACGCAGGCTTATCCTCAAGGTCGACGGCTTGTCCAGTGCCCAGCTACCGCCCTTGCCGGCCACCCAGGTCGATGGCCTGCGCCGGTATCCGGATCAACCGCAGCTGAGCGATCAGAAGAGCGAAACCGGCATGATCGGTACACGTGAAGAGCGTGAGGCGCTGGTGCCGAATCGCAGCGGCAGTTTCGATCTGCCGCCGCTGGAGGTGGTGTGGTGGAATACCCAGACCGACAGCCTGGAGCGCACCACCCTGTCAGCTCGCACGTTGCAGGTTGCCGAGAATCCTCAACTGCAGAACGACGAACAACCCAATACGCCGATGGTGACCACCCAGGTGGTCGAAGGGCCGGCGCTGTGGCCCTGGCAGTTGGCCTGCGCCCTGCTGAGCCTGAGTACGCTGATCGGCTTCGGTCTGTGGTGGCATGCCCGTCGCCAACCGGCGATCCAGCGCGCCGCGCAGACCGGCCCAAGCCCGCGCACCCTGCTCGACGACCTCAAGCGCGCCTGCCTGGCCGGCGACGCCCAGGCCACCCGCCACGCCCTCGACGCCTGGGCGCGCCAGCAACCGGAAACCCTGGCCGACATGGCGGCGCGCTACGTGCCGTTGTCGGATGCTCTCGACGGTCTCAACGGCGCCCTCTACAGCGAAAGCGGCCAGTTCTGGCAAGGCGAAGAGCTGTGGAAAGCCATTCGCAGCCTGCCCGCCAGCCAGGAGCCTAGCGCGGCGCCGCAGGAAAGCAGCGCCTTGCCGCCGCTCTATCCACGCTGACAGCAATATCCACCGGTGCGCATGGCGCACCCCACGGATGATCGCAGCCACACGTGGTAGGGTGCGCCGCGCGCACCGGCTCCCGGCTCCGGCGCATCGGATCGACCTTGACTGCTGACGAGATCTCTCCAGGCGACGAATCGCCTCAAGGGCAGCAATATCAGCGGTGCGCACGGCGCACCCTACGTGAACGTTGGCGCACTTCGGTAGGCGTACGACGCGCGCCCTTCCCTAGGGCCTATAACGAAAAAACCGCGGCCCAAGGGCCGCGGTTTTCGTTAAACACTGCCTGTCTTAGTGAGCCAGCAGCGAACCACCCTTCTTGCCCACCAGCTTCTCGGGCTTGATCAGGAAGCGCGCCAGTGCCGGCAGCAGCAGCATGGCACCGAACATGTTGACGATGAACATGAAGGTCAGCATAAGGCCCATGTCGGCCTGGAACTTGATCGCCGAGAACATCCAGGTCGCTACGCCGATGGCCAGGCACAGACCGGTGAACAGCACGGCCTTACCGGTCGACTTGAGCGTCTGGTAGTAGGCTTCTTGCAGCGGCAGCCCCGCACGCAGGAAGCTTTCCAGGCGGCTGTAGATATAGATGCCATAGTCCACACCGATACCCACGCCGAGTGCGATCACCGGCAGGGTCGCGACCTTCATGCCGATGCCGAGGAAAGCCATCAGCGCATTGCCGAGAATCGAGGTGAGGATCAGCGGCAGCACGATGCAGATCATCGCCGGGATCGAGCGGAAGGTGATCAGGCACATGATCGCCACCCACAGGTAGACCAGCGTCAGCATCAGCAACTCGGAGGTGGAGATCACCTCGTTGGTCGCCGCCTCGATACCTGCGTTACCGGCAGCCAGAAGGAACTCCAGGCCATCGCGGTTGTGCTCGTCAGCGAACGCCTGCACCGCCGCAACGGTACGCTTGAGCGTCTCGGCCTTGTGATCCTCGAGGAACAGCAACACCGGCGCCAACGAGCAGTCGGCGTTGTACAGACCGTCAGCACGGGCGATGGAGTTGTTCAGCACGTCCTGGTTACGCGACAGGGTTTCCCATTTCAGGTTGCCCTCATTCATGCCCTTGATCAGTTGCTTGGACACCGTGACCATGGAAATCGCGGACTGCACGCCCTTGGTGTTCTCCATCTTCCACATCAGCTCGTCCATGGCGGACAGGGCTTCGTAGGTGGAGCACCCTTCGGCAGGCGTCTTGACCATCACCACCAACACGTCGGAGCTGGTCGAGTAGTTCTGGATGATGAAGTCGTTATCCAGGTTATAGCGCGAGTCCGGCCTCAGCTCCGGCGCACCCTGGTCGAGGTCGCCGACCTGCAGGTGGGCCTTCTGATAGAAGAAGCAGCTGACGCCAGCAAGCAGGCCCAGCACCACCATGAATGGCGCCACATTGGGATGAGCGACCTTGGACAGCAGGCGCCACATCGGTTTCTCGGTCACTTCATCCTTCTTGCTACGCTCGACCGCCTTCTTGCTGATACCCAGATAGGAGATCGCCACAGGCAACAGGATGAGGTTGGTGAAAACGATCACCAACACACCGATGGAAGCACCGATGGCCAGCTCGTGTATCACGCCGATGTCGATGATCAGCAATGCGATGAAGCCCACGGCATCAGCCAGGATGGCGATCATGCCGGGCAGGAACAACTGGCGGAAGGTACGCCGCGCCGCCATCAGCGAGTTCTCGGCGCCACTGGACTGCAACGCGATACCGTTGATCTTCTGCACGCCGTGGGACACGCCGATAGCGAAGATCAGGAACGGAACCAGCATCGAGTACGGATCGAGACCGAAGCCGGCCAGGTGCATCAAGCCCAACTGCCAGACCACCGCGATCAGGGTGGTGACCAGCACGCCGATGGTGCTGCGGATACACCAGCTGAACCAGTACAGCAGGACGAAAGTGATCAGCAGTACGATGGCGAAGAAGCCCACCACCATGATCAGGCCATCGATCAGGTCACCCACCTTCTTGGCGAAACCGATGATGTGGATCTGTACATTGGGGTTTTCCAACTGGTACTTGTCGCGGATCTTCTCTTCCAGCTCGTGGGAGAACTTCTGGTAATCCAGCTTGATCAGCTTGCCCTGATCGTTAGGATCCGGATAGGACTCCAGCAACGGCACGTCGATGATGCTGGACTTGAAGTTGTTCGCCACCAGACGGCCGATCTGCCCGGACTTGAGCACGTTGCTGCGCAGCTCTTCGAGGCTCTGCGCGCTGCCGTCATAGGTCTGCGGAATCACTTCGCCGCCGGCGAAACCTTCTTCGGTCACTTCGGTCCAGCGTACGCTCGGGCTCCACAGCGACTTCAGGTTGGAGCGGTCGACGCCATTGATGTAGAAGACCTCGTCATGGATCTGCCGCAGCGTTTCCATGTACTCCTTGGCGAAGATGTCGCCGTCCTTGGCCTCTACCGAGATACGCACGGTATTGCCGAGGTTGGCCAGGTCGTTGCGGTGCTCCATCATCTTCTCGATGAACGGATGCGACAGCGGGATCATCTTCTCGAAGCTGGTCGAGGGACGAACCTGGGTAGCCTGATAGAGCAGGAAGATGGTGGTCAGCAGACAGAGCAGAATGACCGCCGGCCGATTGTTGAAGATCAGGCGCTCGAGAAAGCTCGCCTTGTCCTGGTGATGATCGGTCATCGAAGACTACCCCTTATTATTGTGCGGTCGGCATGGCGCCAGTCGGTGTAGCCAGGCGAACACCGCCCTGCCCAACCAGAACCAGTTGACCCTTGTCACCTGCAGCTACCGCTGCCAGGGACAGACGATCCGGACGATTGAACAGGCTGAAGCTGCGCCCACCGTCCTCACTCTTCAGTACCGTGCCACCGTGCCCGACCACCACGATGGAGCCGTCAGCCAGCAAAACCGCACCAGACAGGCCGAATTCCAGCGGGCCGTTGCCGGGGTTCTCGAGTCGAATTTGCTGCCAGCTGTCACCGAAATCGCTGGAACGGAACAGATGGCCGCGCAGACCATAAGCCAGCAGAACACCGCTCTGATCGGTTCCCATCACGCCGAACAGCGAGCCCTCGTAGGGCGGCTCTGCGATCTTCTCCCAGCTCTCGCCCCAGTCGGCGGAACGGAACATGACGCCCATCTCGCCCACGATGAACAGGCCACTGTCCTTGACGGCGGCGATGCCGTTGAGGTGATAGGCATCTTCGTTGTCGAGGCGATCGCTGACGTCGTCCCAGGTCTTGCCGCCATCGAGCGTTTCCAGCAACGCCCCGTATGCGCCAACGGCAAAGCCGTGATCGGCATCCTTGAACCAGATATCCAGCAGAGGGGCTTCACGCTCGAGATCGTCGAACTGCTTGACCCAGGTTTCGCCGCCATCGGTTGTAGCGAGAATCACGGCATCGTGACCGACAGCCCAACCATGCTGCGCATCGAGGAAAAACAGGGACGTGAGCATCTGCCGGGTCGGCACCTTGGCCTGCACCCAGGTCTGTCCCTGATCATTGGAATAGAGAATGTGGCCACGATCACCGGCAACGACCAGGCGTTGGCCCGTGTTGACGACGTCGAGCAACAAGCTGTGAACCGCCTTGGGCGATTCGATGGAATAACCAGCCTCTGCGGCAGCCGAGGTTTCGGCATGCACGGGTGCGGCGGCAAGAACCAGAACGGAAAGCACACTGCACAGCGAGAGCGCTTTAGCCAGCGGCGAATGGACACGGAGCGCCGGTTTGCGCGCCAGAATCGACGCCAGACCGGACTGGGTGCGCCGCATGACGGGCTCACTCATATACCTTCCCCCTTTCTTGTTATAGGCGGTACTGCCTTTAGAGCCTGTTCACGATCTGCTGCGCGTCGGCCCTGCTGCGTTAAAACCAAGCTCGGTAGGCCGCTTGCGGCCAACGCACTTCAGTGCGGCCCCGAAGGGGCGAGCGAAGCGAGTCATGCTCATGTACAAAAGTACACTCTGCTTCCTCGCCTGTTTTTGCCTTGCATTGCTCTAGCTCGCAAGCTCGTGAAGAGACTCTTACCAGGCCACTCATCCTAGCGAGCTTCGGAAAGCCCTGACAATCAGCGCGACGTTATGTTTTGTAAGGTCGAACCGCTTTATCACAGCCTATTCGCCGGACTGATACGAAAAGGCCGCTACTACTGTAGCGGCCTTCACGTGAGACTACACGACTATTATCGAGTGCCGCGGCGACGCAGGGCAGCTGGTTTGAAATAACCGTCGTCCGGAGTGGCCTGGGTGAAGTCGATGGTGTTGCTCTCTTCGTTGTCCAGGTTCTGCACGTGGTAACGACGCGCCTGCAGATCATGGAACACATCGAGCGCGGACCAGGTGGTCGGAAGGTCGTAGTAGTTCTTCAGGTAGGCGATGGAGACACGCCACAGTTCACCACGGCCGTCGTACTGATCCACCACCGCAGCCTGCCAGCTGTCCTCGTCGAGGAACAGGGTACGCTTGGAGTAGATGTGGCGAGCGCCGGACTTCAGCGTGCCCTCGACAACCCATACGCGGTGCAGCTCGTTACGGGTCAGTGCCGGATTGAGGTGACCGACCTGCAGCAGATCCTTGTACTTAACGTCAGGGCTGGTGACCTTGTAGTTGTTGTACGGGATGTAGATTTCCTTCTTGCCAACCAGTTTCCAGTCGTAGCGATCCGGGGCACCGTTGAACATGTCGGTGTCGTCTGCAGTGCGCAGACCGTCAGCCGCAGCGATCGGGGTGTCGTAAGCCAGGTTCGGCGCACGACGCACGCGACGCTGACCAGCGTTGTAGCCCCAGGCCTGACGGGGTTCCTTGACCTGATCCAGCGTCTCATGAACCAGCACCGCGCCACCGGCCAGACGCGCCGGGCTGGTGGTAAAGGACAGGTAGTAGAACATGATGTTGTTCAGATCGGCGAAGGAGCCGTTCTGCAGGTAGTACTTGAACAGTGCTTCCTGTTGCGAGGTGACCAGCGAGTAGGCGCCATTGCGCTGCACTGCCACTTCCGAGGCACGACGCACGATGTAGGTACCGCGGTAGCGAGCGACGTGGTTCCACAGCGCCTCGACACCGTTCTGCGGGATCGGGAACGGGATACCGCCATAGGCATCGGAGAAACCGTTACCACCGTCGACCAGCTTGGCGGTGGTGGCGTTCTTGATGGTGTTGTCATAGACCCATTGCGGCGCGGAGCCGGAACGACGGGTCTGGTACACCGGCATCTGATAGGTTTCCGGGTAAGCCTTGAACATGGCGATCTGACCCGGCGTCAGATTGGCCTCGTACTGGCTCAGATTGGCCGCGGTGATGGTGAACAGCGGCTTGTCGTCCGGGAACGGATTGACGTGGTGCTGGCCCGAGCGGGTGTAGCCAGCCGGAGCCTGGGTGATGCCACCCGTCCAGGCGGGAATGGTACCGGCAGCGTTGCCGGCCTTCTCGGCGCCGAAAGGAGTCAGGGTGTCGCCGAGCTTGGCAGCTTCCTGCGGGGAAACGGCAGCCAGTGCGGAGCCGGCGGAAAACGCCAGTGCAACGGCTACAGCCATCAGCCTGTGCTTGTTCAGCATGGGTAATTCTCCGTGAAGAGTATTGCCGGGCGCCCAAGGCGCCCGGCGCGTTTCTGGTTATAGGTATTAGAAGGAATACTTGACGTTGAGGCCGATGTTGTCGCGATCACGTGCACCGTTGTTCTGGCCTGCGCCGTAGAACTCGGTGTACTGAATCTCGGCTTCCAGGCTGTTCAGGTAGCTGGCGCGCATACCAACGGTGTATGCCTTGCGGCCCTCTACGAAGTTGCCGGTCTGGTGAGAGTTGCCTTCGAAGTCATGCTTGAACACGGCGAACGGCGACAGGTTCACGCCGGCGTAGACGTCGTTCCAGGTACCGGAGAGCACCAAGGTGTAGCCATAGGCATTCTTGTTGATTTGGTCGTCGCGCCCATAGTTCGAAATGTAGGAGTTGTTTGGACGCCCAGCATAATAACGGACATTACCCTGGTAATCCGTGTACTTCAGGCTATCGCCGCGCACATGCTCGGAAGCGAGTTCTGCGATACCGAACAGGGAATCAAAGCTCAGCGTCGGACCAAAATTATGAATGGCCCCAAAGGATGTATTGAAGGCCTCTACGCGGGTGTAGTTGCTGATGGAACCATCACGAGCGACCTGCCGCCCGGCGATGACCGCTGTTCCAGCGTTTGGCAGCGCGCCAGAGTTATCGGCAAGCTGTGCACCTTGCCCTACCAGGTCACCCAGCAAATCGTTGGTCGCTGCGATACCGATAGGCAGGTTAGGACGGTAGGAAAGCTCGCCGAAGACCGACGTCTGGCCAACCGTTGTATTGAAGCTGAGGCCATACATACGGATATCTTCCGCGTACTCCCTGCGAGCCTGCACGTTAGCCAGCAGATCCGCAGTAGCTAGGCCACCAGCAAGCGACGCATTACCCAGCGCCCCCGCGAGAGCACCGACATTGACACCTTGATAACCGTTCAAGTCCGCATAGATGCTAGGTTCTTTGCCATGGTAGTTGACGAAGTAGAAACCGAACTCGGTAGAGTTGAGCTCTTCTGCTATATAGCGAAACGCAACACCATATTGGCCGTCATTCTTTGCATTCAGGTCACCGCCGATCTTGGCCACTTGTGCGATCTGATCACCCGAATAAACGAACGTCTTCCCACCCGGCCCTTGATACAGACCCAACGCGCCGAAAACAGCCTGACTCTGGCCGATTAGAGTAGGATTATTGTAAACACCCAGAACGGTATTATTGAGCAGAAGTGGGTTTCTGGCGCCGAGCGCGGTTCGCGAGAAGTCGTTGTAAGCCGTATTCCCGCCGTCGGCAAAAAGGTCTGTCTCGGAGAAATAAGTACCAACTGGATCGACTGCGGTTTCTTTCCAGTTGAACTGATAGAAGGTTTCCATCGAAAGGTTGTCAGTCAGGCCGATGTTGAAGCTCAGCGCTTCGACCGGCACCAGCACTTCCTTCACTTCCGAGCCCGGCAGGCGGAACTTGGCAGCATCGACAGGATTGGTGGTGTTCACACCACCGCGATAGAACAGACCCTCGCCCCAGTTGAACACCTGCTTACCGAAGCGGCCGGAAACCGGCATGTCGGCGATATCCCAGTTGCCATAGACATAGGCGTCGAGAATCTGCGCATCACGGCCGGCCTTGTGGCGGGTTTCGCGGGTGAAGGTGTTGTCGCGCGGGTAGCTCTGGCTAGGCTGGGCCGGAGTATTGGCGTCGTAGTAATCGTTGCGCTTGTCCATGATCTGGGTGTCATAGAAAGCAGTACCGCGGATGAATACACCATAGTTGCGGTAGGAGGCCTCTAGGTCACTGGTGATCTTGAACACCTCGGAAACCAGGCCGGTATCGAAATTGCGGTTGCCGTCGTTGGTGTTGATGTCGTTGTTGGTCTTGTCCTGCCCCTGAACACGCCACAGCTGGCCGTAGGAGATAGTGGTGTCGATGGAGCCGGTGATTTCGTTATCGGCGAAGCTGAACTCCACCGCTTGAGCCTGGGCGGCGACCAGCAATGGCAGAACACCAGCGAACGCAAAGCCGGCCTTGGCCGGGGCAAAACGTAGAACGGGCTTGCGGGACTTAATTTCCATCGAGACTCACTCCGTGGACAGATCATTCTTTTGAGCGATCCCGTAACCGGGTCGCGATATGCCGTACTGGCGACGGCTTGTTTTTGTGGGTGCAGCAAAAGGGTTAAGCGACCAAAGCGCCATCACGCGCAGTCAAATCCAGCACGGCGTTGCAACCATGGTGCCAATTCAAACGGGTGTATCAGCGCAAACACGCTTGCAAGAGCCTTTGGCCAGTTTCTTTTCGTGACTGATCAGCCACTGACCAATGCGTCAGCAATTCACGGAAAATCTGGCGCACTTTGTCCTACGATCCGACGCTTTATGCCACTCGCCACGGGGCTTACAGCCTCGTGACGTGATGAAGGCCTCACGACTGTCAAGTCGTGAAGCCCTAACTTTAGTGTGCAAACGAATAAGAGATCGCATACACATTCCATTGGGTAACAAAAAAGTGTTACCAGCCAGAGACCGGTAACACTTTTTGTACAGCAAAACCCGTCTTAGGCCAGGCTCTTGCTCACCACCTCATAGACATCGCTGGACAGCTCTCCGGAAGCGAGGATGCGTTCCAGCTCTGCCTTCATCAGCGCCTGGCGAGCCTCGCCATATTTGCGCCAGCGAGTCAGCGGCGCCAGCAAGCGCGAAGCGATCTGCGGGTTGAGGGCGTTGAGGGTGATCACCTGATCGGCAAGAAAGCGGTAGCCCGCTCCGTCCGCACGGTGAAAGTTGATCAGGTTCTGGTTGGCGAAGGCACCGATCAGCGCACGCACCTTATTCGGGTTCTTCAGGGTGAAGGCCTCATGCTCCATAAGCGCATGCACACGCTCCAAGCCTCCCGGTAGCGGGCAGCCAGCCTGCACGCTGAACCACTGATCCATAACCAATGGGTTGTCCTTGAAGAAGTCGGCGAACATGGCCAGGGCCTTGCCCTGCTCTTCCTGGAACGGAGAGTTGACCAGCACTGCCAACGCGGCAAGGCGCTCGGTCATGTTGTCGGCGTTGTCGAACTGGTCGACACAGGCCGCAAGCACCTCGGGCTTCTCGCTGAGCATCAGGTAGGACAGCGCGATGTTCTGCAGGCTGCGGCGGGCGAAGTGCGCCGCCTCGGCCACGTAAGGCGTAGCCTTGGAGAGCTCTCGGTTGGTCTGGTAGCGCGCCCACAGTGGAGCGAACAACGCGGCAGCCAGTTCCTTGCGGGCGAACTCGCGAGCAGCGTGGATGGCCTCGACGTCAGCCACCTCGCTGATCTCGGTCAGGTAGGCCTCGCCCGGCAGCGAGAGCATTTCAGCGACCATGGCCTGATCCAGCGACTCGTCTTCGAGCAAGGTGCGCAGCGCAGCGACCAGGCGCTGATCCAGACTCAGAGCCTCGCCGCGCTGGTACTGGCCGATCAGCTCCTGCAACACCTGCACGGACAATTGCTGCCCAGCTTCCCAGCGATTGAAGCCGTCGCTGTCGTGCTGCATGAGGAACATCAGCTGATCGCGGTCATAGGGGAAGTGCAGCTTGATCGGCGCACTGAAGCCGCGCAGCAAGGAAGGCAGCGGCTGTTCGGAGACGGCCTCGAAGGTGAAGGCCTGCTCGGCTTCGGTGACCGACAGCACGCGGCTGGTGCCGCTGGCGGAGCTCTCGCCTTGCAGGCGCAACGGCAGCTCATTGCCTTGGGCATCGAGCAGGCCGAGCGCTACGGGAATCACGAACGGCAGCTTCTCGCTCTGCCCAGGCGTGGCCGGACAGCTCTGACGGAAGGTCAGGCTGTAGCGCTTCGCAGCCGCGTCATAGGCCTCGCTGACCTCCAGGCGCGGCGTACCGGCCTGGGTGTACCAGCGCTTGAACTGAGTCAGGTCGACACCACTGGCATCCTCCATGGCCTTGACGAAGTCGTCGCAGGTCACGGCCTGGCCGTCGTGGCGCTCGAAGTACAGATCCGAGCCCTTGCGGAACAGCTCCGGCCCGAGCAGGGTGTGGATCATACGCAGCACTTCCGAACCCTTCTCGTAGATGGTCAGGGTGTAGAAGTTGGAGATTTCCATGTACGCGTCCGGGCGCACCGGATGAGCCATGGGGCCGGCGTCCTCGGCGAACTGGTGGGTACGCAGGTAGGCCACATCCTCGATGCGCTTGACGGTGCGCGAGTGAGTGTCGGCGGAGAACTCGCTGTCGCGGAACACGGTGAAGCCTTCCTTGAGCGACAGCTGGAACCAGTCTCGGCAGGTCACGCGGTTACCCGACCAGTTGTGGAAGTACTCGTGCGCCACCACCGCCTCGACCCGCTGGTGCGCGGCATCGGTGGCAGTCTCGGCCTTGGCCAGCACGCAGCTGGAGTTGAAGATATTGAGGCCCTTGTTCTCCATGGCCCCCATGTTGAAGTCGTTGACCGCGACGATCATGAAGATGTCGAGATCGTACTCACGGCCATAGACCTCCTCGTCCCATTTCATCGAGCGTTTGAGGCTGTCCATGGCGTGCTGCACCTTGTCGATGTTCTCCGGCTCGACATAGATGCGCAGCGCCACTTCACGGTTGCTCATGGTGGTGAAGCTGTCTTCCACGCACCAGAGATCACCGGCGACCAGGGCGAACAGATAGGCCGGTTTCTTGAACGGGTCTTCCCAGGTCGCCCAGTGCCGACCGCCCTCCTCGCTGCCGCTTGCAATCGGGTTGCCATTGGACAAGAGCACCGGGTAGGCATGCTGCTCGGCGCTGACCGTGGTGGTGAACTTGCTCATCACATCCGGGCGGTCGAGGTAGAAGGTGATCTTGCGGAAACCCTCGGCCTCGCATTGGGTGCAGAACATGCCGCTGGACTTGTACAGGCCCTCCAGCGCGGTATTGCTCTCCGGGTGGATGCGCACGCTGCTGTCGACCACGAAATGCTCCTGGGTCGGCAGCAGGGTCAGGTGGCTGTCGGTCAGGCTGTAATCGCCCTCGCCCAGCTCGCGATCGTCGAGCTTGAGGTGCAACAGTTCAAGCTGCTGACCATCGAGTACCAGCTTCGGCAGACCCGCGCCAGCCTCCGGGTTGCGCCGCATGACGAGTTGCGCATGCACCAGGCTGTGATCCTCGAACAGCTCGAAGGTCAGGTGGGTCTCGTCGATCAGGTAATCGGGAACCTGATAATCCTTGAGGTAGATGGTCTTGGATTGTTCGGTGCGCATGGCGCTTGGCCTCTCGTCTGCGGCGCTTCGTGCGCCAGTGGCATCGGGTGTCAGGCGGCGATCTCATGGACGGCCAACTGGTAGGCGGTGTACTTGCGGATATTGATCACACCGGTATCGAACATCAGGTACTGGCCCTTGATACCGAGCAGGGTACCTTCGGCCAATGGCAGTTTGTCCAGATTGAAGCTGGTGATCTTGGCTGGATAGGCTTCGATGGGGTAGCGAATTTCCAGCACCTCGGCAGCGGACAGCGGCTGGATGGCCTGCAGGCCGAAGCGCTGCTGCAGCTCGGTGATGCCCGCGCCACAGTGGTCGAACAGTTGCTCGCGAATGGCCAGCAGGTCGACTGGCGCGGCGTCGCCCTTGAGCAGCGCACGCCAGTTGGTCTTGTCTGCCACCTGGCTGCGCAGCAGATCTTCGACGAAGCCCGACTGCTGCCGGGTGGCTACGCGCAGAATGGGCAGCGCCTGGGTCGCGCCTTGGTCGATCCAGCGTGTCGGTACCTGGCTGGCACGGGTGATGCCGACCTTCACGCCGCTGGAGTTGGCCAGATAGACGATATGATCGGTCATGCAGAACTGCTCGCCCCAACTCGGCTCGCGGCAGGTGCCGGCGTCGTAGTGACACTTCTCCGGGCTCATGATGCAGACATCGCATTGCGCCAGCTTCTGCATGCAGGGATAGCAATAGCCCTGACTGAAACTGGTCTTGGTCTTGCGCCCGCAGTGCGTGCAATGGATCGCGCCGAGGTATTCCAGGCGTAGGTGCTTGCCCACCAGCGGGTTGACCGGTACCTCTTCGTCGCCCAGGCGGAAGGCGTACTGCACAGGCGCGTCGAGGTGCGCCTTCATCTTGCTCAGCGAGCCACGTCCCAACTCACTCATCAGTGCAGGGTATCCGAGGACTTGAACAACAGGTTGGGCACCGGCTCGGATTTGCTGCTGCATTCCTGCGGGCCCATGTACCCGGTGCGCTCTTCCTCCGGCAGGTTCTGCACTTCCCAGGCGATCATCGCCTGCAGGCTCAGCTCCTTCTGCTCCTGGGTGAGCTTGCGGCCATCGGGCCACTTGCCGATTTCCACGGCCAGCTTGAGGCTCTCGTAGATTTCCGGGGTGATGTTTTCAATCGCATCGAGAAAGGACGACATACAGGTCTCCAGGTAAATCGTAGGACGGGTGAAACCCGCCGAAACACTAAAGTCGAATCAAACGCTACGTCGCGCCAGCATACCGCCAAGCAGCCCGATCAGGCAGCCGGTGAGCAAACCGCCAACGTGCGCGGCATTGGCGATGGCGCCAAATTGCAGCAGTTCGAAAATGCCGGTCATGCAGATCGCCAGCCAGGCCAGCATCATCACCAGCACGCCGGGCGGCAGGCGATAGACCGGGTTGGGCGCCAACCGCTGGTAGATCCAGCAATACCCGAGCAATCCATAGAGCACGCCGGACAGGCCACCGAACAGCGACGGCCCGGCCCACCAGTATTGGGCGAAGTTCGACGCCAGGCCGAACAGCAGGGTCAGCCCAAGGAGGCCAATTGCGCCCTGGCGAAACTCGATGCGTCGTCCCAGCTCCCAGTACCACAGGCTGTTCATCGCCAGGTGCAGCCAGCCGAAATGGATCAGCATCGGCGTGATCAGGCGCCACCACTGGCCGCTTGCGAGCGTGGCATCCAGATAGGTCAGATAGATGTGCTCACCGTCGATTCGAAAATCGACGAAGCTCAGCCAACGAATGGCGGAAAAATTCTCGCCAGCCAGGGTCACGGCGAAGACGATGAAGGTGCTCAACAGCACCAGCGCCGTTATCGGGCTGCGCCGCAATTGAGCCACGAAGCCCTCGCGCGGCGGGGCAACGCTCTGCGGCTCACCAGAGGCATCACCCTGCGGATGACGCGCATAGAGCTCCCGCACCTGTTCGGCAAGCTCCTCGCCAGGTACCCAGAGCACTGCTACCCGGTGCGGAACGTGCAACCGCTGCAGCAAGGCGACGAAGCCACTCAGATCGACCTCAAGCGGCAAACGTAGTACAGCGACAGCCGTCATCGTGGCGCCTCCTGCGGGTCGACATCGACCCAGACGAATTTGCTCGCATCCAGGCGATGCTCCTGATCGAGCCGATAGGCCACCAGCCTGCCACCGATCACTGCGCTGTAATCCAGACAGGCCAGGTTCGGGCGAATCGGCGCCGGCTTGCCACGCCGCCAGTAGTGACCGACGAACAACAACGGCTCGTGGGCGCCATAGCGCAGCAACTCGTCCTTCTGCAGCTCGGTCAGCGGCGTCTGTGCGGCCAGCTCCGGCAAGGCATCGGGTTGGAACACGATGTCGCCGTAGGTCTGCGGATTCTCTTCCCAGAACTTGGTGCGGAAGTACGAACGAGTAAAGCCGTCGCCGCTGGTCTGGGTCAGGCCATGCGGCAGACGCATGTCGGTACCACGCAGCAGGCGATCCAGCGCCATGTTGGCGAAACTGCCAGGCACGGCCGCCGCCTGGAGAAAATGCTCGTCGATGCAGCCATCGGGAAATTGCGATTTGAGTGGCGTGATCAGCTCGTCATCCCAGCAGGCGTGGACGACGCGGAAGCGTCCGGCATCGATGAACAACGGCATCTCGTAGAACCAGTGGAGAAACTCGCGCCACTCCAGTGGATACGCCTCGAACTGCGCCAGTGTTTCACGCATCAGGCGTTGGTGGCGCGGACTGTGCTCACGCACGTAATGGCGGCCACTACCCGGCGGCGCCGGCGTGCTCCAGCCCAGCGCATTGAACTCGTGGTTGCCCATGATGCACAGCGCCTGGCCAGCACGAACCATGTCATGCACCAGGTGCAGGGTTTCGCGAATGCCAGGGCCACGGTCGACCAGATCGCCAAGGAAGATCACCATGCGCGAAGGATGGCGCCACACGCCACCCTGCCGGCTGTAACCAAGGCATTCGAGCAAACGTTCGAGCGTGCGCGCACACCCGTGGATATCACCGATCAGGTCATAGCCACGACGAGGGTCGAGGGACATTCAGTCGTGCCCTCCGAGACGGCTCCCCCAGCCCAGTTTGGTACGGCAGACCTCGTAGTAATTGTGATCCAGCGGATGGATCAACCGCAGCTTCTGCGCTTTCTTGGCCACGTGCAGGGTGTCGCCCGGCGCACAGGTGAAGTGGTTCTGGCCATCGCAGGAGACCTGCGGATAAATCTGCAGATCCTGCGATACGACGATCTTCAGCTCGCTGTTGCCATCGACCACGATGGGCCGGCTGGACAGGGTATGCGGGTACATCGGCACCACGACGATGGCATCGAGCTTGGGATGCATGATCGGCCCGCCAGCGGACAAGGCATAAGCGGTCGAGCCGGTGGGCGTGGCGACGATCAGGCCATCGGCCTTCTGACTGCAAACGAACTGGCCATCGATGTACAGCTCGAACTCGATCATCCGTGTCGATTTGCCCGGGTGCAGCACCACATCGTTGAGCGCATCGCCCTGGCCGATGGCTTCGCCCTGGCGGCGTACCTCGGCCTCGAGCAGGAAGCGGTTCTCGGTCAGGTACTGGCCTTCCAGCACCTGCGCCACCTTGAGCTCAAGCTCGTCGGGACGAATGTCGGTGAGAAAACCGAGGCTACCGCGGTTGATACCCAGCACCGGCACCTTGTGTCGCGCCAGCGCGCGCGCGGCGCCGAGCATGCTGCCGTCACCCCCGACGACGATCACCAGATCGCACACTTCGCCCAGCATCTTGCGCGAGGATGTCTGCAAGCCGTGGCCGGGTAGTACCTCAGCGATGGTGTCTTCGAGGATCACATGCAGATGGCGGTCGATGAGAAAGCGCTTGAGCCGGCGCACGGTCTCCAACACCCGCGTGCTGCCCAGGCGCCCGATGATGCCGACATTGCGAAATTGATCCATGGGACTCCCGACAGCCGAATAAGAAACGAACAGGGATTATCGGCCAAAGGCCAAGGCCCCGGCAAACCGCGCTATGCTCGGGTCATGACCACTCCCGATTCGCTGCACGCGCTGTTGCAGACGCTGCGCACCCCGGCGGTACGCGACCTGGCGTGGGTGCTGCTCTCGCCGCCCCTGCTGGGTGAGACAACGAAAACCCAGCGCCATCCTCTGCAGGCCAGTCGCTGGTTGCAGCAGCCGCAGTTGCTGACGAACTGGCTGGCGAAGCAGGACAAGGATGCCAGCGTCCTGCATGCCTGGCTGGCAGAAAAGCCGGTGCGGCGCCTCGGCATGCACTATGAGCGTCTCTGGCAATTCGCCCTGCACGCCGCACCGGATATAGAAATCGTCGCTGCCAATCTGCCGATTCGCCAGAACGGCCAGACCCTGGGAGAGCTGGATCTGCTCCTGCGCGACGCCGAGGGCGAGCACCACCTGGAGCTGGCGGTCAAGTTCTACCTGGGCACGGGAGGCAGCGATGCCGCTCACTGGCTAGGCCCTGGCAGCCATGACCGACTCGATCTGAAGCTAAGCCATCTCGCCCAGCACCAGCTGCCTCTGTCGTCACGCCGTGAAACACGAGGCGCACTGAACGAACTGCAATTGGCCGAGACCCGCGCGGCCTTCTGGCTCGGCGGCTATCTGTTCTACCCATGGCCCGACGGTTGCTCGTCACCTCGCGGAGCAACCCCTGCACATTGCCGGGGCCGTTGGCTGCGTCAAAGCGACTGGAACCAGTTCGGCGCCGAACGGCCTGGGGCATGCTGGCAACCGCTGCCAAGGCTGGCCTGGCTGGCGCCGGCGCTGATTGACGGTGGCGAGCGCTGGCCAGAGGAGACGTTCCAACAATGGCTGGCAGCGTTGCCGACACAAAATCGCGCGCAATTGCTGGTACGCCTGGAGCCCGACTCGAAAGGCGACTGGCGCGAGGCCGAGCGCATCTTCCTGGTCAGTGATCAGTGGCCGTCGTAGAGCGGGTACAACCCGTCATCACCAGCCTGACGGGGCTCCCCCGTCCTACGAAAGTGGCACGCCCCTACCGGCTACGTTCGGTACGTCCGCCAGAGCGCGCCAGATACCCTGCCCCATTCTCGCAAAGCAGCGCATCACGCTGTACCGCCGGCAAGGCGTCCAGGCCACCGCGCAGGGCATAGACGCTATAGCCCAGCTGCGAGAGCAGAAACACCGCACTGCTACTGCGTTTGCCGCTGTCGCAATAGCACAGGTAGGTACGCGACTTGTCCAGCAGGCGGGCTTTCAGCCGCAGTAGCTGCAAGGGCATGTGCAAGGCCTGTGGCGCATGCGCCTTCTCGTACTCCTCCAGCAGCCGCACATCCAGCCATTGCGCCCCCTGCGTCAACAGCCTGGCCGCTTCCCCGAGAGAAACCTCGGCCACCACCGGTGCCTTGAGCAGAGCGAAGAAATCCTGACGATCCAGACGCAGCACGCTGCCTTGCTCGACCATCGTCACCGTGGCATTGCGTGGCCGGTCGGACAACAACGCCTCCTCACCAAAGCAGGCGCCGACCTCCAGCTCGGCCAACACCTGACGATCACTGCCGGCACTGCGAATCACCTCGGCGCGCCCGCTTTCGAGGAAGAAACAGCAGTCGCCCGCCTCGCCTTCGGTGAGAACCTGATGCCCCGCTTCGATCTCGATACGCTGCAAGCGGCCGAGCATGTTCTGTACGTTCGTCGGCGGCACCTTGGTGAACAGCGGGTTCTCCAGCAGCCGCTCCAGCCATTCGATGTCAGCGCCACCCTGCTGCATCGCCAGCAACAGATCCTGATAGGCCAGGCGCCAGGTCAGCAGGCGGTCGAGCATGGCGCTGTCGATCATCAGCACACTGATATCGCTCAGGGCGCGTGCCTCATGCAGACGCGGCATTGCGGGGGAAAGCGGATGACAGCTGAGCTCGCTGCCTGCCGACACGCGTTGCGTCCGCCCCTCGGCATCCTGCAATTGCAGTTCGCCCGCCAGCAGGTAATACGTGAGGCGAGCCTGGTCTCCCTGACGGAACAACAACTGGCCGGCCAGCAACGGTTGCGGCACCAGTTGGCTACGCAACTCACGCCATTGCTGCTCGGACAGCACATTGAGCGGGGTGAGAATGCGTAACTGCTCGGGAGTGAGAGGTTCGTTCATGAGAATTTCCAGACTCCGCTGGTCAGACCTGAGTGTAGTCGGCGCCCATCAGCGCGCGGCGGCCCTGCAAGCCGCCAGTATGAACGAAGATCAGGCGAGAACCGCGAGGAAGATGGCCGCTGCCGCAAAAATCGCGCAGCGCCAGCAATGCCTTGCCGGTATAGACAGGCTCCAACGGCAGGCCACAGTCTTGCTCGGTACGTAAGATGAACTGGCGCAGCGGCTCATCCAGCCGCGCAAAACCACCGCGCGCCGCTTCGACCAGGCGATAGCCCTGCCCCGCAACCTGAGCCTCGTCCAGCAACGCCGCCACCTGCGCAGCGACGCCGTGGCTGGCAGGAACCGCCAGGGCGCCATACACCAGGCGTTGTCCTTGCTCGCCCAACACCAGACCAGCCAGGGTCGTGCCGGTGCCGGCCGGCAACCACCAGGCATCGAAATCCGACCAGCCGATGCGCTGCAATTGCGCCTGCACCATG
Organism: Pseudomonas berkeleyensis; assembly: GCF_014109765.1. NCBI lineage: Bacteria > Pseudomonadati > Pseudomonadota > Gammaproteobacteria > Pseudomonadales > Pseudomonadaceae > Pseudomonas > Pseudomonas berkeleyensis. Next base: position 3,553,468 of record NZ_CP059139.1, read on the forward strand.
TCGACCATAACGCCACAACCGTCGGCACCTGCCAGGCTCAAACCGCCTTCGCCTACCGGATGAAAACCGGGGTAGCGCGCCAACCAGGGCTGCCAGAAGTCGGCCTGATGACGTGCCCGGTAACCGGCATAACCCAGCCAGTGCAATTGCATACCCAGCGCTTGCAGATCATCGATGGTCGGCGTTCGCTGCGGCTCACCCCGCAGCAAGCCAACGGTGGCGAAGCCGAAGCGCTTGCCCGCCGCAGCCAGCGCATGCAGATGATTGGAGTGCGCGCCGCCCAGGCTGATCACGCCTTGCGCAGCGCTGGCCTCGGCTGCACGTAGATGCGCAGCGAGCTTGAACCATTTATTGCCCGATACCAACGGATCGATCAGATCCAGACGCAGGCAGGCCAGCTCGATGCCGGCCGCCTCGAGCCAGTCCAGTTTTACCGGTTGCAGAGGCGCCTGTGGGCACCAATCAGGGAATCGCAGTGCCAAGATCAGCTAACGGTACGCAGGCGGCCGCTGGCCTTGTGGCGCGTGCAGCAGTTGGAATCGCCGAGGGTGAAACGACTGGGCGAGTCCACCCGGTCGATGGGAATGCCACAACGCTCGCCACTGGGCAGCGTCGTGTCGCAGCTCGGTTGCTGATAATGAGCCAACCAATGGCGGTACTGTTCTTCGGAAACGAAGCACTTGGCGGCAGCGTAGGCCATGGGGTTGTCCTGATAACGCGCGACATCCTGCAGCGCAATGGTCAGGTGCCCGGCGCCAGGGTGATAAACCACGAAGACTACGCCGAGCTTGGCCAGACGCTCAAGGGTCTGATCCCCTCCCTGGCTGGCGAACTCGTCACGCTCACGCTTGAGCCGTTCGACCTCGGCCTGTAGCTGGGTATCGAGCTCATTACGGTAGGCCAGCTCCACATCGCGGATGGCAATCTGTTCCTGATAGTGCGCCACAGCAGCGGCGACCTTCGCCTGCAACTCGCCGTCGAACTGGGCGCGCAGGATGTCGCCTTCGGTACGCCCATGGCGCTCCAGTGCACGTAATTGCTGAGCCATTTCTTCGCGACTGCGCTGAAAACTTTCGGCCTGCGCCGCCAGCTGCGCCTTGAGGTTGGCGTTGAGCTCTTCCTGTTGACGCAATGCCTGGTGCAACCCGTGAATCTGCCCCTGCAGGTTCTTGCTCTGCTCCTCGCTGGCCAGCTTGAACTTGGCCAGCTCCTCTTCGTGCTGCTGGGTCAGGCTGGTGATACGCAGGCGTTGCTGCTGAATCAGCTGGGCCGTCTTGGCGCGGTGCTCCTGATCCATCTTCTGCGCCAACTGGGCGGCCACTTCCTTGGCCGGATCGGGCGCGTACCATTTGTCCTCGGACGCCACCTGCAAGCGCTCGGCCACCACGGCCGGGGCACTCTCGTCCTCGACCAGCAGGCCAAGCTGGTTGCGCTTGACTGCATCGCGCAGGATCACCAGATCGTTCTGCCCCGGCGCCAGGCTGGGATCCCACAAATGCATCTGGTGCCAGGAAACCGGGCATTGGCTGCGGCAGGCCAGGCGGATCGGTCCAGCACCCAGATCAGGCCCACGACCGGCACGCTCGGACAGGTGTTGCAGAGGAATGTTCCAGCCCTTGTCAGGCCGACCATCCTCGTCGAAATCCAGATAGAAGAACACCGCAGCCCTGACCAGCAGACGCGGGTTGATCACCACGAAAACCGCCCGCATCTGTTCATCGGCGAACTCGGGCATGTTCACCACACCATCGAGCAAGGCTTCGAATTCAGGGAACATCATCTGTTTGCAGATACCGCGCTCACTGAAGAACATCACGGCTTCCACCATCTGCGGCTTGTTCTGCATGCTCATCGAAGACCCTCTGAACCAACGGGGGAATATGCGCGCACGGCATCGTGCACCAGAGCAGTACAAGCTTTGGCGCAGATGTCGTCCTTGATCGGTCAGGCAAGTCTAGGGGAAAACCCAGCCGCGGCAATGTGACTCGGTTGGCACTCGACCGGCCCCAGGCGACAGATGGACCGCTGGCTGCGCGAAACTGTGACGAAGCCGGTAAAGCAGCCCCCTCCGCCTTCAGCGAGAACAGCCTGGCGTCCTGCGTCTGTCCGGAGAGAAATAGGCGAATTTCCGCTCACCACGCATTACCCGTCAGCATCTTTCCGCCGAGCAAACCTGACACCCGATCACTTCGCGCGCTCTAGCACGCGAGCAGTCGAGGCTGGCACGCCAACTGCTCAGTCCCTGATTGTCCGCACGCCATGACCGTGCAGACAGGACTGATAAAAAAGATAAGAGGTCAGCCATGTTTCGCCATCGCACTCCCCTACTCCCTCGCTCAACTCGATACGGGCGAAGCCTGGCCACGAATATCCCACTTACCTGAAACCTTCCCGGCCAAAAACATAACAACAACGGAGAAATTCCATGCGCTTAACCAAGCGTCTTGGCCTGCTCGTCGCTGCCGCGATGCTGGTCAACAGCCCCAACGCCCATGCCAACCCCACTTCGATCAACATTCTCACCGGAGGCACCAGCGGGGTTTATTACCCGCTGGGCATGACCCTCTCCACACTCTACAGTGAGGGCATCGACAATTCGGACACGACGGTGCGGGCCACCAAGGCCTCAGTGGAAAACCTCAACCTGCTGCAGATCGCCCGCGGCCAGCTCGCCTTCGCTCTTGGCGACTCGGTGGCCGATGCCTGGAAAGGTGACGAGGACGCCGGTTTCAGAGCCCCGCGCGACAGGCTTCGCGCCATCGCCGGCATCTATCCGAACTACATCCAGATCGTCGCCAGCAAGGAGTCGGGGATCAACAGCCTGCAGGACTTGCGCGGCAAGCGGATTTCCGTCGGCGCGCCGCGTTCAGGCACCGAACTCAACGCACGGGCCATCTTCAAGGCTGCCGGCCTGAGCTACAGGGACATGGGCCATGTCGAATTCAAGCCCTACGCCGAGTCAGTCGAATTGATCGAGAAAGGGCAACTGGACGCCACCCTGCAGTCAGCTGGCCTGGGCATGGCGGCGATTCGCGAACTGGCTGAGCGGGTCGCCATTACCTTCGTAGCGATCCCGCCGGACATCGTCGCGCGCATCGGCAGCGGCGCCTATCAGTCAGGCATCATTCCGGCTGGCACCTACACAGGGCAGACCAACGATGTGCCGACCGCCACCATCACCAATATTCTGGTCAGTCAGACCAGCGTGCCGGACGAGCTGGCCTACGAGATGACCCGGTTACTGTTCGAGAATCTCGATCGCCTGGCCGACTCGCACCCAGCGGCCCGCGACATCAGCCTGGAGCGAGCCGTCAGCGGGCTACCGATTCCACTGCACCCAGGAGCCGAGCGCTTCTATCGCGAGGCTGGCATTCTGCGCTGAGAGCGTGTTCAAAGTCTGCTGCGCGTCGGCCATGCAGCGTTGAAATCAAGCTGGAACGCCAGCCCGGTCAGAAGCCGCTTGCGGCTAACGCACTTTAGTGCGGCCCCGGAGGGGTGAGCGAAGCGAGTCATGCTCATTTACAGCTCGTAAACTCGAATGCGAGCCCAATGCGTTCTTCGCTCGATTCGCGGGGCCGCCATCGGTATTGCCTGGCTCTAGCTCGCGAGACTTTGAACAGGCTCTGAGGCAGAACTCAGCCTTTGGCTGCGGCGAGAAATGGCGCCAGACGTTGCGCCATTTCCGCGCCAAGAGCCTGCAGTCCACTCATCGGCCGAACCATCACTTCGAACTCGACGATCCGTCCCGACTCGTCGAAACGGATCATGTCGATCCCCTTCAGCTCACGCCCGGCGACCCGCGCAGAGAACTCCAGCACCACGTTGAGGCCATCGGCCGTGGCCAGTTCGCGGTGATAGGCGAAGTCCTCGAACACCTTGAGCACGGTATTGAGGATCAGGTTGACCACCTGCGCGCCCGGATAAGGCGTGTGCGCCATGGGCGAGCGGAATACGGCCTGTGTGTGCAGCAACTCGGGCAAGGCGCTGAGATCCTTGGCGGCGATGAACTGGTGCCAGCGTTCCAGGCTGGCAGCGGCGGCAGGATGCAGTTGGGCGTTGAGAGACATCGGCTTCTCCTTGTTATTGTCAGGCCAGATAGCAAACGCCCCGCACTGAGCGGGGCGTCGTCATTACAGCTCAGCCGCCAGGCGTGAACCTTGATTGATCGCCCGCTTGGCATCCAGCTCGGCGGCGACATCCGCGCCACCGACCAGGTGTACGCGCTGACCGGCGCTTTCCAGCCCTTCCTGCAGCTCGCGCAGCGGATCCTGGCCGGCGCAGACGATCACGGTGTCGACCGGCAGCACCTGCTCCTCGCCACCAGCGATGCGGATATGCAGGCCGGCATCGTCGACCTTCACGTACTCGACGCTATTGAGCATCTGCACGTTCTTGTTCTTCAGCCCGGTGCGGTGAATCCAACCGGTAGTCTTGCCCAGGCCATCACCGACCTTGGTTTTCTTGCGCTGCAGCAGGAACACCTCGCGCGCCGCCGGGTGCGGGTGCGCCACCACACCAGCCACGCCACCACGCGCTTCCAGCGCGGTATCGATGCCCCACTCCTTCCAGAACTCGTCGCGGTCGAGACTGGTGGCCTTACCCTGGTGGGTGATGTATTCGGAGACATCGAAGCCGATGCCGCCAGCACCGATCACTGCGACCTTCTGGCCGACCGGCTTGCGCTCGAGGATCGCATCCAGGTAACCGATCACCTTGGCATGCTCGATGCCCGGGATCTCCGGCGTACGCGGGGCGATACCAGTGGCTAGGATTATCTCGTCGAAGCCGCCCTTGACCAGGTCATCCACCGACACACGGGTATTCAGGCGCACGTCGACGCCAGTAGTTTCCAGCTTGCGCTTGAAGTAGCGCAGGGTCTCGAAGAACTCTTCCTTGCCCGGTACACGCTTGGCCACGTTGAACTGGCCACCGATCTCGCCGGCCGCATCGAACAGGGTCACGCTGTGGCCACGCTCGGCCGCAACGGTGGAGGCCGCCAGTCCTGCGGGGCCGGCACCGACCACGGCGACCTTCTTCACCGTGGTGGTGGGGATGTAGTTCAACTCGGTCTCGTAGCAGGCACGCGGGTTGACCAGGCAACTGGTCAGCTTGCCGCCGAAGGTGTGATCCAGACAGGCCTGGTTGCAGCCGATGCAGGTATTGATCTCGTCGGCACGGCCTTCGGCGGCCTTGTTGACGAAGTCCGGGTCGGCGAGGAACGGACGCGCCATCGACACCATGTCGGCATCGCCCTCGGCGAGTACCTGCTCAGCAACTTCCGGCGTGTTGATACGGTTGGTGGTGCACAACGGGATGCCGACTTCGCCCTTGAGCTTGGCAGTGACCTTGGTGAAGGCCGCGCGCGGCACCTTGGTGGCGATGGTCGGGATACGCGCCTCGTGCCAGCCGATACCGGTATTGATGATGGTGGCGCCGGCCTTCTCGATGGCCTTGGCCAGCAGCACGATCTCGTCCCAGGTGCTGCCGCCTTCGACCAGATCAAGCATCGACAGGCGATAGATGATGATGAAGTTCGGGCCAACCGCTTCGCGCACACGACGGACGATCTCCACCGGCAGGCGCATGCGGTTTTCGTAGCTGCCGCCCCAGCGGTCGGTGCGGTGGTTGGTGTGAGCAACCAGGAACTGGTTGATGAAGTAGCCTTCCGAGCCCATCACCTCGACACCGTCATAGCCGGCCTGCTGGGCCAGCACGGAGCAATTGACGAAGTCGGCGATCTGCTTCTCGATGCCCTCCTCGTCCAGCTCACGGGGCTTGAACGGGTTGATCGGCGCCTGAATGGCGCTCGGCGCCACGGATTTGGGGCTGTAGGCATAACGCCCGGCATGCAGGATCTGCATGCAGATCTTGCCACCGGCCTCATGCACGGCCTGGGTGACGATCTTGTGCTTCTCGGCTTCTTCCGGCGTGCTCAGCTTGGCCGCGCCGGAATACACGCCACCCTCTTCGTTCGGGCCGATGCCACCGGTGACCATCAGGCCGACACCACCACGGGCGCGCTCGGCGAAATAGGCCGCCATGCGCTCGAAACCGCCCGGCTTTTCTTCCAGACCAGTGTGCATGGAGCCCATCAGCGTGCGGTTTTTCAGCGTGGTGAAGCCGAGGTCGAGCGGGGCCAGCATGTGCGGGTAACGAGCAGTCATGGAAATCTCCACATCGCGGTGCAGTTCACGGATTGCCGCGGTCTCATGGTCACGCGGTCGGTTATGGAGCCAGACGATAAAGAGGCTGCATGGCATGCTCAATGATCAAAACTAACAAGATAATGATCAAAAATAGCAACATGGCTTGGCAGCACGGCTCGACCGACCTAACCTGCACCGCACTGAAGCTGAAAATCCTGAAATGCGCTTACTGATCACTCTCTTGCTCTCGCTTGCGCTGCTGGCCGGCCTTGGCAGCTACGCCCATTGGATCGAGCAGCGTCCAAGCGGCCACTACCTGTCCGATCTGCGCAGCCAGGTCGCACTCGACCTCGGCCAGCCCGGCTCGCGCGGCAACCTGCTGGGCATCCAGCCGGAACTGTTCGCCGCCGACTACCAGAGCGTTGGCCGCCTGCGCCTGAAACTGGCTGCCTATCTGGATCACGCCCGTGAGCAAGGCATGCTCAGCGAGCGCACCGTCGTCGTACTGCCCGAACACATCGGCACCTGGTTGCTAGCCGTCGGCGAGAAGGAAGAGCTCTACCGCGCCAGTGAACGCCACGAGGCCTTGCAGTGGCTGGCGGCGAGCAATCCTCTGGACTTCCTCAGCGCCCTGTTCAGCGCCGAAGGCGACACACGACTGGACGATGCGCTGCTGCGTACCAAGGCCAAAGCAATGGCACGTGACTATCAGCAGTTGTTCGGCGAATTGGCTCGCGATTACGGTATCACCCTGGTGGCCGGCTCCATCGTCCTGCCCGAACCGCGCGTGGAGCTCGGCCGTCTCGAAGTTGGCCGCGGGCCGCTGTACAACGTCAGCCTGGTATTCGACCCGGCCGGCCATCCACTGGGCCAGCCGCAGCGCCACCTGTTCAGCGCAAGCACGCTCGCCACCACCGCACCCAGTGCACTGCAGGCACTCGACACGCCGGCCGGCAAGCTCGGTGTCCTGCTCGGCGGCGACGCCAGCCAACTCTCAGGCGATAAAGCACTGGCTGACGAGCAGATCGAACTGCTCGCCATGCCCAGCGACCTGCAAAGCCACTCGAATGATGGGCAGCTCAATCAGCAACTGCAGGCCCAGGGCATCCGCGCCGGCCTACAAGTCCACTTGCGCGGAAGGCTGTGGGAACGCAGCGGGCAATCCCAGGCCCTGGCATACGATGCCGGGCAACTGAGCCGAGGCGCCAGCGCCCCTGGCGCACAACTGATCAACCTGTGGTTATGAAAGCCTCACGCGTTCGCCTGGGCGATCTTTCCGTCGGGTTCACCCAGGCGCTGGCTGACGCACTGCGCGCCAAAGGCCATAGCCCCGAACCCTTGCTCGAACAATTCGGCCTGGACGCCACGCGCCTGAGCGAGCCACGTGCACGCTTGTCGATCCCACGCTTCATGCGCCTCGGGCACAGTGCAGTTGCCCTGTGTGACGACCCGGCACTGGGCCTGGAGATGGGGCACCACAGTCGCCTCAGCCAGGTCGGCCTGGCCGGCATCTGCGCTGCGCAAGCGCCCAATCTGCGCGAAGCCGCGCGCACGCTGACCCGTTTCGAGCCGCTGTATGCCGCCAACTACCGAGGGCGCTCTGGCTTCAGCGAAGACGCACGCGGCGCCTGGCTGCACTTCTACTCGATCAGTCCCTACAACGCTTACAACCGCTTCGTAGTGGATTCGGTGCTGGCCGGCTGGCAGACCAATCTGAGCCAAGTGGTCAGCCGCCCCATCACCCCGGAAAAGGTCGAGATCGAATTCCCGCGCCCTGAGTACGGCGAACGCTACGAAGCGCTATTCGATTGTCCGTTGGAGTTCAGCGCCAGCGCCAATCGCCTGCGCCTGAGCAACGAAAGCCTGGCCTTGCGCAATCCGCAGCATTGCCCAGGCACCTGGCGCCATCTCGTGGAATTGTGCGAACGCGAACTGGAGCAGTTGACCCGCACCCGTAGCCTGCGTGAACGGGTGATCCAGCTGCTCGGCCCATTGCTGCACGGGCACGAACCAGACCTGGAGGAAGTCGCCCGCAGCCTGCACCTGCCCAGCTGGACACTGCGGCGCAAGCTGGCCGAGGAAGGCACGCAATTTCGCACCATCCTCAACGACACCCGCCGCGACCTGGCCACGGCTTATATCCGCGACACCGAACTGGCTTTCGGTGAGATTGCCTATCTGCTCGGCTTCGCCTCGGCCGAAGCCTTCCAGCGCGCCTTCAAACGTTGGCTCGGGCAAACGCCGGGCGACTATCGACGCGCGCAGCGCCGGGTCGATAGTGACAGTCAAAGCTCGGTGGCGTCGTCGACGTCGGACGCATCCTGATCGAGGGCGCCGCGCTCGAGCAATTCTTCCTGATAGTCATCCATCTGCGTTCTCCTGAGTCTTCTCGTCTGTTCATTAGCAAGCTACGTTGTCGAGATGAAGACAAGATGACGAAAAGCCGCAGGGCGATCGTCCGGGATGACAGGCAATAAAAAACCCGCTGATCTTGCGATCAGCGGGTTTCGTATATGGCGCAGCGGACGGGACTCGAACCCGCGACCCCCGGCGTGACAGGCCGGTATTCTAACCGACTGAACTACCGCTGCGTGTCGGTTGGACTTTCGTCCAGAAAACTCTTGAAGCGTTGTTGCATCTGATGGCGCCCTTGCGGGCTTTGCCATCTCAAACCGACGAAACGTCGATCTGGGAAATAATGGCGCAGCGGACGGGACTCGAACCCGCGACCCCCGGCGTGACAGGCCGGTATTCTAACCGACTGAACTACCGCTGCGCGTCGGTGGACTTTCGTCCTTCTCTCTAAGGCTATGGTGGGTGATGACGGGATCGAACCGCCGACCCTCTGCTTGTAAGGCAGATGCTCTCCCGGCTGAGCTAATCACCCATGTGCCTTAGCGAGGCGCGCACTTTATGCAGGCGGCGATGCTAAGTCAACACCCTGCTTGAATTTTTTCTGCAAAAGGCGAGTTCAACGGCGCTCCTCATTCCATCTCCCCGCACAGTTCGGCGGCGCGCAGCAGCGCCGCCGTGAGGCTGTGCCGCTCCCACTCGGTCAGGGCAGCGAAACGCTGATTAAACTCAGGCGGCATCAGCGAAGGCGCCTGCTGAATCAGTTCACGACCGGCATCGCTGATCAACAACCATTGGCGACGTCGATCCTGATCGTCGCGCTGACGTTGCAGCAGGCCGCGCTCCTCCAGGCGATCGAGCAGCCCGGAGAGGGTCGCCGCCGTCAGGCTGACCCGACTGCTGAGCACGCTGGCAGTCAGGCGCGTCTCGCTGGCCAGCACCTGCAACACCATCAACTGCATGGGGGTCAGGCCACCGAAACGGGCCAGGCGCTTGGCATGCACCTCCCCTGCCTGCTGCAGGCGCCGCAGGGCCTGAAACAGCGGCATTTCGAACGCCATGACAGATGACAAATCCATTTCAGAAGGAACTTTTTTATCAGCCATAAGCACCAATACACACTACCCAAAACTTTGACATGAAAGCATTTTCTTGTTTTGGTGTAAAAGGTTCGGCCTGCCCGAACCACTCTCCCCAACGGCAACACCGGTAAGGAAATATGTGCGGAATAGCTGGAGAACTACGTTTTGATCGACGCCCCGCGGATCTGGCGGCAGTCGAGCGCATCACCCACCACCTGGCCCCTCGCGGCCCCGACGCCCACGGCTTCCACAGCCAAGGCCCCATCGCTTTGGGCCATCGCCGCCTGAAGATCATGGATCTGGCCGAAGCCTCGGGCCAGCCGATGATCGACAGTGATCTCGGCCTCTCGATGGTATTCAACGGCGCCATCTACAACTACCCCGAATTACGCGCCGAACTGGAAGCCCTGGGCTACCGATTCTTCTCTGGTGGCGACACCGAAGTGCTGCTCAAGGGCTATCACGCCTGGGGCGAGGCGCTGCTACCCAAGCTCAACGGCATGTTCGCCTTCGCCGTCTGGGAACGTGACAAACAGAGCCTGTTCATCGCCCGCGACCGTCTCGGCGTCAAACCGCTTTACCTGTCGCGTACCGGCGAACGCCTGCGCTTCGCCTCGTCGCTGCCGGCGCTGGTGCAAGGCGGCGACATTGCCAAGACGCTGGACGCCGTCGCGCTCAACCACTACCTGAACTTCCACGCCGTGGTACCGGCACCGCGCACCATCCTGGCCGGCGTGGAGAAACTGCCGCCAGCCACCTGGATGCGTGTCGACACCGACGGCAAGGTTCAGCAGAAAACCTGGTGGTCGCTGCAATTCGGCCCACAAGGCGAGGAAACCGGTTACGGCCTGGAAGAATGGCGTGAGCAAGTGCTCGACACCATGCGCGAAGCCGTGGCCATCCGCCAGCGTGCCGCCGTGGATGTCGGCGTGCTGCTTTCCGGCGGCGTCGACTCGAGCCTGCTGGTCGGCCTGCTGCGCGAAGCCGGCGTGGACAACCTGCTGACCTTCTCCATCGGCTTCCAGGATGCCGGTGGCGAGCGTGGTGACGAATTCCAGTATTCGGATCTGATCGCCCAGCGCTTCGCCACCCGCCACCACCAGTTGCGCATCGGCGAGCACGAGATTCTCGATCAGTTGCCGCAGGCCTTCCGCGCCATGAGCGAGCCGATGGTCAGCCACGACTGCATCGCCTTCTATCTGCTCTCGCGTGAAGTGGCCAAGCACTGCAAGGTGGTGCAGAGCGGCCAAGGCGCCGACGAACTGTTCGCCGGCTACCACTGGTACCCGCAGGTCGATGGCGCCAAGGATGCCTTCGCCGCCTACCGCGCCGCCTTCTTCGATCGCGAGCACGACGAATATGCCGCCTGCGTACAGCCCGCCTGGCTGACCGGCGACATGGCCGGCGAGTTCGTTCGCGAACATTTCGCCATGCCTGGCGCCGAGGCTGCCGTGGACAAGGCGCTGCGCCTGGACAGCACGGTGATGCTGGTCGACGACCCGGTCAAGCGCGTGGACAACATGACCATGGCCTGGGGCCTGGAGGCGCGCACGCCCTTTCTCGACTACCGCGTGGCCGAACTGTCGGCGCGCATCCCGGCGCAGTTCAAGCTGCCTGACGGCGGCAAGCATGTGCTCAAGGAAGCCGCGCGCAAGGTCATCCCCAGCGAGGTGATCGACCGGCCCAAGGGTTATTTCCCGGTGCCAGGCCTCAAACACCTGGAGGGCGCCACCCTCGGCTGGGTACGCGACCTGCTGCTCGACCCGAGCCAGGATCGCGGCCTGTTCAACCCGACCATGCTCGACCAGTTGCTGACCAATCCGCAAAGCCAGCTGACGCCGCTGCGCGGCTCCAAGCTGTGGCAACTCGCGGCGCTCAACCTGTGGTTGAGCGAACAGGGCCTGTAACTCACACGGAGCGGCCTGCGGGCCGCTCTTGCAGGATCAATGGTCGTCGCCCGGCAAGTCCGGGGTTTGTCGCGACTCAATGACGATTCGGCTCAGACCGGACGTAGTGATAACGGACAGGGACTACTATTTCATGCGCTCCACTGCCTTCAACCAGCGCCTGCTGCGCGGCCAGACACCCTCCTACGAGCGTCTACAGGCACGCCTGGCCGAAGATCACGCCAGCCAGCCCAGCCAGCCGCAAGCCATTCATTGCGGCTGGGGGCGCCTGCTGATCGGTCACACCTATCCGGATGCCAGCGACCTGGCCGAAGCACTGCTCGGCGAGCAACCGGGTGAGCGCGATATCGCCCTGTACGTCGCCGCGCCGCACCAGGTGCTGGCGCACGCCCCGCAGCAACTGTTCCTCGACCCCTCCGATACCCTGCGCCTGTGGTTTACCGACTACCGTCCGGCGCGCCGCAGCTTCCGCGGCTTTCGCATTCGCCGGGCGCAGAACGAGGCGGACTGGCAGGCGATCAACTGCCTGTACCAGACACGCGGCATGCTGCCGATCGACCCGGACAAACTCACGCCCTATCACGAAGGCGGCCCGACCTACTGGCTGGCAGAAGATGAGGACAGCGGTGCGGTGATCGGCAGCGTGATGGGCCTGAACCACCAGCGCGCCTTCCGTGACCCGGAAAACGGCAGCAGCCTCTGGTGCCTGGCGGTCGACCCGCAGTGCAGCCGCCCCGGCGTCGGCGAAGTGCTGGTACGCCACCTGATCGAACACTGCATGAGCCGCGGCTTGAGCTACCTCGACCTGTCGGTGCTGCACGATAACAAGCAGGCGAAAAAGCTCTACGCCAAGCTGGGTTTTCGCGAGCTACAAACCTTCAGCCTCAAGCGCAAGAACGGCATCAACCAGCCATTGTTCCTCGGCCCCGGCCCGCAGGCCGAACTCAATCCCTACGCCCGGATCATCGTCGACGAGGCACTGCGCCGCGGCATCGAGGTGCAGGTGGACGACGCCGAAGCCGGGCTGTTCACCCTCAGCCAGGGCGGCCGGCGCATTCGCTGCCGTGAATCGCTGTGCGACCTGACCAGCGCGGTGAGCATGACCCTCTGCCAGGACAAGCGCCTGACTCATCGCACCCTGTCGCGCGCGGCTCTCAGTGTGCCGGCGCAATGCCTGGCCGGCAGCGCCGAAGACAACGCCACCTTCCTCGCCGAACACGGCTCGGTGGTGGTCAAGCCGGTCGATGGCGAACAGGGCCAAGGGGTGGCGGTCGATCTGCGTACACCGGGTGAAGTCCAGGAAGCCATCGAGCGCGCCCGCGTGTTCGATCAACGCGTACTGCTGGAGAGCTATCACGAGGGCCATGACCTGCGCGTGCTGGTGATCGGCTATGAGGTGGTGGCCGCGGCCATCCGTCGCCCGGCAGAAATCATCGGCGATGGCCGCCACAGCATCGGCAAACTGATCGACGCGCAGAGCCGCCGGCGCCAGGCTGCAACCGGTGGCGAGAGCCGCATCCCCAAGGACACCGAAACCCTGCGCACCCTGCACGGTGCCGGCCTCGACTACGACAGCGTGCTGCCTGCCGGCCAGCGCCTGGCAGTACGCAAGACCGCCAACCTGCACACCGGCGGCACCCTGGAGGACGTTACCGCGATCCTCCACCCGACTCTGCGCGACGCCGCGATCAAAGCCGCTCGGGCGCTGGAAATCCCGGTGGTAGGGCTCGACCTGCTGGTGCCTGCCGCTGACCAGCCCGACTACGTGTTCATCGAGGCCAACGAACGCGCTGGCCTGGCCAACCACGAGCCGCAGCCGACCGCCGAGCGTTTCATCGACCTGCTGTTCCCGCTCAGTCACGCACCGAGCTGAGCGCCCTGCCCCGGCCCTCTCCCGCAAACGGGAGAGGGGAAACCTGAACGCCGAGGAGCTTGCATGCAACAACTACCCGAACCCGATCTCGACTACATGCAGAAGGTGCTGCTGGAGATGCTCGCCATCCCCAGCCCCACCGGTTTCACCGACACCATCGTGCGCTATGTCGCCGAGCGTCTCGAAGAGCTGGAGATTCCCTTCGAGTTGACCCGTCGTGGCACCATCCGCGCCACCCTGCGCGGTCGCCAGAGCGAGTACGAGCGCTTCGACCGCGCCGTCTCCGCGCACCTCGACACCATTGGCGCCATCGTCCGCGAGATCAAGGACAACGGCCGTCTCGGCCTGGCACCGGTGGGCTGCTGGTCGAGTCGCTTCGCCGAAGGCAGTCGCGTCAGCCTGTTCACCGACAACGGCGTGATCCGTGGCAGCGTGCTACCGCTGATGGCCTCGGGACACGCCTTCAATACCGCCGTCGATACCCTGCCGGTGAGCTGGGATCACATCGAGCTGCGCCTCGATGCCTACTGCGCTACACGCGCCGACTGCGACTCACTGGGCATCGCCGTGGGTGATTTCGTCGCCTTCGACCCGCTGCCCGAGTTTTCCGAGAGTGGCCATATCAGTGCCCGTCACCTCGATGACAAGGCCGGTGTCGCTGCACTGCTGGCCTCATTGAAGACGATCCGTGATCACGGCCTGCAGCCGATGATCGACTGCCACCCGCTGTTCACCATCACCGAGGAGGTCGGCTCCGGCGCTGCGGCAGCCCTGCCCTGGGACGTCAGCGAGTTCGTCGGCATCGACATCGCCCCGGTCGCACCAGGCCAGCAGTCCAACGAACACGCCGTCAGCGTTGCCATGCAGGACTCCGGCGGGCCCTACGACTACCACCTGTCACGCCAGCTGCTGCGCCTGGCCGCCGAACAGGAAGTGCCGGTACGTCGCGATCTGTTCCGCTACTACCATAGCGATGCGCAGTCGGCGGTGGCCGCCGGCCACGATATCCGCACCGCGCTGCTGGCCTTTGGTTGCGACGCCACGCATGGCTACGAACGCACCCATATCGACAGTCTCAAGGCCCTTAGCCGCCTGCTCACGGCTTACATGATGAGCCCGCCGGTATTCGCCAGTGATGCGCAACCAGCCCAGGGTTCGCTGGAGCGTTTCAGTCACCAGCTGGAGCACGACGCACAGATGGAAAGCGATACCCGTGTGCCCCCCGTGGACAGCCTGGTCGGCCAACATGATCGGGACGCTTGAAGGCTTGGGCGCATAAAGGCAAAGTGACACAAAAGGACGACTGGGGAGCATGCGCTCCCCTTTTTATGGCCTGCTCTCCCTGCCGGCCACCCCTAGGGACGTCGCCCCGCGACGTTAAAAAATGACTCCGGCCATTTGTCATGGCCTACTGAGGTTCACGGATGCCTCGTCTTTGCCTGGCCTTGCTGTTGTTATGGCTTGCCTGCCCAAGTTGGGCCCTTACGCCTGCGCCGCTGGACAGCGACGACATACGTATTTCCCTGGGCACCTACACCAGCTATTACGAAGACGTAGACGGCACCCTGAGCGTCGAACAGATCCAGGCACTGGACGACGACGCCTTCAAAGGCCTACGCAGCGAACACGCGAACCTGGGCAAGAACGACTCGGTGTGGTGGTTCAAGATACGCCTGCTCAATGGCCTGGAGCACTCGCTGGGCGGCTATTTGGAAGTCAACTATCCGCTGCTCGACCATCTGCAGGTCTATCTCATCAGGCCCGACGGTTCGCGCCTGGAACAGGAAAGCGGCGACAGCTTCGCCTTCTCGCAGCGGCCGGTACAGGTGCGCAACTTCTGGTTTCCCATGCAGCTGGAACCCGGCGTCAGCACCCTACTGCTGCGTGTGGACACCACCAGCACGGTGTTCGTGCCGCTGTTCTTCAGCACCTATGGCGCCAGCGCGGCGGCACAGGAAAATCTGATGGGTTTCAACGGCGCGTTCTACGGCGTGCTGTTCGCGATGTTCTGCTACAACCTGTTCCTCTATCTGTCGCTGCGCGAAGCGGCCTACCTCTGGTACCTGGCCTACAACCTCAACGTTGGCCTGCTGGCCGCCTGCTTCGACGGCATGTTGTTCAAGCTGCTGCCCGAGCATGTGGCTTTCCAGTCGGTGAGCATCTACATCCTGATGTACGTGCATTGCCTCACCGCCATCCAGTTCAGCCGCCACTTTCTCCATGCCCGCCAGTACTTCCCGAAACTGGATACGGGCCTGCGTCTGATGATGCTGATCTGCGTTGGCTGCCTGCTGTCGGTACCGCTGGTGGGCTTCGCCGCCTGGAACATCCTGGCCAGCGTCACGGTATCGCTGGTGTCGCTGGCACTGCTGCTCACCGGCATCTACGCCTGGCGCCGCGGCGTGCGCTACGGTTCTTACTACACCCTGGCCTGGGCCATCCTGCTGTTCGCCTTCATCCAGGCCACCACCGGCTCGCTGGGGCTCGAGGTGTTCGGCGTGTTCGGTGCCACGGCGGTGAAGATCGGCGTGACCATCGAGCTGATCACCCTGTCCATCGGTCTTGCCGACCGCATCAACCTGCTCAAGGAAGAAGGCTTCCGCTCACGCCGCGCAGCGGAACAGGCCGAGTTCGAGAGCCAGGCCAAGAGCCGCTTCCTAGCCAAGATGAGCCACGAAATTCGTACGCCACTCAATGGCGTGCTGGGCATGCTGCAGTTGTTGCGCGAAACGCCGCTGGATCGTAGCCAGCGCTTCTACGTCGACACCATCTCCAGTTCCGGCAGCTCGCTGATGGCAGTGATCAACGACATCCTCGACTACGCCCGCATCGAATCCGGCAAGCTCAGCCTGGAACAGATCGAATTCGATCTCGAAGACCTGATTTCCGAGACCCTCAGCCTGTTCACCGGCCAGGCCCTGGACAAGCGCCTGCGCCTCTATGTCAGCCTCGAAAGCGGCGTGCCACGACGTATCCAGGGCGACCCGACACGCCTCAAGCAGATCTTGATGAACCTGCTCAGCAACGCCCTGAAATTCACCGCAGAAGGCCATGTGGCGATCAGCGTCAGCCGCCGTAGCGATAGCCACGGTCATCCGCACCTGATCTTCGCCGTCAGTGACAGCGGCATCGGCATCAGCGAGCAGGCTCTGGCGCAGCTGTTCGAATCCTTCGCCCAGGGCGACTCCAGCACCACCCGCCGTTATGGCGGCAGCGGCCTGGGCCTGGCCATCAGCAAGGAGTTGGTGGAGATGATGGGAGGACGTATCGAGGTGCAGAGCACCCTCGGCCAGGGTACTCGCTTCGCCTTCGACATCCCGCTACTCGGCGAACAGGAAGCCCCTGACGAACTCACCCGCCTGCTGGCCGGGCGCACCGCCCTGCTCGCCTCGCTCGACGGCCTCGGCCTGGATGCCCTGAGTCGACTGCTCGGCCGCTGGGGCATGCGCACCGAACGCTGCCAGACGCCCGAACGCCTGCAAGACTATCTGGAAGACTTCGACGCACCACCGCTGCTGGTACTGATGGCCCCCTGGCCCGGTAGCGTCAATCACTGGCTCGACTCGCTCAGACCCATGCTGCAGATACAGCAGCGCGTACTGCTGGTGTGCCCACCCGAGGCCTGCCAGCAATTGCCGACGAGCCAGGGGCTGCGCCTGCAGCACCTGGCCCAACCGATGGCGATCAACGCCCTGCGCCAGGCGTTGCGCGGACTCTACGAAAAACCCAAAGCACAGGTACATCAGTTGGTCAGAGAGATACGTAGCGACAATGGCGACGCCCCCTGCATCCTGGTCGCCGAGGACAACCCGGTGAACCAGCTGGTGGTTCAGGGGTTTCTGAAGAAACGCGGTTACAGCGTGCGCCTGGTGACCAACGGCCAGGCCGCCCTCGACGAATACAGCCGCGCCCCGGACGCCATACACCTGATCCTGATGGATTGCGAGATGCCGGTGATGGACGGCTTCGAAGCTACCCGGCAGATTCGCCGCCTGGAACACGACAGACAGCTTGGCGCGGTGCCCGTGATCGCCCTGACCGCACACATCCTCGATGAACACCGCCAGCACGGCCTGGATGCCGGCATGGACGATTTCCTCGGCAAGCCGCTGGACAGCACATTGCTCTACAGCACGCTGGAGCGTTACCTGAAAATGTCCGGTTCCTGACTGCAGGGCATCTCTAAAAACGTAGGCGAGGCAGTCAGCGCAATACCGATGGCGGCCCCGCAAAAACAGGCGAAAAACGCTCGGAGTCGCGCTCGACTTTACGAGCTGTAAATGAGCATTTTGAGCCTGTTTTTAACGCAGCGATGACAACGCAGGTAGTTTTTAGAGATGCCCAGCAGGCGCTGTCGCGGGGAGTCGGCGACAGCTCTATCATAGACAGCGCCAACTGGAGCCTCCCTACCGTGCTGATCCCCGCTCACCTGCTGCAAGCCGAAACGCTCACCGCGCTGATCGAAGACTTCGTCACCCGCGACGGCACCGACAACGGTGACGAAACCCCGCTGGAAACCCGCGTACAGCGGGTTCGCCGAGCCCTGGACAAGGGTGAAGCGGTGATTGTCTTCGACCCGGACAGCCAGCAATGCCAATTGGCGATGAAGCGCGACGTGCCCAAGGAATGGCTGGAGGCCTTACAGGACTCACTCAGTGATTGACCGTGTGCGCCAGCATCACCGATAGCTGGCACAGCGGTCGGCCGCTTTCGGCGTGCCACTGGTTGAAAGCAGCCTGCACCGCAGCCAGATCCTTCTGACTGGTCGGTGCCTTGTCGATCACGCCCTGTGCCTTCAGCGCCGCGACCATATCGTCGGTCGGGATGAAGGTGTCCTTGCCCACCATGCGCAGAAAGCGCGGTGCAGACAATCCACCCAGCTGACTGCCGTGCTTGGCCAGGTATTTCCACAAGCCGACGACATCGCTTACCGGCCAGTCAGCGATCAACGCGCCGAAACTGCCCTTCTCGCGGCGCACGTCGAGGATGAACTGGGCATTGCGGGGCACGCTCTTCAGCTTGCCCAGATGGCGGATCAGCCGCGCATCCTGCATCAGGTTCTCCAGACGCTCGGCGCCCATCAGCACTACCTTTTCCGGATCGAAGCCAAAGAAGACTTCCTCGAACGCCGGCCATTTGGCATCCACCAGGCTGTGTTTGAGGCCCGCACGGAAGATGCGCAAACTGATCAACGACAGGTAGCGGTCATCGCTCAGTGCACGCAGCTCGGCGTCGCTGCGCGGCTTCGGCAGCATGGCCTCCAGCGCCTTGACCGAGCCGAAACGGTTGAGGCAGAACTCGTGCAACCACTTGTAATCACGCATGAATCGAACCCTTCATGAAACGGATGACGAAGCCTGCATGCAGTAAGCCGAACACCGCAAGCCCTGTAAAACCGTAGGGCGGGTGAAACCCGCCAATCTCGAACCGGCGGGTTGCACCCGCCCTACCCGCGCAAACGCTCGGCAGCCTGGCGCAACGCAGCCTCGGTACCGCCCCAGCCCAGGCAGCCATCGGTGATCGATACGCCGTAACGCAGCTCGCCGGACAGCGCCTGGCAGCCGTCGAACAGGTGGCTCTCCAGCATCACTCCACGCAGGCTGGTATCGCCCGCCAGACGCTGGTCGATCACGCTATCCAGCACCGCAGGCTGACGCAGCGGATCCTTGCCGCTGTTGGCGTGGCTGCAGTCGACCATGATGCGCGGCGCGATGCCCTGACGTTGCAGAGCCTCGCGCGCGGCCGCCACGCTGCCAGCGTCATGGTTCGGCGCGCCGTGACCACCGCGCAGCACCAGATGAGTGTCCGGGTTGCCGGCGGTGTGTAGCAGGGCCGGATGGCCGAGGTCGTCGATGCCGAAGTGCTGGTGCGGGTGCGCCGCCGAGCGCATGGCGTCACAGGCGATGCCGACACTGCCGTCGGTGCCGTTCTTGAAACCAACCGGCAGATCCAGGCCGCTGACCATCTCGCGGTGCACCTGCGACTCGCTGGTGCGTGCACCAATCGCCGCCCAGCCGAGCAGATCGTCGAAGTAGCCAGCCGCCATCGGTTGCAGCAGCTCGGTGGCCAGCGGCAAGCCGCGCTCGAGAATATCCAGCATCAGTTGCCGCGACTGGCGCAGGCCTTCGGCCATGTCAGCGCTGCCATCCAGCTGTGGGTCGTACAGCAGCCCTTTCCAACCGACGGTGGTGCGTGGTTTTTCCACGTAGGCGCGCATCACCAGCAACAGTTGGTCATCGACCTGCGGCGCCAGCTCGGCCAGGCGCTCGGCGTATTCGAGGGCGCTGGCGCGGTCGTGCAGGGAACAGGGGCCGACCACCACCAGCAGGCGTGAGTCACGGCCATCGAGCACGGCGCGGATGGCGTCGCGATCAGCGGCGATACGCTCGGCAAGTGAGGCAGACAACGGCAGGCGCTGGCGCAAGACGGCGGGGCTGGGCAGCGGCTGGGCGCTGCGGCGGGTGATAGCGGTAACGGGGCAAGCGAGTTGAGCGGAGACGGATGCGTTCATGATCTGGCGGTTCCTTGGCCGGCGCGGTCGATGCCGCGGCGGCGCTAACTGAGTGTTCGTGGCAAAGGTGTCTGGGCGCAGGTGACGCTGCTAAATCGCCAGTCGTTGCGGTAGTTGCGGTAATAACGGTTCATCTGTGAGTCCTCGATCTGTGGCCGTTTTCGGCCGGAAAAAACAAAACCCCCGGTCGGGTTGCCGACCGGGGGTTTTCTGGAAAACGTCTCTGGTGGCGACCCTGGTGTCTCAGGCCGCCTGTGGGGTATCAGGCGCGCCTGTGGCTAAACCAATACCCAAAGAAGTAATACGCCGCAGCCGCGACCGACTGCACACGCGCCAACGCGGCGCGCGAGGCACCGGCTTGCAGCATGGACAGGAGGTTGAGGCTGGCGGACATGGAATTCTCCAAAGCGATGGCCGAAACATACTCCAGGCGTTTATGGCCTGGCAAGCGTCGCGGCTAAAGCACCTCCCACATGCGACGCGAACTGTGGGAGGGACTTTAGCCGCGATGGCTTACAGGCTCATCACATCAAGGAAGCGCGGCGTGGCGCTGTCGTCGATCTTCAGGC
This sequence comes from Pseudomonas berkeleyensis, assembly GCF_014109765.1. NCBI lineage: Bacteria > Pseudomonadati > Pseudomonadota > Gammaproteobacteria > Pseudomonadales > Pseudomonadaceae > Pseudomonas > Pseudomonas berkeleyensis. Next base: position 3,573,908 of record NZ_CP059139.1, read on the forward strand.
TCTTGAAGTCGAACAGGTTGCGGTCGGCCAGTTGCGAGGGGTGCACGTTCTGCAGGGCGCGGAACATGATCTCGACGCGGCCCGGGCTCTTGCGCTCCCAGTCCTGCAGCATCTCCTTGACCACCTGGCGCTGCAAGTTCTCCTGCGAACCGCACAGGTTGCACGGGATGATGGGGAACTCCTTGAGCTGGCTGTAGGCCTCGATATCGGCCTCGGCGCAGTAGGCCAGCGGGCGGATCACCACGTTGCGGCCATCGTCGGACAGCAGCTTGGGCGGCATGGCCTTGAGCGTGCCGCCGTAGAACATGTTGAGGAAGAAGGTTTCCAGGATATCGTCGCGGTGGTGCCCCAGCGCCATCTTGGTCGCGCCAATCTCATCGGCGTAGGTGTACAGGGTGCCGCGGCGCAGGCGCGAGCACAGCGAGCAGGTGGTCTTGCCCTCGGGAATCTTCTCCTTGACCACCGAGTAGGTGTCCTTCTCGATGATGTGGTACGCCACGCCGATCGATTCCAGGTAGGCCGGCAGCACGTGCTCAGGGAAGCCGGGCTGCTTCTGATCCATGTTCACCGCGACGATCTCGAACTTGATCGGCGCCACCTTCTGCAGGTACAGCAGCACGTCGAGCATGGTGTAGCTGTCCTTGCCACCGGACAGGCAGACCATCACCTTGTCGCCATCTTCGATCATGTTGAAGTCGGTGATGGCTTCGCCGGCCAGGCGGCGAATGCGCTTCTGCAGTTTGTTCTGGTTGACCGAAAGGGTGCCCATGGTGCGTCGAAGTCCGGGGGTAGGAACGAAAGCGCGACATTTTACGCATAAAGCCACGCGTGCCCTACCCCGTCGACGCTTAAATGCTAGGCTCGCGCGATGAATGACGACCTAGACCCCAGCCTCGACCTTGCCGAGCAGGTGCTGCAACTGTTGCAGGCAGCCCCTGACGGGCTGGCCGAATACGCACTGATCCAGCAGCTCAAGGCCGGCCACAGCGGCCATCTACCCAACCTGCCACTGACCGACAAGCTGGTCCTTTTTCGCACTCACTTTCTGCTGTTCAACGCGCTGTATCGTCTGCGCGATACGCTTTGGCAGCAGCAAGCCCATCTGCTGCAAATCAGCCCTCTCTGCATTCAGCTTCTGCCTTACCAACCCGGTATTTCGGCCCTGAGTGAGCACGATGCGCTACGTGACTACTACCTGAACCTCGACAACCTACGCGATACCGATGAGCGCGACGTCGAACGCCTGCTGGCCAGCTTCTGGACGCGCATGCAGGGCGGTGAAGAAAAGCAGGCCGCTCTGGGGCTTTTCGAACTGGACGACGAAAAACCACTGGATATGACGCGTATCAAGCACCGCTACCGACAGCTGGTCAGCCAGCACCATCCGGATCGAGGCGGCAGCACAGAGCGGTTGCAGTCGATCAACAAAGCCATGGAAATTCTTGAGCGCTATTACAGCTGACGGATAGAGAGCGATTTGCTCTAAAGCCAGACACCACGCGCCCTCCAGCCCCTGCCTATACTGCGACATAAGGTCGCATAGATTCGGTCTGGCACCCGGTAACGCTGCATGCGCACCGGTCTTCCGCTGGGGGGCGACCGTAATAAGAAAAAGGAGGTGTCTGACATGATCCACCACGTTTGGGGGCTCTTCACCCATCCCGACCAAGAATGGCAAGAAATCCGTGGCGAGGAGGAATCCATCAGCCACATGTACCTCACTCATGTGCTGATCCTTGCGGCAATTCCCGCAATCTCGGCCTACATCGGCACCACCCAGGTAGGCTGGGCCATCGGTGACCGAGCCCCGGTAATGCTGACCGAAGGCAGTGCGATGGTGATGACCATCATGTCCTATCTGGCGATGCTTGCCGGCGTGGCCGTGATGGGCGCCTTTATCCACTGGATGGCGCGCACATACGACGCCAACCCAAGCCTGACCCAATGCATCGTGTTCGCGGCCTATACCGCTACTCCGCTGTTCATCGCCGGCCTCGCGGCGCTCTACCCGCACCTGTGGCTAGGCATGGTCGTCGGCACGGTCGCCATCTGTTACACGGTGTACCTGCTCTATGTCGGCATCCCGACGTTCATGAACATCCCAGAAGACGAGGGCTTCATGTTCTCCAGCTCGGTGCTTGCAGTAGGCCTTGTGGTGCTGGTGGCCATGATCGCCAGCTCGGTCATTCTCTGGGGCATGGGCGTCGGCCCGGTCTACACCAGTTGAATCGAACGTACACTCAGAGAACGACAGGCCGCCTTCGGGCGGCCTTGTCATTGCGGGGAAAAGATTTGGGTTGAACCACCCGGCGTTATGACTGCCCCAACTTTAGAAGCAGTCAACGGATGGAATCTCCTTATGTTCATGAACCCTCTCACCGTCCTCACTCACCCCGACCAGGCCTGGACGGCCATTCGCCAGGACGAGGAACGCAACAGCGCCAGCTACCTGCCCTACCTACTGTTCTGGAGCCTGCTGCCGGCAGTCTGCCTGTTCATCGGCACTCACTGGGTCGGTTGGAGCCTGGTCGACGAGGAGCGCATCCGCCTGGAAGCGATAAGCGCACTGCAACTGAGTGTGTTGCTCTACCTGGCCACCCTGATTGGCGTGATCATCATGGGCTACTTCCTGCGCTACATGTCGCGTACCTTCGAAGCCAGGCCCACCTTCAACCAGTGCATCGGCTTCATCGCCTACACCTGCACGCCCTTTTTTCTGGCCGGTATCGCAGCGCTCTACCCCACGCGCTGGCTGGCGATCGGCGTGCTGCTGCTCGCCTGCGCCCATGCCGCGTACCTGATGTACGTCGGGCTGCCGCGCTTCATGCGCATCGACAACCAGCAGGGCTTTCTCTACGCCTCCTCGATGCTTGGCGTGGGGCTGCTGGTCATCGTGACCATCCTGGTCAACATGATCCTGTTCTGGACGTATACCCTGGAGCCGGACTATCAGCGCACCGTGCAGCAGGATCAGAGTCGCGGCACGCAGGAGGAGCGAATGCAGGCACCTGGCGACGAGTGATACCTGCGCTGGCTGCCGGCTTGCGGCATAATTCGCCGTCAGCCTGCACCTGCGCCCCACCATGCCCGAACAGATTCACGCCCGTGTCGAAGCCTGCTACCAACAGGCCGAAGCCTTCTTCAAGCAACGCTTTACCCGCCCCGAAGTCAGCTTCAAGTTGCGTGGGCAGAAAGCTGGCGTCGCGCACCTGACGGAAAACAAGCTGCGCTTCAACCTGCAGCTGTACCGGGACAATCACGAAGACTTCCTGCGTCAGACGGTGCCTCATGAAGTGGCCCACATGATCGCCCACCAACTGTTCGGCCCACGCATTCAGCCGCATGGCGAAGAGTGGCAACTGATCATGCGTGGCGTGTACGAACTGCCGCCACATCGCTGCCACAGCTACGAGGTGGAGCGACGCCAGGTCAGCCGTTTCATCTATCGCTGCAGTTGCCCCGATGGCGAGTTTCCCTTCTCCGCTCAGCGCCATGCCCTAGTGGCCAAGGGGCGTCGCTACTATTGCCGACGCTGCAAGGTGACGCTGCACTTCACTGGTGAACACCGCCAGGAATGACCGTAGGCCCTCCATAAGGCATTGGTGCGCACAGCGCACCCTACACCCGCATCGAAAGCGCGCACACCGGCTACGCCAGCCTCGAAATCCCGTAGGGTGCGCCGCGCGCACCGGCAATCGCCACGCGCTGCACCTTGCGGCTCACCCCAGCGCCCTGGCCGCCCTCAACGCGGCAATCCGCTCGGCGTCATACCCCAACTCCGCCAGCACCTGCTCGGTGTGTGCGCCGACTGCCGTTCCCACATGCCTGGGCGGCGGCAAACCTTCGGAGAACTTCAACGGGCAGGCCAGTTGCGACTGCGCCGGCAATCCTTCGCGCGGCACCTCCACCACCAGGCCACGCGCCTTGATCTGCGGGTGCTCGACCGCTTCGGCCAGAGGCAGCATGGGTTCGACACAGGCATCCAGCTCGGCGAACACCTGGCTCCACTCGGAAAAGTCGCGTTTCTCGAACTCGATTTCGATCTCGCGCTTGAGCGCTTGCTGATCCTCGGGCTTCTGCGACAAGCCACGTGCGGCCAGCTCGGGTCGGCCGATGGCGGCGCAGAACTGCTGCATGAACTGCGGCTCCAGACTGCCAACGGAGAACCAGCGGCCGTCGCGGGTGCGGTAGTAGTCGTAGAAGCTGCCCCCATTGAGCGCCTGGTTTTCCATCTCAGGCTGTACACCGGCCCCAAGGAAGCCAGCCCCGGCCATGCCATGCAGGCTGAAGGCGCAGTCGGTCATGCTCACATCGACCTGCTGGCCCAGACCGGTTACCTGGCGCTGCACCACGGCCGCAAGCAGGCCGATCACACCGTGCAACGAGCCACCGGCCAGATCGGCCAGTTGCACGCCCAGTGGCAGCGGCCCGCTGTCGCGGCGGCCGGTGTAGCTGGCGATGCCGGCCAACGCCAGGTAGTTGATGTCGTGTCCAGCACGGTCGCGATAAGGCCCACTCTGGCCGTAACCGGTGATCGAGACGTAGATCAGCCGCGGATTGATCGCCTTCAGTGCCTCATAGCCAACGCCCAGCTTGTCCATCACGCCTGGGCGGAACTGCTCCAGCACGATGTCGTATTCGCTCACCAGTTGCTTGACCACTTCCACCGCTTCGGGGCGTTTGAGGTCGAGGGCAATGCTGCGCTTGTTGCGATTGAGGTAGGCGTGGCTGGTGGACGTACCCCCATCGTGCGGTGGCAACACGCGCACCAGATCCATGCGTGTGGGCGACTCCACCCGCAACACCTCGGCACCCATGTCGGCCAGCAGCAACGAAGCGAACGGCCCCGGCAGCAAGGTGGAGAAATCGAGAATTTTCAACGATGACAGCGGGCCGGACATGGTGACTCCAATTCTGACGATGCGGCGCGAGCCGCCCAATGGTTCAGTGGCGGATTTCCCCCGCCCTGCGGATCAGTCTTCCCAGACGATGACTTCATCACCAGGCAATCTGGCGACAACCTCGGTATAGCGTGCTTCCAGCACATTGCGGCGAATCTTCATGGTCGGCGTCATGCAGCCGTTATCCACCGTCCAGGGCTCGTTTACTAGATAGAAATGGCTGATCCGCTCATGCGGAGCCAACTGCTGATTGAGCACGGATAGATGCTCCGCCAGGGACTGATCGAGCGATTGGCACTGCTGCTGGCGTGCGGCCGGCGACAGTTCGATCAGCGCCACCGGTTGATCCAGGTTGCTGCCCATCAGGCACACCTGCTCGATCCAGTGACTCTTGGCGATTTCACCTTCGATGGGCGCCGGCGCCACGTACTTGCCCTTGCTGGTCTTGAAGATGTCCTTGACCCGTCCGGTAATGCGCAGATAACCCGCGTCATCCAGCTGCCCCCGGTCGCCGGTGTGCAGCCAGCCATCCTTGAGGGTTTCCTCGGTCTTTTCCGGCTCGCGGTAATAGCCCTGCATCAGCGTCTCGCTACGCAGCAGAATTTCCCCACTGTCATCGATGCGCAGCTGCAAATGCGGCATCGGTCGGCCGACCGTGCCGAAGCGCACCTGCCCGGGTCGGTTGAAACAACCATAGGCGAAGTGCTCGGTCATCCCGTAGCCCTCGCAGATGGTCATGCCCAGGCGCTGATACCAGGCCAGCAAACCGGTGGAAATCGCCGCGGCGCCGGATACCAGAATGCGTGCGCGATCCAGGCCGAGCCCTGCGCGCACCTTGCGGGCCACCAGACGCCCCAGCAGCGGGATACGCAGCAAACGCTCGAGCTTCTGTGCTGGCAGCTTTTCCAGCACGCCCTGCTGGAAGCGCGTCCACAACCGCGGCACCGAGAAGAAGACCGTCGGACGAACCTGGCGCAAGTCGCTGGCGAACGTCTCCAGCGACTCGACGAAGGCCACCGACGCGCCGCAATAGAGGCTGTTGAATTCCACCAGGAAGCGCTCGGCCGCATGCGACAACGGCAGGTAGGAGAAGAACTGATCCTGCGGCGTCATCTTCATCTCCGCCGTGGCATTCGCGGCGGAATAGGCCATGGCATGGGCTGACAGCATGACGCCCTTGGGCTGCCCCGTGGTACCGGAGGTGTAGAGGATCGACAGCAGATCCTCGCCATGCTGCAGATGCGTGCCGGGCAGCGGTTCATGCGCCGCCAGCAAGGCCTGCCATTGATGCTCGGCAGACATGGTCGGATACGGCATGGCAATGCGGGTGATATGCGGCGCGATACCGGTCGCCAGTTTGTCCGGCTCGTCCAGCTTGCCCACCAGTATCACCTTGCAACCGGCGTGCTCCAGCACATAGGCGATCTGCTCCGGCGCCTGCAGCGGATACAGCGGCACACTGATCAACCCGGCATGCTGGATCGCCAGGTCACTGATGAACCATTCGGCGCAGTTCTTCGCCAACAGGGCCACGCGTTCGCCCGGTACGCAGCCCAGCGCCTGTAGCGCGCTGGCCAGCCGACGCGCCTGGTCGTCGACCTGACGCCAGCTGTAGTCATGCCAGACGCCCTCTACAGGCTGGCGCAGCCAGATGGCATCGGGCTGCCGATGCAGCCAATGGTTGAAGCGTTCGAGAGGCAGTTGCAGGGATTGACTCATCGCGCTGACCTTGGTTTTTGTTATAGGTAGCTGCCCGTAGAGCGGGTGCAACCCGCCAGAGCGCCGATGGCGGGTTGCACCCGCCCTACGGATGAAGCCTGCACGATCCTACAGCTTCATCCCGCGGCTGATGATCTCCTTCATGATTTCCGAAGTGCCGGCAAAGATGCGCTGGATACGCGCGTTCGCGTACATCTTGCAGATCGGGTACTCCCACATGTAGCCCCAGCCGCCGTGCAGTTGCACACCCTCGTCCACCACCTTGCCGAGCAGTTCGGTGGTGAACAGCTTGGCCTCGGCCGCCACCTCGGGGGTGAGCTTCTTCTGGTTGTGATCCACCACGCAGCGGTCGGTGAACACCTGCGCCACGTCGATCTGCGTACGCATTTCCGCCAGCTTGAAGCGGGTGTTCTGGAAGTGCGAAACCGGCCGGCCAAAGGCCTGGCGCTCCTTCACGTACTCGATGGTGGTCTGCAACGCGGCCTCTGCCCCGGCCACCGCGCCGCAGGCGTTGGTCAGGCGTTCCTGGGCGAGCATGTTCATCAGGTAGAAGAAACCGCCCTTGGCATCACCCAGCAGGTTTTCCTTGGGCACCTTGACCTCATTGAAGAACAGCTCGGCGGTGTCCTGGCTGTGCATGCCGAGCTTCTTCAGCTTCTTGCCGCGCTCGAAGCCGGGCATGCCGCGCTCCACCAGGAATAGGCCCATGGCGTGCTTGTTGGCCGGGTCGGTCTTGGCTGCGACGATCACCACATCGGCCAGGTAGCCGTTGGAGATGAAGACCTTGGAGCCGTTGAGCAACCAGTGATCGCCCTTGTCCACGGCGGTGGTGCGCATGCCGGCCAGGTCGGAACCGGCCGAAGGCTCGGTCATGGCCACGGCGAGAATGGTCTCGCCACTGATGATGCCCGGCATGAAGCGCGCCTTCTGCTCGGCATTGCCGTACTCGGCGATATAAGGGCCGCACAACGCCGAGTGCAGCGGCAGCATGAATCCCGGTTCGTTGATGCGCGCCAACTCCTCGCACATGATCTGTTCGTAGCGAAAGTCCTTGAGCCCGGAGCCGCCGTATTCCTCATCCGCCCAGGGCAGCAGGAACCCCATCTCGCCAGCCTTGCGCCAGACGCTGCGATCCACCACACCCGCCTCCTCCCAGGCCTCCTGATGCGGCACCACCTCCTTGTTCAGGAAGGCGGCGAACGCGTCGCGAAACAGGTTGTGCTCGGTATCGAAATGGTTGCGCTGCATGGTGCGGTTCCTCCGCTGCTTGTTATTGCACGAAGGTTAGGTGCGCCGCCTCGCCCTGCTCAATGACCCATGCGCTCAGCCGGGTTGACCCATTCGGTCACGTAACGCCAGGCCAAAAAAAGCCCGCCTTGAAGGCGGGCAGAAGGTGACTCCTGTGCGTGGCAGGAGCAGTACGTCAGACCAGTTCGCGATTGGCCGGAGCAGCGGCAACCTCAGGCTTGCCACCGGATGCCAGCTCGCGCTGCAGGGTGTCTTCGTCCAGCTCCTTGCACCACTTGGCGACCACGATAGTGGCCACGCCGTTGCCGATCAGGTTGGTCAGCGCGCGAGCTTCGGACATGAAGCGGTCGATACCGAGGATCAGCGCCAGACCGGCAACCGGCAAGTGGCCAACAGCGGACAGGGTCGCGGCCAGGACGATGAAACCGCTACCGGTCACGCCCGCAGCACCTTTGGACGCGACCAGCAGCACCAGCAGCAGGGTGATCTGGTGGCCGATGTCCATCGGCGTATCGGTGGCCTGGGCGATGAACACCGCCGCCATGGTCAGGTAGATGGACGTACCGTCGAGGTTGAAGGAGTAGCCAGTGGGGATCACCAGGCCGACTACGGATTTCTTCGCGCCCAGCTTCTCCATCTTGGTCAGCATGCGCGGCAGTGCCGATTCGGACGACGAGGTGCCGAGCACGATCATCAGCTCTTCACGGATGTAACGGATCAGGCGTACGACGCTGAAACCGTGGGCACGGGCGATACCGCCGAGCACCACCAGGACGAAGAACACGCAGGTGATGTAGAAGCAGATCATCAACTGGCCGAGCTGCACCAGCGAGCCGACACCGTACTGACCGATGGTGAAGGCCATGGCACCGAAGGCACCGATGGGCGCCAGCTTCATGATCATGTTGATGATGCCGAACATGACATGGGCGATGCGGTCGATGAACTCCAGCACCGGCTTGCCGAAATCACCCATGCGCTGCAGGGCGAAGGCGAAGAGCACCGAGAAGAACAGCACCTGCAGGATGTCGCCATTGGCGAAGGCGCCGACCACGGTGGACGGGATCACGTTGAGCAGGAAGCCGATGGTGCTCTGCGCCTCGCCCGCCTGGGCATAAGCGGCGATCTTGCTGGCGTCCAGGGTGCTCGGATCGATATGCATGCCAGCGCCTGGCTGCGCTACGTTGACCACGATCAGACCGATGATCAGGGCGACGGTGGAGACGATCTCGAAGTACAGCAGTGCGTAACCACCGGTTTTACCCACCGCTTTCATGTCCTGCATGCCCGCGATGCCGCTGACCACGGTGCAGAAGATGATGGGGGCAATGACCATCTTGATCAGCTTGACGAAACCATCGCCGAGCGGCTTCAGCGCTACACCGGTTTCCGGGTAGAAGTGGCCGAGCAGGATGCCGATGGTGATTGCGACCAGAACCTGTACGTAGAGCATTTTGTAGAACGGTTGACGGATAACGTCGGTCGTCATGGCAGTTCCTCAGTGACCACGCAGTGCATCCTTCCGATACTGCGTAGCCCTTTTGTAAGCATGTTCCCTCCATCTGGAGGGGTTTATTGTCGAGGCGCGTGAGCCGCAGCCTTGCTCGCCTTATCGCAAGCCGCATGCCATTCCAAAAAAATATATAAATACCAATAAAAACAATGACTTATATATTTAGATAGCCAAGCAATAATTTCATCTGTGGCGGATTTCCGCACGACCAGATGCCAGGGCCTGGCGGATATCCATCCGCACATGGGTCATGCCAGTGACTTGTTGGGTGCAGGCTGCTCTGGCTACCATCGGCGACCACCCTCGACGGGCCTGCCCATGCGCGAACGCACCATCGCCAGCCATTTCGTCCGCGCCGCCCTGCGCGGCGCCCAGCGTCAGAACCTGGCCTGCGAGGGCATTCTGCGCGGTGCTGGCATCCAGCCGGCGATCCTTCAGGAACCCCGCGCACGCATCGCTCCCGAGCAGTTCGCCCGGCTGATGCAGCTGCTCTGGGAAGCGCTGGATGACGAATACCTGGGCTTCGGTCGCCAGCCGAGCCGACGCGGCACCTTCGCCATGATGGGTCACGCCATCATCCACTGCCGCAGCCTAGAAAAGGCTCTGAGCCGCGGCGCGCTGTTCTACAGCCTGTTCCCGGACGCACCGGTGATCCGCCTGCAGCGCGAAGGCGACTGGGCGCGGCTGAGCGTCGACGACAGCACCCTGTGGGATCCGGATCACTTCCTGGTGGAAAGCCTGCTGGTGATCTGGCACCGCCTCGGCAGTTGGCTGATCGGCCAGCGCATTCGCCTGGAAGAAGCCACCTTCGCCTACCCCGAACCGGAGCACGCCGCCGAGTACGAGCTGTTGTTCCCCTGCAGCCGGCGGTTCTCCGCCGGACAGACCAGCCTGCTGTTCCATGCCCGCTACCTGAGCATGCCGCTGCTGCAGGACGAACGTACGCTCAAGCAGTTTCTCCAGCACTCCCCCGCCGACCTGCTGGCACGCCCGGATGGCGGCGACAGCCTGACCAGTCAGATCCGCCGCCTGCTGGGCCGGGACTGTCGCACCTGGGCCGACCTGGAACACGTCGCCCAACACCTGCACACCAGCCCGCAAACGCTGCGGCGCCATTTGCGCGAAGAAGGCACCAGCTTTCAGGAGCTCAAGGATCATCTGCGGCGCGACCTGGCCATCTATCACCTGGGCCGCGACGAACTGGCGATCCAGGACATCGCCGAGCAGCTCGGTTTCTCCGAACCTTCGGCCTTCCACCGCGCCTTCAAGAAATGGACAGGGCTGACGCCAGGCGCCTATCGAGCCCAGGAAGGCTGAGAAAGGCCAAAGCGAAGCTGCCATAGATCGAAACAATTACCCGGACATCCAAGGGATTTTGTCTTAAACAATCGCCAGGCAAGGCCGACATATCTCCAGCGCCTAATCCAGAGAGCCCCTACGATGTTCGCCACCCGCCTGAAACAAGAGCTGCAAGTCCTGCGTGAAGAACTGGCGTCCATCGAACAGGTACGCTCAAGCCTGAACGAGGAAATGCTCGCCCTGTATCTGGATCCACAGGGTCGTATCGAATCGGTCAACCGCAACTTCGAGCAGGAAATGCTCTACCGCGCCGAGCAACTGCATGGCCGCAGCCTGCTGGAGATGATTCCCGAGCACGTGCGCAACCTGGACTTTCACCATCGTGTTCGCCATGCACTGGAGCGTGGCGAGCATCTGGCTGGCGTCATTCGTCTCAAGCGTGGTAGTGGTGAAGAGGCGTGGTTGCGCTCGATCCTGCAGCCTATTCGCGACAGCCAGGGGCGAATCAAACAGTTCTCGCTGTTTGCCAGCGACCTGACTCGCACCATCGAGTCCTCGCGCGAGCATGAGAATCTGATCAAGGCGCTGCAGCGCTCCACTGCCGTGATCGAGTTCAACCTCGATGGCGTGGTGCTCACCGCCAACAAGCCCTTCCTCGACTCGATGGGCTACACCCTGGCGCAAGTTCAAGGCAAGCATCACAACATCTTCTGCGATCCGGCTGAAGCCAACTCACCGCAGTACAAGGCGTTCTGGGACAAGCTGCGCCGAGGCGAATTCGTCGTCGACCGCTTTAAACGCGTGGACAGCCTCGGCCGCGATGTCTGGCTGGAAGCCTCCTACAACCCCATTACCGACGCCAACAACCGGCTGTACAAGGTGGTCAAGTTCGCCACCGTGATCACCGACCAGGTCATGCGCGAGGCGGAAGTGGCCGAAGCCGCTGGCATCGCTTTCGAGACGTCCAAAGGCACCGATAGCAGCGCACGAAACGGCGCCGCCGTGGTGCAGCAGATGCTCGACGCCATGCGCGAACTGGCCAACCGCATGCAGGAAGCAGCGCAAGGCATCGAGGCGCTGGACAAGCAGTCCCAGCTGATCGGTTCCATCGTCAAGAACATCAGCAGCATTGCCGAGCAGACCAATCTACTGGCACTCAATGCGGCCATCGAGGCGGCGCGTGCTGGCGAGCAGGGCCGCGGTTTCGCCGTGGTCGCCGACGAAGTTCGTCAACTGGCCTCACGCACCAGCGCCGCCACCGTGGAAATCACCAGCGTGGTCGGGCAGAACCAGCAACTCGCCGAACGTGCCGTGGAGATCATCGACCGCGGCAAGAGCCAGGCCGAACTCGGCCTGGAACTGTCCGCCCAGGCCGGTCAGGTGATCGAAGAAATCCAGGATGGCGCGCAGCGCGTGGTCAAGGCCGTGGAGCGTTTCGCGACGCACCTCTGAGCACGACAGCAGGGTGCGCTAGGCGCACCGTGGAAAGCGACGGTACGCGCGGCGCACCCTACACCCTCAATCGTACAAGCGCACCCGGAAACACGCCCCGCCCAACTCCGACTCTTCCAGGCTCAGTTCACCGTCGTAGCTCTCGACGATGTCCTCGACCACCGCCAGGCCGATGCCCTGCCCCGGATTCTGCGCATCCAGGCGTTCGCCGCGCTGCAACACGCGCGCGCGTTGATCCGGCGGCACGCCAGGACCATCGTCCTCGATGGTGATCAGGCAGCCTCCTGCCAGTGGCTCCAGGCGAATGTGCACCCGGTGCAGGCATAGCCGGTAGGCGTTCTCCAGCAGGTTGCCGAGCAGTTCCATCAGCGCGCCGCGCTCCATGGTGATCTGGCTATGCTCGGGCACGTCCAGCGTCGCCTCCACGCGCTTGTCGCGGTAGACCTTGTCCAACGACCGGCACAGGCCATCGAGCAACGGCCACACCCGCTCGCGGTGGCGCACCAGGCCGCTACGACGCAGGCTGGCACGCTGCAGCTGATAGCCAACCTGCTGGCTCATGCGCTCGATCTGCGCCTGCATCAGTTGCGCCTGTTCGCGGTTCTCCGGTTGCACCGCCAGGGTTTCCCCCATGCCCTGCAGCACGCTGAGCGGCGTCTTCAGGCTATGGGCGAGGTCTTCCAGAGAATCGCGATAACGCTCGCGCTGACGACGTTCACTGTCGAGCAGGCGGTTCAACGAATTGGTCAGGCGCAACAGCTCACGCGGGTGATCATCACTGAGGCGCTGGCGGGTTCCCGCCTCCACGCCATCGAGCTCGTCGCTGAGCCCTCGCAGACTGCGAAAACCCCAGGTCAGGCCGAACCAGAGCAGGCCGAGCAGAACCAGCAGCGCGATCCCCAACCACAGGCGCAATTGCCAGGCAAAACCGTCGAACAGCGTCTGGTATTCGCGCGTCGGTTGCATGGTGACGATGCTCAGGGCCGTCTCGTCGCCGCGAACCAGGTCGACCTCGATGTCGTAGACGAAATACTCCTGGCCATTCTCGTCGCGGATGCGCACGAACTCGTGGCCGCGGCCGTCGTAGCGCGGCAAGTAACGCACCAGTTCATCGATGGAGGAACGCGAGCGCCAGATCAGCTTGCCCTCGCGGTCGAAGATGAAGCCCAGCAAGTGCGAATCGAGGTTGTCGAATTCCTCGTCCGGCATCTTGTCCGGCATGCTCAATTGGCCATCATGAATACGCGCTGCCGAAATCAGCGCGGCTGCATCGGAGGCCAGACGTTTCTCCACCGTCTGCTCCAGGGCCATGAGAAACACGCCCTGTAGCACCGGCATCAGCAACAACATGAACAGCATCGCCAGCGCTGCACTGGCCAACATCAGGCGCAAGCGCAGTGAACCGAGGCGAATCCGCAGCTTGCGCAGAACGGCGCGCGCTCGACTCACTTGCAGCGCTCGTTGAACATGTAGCCCTGGCCACGCACGGTTTCGATCGGTTTGTCGTTCAGCACGGTCTCCAGCTTGCGCCGCAGGCGGCCGACCAGCACCTCGATGACATTGGGATCACGCTCATCGTCGCCCGGATAGAGCTGCTCCATCAGCCGCTCCTTGGCCACCACTTGCTGGTGATGGAGCATGAGGTATTCGAGAATTCGGTATTCGTAAGCGGTGAGTTGCAACGACTGCTCATCGACGGTCGCCTGCTTGCGATTGAGATCGAGCACCAGATTGCCAGCCTCGATGGTCGACTTGGTAAACCCGGAAGACCGCCGCAACAAGGCATTCAGGCGCGCCTCCAGCTCTTCGAACTGGAACGGCTTGACCACGTAATCGTCAGCACCGCAGGAAAGCCCTTCGACCTTGTCCTGCCAGTTGCCCCGCGCGGTGAGAATCAGGATCGGGAAGTTCTTGTCCTGGCTACGCAGCTCACGGATCAGATCGATGCCGCTCATGCCCGGCAGGCCGAGGTCGACCAGAGCCAGGTCATGGTTGAACGACTCGGCCCGATACAGCGCCTCTTCGGCGGTTCGCACGGCGTCCACTACATGCCCGTTCTCACTGAGGCGAGTGAACAGATGGTGACGCAGCAGCGCCTCATCCTCCACCACCAACAATTTCATGACACTCTCCCTTTCTCAGTTGTACGAAGGCCGAGCAAATCAGTCGGCGTGAAAACTACTGCGCTCGGCCATGCTGCGTTAAAAACCGGCTCAGAGTGCTCATTTACAACTCGTAAACTGCGCCTCTTCGCCGGTTCTCGCCTTGCCTGACCTTCGCTCGCTACGTTTTCACACGGACTGATGCCCGGCCAGGTGAAACGAAGCCTCCGTCAGAAGGCGAAGTTGGCACCAAGATAGAGCTGCGAGGTGCTGTGCAGATCCAGCGACCCGGCCTTGCCCTCGCCATGCGGCGCCATTTCTGTGCTGGCATTGGTACGCAGATAACGATAGCCGGCTTCGATCGACGTATTGCTGTTCAGTTCCTGCAGGATACCGGCCTGCAGGCCTGCCGCGTAGCCGACGTTGCTGTCACGCGAGAAGCCACGGCTGTTCTGCTCCAGCTTGACCAGGCCAGCAGTCACACCACCGAACAACTTGGTGTTGTTGTCACCCAGCGGTACGAACATGTCATAGCTGCCGAGCAGGTTCTGCTGGCGCAGCTTGTAGCCATTATTGCTGTCGGAAACATGCTCGTAGGTCGCGTAATAACGGCCATCGGCAGTCTTCTGGCCAGCGCGCACGCCCCAGGTACCGGTGCCATTGATTACCTTGTCCAGTTTGGGATTGTCCAGGTTGGCATTCAGCGCATTGGACTTCTGGATGTTGTTGTCGGTCTGGCCCCAGGTCAGGCCGACGAAATTGTCATTGGCCTGCGCAGCGGTAGCGCCGAGGGCCAGGCAGGTAGCGAATGCAATACGGTTCAGGGTGATTTTCATCGAATCGTTCCTCTCGTTTCGGTTGTGATCAACTCGACAACGAGTCTGCCGGAAGAGTACTGAATCGCCGCTGAACCCTCCTTGAACCTGCACTGAACGAGCGGCAAACAGCTACAAACGTCGCACCAGGGCCGCAGCGAGCATGAACAAGGACGCCAGAACGACGAGCAATGCCCACCAACCGGCGTGCTCCCAGACATAACCACCGACATAGCCGACCAGGCTGGAACCCAGGTAATACGCGCACAGATAAAGCGCCGAAGCCTGTGCCTTGGCGCCTTGCGCATGAGCCCCGACCTGGCCGCTGGCGACCGCATGCGCGGCAAAGAAACCCAGGGTGAACAATGCCAACCCGACCACCGCCGCACTCAGCCAGGGCGTCGCGCAAAGCGCCACCCCCAGCAGCATCAGGCCGATCCCGCCATGCAGAACCTGCCGCGCCCCGAAGCGCGGCACCAGGCGCCCAGCCCAACCCGCGCTGAAGATACCCAGCAGGTAAACGGTGAACAGCAGACCGATCACCGTGGCCGAGAGATTGAACGGCTCACCGGCCAGGCGAAACCCTACATAGTTGAACAAGGCCACGAAGCCGCCCATCAACAGGAAAGCCAGGGCGAACAACACCCGCAAACGCGGGTTACCCAGGTGCAAAGCGAAATTGCGCAGCAGCCCGCGCAGCGACAGTGGCTGAGCAGTGAAATGGCGTGACGGCGGCAACAGCCAGAGAAACAGCCCAAGCGCCAGCAGACCGAGCCCGGCGATACCGCCCAACGCCCACGGCCAGCCACCGAGGTCGCTGAGCAGGCCCGCCAGCAGACGGCCGAGCAAGCCGCCCAGTGCCGTGCCACCGATATACAGCCCCATGGCTGCCGGCAGCGACTCGGGGTCGAACTCCTCGCCAACATAGGCCATGGCCAATGCCGGTAGCCCACTCAACGCCAGCCCGAGCAGCGCCCGCAGAATCAGCAGACTGCCCCACTCTTCCACCAAAGCGCAGGCGATACCCAGCAGCGCCGCCAGCCCCAGCGCCGCAGCCATCACCGGCTTGCGCCCCCAGCTCTCCGCCAGCGCGCCGGATACCAGCAGGCACAGCGCCAGGCTCAGCGTCGTCAAAGATAGCGCCAGGCTGCTACTGGCCGCGGAAACGCGAAAATGCGCCGCCAACAGCGGTAGCAGTGGTTGCACGCAATAGAGCATGGCGAAGGTGGCGAAACCGGCGCAGAACAGCGCCAGGGTGGCGCGCCGATAGGCGGTACTGCCACGGGTGAGATGGGTAGCGGACATCGGGGACGGGACTCACGGGACATGAAGCAGGTAACGGCATAAATATTAGCACGCTACCGATCTCCCGAGTCATACCACCCTCCAAGTGGCCCAAACCCTGACCCACCTCAACACGCTTTGCCCTTAATAAAACTAAGGTCTAGCCTGAACGTTGAACGAAACGGAGCCAAGCGCATGGACAACACGCCTGAACACCGCGCGTCGAAAGGCAAGGAAACCCGCCTGTTCGTTTTCCTCGTGGTCTGCCTCTTTCCCCTTCTCTCGATCGCCCTGGTGGGTGGCTACGGATTCTTCATCTGGTTCATGCAGATGCTCCTGGGGCCACCCGGCCCGCCCCACTGACGCCCACATGAAACAACGGAGCCACGGAAGATGGCCGAAGAAACCGTGCATATAGCCAGCCTGCTGATTCACATCCGCCCCGAACTGCTCGATGCAGTCAAAACCAACCTGCGCCAGCTCGATGGCCTGGAACTTCATCAGGAGAGCCCTCAAGGCAAGCTGGTGGTGGTTCTGGAAACCACACACGAGCGCCACATCCTCGACAGAATCGATCAGATCAACAGCCTGCCGGGGGTTCTCAACGCTGCGTTGGTCTACCACGAACTCCTCACCCCAGAGGGAGAACCAGAGTGAAGCTTTCCCGCCGTGACTTTGCCAAAGCCAACGCTGCTGCCATCGCTGCAGCCGCCGCCGGCCTGCCCTTCATCAGTACTGCCAGCAACCTGATCACCGAGGCGGACATGACCCGCCTGGACTGGAACAAGGCGCCCTGTCGCTTCTGCGGCACCGGCTGCAGCGTGATGGTGGCGACCCGCGACAACCGCGTGGTCGCCACCCACGGCGACGTCAAGGCCGAGGTCAATCGCGGCCTGAACTGCGTCAAGGGCTACTTCCTGTCGAAGATCATGTACGGCGTCGACCGCCTCAACCAGCCACTGCTGCGCATGAAGAACGGCGTGTATGACAAGCAGGGCGAGTTCCAGCCGGTTAGCTGGGAACAGGCCTTCGACATCATGGCGCAGAAGACCAAGGAGGCGTTGCGTGAGCACGGCCCCGAGGCTGTCGGCATGTTCGGCTCCGGCCAGTGGACGATCTGGGAAGGCTACGCGGCCAACAAGCTGATGAAGGCCGGTTTCCGCTCCAACAACATCGACCCCAACGCGCGCCACTGCATGGCCTCGGCGGTGATGGGCTTCATGCGCACCTTCGGCATGGACGAGCCGATGGGCTGCTACGACGACATCGAAGCCACCGACAGCTTCGTGCTGTGGGGCTCGAACATGGCCGAGATGCATCCGGTGCTGTGGAGCCGGGTCACTGACCGGCGCCTGAGCAAACCGGACGTCAAGGTCGCCGTGCTGTCGACCTTCGAACACCGCAGCTTCGATCTGGCCGACATTCCCATGGTATTCAAGCCACAGACCGACCTGCTGATCCTCAATTACATCGCCAACCACATCATCGAAACCGGCGCGGTGAACAAGGACTTCGTCAGCAAACACACCAAGTTCGCCAAAGGCGCTGACGACATCGGTTACGGCCTGCGCGCCGACAACCCGCTGGAAATGCAGGCCAAGAACGCCAGCAAGGCCAATACCTGGAGCGACATGTCGTTCGAGGAGTTCGCGGCCTTCGTCAAACCCTACACCCTGGAGCGCGCCGCCAAGGAATCGGGCGTGCCGGCAGAGCGCCTCAAGGCGCTGGCCGAGCTGTACGCCGACCCGAAACGCAAGGTGGTGTCGTTCTGGACCATGGGCTTCAACCAGCACACCCGCGGTGTTTGGGCCAACAACCTGATCTACAACATCCATTTGCTGACCGGCAAGATCAGCGAGCCGGGCAACAGCCCTTTCTCGCTCACCGGCCAACCATCGGCCTGCGGCACCGCGCGCGAAGTCGGCACCTTCTCCCATCGTCTGCCCGCCGACATGGTGGTGACCAACCCGAAACACCGTGCCACTGCCGAGAAGATCTGGAAACTGCCGGACGGCACCATTCAGGAAAAACCCGGTTTCCACGCCGTCGAGCAGAGCCGCAAGCTCAAGGATGGCGTGCTCAAGGTCTACTGGACCCAGGTCAGCAATAACATGCAGGCCGGCCCCAACATCATGCAGGAGGTTCTGCCCGGCTGGCGCAACCCGGGAGCATTCGTCATCGTCTCTGACGTTTACCCGACGGTTTCCGCCCAGGCTGCCGACCTGATCCTGCCCAGTGCCATGTGGGTGGAAAAGGAAGGTGCCTACGGCAACGCCGAGCGCCGCACGCAGTTCTGGCACCAACTGGTGCATGCCCCAGGCGAGGCCAAGTCCGACCTGTGGCAGTTGGTGGAATTTTCCAAGCGCTTCACCACCGATGAAGTCTGGCCTGCCGAGTTGCTGGCCAAGTCGCCGCAACACAAGGGCAAGACGCTGTATCAGGTGCTGTTCGCCAACGGCCAGGTCGACCAGTTCCCGGTCGAGCAGATCGAGTCGGGCTATGCCAACGACGAAGCCAAGGCCTTCGGCTTTTATCTGCAGAAAGGCCTGTTCGAGGAATACGCCCAGTTCGGCCGCGGTCATGCCCACGACCTGGCCCCCTTCGACAGCTACCACGCCGCACGCGGCTTGCGCTGGCCGGTGGTGGATGGCCAGGAAACCCGCTGGCGCTATCGCGAAGGCCTCGATCCCTACGTGGAAAAAGGCAGTAGCGTGCAGTTCTACGGTTACCCGGACAAACGTGCGCTGATCTTCGCCCTGCCCTACGAGCCAGCCGCCGAAGCACCCGACAATGATTACCCGTTCTGGCTCAGCACCGGCCGGGTACTGGAGCACTGGCACACCGGCAGCATGACCCAACGCGTCGAGGAGCTGCACCGCGCAATACCCGACGCCCTGGTGTACATGCATCCGGATGACGCCAAGGCGCTCAAGGCCCGGCGTGGCAGCGAGGTCAAGGTGATCAGCCGGCGCGGCGAAATACGTGCACGTATCGAAACCCGTGGCCGTAACAAGCCGCCGCGCGGCCTGGTTTTCGTGCCGTTCTTCGATGCCAACAAGCTGATCAACAAGGTCACTCTGGACGCCACCGACCCGATCTCCAAGCAGACCGACTACAAGAAGTGTGCGGTGAAGATCGAACTGATCAGCCTGGCCTGAGGAGCACTGTCATGAGCCTGCGTTATCTGCCCCTGCTGCTCGTCTGCGCCTTCGGTATGGCCGTTGCCAGCGAGCTGAACTATCCCCTCGATGCCCCTGCACCAGATGGTCGCCGCCCCGGCGGCACCCTCACTCAGGAATTCCCGGCCCCCGCGCTCGGTAACGAAGAGAACAAGGACATCAAGCGTGAACGCAATTACCCGGAACAGCCACCGACCATCCCGCACAGCATTCGTGGCTACCAGGTCGACGCCAACGGCAACAAGTGCCTGAGCTGTCACAGCCGTGCCGGCAGCGCACGCAGCCAGGCACCGATGATCAGCATCACCCACTACATGGATCGTGACGGCCAGGCGCTGGCCGCGGTGTCACCACGGCGCTACTTCTGCACCCAGTGCCACGTGACCCAGCAGGAGGTGAAACCGCTGGTGGGCAATACCTTCCGCAACATCGATCAGTTGCTGAGCGATGAAGCAACCGATGCAGCGAAGCCGTGAGGAGGCTTATGAAGAAATCGTCGCGAGCGAACGCAGGTCGCGTTTCGCCTGCGCGCAGCAAGCGGAGTGTATTGAAATCGAGCACAGCCGAATGCGAGATGCCGAGCGCAGTAGATTTATTCACAAGCCCTGAGGAGGCCTCATGAAGTCATTACTCGCCCTGCTCAAGGATTACTGGGGCATCCTGCGCCGACCGAGCGTGCATTACAGCCTGGGCTTTCTCAGCCTCGGCGGCTTCATTGCCGGGATCATCTTCTGGGGCGGCTTCAATACCGCACTGGAAGCGACCAACACCGAGCAATTCTGCATTTCCTGCCACGAGATGCGCGACAACGTGTTCGTCGAATTGCAGGACACCATCCACTACAGCAACCGTTCCGGCGTACGCGCCACCTGCCCCGACTGCCATGTGCCGCATCAGTGGACGGACAAGATCGCGCGCAAGATGCAGGCCTCCAAAGAGGTCTGGGGCAAGATCTTCGGCACCATCAACACCCGCGAGAAGTTTCTGGAGAAACGCCGCGAGCTGGCCGAACACGAATGGGCCAGACTCAAGGCCAACGACTCGCTGGAGTGCCGCAACTGCCACAACTTCGACTACATGGACTTCACCAAGCAGAGTCCGCGTGCCCGGCAGATGCACTCCAGCGCGCTGGCCAGCGGCGAAGCCACGTGCATCGACTGCCACAAGGGCATCGCCCACCATCTGCCCGATATGAGCGGGGTACCGGGCTGGTAAGTGTCACCGATCATAGGGGATCGTGAGGCCCGTACCGAGCAGGCACCACGTTATTCGTGGTGCGCACGGCGCACCCTACACGCCTCTATTCGCCGCGCAGGCGTTGCAAGTGGGCGAGCACGCCAGCGGCAGTCTGCTCACCGACCAGGCGTTCGCGCATCCGGCCCTTGTCATCGACGATATAGGTCACCGGCAGCACGTCGTTGTGCGGCAGCTCGAAACGCGCCGCTGGGTCTTGCGCAAGAACGATGAAGCGAATCTTGAAGCTATCCGCCGCACGCTGGAGATCCTCGCCCTGCAATCCGTCGAAGTTCACCCCGATCACCCGAGCCGAGTGTTTCTGCAGCTCTTCTTCCAGGGCGTTTAGCTCGGGAATTTCAGTACGACAAGGCGCGCACCATTCGGCCCAATAATTAATGACTAGCCACTGGCCATCCAGGCTGTCAGCCGTTACCTTTCGTCCATGCTGATCAGGGCCGAAATCCTCGGCACATGCCGCCAGCAACAAGGCGGCACAGATACCCAAGACAGCCTTGCCGACAATCCGGAGCCGTAAGCCCATGTATTCGATCCTCGTCCACTCGGGGTTGATATGACGCTGGATGCCCTGCGCCTGGAAGTACCGGACATCCGCGAAGACAGCAGTGTATCGCCGGCGGAAATCGTCGAACGGCTCGCCAGCGCACGCCATCTGGAGCTCGACAACGGCCTGCAGCAAGTGCTCGGCCTGTTGTTCACGCTCAATCGCAGTGGCCTGACCTTACTGGAAAGGCAGCGAGCGCTGCAAAACTTCAGTGACGAATACCGCCACTACGCCACGCTGGTCAATCGCGCCCACGCACCCAGTACCCTGTTCGTGCGCCTGTGCGGTGAACTGGCGATCGGCTTCAAGCGGCTGTTGCTGCAGATTCTCCAGGGCCGCCAGCCGTCGCTGCCGCACCTGGCCTGGTGCCTGTACATGGCCCAGCATTTTCTCGCGCAACAGTTGCTACGCCATTACCAGCTGTATCAGGAACCCCCGGCGAACCTGTGGCGCGACAGCCACCTGCTGTACTGGATCGGCGAACACCAGCAATGCCTGGATGAACCCGTCGCGGCAGCCTTCCAGCCGAGACCGGCAAGCACGCTGCGCGGCCTCTACCAGCAGATGCTGCTCCTGGCCCTGAGCAACCCCTTCCATCTCGCCGAAGGCGAATGCCTGACCCTGTTCAGCGCCCTCGCGCCCCTCGCCGACCTGGCACGCTTGCAGGCCTGGGACGAGGAAGACGACAGCGAAGGCCCGGTGGTCGACCTCAGCGAATCCCAGGCCTGCCTGACGTTCGATCAGAACATCGAAGGCGAACCGGCCAACCTGCGGCGCTTCGAACTCGGCGCCCTGCTGATCGCCTTGCATGAGCCCGCGCCCCTGCAAAGCCCGCAGGAACGCCAACTCCTTGAACGCGTACGCCAGCACTGGCTGGGCCGTCAACAACGTCGCCACGAACGCGCCGAGTTCACCGGGCAATGCGGCCTGGTCGTTGGACTGTCGGCGATTCACGCGCAATTGCTGGACAAACTGCCGCAACGCACCGAAACCCAGATTCTCGACGCCAGCCCCGGCGGCGCAAGACTGCTGTGCAATGCCAATGAAGGCGGCCTGCTGCAAGTCGGGCAGTTGGTACTGCTATTGACCAACAGCACGCCGACCCTCGCCCTGGTGCGCTGGCGTCATCTCGGCAGCGAGGGGCTGCACCTGGGGCTGCGCTATCTCAAGGGCCTGCCGCGTCCGGTCTGGCTACGGCGCGCGCCAAACGCGCAAACCCATCCGGGCGTGCTGCAAAGCACACCGGCACCGGGCAATGGCTGGCATCACGGCCTGTGGCTACCCAAAGGCCAGTTCAGCACCGGCGAGAATCTCTGGCTGCAGCTGGTCAGCGTACACAACCAGGCGATCCTGCCGCTGCCCGAGAGCAACCTGGAGACGCCCTCTGTCACGCGTCACCCACTACGCCTGGCCTGAGATCCACTGCGCGCCTCCCCAGCCGAGCTTCGGCTGGGCGAAACTGCGACCCCAGTCACGCCAGCTGTCTGCCGAGCGCACAGTTTCGTTGGCTGGGGGCTGCTTATAATTCCTGGCCCTGAAGTCTCACCCTGCCTGGAATTCCACCATGTCCCAAGCGCAAGACAAGCTGATCGGCTCCGTGCCTTCGCGCATCGTCGACGCCGCTCGCCTGTTGGTCACCCCCTACGAAGGACGCGTAGCCGAATACAACGTAGCCGCCTGGTTACAGCTGCCAGGGCTGGCCAATCTGCCGGTATCGCTATTGGTCAGTTACCGCGACGGCGACAAGCGCCGCGAGGTCAATATCGACCACGGCAAGGTCAATGCACATGGCAAGATCCTGCTCTCGGGCATCGCTCGCATGCCCGTGCGGCAGAGGATCGAAGACATGCAGGTGCGCCTGCGCTCGGCAGTGCCGGCGCAAAGTCTGGTAGTCGAGGAATTCTTCGTTCAGGCCGTCGAGCTGGCCAACAGCGAGACTCGCCAGGCACTGGCCTGAAACGGCCGCGGAAAAACAAAACCCGAGCAGTGCAGAGGTTTCTGCTTTCAGCCCGAGGAGACGCCTGGGCAGGGCGAAGGCGGCTGAGCCGTCTCATCGGCAGGTTGCGGCACGTTCTCGGGAGCGACATGGTCGAGCAGCGATTCCGGCCAGCGCGCGAATCGCAAACCGGTGATACGGTTGAGCCGCGTCAGCGCTTCCTGCGGGTCTCGCCGATGAAGGTGAATCACTCGTTTATCGCTCGTCATTACTGCTTCATTCCTTAGCGATCCCTGCCCTGCTGGCAGTTCGATAGCAACCGATTCTGTCGTTGCCAGAAGCGTGCCAGTCCCTGTGTAGCGCATTCTCTGACGCCAGGTTGCCGCCCAAGGCCACATCGCAGAATGTCAGCGCCGTAAAATGACGTTTTTTGTCACTCCAATTAGCAATCAGCTCTCTCAGGACATATCCGGCATTCGAGATCTGGCCGACTCACCGCTTGCCCGGTAGCCATTCGGCAAGGCTGGCCCCGAACTGCTCCTCTCTCTCGACCTGCAAACGCTCTAGCGCCTCGCGCAATGCCGGGTACCAGGGCTCGTCGAGTTGCGCTGGCAACTGCGACAGACTCGGCAGTGGCCATGGGCTGCACTCGAGCAGTTGGTGCAGGGAGAAATTGTGCAGGTCACGGCACAACACCCAGCCGCCGCCACTGGCTTTGCAGGCCAGGTGTTCGCGCTCAAGAAAGTCCATCACCTGACTCCATTCATCCTCAGGCAAACGCCAGCCAGCACGTTGCATGTCGCCATAATGCAGCGCCTCACCCTTCTGTTGGCGCTTCAGCAACAGACGCAGCACAACCAGCAGGATCAAGGCCTTGGCGATGGGCTCGCGACGCCAGTGGCGGGGCTGCGACAGGCCATAGACCATTTCGGCGCCAAGCAAGACGATCAGCCAGGACAAGTAGATCCACACCAGGAACAACGGCACCGTGGCGAAGGCGCCATAGATCAGGTGATAGCCGGGAAAGAGCCGCACATAAAGACCGAACAACGCCTTGGCGACCTCGAACAGGATGGCGCTGAACAAACCGCCGAGTAGAGCATGCGGCAAAGGCACGCGGGTGTTGGGCACTGCCGCGTACAACAAGGTGAACGCCGCGATGCTGGATAACAGCGGTGCGAAAGAGAGCAGCGTCTTGGCGCCGACCACTGCATCCGGCCCGGAAATCAGCGACAGAGAAGCGATGTAGGTGCTCACCGCGAAACCCGCACCGAGCAGCAGCGGCCCGAGGCTGAGAATCGCCCAGTAAAGCAGGAAGCTGGACATACCGCGGCGCGGCTGACGCACCCGCCAGATCACGTTGAAGGTCTTCTCGATGGTCACCAGCATGAGGAAGGCGGTAACGGCCAGCAGCCCCACACCAAACCAGGTCAGCTGTCGCGCCTGGGTAGTGAACTCGCGCAGATACTCCTGCACCGTCTCGCCGGTGGACGGCACGAAATTGTGGAAGATGAACCCCTGGATGTCCTCGCCAACGCCCTTGAATGCCGGGATCGCCGAAAGCATGGCGAAGGTAACGGTCATCATCGGCACGACAGCGAACAGCGTGGTGTAGGTCAGCGCCGCCGCGTTGCCGGCACCACGGTTCTCCACGAAACGCTGATACAGGCTAAACCAGAACCCCACCCAGTCCTTCAAACGCCCCCGCATGACCTCTCCTTAGCCCCAAAAACGTTCAGACAATGCGCCGCGTGAAAAGGTCGCATTAGCCGCTTGCGTGCATCTACGGATCAGGCGGTTAGAATAGCCGCCACTTCAAGCCGGATGCGAGCCACCATGACCGACCTGACCCTCTATCACAACCCGCGCTGCTCCAAATCCCGCGGGGCCCTGGAACTGCTCGAAGCCCGTGGGCTGCAGCCAGTTGTCGTGCGCTATCTGGAGACGCCACCCAGCGCCGCCGAACTCAAGAGCCTGTTGGGTAAGCTGGGCATTGCAGCCCGCGACCTGCTGCGTACGGGTGAAGATGAGTACAAGGAACTGGGCCTGGGCGACGCCAGCTTGAGCGAGGCGCAACTGATCGAGGCCATGGTCACGCATCCCAAGCTGATCGAGCGCCCGATTCTGATTGCCGGCGACAAAGCCGTGATTGGTCGCCCGCCGGAAAAAGTGCTGGAGCTGCTGGCATGAGCACACCCTATATCCTGGTGCTCTACTACAGTCGCCACGGCGCTACCGCGCAGATGGCCAGACAGATTGCCCGCGGCGTCGAAATGGCCGGTCTGGAGGCACGTCTGCGCACGGTGCCTGCGGTGTCCAGCGAATGCGAGGCCGTCGCACCGAGCGTGCCGGATGACGGCGCCATGTACGCCACCCTGGATGACCTGAAGAACTGCTCGGGCCTCGCGCTGGGCAGTCCGACCCGTTTTGGCAACATGGCCGCACCACTGAAATACTTCCTCGATGGCACCAGCAACCTGTGGCTGACCGGTGAACTGGTGGGCAAGCCCGCTGGTGTGTTCACCTCCACCGCCAGCCTGCACGGCGGCCAGGAAACCACCCTGCTGTCGATGATGCTGCCCCTGCTGCACCACGGCATGCTGCTCTGCGGCCTGCCCTACAGCGAATCGGCACTGCTCGAAACCCGCGGCGGCGGTACCCCCTACGGCCCCAGCCACCATGCCGGCGGCGACGGGAAACGCGCACTGGACGAACATGAAACCGCCCTGTGCCGCGCACTCGGCCAACGCCTGGCGAAAATCGCCGGCAAACTGGAGCACTGATCGTGGCCCGAGCGAAAAAAACATTGCCTAGTCTCGAATGGCTGCAACCGCGACTGAAGCTCAGCCGCGCCCTGAGCCTGTTCAGCTTCATCGCCCTGCTGGGCCTGGTGCTGGTGTGGAACCTGGTGTTCGCCGACCTGCATGGCGCGCGTATCTCGGTGGTATTGGCCATCCAGTTGCTGCCGCTGATTCTGCTCGCCCCAGGTTTGTTGATGGGCAACGCGCGCGCTCATGCCTGGGCCTGCTTCGTGGTCAATATCTACTTCATCCAGGGCGTGCTCGCCGCCATCGACCCGGCGCGCGCGCTGTTCGGCGTGCTGGAAGCGGTGATCAGCTTCGGCCTGTTCTGCAGCGCGCTGCTCTACACCCGCTGGCGTTTCCAGTACGACCGCAAGCTGGCTGGGGAAGTCTGATGCGCCTGGTGCTGCTGCCCGGTCTGAACGGCAGCAGCCACCTCTTCATGCCATTGCTCGACGCGCTTCAGGGCATTGACTGTCAGGTGCTCCCCCTGCCGGAGCAGGGGCCGCAGGATTACGACAGCCTGGCCGACAGGCTGATCCATGAGCTGGGCCACACGCCCTTCATGCTGCTGGGTGAATCCTTCTCCGGCCCGCTGGCCTACTGCCTGGCATTGCGAAACCCCGAAGGCTTGCGCGGCCTTGTCTTCGCCGCCTCATTCCTGACCAGCCCTTTCGCGCCTCTGGCCTTGCTCAGGCACTTGCCCATACCTCTGGCACTGGCGACACGTCCCTGGATACTTCGCACCCTGTGTCTCGGCCACCAGGCCAGCGACGCAGAACTCAGGCTTGTGCAAGGGGAAATCCGCCGGCTGGATCAGTCACTGGTGCGCGCGCGCCTTGCCAGCCTGGCAACACTGCACGCACCGCAGCAACACCTCGCCTTGCCGGCGCTGCACCTGTGGCCGCAACAGGATCGACTGGTCACGGCGAAGACCGCCAAGCGCCTGACCGATTACTGCAACGATCTACGCCAAGTGCGCCTGGAAGGCCCGCACTTCGTTCTGCAAACGCAACCACGAACCTGCGCGGCGGCGATTCGCAGCTTCATGGCGGAACACGAGCCGGAGAACGCGCGACAGGACTAGTGGCATCTCAGCGCCTGTCCTTCACCTCTACCAGCCCAGGGTTTCCTTGAGGAAGGGAATGGTCAGCTTGCGCTGAGCCTGCAGCGAGGCCTGATCGAGGCGTTCCAGCAACTCGAACAGCGCGCTCATGCTGCGCTCACCCCGGGTAAGGATGAAGCGCCCAACGTCATCGCTCATCTGCAAGCCACGGCGCGAAGCGCGTAACTGCAAGGCGCGCAGCTTGTCCTCGTCGGACAGCTCGTGCAGTTGGAAAACCAGAGCCAGGGTCAAGCGCGACTTGAGGTCGGGCAACTGGATCGGCAGCTCACGCGGGGACATGGTGCCGGCCAGCAGCAGGCGCCGGCCACTGTCACGCAGGCGATTGAACAGGTGAAACAGCCCTTCTTCCCAGTCGCTGCGTCCGGCCACTGCATCGAGATCATCGAGGCAGACCAGCTCACAGAGCTCCAGGTTATCGAGCAACTCCGGGCCGTGTTGCACCACCTCACCGAGCGGCAGATACACCACTGCCTCACCACGCTGCTCGAAACGCAAGCAAGCTGCCTGCAGTAAGTGACTACGCCCTACGCCTTCGGCGCCCCATAGATAGATCAGGCTTTCCGTCCAGCCGGCATCGGCCTCGCACAGGCGCTCGACGTAGCCCAGAGCCGCGGCATTGGCGCCGGGGTAGTAGTTGGCGAAGGTGGCGTCATCACGCAGACGCACCCCCAGAGGCAGCTGGATTGGTTTCATGCAGGACTCGGCGGCTCGTCGGAACCGCTGTTGGACTCTCCGTAAAGGCCGGAAAGTTTATATAAATCATGAGCATGACGCAGCAAAACCATGATCACGGCAGCAACCGGCAGTGCCAGCAGCACGCCAGTGAAACCAAACAGCTGGCCGCCCGCGAGGATCGCGAAGATCACCGCGACCGGGTGCAGGCCGATGCGATCACCCACCAACATGGGCGTCAGCACCATGCCTTCGAGCAGTTGGCCGATCATGAACACCACGCCGATACCGATCAGCGGATATGGGTCGAGGCCGAACTGGAACAGCGCAGCAGTCAGCGCCGCACCGATACCGACGATGAAGCCCATGTAGGGCACGATGCTCGCCAGGCCAGCCAGCACGCCGATCAGCAGCCCCAGCTCCAGGCCCACCAGCATCAGCCCAGTGGCGTAGATGATGCTGAGCGCCAGCATTACCAGCAATTGGCCACGCAGGAAGGCACCGAGCACCTCGTGGCATTCGCCGGTCAGCTTGACGATCAATCCTTCACGCTGACGCGGCAGCAGACGCCGCACGCGCTCGACCAGCACGTCCCAGTCGCGCATCAGGTAAAAGCTCACCACCGGAATCAGCAGCAGATTGCCCAACCAGGCGAGCAACGCCAGCCCCGAAGACGTGGCCTGGGCCAGCACGGCCTTGAGCACGTCAGTAGTCTTGCCAATGTTGTCGGTAAAGACCTGCTTGAGCTGATCGACCTGCAACAAGTCATCCTGCAAACCCAGATGCGATTGCGACCAGGGCAAGGCCGTGCCCTGCAGCCAGTCGAGCATTTCTGGCGCCAACTGATACAGGCGCACCAATTGCCGCCCCAGCATGGGCACCAGCACCAGCAGCAGAATCAACAGCACCAGGGCGAACAGGGTGAACACCACGACCACGCCGCCGGTGCGCGACAGGCGATGGCGCTCCAGGCGGTCGACCAGTGGATCACCGAGATAGGCCAGCAGGATGCCGATCAGGAAGGGGGACAGAATCGGATGCAACAAGTACAACAGCCAGCCGAGCAGAAACAGCCCAGCCATCCATAGCCAACGGGTGGAATCGGTCATGCTCGCGTCCTCGATGCGAAACGGCGCCAGGAAGGCGCCGCGTAACGGGGCTGTGTTGGCCCTGCAGAAATTCTACCAGCGGAAGCGCATCTCATCGCTGCGCGGTTTCACCTGTGGTGCCTGCTCACCGGCGCTCTCTGGATTGTCTACCGGCTCGCTGGCATCCAACGGTTCGGTGACTTCCTGCAACTGCCCCAGCGCCAATTGCGCGCGCAGTTGCTCCGGGCTGGCACTGACCTGATAAACAAGACGCTGGCCATCGATCTCCTGCAAACGTGCGGCGAACGGCTCGAGCAGGCGCTCCAGAGCGGCGAAACGGCCCAGATCAGCGCCCTCGATCACCAACGTCAGGCTCTGCGCTGCGCCGGGCTTGACCAGAAAGCGCGGGGCCAGACGCTCAGCCACCGCCAGCATCACCGCATCGGCCAGCGCTGCCTGATCAGCCGCTTCAGCCTTGCCTTGCTCACGTTCGTCACCCAGCCACAAACGCCAGGTCGCCTGCCAGCTGCCGCCACTCTCGGTCGCCTGCACTGCCAACAAGGCATCGGCGCCGTAGCGTTCGGAAGCTTCGCGCAGCGCTTGCGGGTCATTGGCCATCAATGCATCGCCCGTGGCGACCAGTTGCTCGCTCAAATCGGCCAGCGGCAGGCGCAAGGGCAAACCGCGATGCTGAGCGGCGTCACGCAGCCCTGCCGCTGCGCTCTGGCTTTCGCCGATCAGTTGGCTGCCTTCTGGAGATTCATTGAGCCACCAGGTAAGGATGGCCGGACGATTGGCGCCCCAGAGGGCCAGACCGGCCTGGCGCAACTGACGATCGGTACTGGCCGGGTCGAACTCGACGACCAGCGCATCGCCTTCGAAACCATACTGACTGACGATCTGCTGCGGATCCTTGCGCAGCCCCTCCAGCCCGGCACTCTGCAACGCCTTGGCATCCCCGGTGAGACGCTGCACCAGCGTCTGCAAGGCTTTCTGCATGGCGGCATCACGGCTTTCCGGCTGCTGATCTGCAACGGCCTCGCGTACCTGATACAAACCAGCGACCGGCGCAGCCAGGGCCGGCAGGCTCAGCAGCGACAGACAGAAAAACATCAGGCGGACAGACAGGCGCATGGCGGGCTCTCGCAAAGGGATAGTGGCACGGCAGCCGTGCGCAAAGGCCTATACCTTAAACAGCCGCTCAAGCCCCGGCAACCAGAGCCAGTGCCTGCGACGAAGCGCACGCGTGCGAGTGGCCGCTACCGGGCAAGCCTGATAAAATCGCGCGCCTTCGCCAGCCGGTACGCGCGCCGGGCTCCTTGGATGAGCCTGCGCCACGTCGGCGCCTACACGAACTCCCCATTCAAAGGCCCGGATCTATGAGCAAGCAACCCTCCATCAGCTACAAGGACGCAGGCGTCGACATCGATGCCGGTGAGGCCCTGGTCGAACGCATCAAAGGCGTCGCCAAGCGCACTGCCCGTCCGGAAGTCATGGGTGGCCTGGGTGGCTTCGGCGCCCTGTGCGAAATTCCGGCCGGCTACAAACAGCCGGTTCTGGTGTCCGGCACCGACGGCGTCGGCACCAAGCTGCGCCTGGCGCTGAACCTGAACAAGCACGACAGCATCGGCCAGGATCTGGTCGCAATGTGCGTCAACGACCTGGTGGTCTGCGGCGCCGAGCCGCTGTTCTTCCTCGATTACTACGCCACCGGCAAGCTCAACGTCGACGTGGCCGCCACCGTGGTCACCGGCATTGGCGCCGGCTGCGAACTGGCCGGCTGCTCCCTGGTCGGCGGTGAAACGGCCGAGATGCCGGGCATGTACGAAGGCGAAGACTACGACCTGGCCGGCTTCTGCGTCGGTGTGGTGGAAAAGGCCGAGATCATCGACGGCTCCAAGGTCGTCACCGGCGACGCGCTGATCGCCCTGCCCTCCTCCGGCCCGCACTCCAACGGCTATTCGCTGATCCGCAAGATCATCGAAGTCTCCGGCGCCGACATCGAGCAGGTACAACTCGGCGACAAAGCCCTGGCTGACCTGCTGATGGCGCCAACCCGCATCTACGTCAAGCCGCTGCTCAAACTGATCAAGGACACCGGCGCGGTCAAAGCCATGGCCCACATCACTGGCGGCGGCCTGCTGGACAACATCCCACGCGTCCTGCCCAAAGGCGCCCAGGCCGTCATCGACGTGGCCAGCTGGACGCGCCCGGCCGTGTTCGACTGGCTGCAGCAACAAGGCAACGTCGACGAGCACGAGATGCACCGCGTGCTGAACTGCGGCGTCGGCATGGTCATCTGCGTGGCTCAGGATCAGGTCGAAACCGCCCTTGCCAGCCTGCGTGCCAGTGGCGAAGCCCCGTGGGTCATCGGCCAGATCACCGAAGCGGTAGAAGGCGCGGCCCAGGTTCAGTTGAACAACCTGAAAGCCCACTGATGCCCTGTAATGTCGTCGTCCTGATCTCCGGATCAGGCAGTAATCTGCAGGCGCTGATCGACAGCATCGGCCACGACGGCAACCCGGCCCGCATCGCTGCGGTGGTCTGCAACCGCGCCGATGCCTTTGGCCTGGAGCGTGCGAAACAGGCTGGGATCGCCACCGAACTGCTTGATCACAAGCAGTTCGACGGCAGAGAGGCATTCGACGCCGCCCTGATCCAGGCAATCGACGCCCACCAGCCTGATCTGGTGGTGCTCGCCGGCTTCATGCGCATCCTCACGCCGGGCTTCGTCCAGCATTACAACGGCCGCCTGCTGAATATCCATCCTTCGCTGCTACCCAAGCACAAAGGCTTGCACACTCATCAGCGGGCTCTCGAGGCCGGCGACGCCGAGCACGGCTGTAGCGTGCACTTCGTTACCGAGGAACTCGATGGTGGCCCTCTGGTCGTACAAGCTGTACTGCCGGTTAAGGCAGACGACACGGCCGAAAGCCTGGCCCGCCGCGTACACCAGCAGGAACACCGCATCTATCCGCTGGCCGTACGCTGGTTTGCCGAAGGCCGCTTGCGTCTTGGCGCTCAAGGCGCAATGCTGGATGGCATGCCGCTGCCTGCCAGCGGCCACCCGATTCGAACCTAGGAGACTCTATGCGTCGTGCCCTGCTGCTCGCCCTGACTCTGTTCAGCCTGCCCGCCCTTGCCGATGAACTGCAGCCCTTCTCTGCCAGCTACACCGCTGACTGGAAGCAGTTGCCGGTCAGCGGTAGCGCCGAGCGCAGCCTCAAGCGCGAGGACGACGGTCGCTGGACGCTCAACTTCGAAGCCTCGATGCTGGTCGCCGGCCTCACCGAAGAAAGCACCTTCCGCGTCGACAACGGTGCCCTGCTGCCGCTGACCTACCGCCTCAACCGCAGTGGTCTGGGCAAAGGCAAGAAGGTCGAGCAGGACTTCGACTGGGAACAGAAGCAGGTGATCGGTACGGATCGTGGTGACGCCGTGCGCCTCCCGCTCAACCGCGGCCTGCTGGACAAGTCGACCTACCAGATCGCCCTGCAGCAGGACGTCGCTGCCGGCAAGAAGAGCGTCAGCTACCAGGTGGTCGACGGTGACGAGATCGAAACCTATGACTTCCGCGTACTGGGCGAGGAAGTGGTACGCACCAAGGCTGGCCTGATCGACGCAATCAAGGTCGAGCGCGTACGCGACCCCACACAAAGCACCCGCAAGACCGTGCTGTGGTTCGCCAAGGATTGGGGCCACCTGCTGGTTCGCCTGCATCAGGTGGAAACCGACGGCAAGGAATACCAGATCATGCTCAAGGAGGGCACGGTCGACGGCAAGGCGGTGGAAGGTCGTCGCGACTGATCCGCAAGCAAACGAAAAAACCGGGCCAACGCCCGGTTTTTTATTGCCCGCCGCAAACGCTGACAGACAGCCTCTCAGTTACGTAGGGTGCGCCATGCGCACCAGAGGATAGCCTCTGGTACTTCGGTGCGCACAGCCTGGGCGGCCCCGCGACACCCTACGAAGACCACCATCCATGGCAGGTATTACGCTTTATCAATTTCATTCGCCGTAGACGCTGACAGGCGGCGTCCCATGGCTTCTCAGTCCTGGCTGACCGCACCGATCTTGTGAATCGACAGGTCAGCGCCGTTGTACTCCTCCTCCTGGCTCAGACGAATGCCCAACGAGGCCTTGAGCAGGCCATACACCAGGAAACCACCCAGCAACGCCACCACCACACCCAGCACGGTACCGATCAGCTGGCTGGCCAGGCTCACGCCGCCCAGACCACCAAGAGCCTGCATCCCGAAGATACCGCAGGCGATGCCACCCCAAATGCCGCACAAGCCGTGCAATGGCCAGACACCCAGCACATCGTCGATCTTCCACTTCACCTGCGTGGCGGTGAATGCCCAGACGAACAGCGCACCGGCCACGACGCCGGTCACCAGCGCGCCAATCGGATGCATCAGATCGGAGCCAGCGCAGATCGCCACCAGGCCGGCCAGCGGGCCGTTGTGCAGAAAGCCCGGGTCATTACGCCCCACCAGCAACGCTGCGACGGTACCGCCGACCATGGCCATCAACGAATTGACCGCTACCAGGCCGCTGACACCTTCGAGCGTCTGCGCGCTCATCACATTGAAGCCGAACCAACCGATGATCAGGATCCACGAGCCCAGCGCTAGAAACGGAATGTTCGACGGCGCCATGGCAACCAGTTTGCCGTCACGATAACGACCATTGCGACGACCGAGCAGCAACACGGCACCGAACGCCAGCCAGCCGCCCATGGCATGTACCACCACGGAACCGGCGAAATCATGGAAGCCGGCGCCGAAACGCGCCTCGAGCCAGGCCTGCAAGCCGTAGTTGCCGTTCCAGATCATGCCTTCGAAGAAGGGATAGACGAACGCCACGATCAACGCCGTGGCGCACAACTGCGGGCCGAACTTGGCGCGCTCGGCGATGCCACCAGAGATGATCGCCGGAATCGCTGCGGCAAAGGTCAGCAGGAAGAAGAACTTCACCAGCCCATAACCGTGGTTCTCGGTAAGCACTGCAGCCGGTTCAAGGAAGTTGATGCCGTAGGCGATCCAGTAGCCGATGAAGAAATAGGCCAGGGCCGAGATGGCAAAGTCGGAAAGAATCTTCGACAAGGCGTTGACCTGGTTCTTCTGCCGCACCGTGCCAACCTCGAGAAAGGCGAAGCCCGCGTGCATGGCCAGCACCATGATCGCACCCAGCAGGATGAACAGGGTATTGGAGCCGTGGATCAGAGTGGCCACGGCACTGTTGATGTTTTCCATCTAGGAAGGAAACTCCGGCAGTGAAGAAAAAGCACCAAACGAAGGCATATCGAAGATTTTCTGCACCGCAATGCAGCAAGATCTTGAGGGGCGCCCTCGAACGCACCGGCAGGAAGCTCCAGAATGGCGCATCCAGAAACCGGAAATCTGGTATTTATTTCTTATAAATTAATGGGTTATTCGTCGCTCATGCCATCCTGGGCTTATCTCGAAAGGCACCACCACAGAGCACCGGACGAGTTTTACGCACCAGCAAAATGCAAGCGCTGTACCAAACGCCAACCCACTCACTTTCAGACTATTCTTGTGGAACCCTGGCGCTCCAGCGCACTCGTAAGGCATACATACTCAACGCAGAGGATTGCTCACCATGCCACGTAAAGCCGCTACTCCAAGCACCAAGGACGCCCTGCTGGACGAGTTCCAGGCTCTGGTCAGCGACACCGAGAAGCTCCTCCAGCACTCTGCCAGCCTCGCCGGCGAACAGGCCGAAGCACTGCGCGACGATATCCGCAGCAGCCTGGGCCGCGCCCGTGAAACCCTGCACAACGCCGAAGCCGGCCTACGCGAACAGGGCAAGATGGCCGTCGACGCCACTGAGGATTACGTACACAAACACCCGTGGCAGGCGCTGGGCCTTTCGGCCGCCGTCGGCCTGGTACTCGGCCTGCTGATCAGCCGACGTTGACAGCTCCCATGTCCAACGGGCCATCGCCACGGCGCCTGGGGGCAGCCCTGCTGGGCTTGCTCCAGGGCCATGTGGCGCTGCTGGCCCACGAACTCGAAGACCAGCGCAACCAGGCATTGCGAGCCCTGCTTCTGGGCGGGCTGTGCCTGGCTTTCGCCCTGCTCCTGCTGATCGGCCTGTCCGCCCTGTTGTTGATCGTCTACTGGGAAACCCATCGCCTGGCGGTGGCCACAGGCCTGTGCCTGTTCTATGGCTTCGGCCTGCTGGGTTGTGGCACCTGGTTACTCCTCAGCCTGCGCAACGCGGCGGCCCCTTTCAGCGCCAGCCTCGAAGAACTGCAACGCGACCGCGAGCAACTGCTGCCATGACGACTCCCACCCTGCCCCCAGGCGCCTCACGCCGCGAATTGCGCAAGGCCGTGCTGCGCATGCGCCTGGAAATGCACCGCCAGGAGCTTCGCCACGAAGTGCTGCAGATCACCCAGCCACTCAAGCAGGTGCGTGACTACGGCCAACGCCTGCGCCAGGGCAATGCACCATTTCTGCTCACGGGAGGCGCCCTGGCTTTGGCTGGATTGCTCGGCGGCAAGCGCGGCTGGCGGCGCTGGCTGCGCCTGGCGCTGATCATCGCGCCACTCCTCCGGCGCCGGCAAAGCGGCATCGACTGAACCCGACATTGGTCTAGACCTGGGCTGGCCGCAATCTTGCTAGATTGAGCTATCAAACCGCCACGTTGGCGGATCAACCGCTCGCTGCTAAGGATTCCAGGTGCTCGACGGACTGCCGTTTGCCGTCTTCCAACCCTTCATCGACACCGCGACCGGTCGTATCGCGGGTGTCGAGGCGCTGGCTCGACTGCGCGATGCCAATGGCCAGGCTCACTCGGCCGGGCCGCTTTTCGCCGACCCGAAAACCCCGCCCGCCGCGCTGCGCCGCCTCGACCGTCAGGTGCGCGAGGATGCACTGAGCCGCTTCCACCAGGCACCGAGCGACTGGTTCCTCAGCCTCAACATCTCGCCACGCTGGATCAGTCGCCTGCGCCCGGCACAACCGCTACCCAGCCTGATCCAGCTACAACGCAGCGGCATCGACCCGACACGCATCGTTTTCGAAATCACCGAACTCGGCGGCGCCAGCCAGCGTCTGCCCGACGTGGTGTCGCGCTACCGCGAAGCCGGCGC
This sequence comes from Pseudomonas berkeleyensis, assembly GCF_014109765.1. Taxonomy (NCBI): domain Bacteria; kingdom Pseudomonadati; phylum Pseudomonadota; class Gammaproteobacteria; order Pseudomonadales; family Pseudomonadaceae; genus Pseudomonas; species Pseudomonas berkeleyensis. The sequence continues at coordinate 3,609,967 of NZ_CP059139.1, forward strand.
ACGCATCGCCATCGACGATTTCGGCGCCGGCTACTCGCAGCTCGACCGCGTGCTGGCCCTGCAGCCGGACATTCTCAAACTCGACATGCGCCTCTTTCAGGAGGCCGCACGCGGCGGGCCGAGCGGTGAAGTGGTCAAGGCGCTGGCGCAAATGGCGGAAAAGACCGGCTGCTGGATCATCGCCGAGGGCGTGGAAACCGAAGCCGAGCTGAACTTCGCCCTGGAGTGCGGCGCTCGCTACGTGCAGGGTTTCCTGTTCGCCAGGCCGGAAGAAGCACTGTTCGCCAGCGATGCCTTCGTCGGACGTTTCGCCCGCCTGCGTGACAGTTACGTGCAGCAGAAACTCGCCGAGCGCGCGCGCCTGGTCAGCCTGCGTCAGCAACTGGCGGAACTGATGAGCGAACTGAGGCTATGGGCCGAAAGTGGCGCACCGGCAACCAGCCTGAAAGCTCCGGACAACTACCCCTGGTTGCTGCGCATCTATCAATGCGACCGCCATGGCACCCAGCTCACGCCGAACCTGGAATGGCGCAAGCAGAGCTGGCAGGCCGACGACCGCTACCTCGGGCACAACTGGTCATGGCGCCCCTACTTCTATCAATTGCTTGCAGAAGGTTGGGAAGAACGCCGCCTGACGCTGTCCACCACCTACCGCGACGCCACCAGCAACCAGTACTGCCTGACCGCCGGCCAGTTCATCGACAACGGCCGCCGCCTGCTGCTGGTCGATATCGACGCCGCGGGTCTTTAGGCAACCCAGGCTTGCAGGCTGCTGCCCGAACACCCAAGCTAGGGGCCTGGATCAACCCGGCGAGGATCGGCCTTGGATTGGCACACCCTGCTCACCCGTGAACGTCTCGGCAAACCCGCACCCAGCTCGGCAGAACTGGGGCGCAGTCCCTTCCACAAGGATCACGACCGCATCATCTTCTCTGGCGCCTTCCGCCGCCTGGGCCGCAAGACCCAGGTGCATCCGGTGTCGAGCAACGACCACATCCACACCCGCCTGACCCATTCGCTGGAAGTCAGCTGCGTCGGCCGCTCGCTGGCCATGCGCGTCGGTGAGATGCTGCGCGACGACCTGCCGGACTGGTGTACGCCGAGCGATCTGGGCATGGTCGTGCAGTCGGCCTGCCTGGCCCACGACATCGGCAATCCGCCCTTCGGCCACTCCGGCGAAGACGCCATTCGCTACTGGTTCCAGCAAGCGGCCGGCCGGGGCTGGCTGGACGCGATGAGCGATGTCGAGCGCGCCGACTTTCTCAATTTCGAAGGCAATGCCCAGGGCTTTCGCGTGCTCACCCAGTTGGAATATCACCAGTTCGATGGCGGCACGCGCCTGACTTACGCCACGCTCGGCACCTATCTGAAATACCCCTGGACAGCCCGCCACGCAGACGCGCAGGGCTACAAGAAGCACAAGTTCGGCTGCTACCAGAGCGAACTGCCACTGCTCGAACAGATCGCCGCCAAGCTGGAGCTGCCGCAACTGGAAGCACAGCGTTGGGCGCGTCACCCGCTGGTTTACCTGATGGAGGCGGCGGACGACATCTGCTACGGCCTGATCGACCTGGAAGACGGCGTGGAGATGGAGCTGCTCGACTACAGCGAAGTGGAAGCGCTGCTACTCGATCTGGTCGGCGACGACCTGCCGGAAACCTATCGCCAGCTCGGCCCCAAGGATTCACGTCGGCGCAAACTGGCGATCCTGCGCGGCAAGGCCATCGAACACCTGACCAATGCCGCCGCCGGAGCCTTCGTCGAGCAGCAGCATGACCTGCTTGCCGGCCGCCTGCAGGGCGACCTGGTCGAGCACATGCATGGCGCGGCGAAACACTGCGTGCAGAGCGCCAAGTTGCTGGCCCGGGAAAAGATCTTCCACGACAAGCGCAAGACCCTGCATGAGATCGGCGCCTACACCACCCTGGAGATCCTGCTCAACGCCTTCTGCGGCGCGGTGCTGGAACAACACGGCGGACGTGCGCCGTCATTCAAGCACCGGCGTATTCTCGATTTGCTCAGCTACTACGCTCCCGAACCGGGCTGGCCACTGTACCGCTCGTTCATGCGCGTGATCGACTTCATCGCCGGCATGACCGACAGCTACGCTACGGAAATGGCAAGGGAGATGACCGGACGTTCCGTTACCCCATGAAGAACCTGATTCGCAACAGCTTCACCTGGCATGCCGGACCACCGGCCTGGGGCCCGGCGGTGGTCGCCGGGTTAGGCTGTGCTCTGCCGTTGTTGCTCGGCCTGACCACCGCGCACAGCGGTTTTCTCTGGGCCTCGGCAGGCGCCTTCCAGGCCGCCCAGGCCAACCCGCTGCACCGCTTTGGCATGCTGCGCATGTTGCTGCTCACCGGTCTCGGCGCCTGCAGCGCAGGCCTCGGTTTCTGGGCCGGCAGTCACCCGCTGATCAGCCTGGGCATCTTCGCCGCCTTCGGCCTGCTGCTGGCCTGGCTGCAACGCTTCGGTAGCGAGGCCGGCAAGCTGGGCATCGGCCTGTGCATCTGCCTGTGCCTCGGCCAGGGACAGTTCGGCATCGGCAACCTGCACAACCCTTATGCGGTGGCCATGCTGTTCATTCTCGGCGGACTCTGGGTGATGCTGCTGGCCTTCGGCCTGCGTGGCCTCCACGGCCTGCGCATGTGGCCGTACATGCCGCGCTTTCTGGCCATCCTCAAGGTGCTCAAGCGCCACGCCCAGCGCCTGCCACGCCAGCAATGGCGTCTGCATGCCCTGGCGTGCATGCTGGCCTTCGCCGCATCGGGGCTGATCGTCAACCTGGCCGGATTGTCACGTGGTTACTGGCTGACCCTGACAGTGATCAGCACCTTGCAACTGGAATTCCAGGGCAGCCTGGTGCGTGCCCTGCAAGCCAGCCTGGCCAGTCTGGCAGCGGCTGGTCTGCTGATCCTCTTCGGTCACAGCCTGCAAAGCCCGCCGCTGATGGTGATGACCCTGCTGGTGCTGGTGATCCTCAGCCGTGCGCTGCAGGCCAACCACTATGGGCTTTTCGTACTGCAGACCACCCTGTGCTTCGTACTGCTGGCCGAGAGCCTGGCACAGGACTGGCACCTGGCCGAAGTGCGCCTGCTCAACGCCCTGATCGGTGTCGCCCTGACCCTGACAGTAGCCTTGCTGGTACACGGACTACGCCTGCAACTGAACAAGTCGAACAAGAACGAGGATGGTTCGCAGCAGCCTTTATAACGTTTCGGCAGATTCGCTCACTCTTCACTATGCTGTTGGAGCCTGCAGCGCCAGCAAGGAGTGAAGTGCGATGTCCAACACCGCTGTTCCCCGCCAACGCCGCTTTCCCCTACACGTCCATATCAGCGTTCTGTTCACCCTGCTCCTGCTGTTTACCGGGGTGATCCTGGGGCTGTTCAACTATCAGCAGACCAGCCGCCTGATCTTTTCCAGCAGCGAGACGCTGTTCGAACGCATTCAGGTCGATGTGCAGAAGGATCTGGACAGCACCTATCGACCGATCCGTCATCTGCTCAGCCTGCTGGCCCTGAACCCATCGACCCAGGCCAACAACCTGGAGGATCGCCTGGCCCTGCTGCCATTGTTCGTCCAGGCGCTGCGCGACAATCCGAAGCTGGCCTCGGTCTATCTGGGCTACGAGGATGGTGATTTCTTCATGGTGCGCCCGCTGCGTAGCGACATGCTCAAGCAGCGCTTCGATGCCCCCGACAAGGCGGCCTATCAGGTCTGGTCGATCGACCGCAGCGCCACCGGCACCGCCAGCGACTACCTGTTCTACGATGGCTCGCTGAATCAGCTGAGCCGCCGCCAGAAGCTCAGCGAACCTTACGATCCACGTGAGCGCGACTGGTTCAAACGCGCGCGCAGCGATGGTGGGCAGATCACCACGGCGCCCTACCTGTTCTTCTCGACCCAGGAAATCGGCACCACCCTGGCCAGACGCAGCGGCCTGACCACCGTGCTCGGCGCCGACCTGACCCTAGACGACCTGTCCGCCACGCTGGCCAGCCATCGCGTCACACCCAACAGTGAAGTGGTACTGGCCGATGCCGACGGCAATGCCGTGGCCTACATCGACAGCAGCCGCCTGCTCAAGGAGGTCGACGGCAAGGTATCGCTGGTCAAGGTGCGCGAACTCAACCCGGCGCTTGGCGAGCTGCTGGCGGGCGACCTAACCGAGCAGGATCAGGGCGTCGTCGAGCTGGCCAAGCAGCGCTGGGTCATGGCCCACCGACATATTCAGGAAGGTGGCCCGCAAGGCTTGCACCTGGCACTGCTGGTGCCCGAACAGGAGATGCTGGCCGAGGCCTACCGCATTCGCTGGCAAGGCGCGCTGATCACCCTGACCACCCTGCTGCTGTGCCTGCCCCTGGGCTGGCTGACCTCGCGCCTGGTGGTCAAACCGCTGCGCAGCCTGGTACAGGAAGCACAGGCCATACGCCGTTTCGACTTCACTCACCCAGCCAGCGGCCGCTCGCCGATTCTGGAGGTCGACCAACTGGCCGTGTCGATGAGCAGCATGAAAGACACGTTGTCGAGCTTCCTCGATATCGCCGCCAGCCTCTCCGCCGAAACCCACTTCGAAACGCTGCTCAAGCGCGTGATGGACGCCACCGTGTCCATCAGCAGCGCTCAGGGCGGCCTGCTCTACCTGCTCGACAGCGACACCGGCCGCCTGGAACCGCAGGGGCTGGTGATCGACGGACAGGCTCGCCCGCTCAGCGAGGCCGACCTTCACGGTATTCGCCATGACGATCCGCAGTTGCCTGAATGGCTACGCAGGCCCGCGACCGGTGGCACCAGCAGCGCCACCTCCATCGGCTTCGATCAGGCCGGGATCTTCCGGCGCCTGTTGGCGATGGTCGATAGCCCACGCCTGCACCTGATCGCGGCCGGCCTGCACAACCGCCAGGGCGATACGGTGGGCGTGCTGGTGCTGCTGCAACGCGATACCGGCGAGAACAGCGAAAGCATGCTCAGCCCGGAGCGTGTGGCTTTCGTCGATGCGGTGTCCGGCAGCGCCGCGCTGTGTATCGAAAGCCAACGCCTGCTGGCCAGGCAGAAACAGTTGCTCGACGCCTTCATCCAGTTGATCGCCGGCGCCATCGACGCCAAGAGCCCTTATACCGGCGGCCACTGCCAGCGCGTACCGGAAATCACCCTGATGCTGGCCCGCGCCGCTGCCGACAGCGACGCCCCCGAGTTTCGTGACTACAAGCCCAGCGACGAGGAGTGGGAGGCGCTGCACATCGCCGCCTGGCTGCACGATTGCGGCAAGGTCACCACCCCCGAGTACGTGGTGGACAAGGCAACCAAGCTGGAGACCCTCTACGACCGCATCCATGAAATACGCATGCGTTTCGAAGTGCTCAAGCGCGATGCCTGGATCGCTTACTGGAAAGGTCGCGCCGAAGGCGGCGACGAAACGGCGCTGGCCGCCCTGCGCGAGGAACTGCTGGCGACCCTGGATGACGAGTTCGCCTTCATCGCCCGCATCAACCTCGGCGGCGAGGCCATGGCCGATGCCGACCAGGCGCGCCTTGGACAGATCGCCGAACGGCGCTGGCTGCGTACCCTCGACAATCGGCTAGGAGTCTCCTGGGAGGAAGGCAAACGCCTGGAACAGTCGCCTGCCGCCAGCCTGCCGGTGGAAGAGCCGTTGCTGGCAGACCGCCCCGAACACCTGATCGAGCGTGCGGCCCAGGAATCGATCACGGCGGACAATCGCTGGGGCTTCAAACTGGACGTGCCGCAATACAAGTTCAACCGTGGCGAACTGCATAACCTGAGCATCGCCCGCGGCACCCTGACGGCCGAAGAGCGCTACATCATCAACCACCACATCGTGCAGACCATCCTGATGCTCGACCGGCTGCCCTTCCCCAAGCACTTGCGCAACGTCTCCGAAATCGCCGGTGGTCATCACGAGAAAATGGACGGCACTGGTTATCCCAAGCGCCTGACCCGCGAGCAGATGAGCCTGCCGGCACGCATGATGGCGATTGCCGATATCTTCGAAGCGCTGACCGCGGTGGATCGCCCCTACAAGAAGGGCAAGACCTTGTCCGAAGCGCTGAACATCATGGTCGGCATGTGCAAGGGCGCGCACATCGATCCGCAATTGTTCGCCCTGTTCCTGCGCAGCGGTATTCATCGGCGCTACGCCGAACGCTTCATGAAGGCCGAGCAGATCGACGAGGTGGACGAGCAGGCGCTGCTGGAAAAGGCAGGCATCGCGTAGAGGCGGAGCGATGCCTGGCATCGCCCGCCACGGCGGCTCAGAGGTATTTCAACCAGCGGATGTCACGGCGACGCGCCTTGAGCCGGGCGAACCACTGCGTCGGCGGGAACAACAACACAGCCAACAGCACCGTGGCGGCCCACACCCAGGGCATCGAATCGAAACCGAAGTAGTGCCCCTGGTTCGCGCCCCAGATGGCGAGGGCACTGACGTAGAGCAGCTTCAGCACGTACAGGTGCAGTAGATAGAAGAACATCGGCGCACTGCCGAATACGGCCAGAACCCTTACCATGCGGCCGTCATTGCGCCGCTCGAAATACGCCAGCAGCAGCAGGCCAAGCCCCAGCGTCAATGCCAGGAACAGCAGCGACGGCGGGTACTTGGTGATGTTGAACAATGCCATCAGCATTTGCAGGCCGGTCTCCTCGATTGCCCAGGGCTTCTCGCCATAGCCATTGACCAGGCGCAGCACCACGAACAGTGTCAGCGCGCCGAAACCGGCAGTGCGTAAATGCTGCAGGCGTTGCTCAGGCGCGCTCGACCAGCGAAACCACGGGCCGATCACATAGCCCAGCGCGATCACGCCTATCCACGGCAATACCGGGTACGAGGTACGCAGACGCAGCGTGTCGGAGAACTCGATCCAGCCACGGTCATGCAGCACCGCCCACGGCACGTGCATCGCCGACTCCAGCGGAAAGTGCAAGCCATCGAGCAGGTTGTGCCCGGTCACCAGCACCAGGCCCAGCACGGCCAGTAGCGCGCGCGGCAGCCATAGCAGCAGAGACAGCGCCAACATGCTCAGGCCGATGGCCCAGATCACTTGCAGGTAGATCACCGTGGGCGGGAACTGGAACGTCCAGGCGAAGTTGACCAGGGTGAGCTCCAGTACCACGAGGAACAGCCCGCGCTTGAACAGAAAGGCACAGGTCGCCGCACGACTCATCTGCTTCTCGCCGTAGAGAAAGGCCGAAAGTCCGGTGAGCAAAATGAATACCGGCGCGCACAGGTGCGCCAGGGTGCGACTGAAGAACAACGCAGGTTCCGTAGCCGTTACGTCCATCGGGTCGCCCACCTGCTGATGCAGGTAGAAGGTTTCGCGAACGTGATCGAGCAACATGAAGAGGATGACCAAGCCGCGCAGGGCATCGATCGAGAGCAGGCGATTGGAGGACATGAAAGGCTTCGAATTATGGGCGTGAGAAACGTAATAATATAACCATTTATCGACGAAGCGGTGTGACCGATGCGCACATTCTCACGCGACCGGCACGGCATAACCCATCTGAACGAAGCGCGGCGGAGAAAGTCGGAAAAAGGCAGAACATTTGCTACGGAGGCTCTGCCCCATGCTGCTCAACCGCCCCCTTCTCGCTGCCCTGGTCATGGCTGTGCTGAACCCTCTTGCCAGTGCGCAGGAGCCTCTGCGCATCCAGAGCCTGCAACGCTGCGGCGATCTGCTCGCCACTGAGCGTCAGGACTGGTGCCTGCAGGTGAGTGGCCTTGGCGAGAAGCTGCCCAGGTTGCGGCTCGGCGACGATACCCTGCCCGCCTCGGCGGTGAAGCGCAGCGGTGACGGCCTACGCCTGCAGTTGAACAGCGACGAACATCGCAGCGCGGCGCTGTGGCTGGAGGACGGCTCACGCTCCAGCAACCCGGTCTGGCTGTCGCGGCATCGCAGCCATGTGCTCGCCGCCGGCCCGGATGAAGTGGCGAAGAACATGGACGGCCTGACCACCTACGTCGACCTGGTCAGCCTGCTGATCGAGGAAAGCCACGACGGCCTCGACGAGGCCAAACGCCTGGCGAAGAAATATGACGCCAAGGTAGTCGGCGCCATACCCCCCTTGAACGTCTACCAGCTGCGCCTGCCGGTGAAGAACCTGACCGAGCGCGATGCACTGGTGCTGCGCATTGGCAGCGAAACCAGCGTCGACGCCGTGGTGGTGGAAGAAAGCGCGCCGGAGCGCGGTGAAGAAAGCGAAGCCGCGCGCAAGCCGGCACGCAAACCGGAGAAGAACTCCGAGGAGTGGGCGGCGAATCGCTTCATGGATGCGGTCAACTATTACCAGCGGCGCATACCTGCAGGCGACTCGCCTATCGAAGCCGAGCCGATCCGCGTCGGCGTGATCGAGCGTAATGTCGATTTCGACGCGCCCGACTTCGCCGACTACCTGGGCGCCTGCCCAGATGGCAAACCGCGCACCTGCGTCTATGCGCGCGATGCCGACGAGCCGGACAACCATGGCAGCACCGTTGCCGGTATTCTCGCCGCTCACTGGGACAAGGGTGGCAACACCGGATTCCTGCGCGGGCTGGACAAGGCCAGCCAGGGCTTCGAGGTGATCGTCGAGCGCAACTCGGACGCCGGCATCACCGCCAATATCGCCGCGTCGGTCAATCTGGTGGAGGACGGCGTACGCGTACTCAACTGGAGTTGGGGCATTCACCGGGTCGGCACACGCAATGTCGAAGGCGACGAGATCGACTCGCTGGTGCGCTCCGGCATCGCCATGAGCGGTTACGAAGAACTGCTGGAGGAGTTCTTCCTGTGGTTGCGTGAGGAGCACCCGGACGTGCTGGTGATCAACTCGGCTGGTAACGGTTCGTCCTACTCCGGCCGGGACGAATACCGCCTGCCCTCCTCCTTCATCACCGAGCAATTGCTGGTGGTCGGCGGACATCAGCGCAACAAGGAGAAAGAGGTCGAAATCGACGACCCGACCTACGTGGTCAAACGCGACTCGTCGAATGTCGACATGCGCGTCGACATCACCGCAGCGGCCTGCGCGCGTGCCTCCACTCGCGAGATCGACGCCACCGGCGACGTGCATTGCGGCACCTCCTACGCCACACCGCTGGTGACCGGCGTAGTCGCCGCCATGCTGTCGATCAACCCGCGCCTGCAACCGGAACAAGTGCGCATGTTGCTGCGCCGCAGCGCCATGACCATTGGCGGTGATTACGACTTCGAACCGATGGACGCCGAAGACCTGACCGCGCCCATCCTGCCGTCGGAACGCAACTACAAGATGAGCGACAAGGACGTGGGCCGCTCGGCGCGGCTGGATATGCAGAAAGCGCTGGATCTGGCGGTGCAGAGCCGCGACCGGGTGCGCTGACAGGCAGTCAGGTTACTCGCCGGAGACCCGCTCGTAGAGTTCGACCGGTTCGACCTTGCCCTGGCAACCGCACTCGCTGTGGCCCAGCCCCAGGTGGCGGAAACCGGCCTTGAACAGCACCCGGCCAGACTGCGGATTGCGCGCCAGATGGCTGGCGTGCAAGCGGCGCAGGCGCAGCTGGCGGAAGGCGAAATCCACCAGCGCACTGCAGGCTTCACTGGCGTAACCACGGCTCCAGTACGGCACGCCGATCCAGTAACCCACCTCGGCTTCACCTCGCCTGATGTCCTTGAGCGCCATGCTGCCGACCAGCCTGCCGCTGTCGGACTCGGTGATGATGAAGTGGGCCGCCACGCCACTGGCCCAGTCCTGCGCACAGCGCTCGATCCACTGCTGCGCCAGCTCGGGTGGATAGGGATGAGGAATGCTGCCGGTGACATCGGCAATGCGAAAATCTCCGGCCAAACGCTGCACCTCGGCCGCGTCCTGAGGTTGCGGTGGGCGTAGCGTCAGGCGTTCGGTCTCGATGCGATGCTCATCCATCTGCGTCTCCTGTCAAATCCGTAGGGTGCGTCATACGCACCTGCGCCTCCCCCCAGGCTCACTCGCGGCAGTGCTGCTGGGCATGGTCGCTCAGACTGGCACAGGCCCGATGGGATAGAACTGCCCGCCACTCCACACGCCCAACCAGGGTTCTCCGTCGACCTCACGCTCCACCGCCAGTTCCACCAGCTGGTAGAACACGTTGCGATGAATCAATGCTTCGAGGTTACGCCGCACCAGAATGTACGGCGAGGGCTCGAGTGTCGCAGGATCGATCTCCACACGGATCGGATGCTCGGCACCCGCCACGACTTCGTCCTCGGCATTGGTGGTGAAACGCAGCACCTGCGCCTCGCCCTCCCCCTCGACCTGCAGAGTCACGGCAACGAAGGGAGCGTCCTCGACCTGGATACCGACCTTCTCCACCGGCGTGATCAGGAAGTAGTCGTCGCCATCGCGGCGGATGATGGTGGAAAACAGTCGCACCATGGGTTTGCGACCGATGGGCGTACCCAGGTAGTACCAGGTGCCATCGCGGGCGATACGCATGTCGATATCGCCACAGAAATCGGGGTTCCACAGGTGCACGGGGGGCAGGCCCTTGCCTTCGCCCTTGGGGATCTGCGCCAGCAGGTCGCCGGCCTTGCCTGGATCGCTCATGCTCTCTCCTCGTCCGTTGCCCGACATAACGGGTCAGACCGACGAGGATACCTTACCCTCGCTGGAGCATCAGCCGCGGCACCTAGTCAGTTCGCCACACCCAGCAGGCTACGCGCGTAGTCACGCAGTGGCGGGCCGATGATGTCCTGCGGCTGTACGTCGTAGAACGTCAGGAATCCGCCGCGACTGCGAATGCGTGCGGTGTCCACCAGATAGCGAGTGTTGGTTTCGATCAACATCAACTGGATCACCGCACGGTCGGTGCCGAGGCGATCCACGGCCTCCTGATCTTCCCACTCCTCCATGGTGCCGATGCGGTCGTCGCTATAGGCGAAGCGGGCGTATAACAGATAGTGCGCGCCTGCCGCACGCGCTTCGGTCATTGCCTCGTCCAGGCCGGCCGGCTGGCGCGCACGACGCACCAGCGGGAAGTATTCAACGAAGCCCTTGAAGGCTTCCTCGGCCACCACATTGGGCCGCGGATAGCCGTGCCCCGGCGGCACGAAGTGCCCTTGAGCGATATAGATGAAGGAGTCCTGCTGCAGGCGCCGCGAAGCCATGCGCTCAGTGCGGCCATGATCGAGAAACCCGGCATCGCGCAGGTGGTATTCGGCGCCACTGGCCATGTCGCTGACCTTCATGCAGCCAGCCAGCCCCAGCAGCGCCACCAATAGAAGCAGGTTACGCATGAATGAATCCTCCTCGTACCGGTGACGGAAAACCGGCGGATAAGGAGGGAATGCAGGTTCTGCGCCAGCCTCCCGATCAAGGCGGACTCGCTCGCGGATATCCCGCCCGGCGCGCCGTTCGAATTAACAGAACAAAACAGCGAAGAGCTGGCGATTGTTCACCACTCGCCGGCGAAACTAGGATGGAACCCTCCCCCCAATCACCTTCGGATGACCGCCCCTCATGCGCAGAAGTGTCTCACATCACCTGATGAAGTTTGCCGTTCAAGCGCTGGGGGCACTGCCTGCCTCGATTCAGCAACGGATAGGCGCGGGTCGCCTGGATCTTCCCGGCCACAGGCTTTGTCCGGAGGTGTCGATGTTCCTGCGCCTGATGGGCGACATAGAAGCCGCCAGCCCACAGAACCGTCCCATTGCCCAAGTACGAGCGCAGACCGATCTCGACGCCTGGACGTTCGGCGGCCCGGAGATTGCGCTACACAGTGTCAGTGACCTGCGCATACCGAGCAGGGCTGAGGAAATCCCGGCGCGGTATTACCTGGGAACCCCAACATCCAGTGGAATCCTGATCTACTTCCATGGCGGAGCCTGGGTTTCAGGCGGCCTGGACAGCTGCGACTCCATCTGCCGATTCATCGCCAGACACGCCGACATTCGCGTGCTCTCGGTCGACTATCGGCTCGCCCCCGAACATGCCTACCCGGCGGCACTGGACGATGCGCTGGCTGCCTATCGATTCGCGCTGTCGCTGCCAGGCAGCGAAGCCTGCTTCGTCGCGATCGGCGGCGACAGTGCCGGCGGCAATATCGCCGCTTCCCTCTGCCAGCGACTGACGACCTCGAACCTGCCGATGCCGCACTTTCAGCTGCTGTTCTATCCGGTCATGGACGTACTGAACAAATCCGAGTCGTACCGCCTTTTCAGCAGCGGCTACGTGCTCAGTGAAGCGCAGATGGACTGGGCCAAAGCGCTCTATGCGCCGCAGGGCAATTACGCCGATCCCGCTCTTTCGCCGCTGCTCGCCACCTCGCTGCAAGGCCTGCCACCCGCCTATGTCGCGACCGCAGAGTTCGATGTGCTACGCGACGAAGGCGAACGCTATGCCACACGACTCAAGGCCTGCGCTCCAGCCACACAACGGCGTCGAGCGCCTGGGTTGATCCACGGTTTCGCCAACATGATGGGCGTGAGCCGCAGCGCGCGCGAGGAGATGCACCTGGCAGTGGCAGCGCTCACAACCGCCCGGGCGAATGGCCGCACGCTCGAAGACACCAGCGCCTGACTGCATTGGGCGTGACACGACACAAACCCTGACAGCCGCCCACGAAAAACGCCGCGATCCTCGAAGAGAGTCGCGGCGTTTCTTTTAGCTACACGAGTACAGCCTCACGGCACACTCTTGATCTTGAACACCAGCAAACCGCCGAGTATCCCGACCAACCCCGAGAAGGCGTACAAGGCGTGATAGCCGCCCAGCTGGGTGATCAGCAGCGCACAGATAATCGGCGCCAAGATCTGCGGCCCGACGATGGCGATGTTGATCACACCCAGATCCTTGGCATGGTCGGACGAGCTGGGCAGCACCTGGCTGATCAGCGCCTGATCCACCGCGACATAGGCGCCATAGCCCAGCCCCAGCACGGCCGAAGACAGCATCGCCAGCGGCCAGCTCTGCCAGAACGCCAGGAGCAGCGACGCGCAACCCATCACCAGCCCAGCGAGTACCACGATGATCCGCCGACGCCCGGTGCGGTCGGAAATGATCGCGCTGACGAAGGCCGACAACACCACCGCCGTCGTGTAGATCAGTACCAGAATCAGCAAGCCGTCCTCGGCGCGCTCACCGGGGAACAGCTTCTCGTACTGCAGCCCGTCGCGCAGGAAGTAGAGAAAGAACATGGTGCCGGTCGCACTGCTCAACCCCACCAGAAAACGCGTCGACCAGGCCCAGGCGAAATCGGGGTGCTTCTTCGGGCTGATCCAGAAGCTTTTCAGCAATCCGGAAAAGCTGAAGGGTGGCAGCGATGCCTTGGTAATCGACTGGTCGCGAGTCGCCAGGATGAAAGGCGTGGAAAACAGTACGAAGCCCACCGCCACCAGCAGGTAACCGCTGGCGATGCCCGAGGTGAATACGGTCGTCAGCATCGCGCCGATCACCACGGCCATGGACAGCGTCACGCCGTTCCAGGCACTGACGGTCGCGCGCTGCTGCAGCGGCACACGATCCGGCACGGCAGCGGTCACCGAGCACAGCACCGCGCTCGTACCCAGTTGCACCACGCCCCACCACAACAGGACGCCAGGAAGACTGGTCTGCTGACCGAGCATCACCAGCGCCAGCGCGCCCAGCACGATGCCGGCCAGGTTCCAGGGGTGGCGCCGTCCCAGCCGGAGCGTCGTCCGGTCAGACATGGCGCCGATCAGCGGCTGCGCCAGCAGCGCCACCGCCGAGCCCAACCCCATCACCATGCCCAGCGCGGCCTCCTTGCCCAGTGGAGCGATCAACTCCATCTGCTGGGCGAGCAGCACCTGAATGGGGGCGAATACGGACAGCCATACCCCCAGCAAGGACAGCGCCATGGTGCCGATGAAAATACCGTTGACCCGGGTTTGCGGCAGCGTATGCGCCGCGCCGGTATCCAGCTCCGACTGCCTGATGTTCATGCTCGACTCCACCTGTTGTGTTTGTTTTCTGGAATGCAGCGGCAGCCCTGGGCCTAGAGGCTCTGGCTGGCGATCAACTGACGCAGGAAGCGCTCGCACTCGGCCAGTTGCTCGAGCGCGACGTACTCGTCGGCCTTGTGGGCCTGGGCGATATGGCCGGGGCCGCAGACGATGGTCGGCACCCCGACCTCCTGGAACAATCCGGCCTCGGTGGCGTAGGAAACCTGGCGCGTGGCGCTGTCCTGACGCAGCCCGGCGATCAGGGCGCAGAGCGCGGCCTTCTCGCCGCTGTCCAGCGCCGGGGCACGGGAAATGGTCTCGAACGAGATCCCCGCTCCCTCGATGCGAGCCTGCATCTCGGGTTGCAGCACCTGCTTCGCGTACTGCTCGATGCGCTCGAAAATGGCGTCCGGGTTGATACCTGGCAGGTTGCGAAACTCGAACTGGAATTCGCAGTGCTCGGGAATGGTATTGATGGCGATGCCGCCCTGGATGGTGCCGGTCTGCGCCGTGCTGTAGGGCACATCGAAGCCATTGTCGAAGGGGCCCTCGGCCGCCGACTGACGCGCCAGATCGCTGATGAAGGTGATCAGCCGGGCCGCGTACTCGATGGCATTGATGCCCTGCGGTTGCAGGGACGAATGCGCCGCATGGCCACGCACGCAACAGCGATAGGCGTTGATGCCCTTATGCGCCACGACGATGCCCATGCCGGTCGGCTCGCCCACCACGCAACCCTTGGGTGCCACCCCCCTCGCCACCAGATCACGCACCATCGACGGCGCACCGGCACAGCCGATTTCTTCATCGTAGGACAGCGCGAAATGCAGCGGCGCCGACAGCTTCGACGCCAGCATCACCGGCAACATTTCCAGCGCCACACCGATGAAGCCCTTCATGTCGCAGGCGCCACGGCCATACAACTTGCCGTCACGTACGGCAGGCACGAAGGGATCGGACGTCCAGTTCTGCCCCTTCACCGGCACGACATCGGTATGGCCGGAAAGCACTAGTCCGCCGGTCACGCTGCCGTCATGCGCCGGCACCGTGGAAAACAGGTTGGCCTTGCGTCTGTCCTCGTCATAGGTCAGCACACTGTCGATGCCATGGGCCGAGAAATAGCCACGCACCTCCTCGATCAGGTGCAGATTCGACAAGGCACTGGTGGTGTCCAGGCGGATCAGTCGCTCGACCCAGGGGTATGCAGTGAGAAAGGTTTCGGATGGCATTTCAAGGCCCTTCAGGCAGATGGAGTCGGCCGCACCGTCAACACGCGCAGGGCGTGACGGCAAGCGGACTACGGCGGTTTTCTTGTAAGGCGGATGGACGTGGCAGCCGACGGCTCGTCGGCGCCGGGTGCAGGGCGCGCTGCTCTGCTGAACGAACGGCCTCGGCACGGAACGCCACGGACGCGTTCGGGCCAGCCCGTTGAAGTTCTTCTCTGGCGCGATGAGAAACGCTCGGTCGCATGCTGAGCAGCCCAAAAGAGTGAGCGGAATTTGTGTTGTCCGCTGGAGTGGGGCTGATGCTAGGATCGAGAAAGAGTGACTTCAATCAACAGAATTTCACTTTTTGTTCTCTTAATTCGAACACCGCAGAGGTGATCCGATGTCCAGTTCGCTGAATCTTTCCCGCATCGCGTACTTCTACGAAGCGGCTCGCCTGGGCAGCATCCGTGCAGCCGCCGACCTGCTCAACGTAGCGCCATCAGCCGTCACCCGGCAGGTTCAGTTACTCGAGGCCGAGCTGGGCACGGCGCTGCTGGAACGCCGCGGTCGCGGCGTCGCCGTGACGGACGCCGGGCTGCAGGTGCTGGAGTTCCACCGTGAACAGGAGGCCCACGTCGCGGACTTGCAGGCTCGGCTGCAATCGCTGCGCGAAATGCGCTCGGGCCGCGTCAGCGTGGTGCTGGGTGAAGGCTTCATCAACGACATCCTGGCCGGCCCACTCGGCCGATTCTGCCGTGAGCACCCGGGGATCAAGCTGAGCCTGGACTCGGCAGGCACCAACGAGGTGATCCGCAAGGTGCTCGAAGACGAGGCGGAAATCGGCCTGGTCTATAACCCGCCCAGCCACCCCAAGCTGGTTTCACGCTCCGTGCGCAAGCAACCGATGAAGGTCATCTTCGGCGCGGACTCTCCGCTGCGCGGCTCGGAAACGCCGCTCAAGGCCAGGGATCTGCTGAACTACCCGCTGGCCGTCACCTACCCCACCCATGGCGTGCGCCAGTTGCTGGATGTACTGGAATTCGCCGAGAAGGTGCGCTTCGATCCGGTGATGACCACCAACTCCATCGCCACCCTGAAACAGTTCGCCAAATCGGGATTGGGCATCGCCTTTCTTCCCGCGTTCGCCATCGATAGCGAGTTGAAATCCAGCGAGATTTTCTGCCGCGATATCGATCATCCGCTGTTCCTGGAAGCCGAGGCTCACCTGATAACGCGTGCCGGCCGACGTCTGTCCATGGCCTCCAGCCGGATGCTTCAGGTACTTACGAGCCAGATGCAAGCCTTCCGATAAGCCACCACCCGGTGTATTGACAGGTATTGCTTCGCCTGTATTCTGATGTCAGTTGTAGTCAAATTACAGGACAAGAACAATGAACTATGATTTGGTCATCAGAAACGGCATCGTCTTCGATGGCGTCAATGAAAATGGCGTCAAGGCTGACGTCGCGATCAAGGCAGGAAAGATTGCAGCTGTTGGAAGCAACATTACTGATGACAAAAATTGTCAGAATGTAATCGATGCCAAGGGCTGCTGGGTGATGCCAGGCTTCCTGGAAATGCACTCGCACTACGATGCCGAAATCCTCACGTCCGCGGCCTTGAAGGAGTCGATCCGTCATGGCGTCACCACGGTGGCCACCGGCCTCTGCTCGCTGAGCATGGTGGCGGCCAGCGCTGAGGACTGCGCGGATCTGTTCAGTCGAGTCGAGTCCATTCCTCACGATCACGTGCTCTCGCTGCTCAAGGAGAAGAAGCAGTGGAGCACTCCGTCGGAGTACCGCAGCTTCCTCGAAGGCTTGCCGCTGGGCCCTAACGTGGCCTGCTACATCGGTCACTCGGACATTCGCTCCGCCGCCATGGGGCTGCTGGATGCAACGACCGAGCGCACGCCCAGCGAAGCCGAGATGCGCCACATGGAAACCTTGCTCAACGATGCGCTCGACAATGGCTTCCTCGGCTTGTCGGTGATGAAGACCAAGATCGACCGCGTTGCTGGCGAACGTGCCTGGTCGCGCCCACTGCCCTCCACCTTCGCCAGCTGGAAGGAGTTCAAGCGCCTGTTCGCTACGCTGCGCAAGCGC
The DNA here is from genome assembly GCF_014109765.1 of Pseudomonas berkeleyensis. Lineage (NCBI taxonomy): Bacteria > Pseudomonadati > Pseudomonadota > Gammaproteobacteria > Pseudomonadales > Pseudomonadaceae > Pseudomonas > Pseudomonas berkeleyensis. Next base: position 3,627,193 of record NZ_CP059139.1, read on the forward strand.
GGCGCGATTCTCCAGGGCGCCCCGGATGTGGCCGAACCCAGCAGCGCGGTACGACTGATGTTCGCCACTGCCGGCTGGTTCCGCCCGAAGCTGAAAACCACGCTGCTGACCGCACTGGATCTGAAGGTCGCGCCGCTGCTGCACATGCAGGCGCGGCTCAGCGGCTGGATTTCCAACTGGCTGCTGCAGGGCAATCTCAAGTGGCAGTTCCTGCCCGCCCCGCTGCGCGTGTACAGCGCCGGCCTCAACTTCAACAACTTTGATGAATTCTCCGGCGGCCTGATTCTGCGTAACTTCCAGAACGAGGCCGATCAGTACGCGGAAGCCGCCAAACCCGAGTTTCGCCAGGTGTTCAAGCGCGACATTCAGAGCGGTTCGAAGATCGGCCTGTGGCATCGCGACTTCTCCGACGCCTACATCGTCGCTTGCCCGGATCAATCGCTGATCGGCAAGAACTTCGCCGAGGTTGCCACCCGGCGCGGGCAAGATCCTGTGGACTGCTTCCTCGACCTCGCCGTGACCTACAAGACCGACCTGGTCTGGACCGTACTGATGGGCAACAACCGCGAGGACGTGATGCGCACCCTGATCAGGAGCCCGAACGTGCACGTCGGCTTCGCCGATTCAGGCGCACATATTCGCGGTCTGGCCTTCTACAACTTCCCACTGCGCCTGCTCAAGTACGTGCACGACGCCGAGCGCACCGGCAAATCGTTCATGAGCACCGGCGCAGCAGTGGCCCGCGTCACCTCGGAACTGGCCAACTGGTACGGCCTGGATGCGGGACACCTGTACGTAGGGTCGCGTGCGGACATCGCCATCATCGACCCGAGCGGCCTGGACGAAAGCCTCGACCAGGTGACGGAAGCCTGCATCGAGAACACCTCGCTGATGCGCCTGGTCAACCGCAACGACCGTGCCGTGCTGGCCACCCTGGTCAACGGCAGCGTCGCCTACAGCCGTGACGAGGGCTACGCCGAGGATCTGGGCCACTCCCAATCCTATGGGCGCTTCCTGCCCGCCCACAGAACCTGCGCTTGAGCGAACACGGAGCCACATAGATGGAAACCAAACTGATCGGCCAGTTCATTGGCGGCGAACACCATGTGGTGGAAGGTGGCGACAGCTTCACCACCCTCAACCCAGCCAACGGCCAGGTGCTCGCACACGTCCAGCAGGCAAGCAAGGCGCAGATCGACAAGGCCGTACGCCAGGCCGCGCAGGCCCAACGCACCTGGGCGGCGCTGAACCCGACTGCACGCACCGGCATCCTGCTGGATGCCGCGAACCTCATCGCCCGGCACAACGAGGAACTCGCCCACCTGGAAACGGCCGACACCGGCAAACCGATACACGACACCGCACGCGTCGACATCGCTGGCGGCGTGGCGGTGATGCGCTACTTCGCCGGGCTGGCGGCAGCGCTGGAGGGGCGCCAATCCCCGGTGAACGGCAGCGCGTTCACCTACACCCGCCGCGAACCACTGGGAGTCGTCGCCGGCATCGGTGCCTGGAACTACCCGGTGCAGATCGCGATGTGGAAACTGGCGCCTGCTCTGGCAGCCGGCAACGCCATGCTGTTCAAGCCCAGCGAAGTGACGCCGCTGAGCACCCATCGGCTGGCCGAACTGCTGGTGGAAGCCGGCGTTCCCGCAGGCCTGTTCAATGTGCTGCAGGGCAACCATGAGGTCGGCCGCGCGCTAATCGAGCATCCGGGAATCGCCAAGGTGTCCTTCACCGGCAGCGTCCCGACAGGCATGAAGGTCATGAGTGCGGCCGCTGGCACACTTAAGAAGACGACCATGGAGCTGGGCGGCAAATCACCGCTGATCATCATGCCCGATGCCGACCTTGAGCGTGCCGCGGACATCGCCACCATGGCCAACTTCTTCAGCAGCGGCCAGGTGTGCACCAGCGGCACCCGCGTCTTCGTCCACCGCAGCGTCAAGGCCAGGTTCGAGGAGTTGCTGCTGGCGCGCGTCAGAGCAATCGCCATCGGTGATCCGGCAGACCCGGCCACCCGTTTCGGCCCGCTGGTCAGCCTGGAACACAGGGAAAAGGTGATGGGATACATCCGCAGCGGGATCGAAGAAGAGGCACGCCTGCTAACCGGTGGCGGCGCACCGAGCGCTACAACCCTGGCCTCGGGCAGCTACCTGCTGCCGACGGTATTCACCGACTGCACCGACACGATGCGCATCGTCCGTGAGGAAATCTTCGGGCCGGTGATGAGCATTCTGAGCTTCGACAGCGAAAGTGAAGTGCTACGTCGTGCCAACGATTCGGAGCTGGGCCTGGCTGGCGGCGTGGTCACCCAGGATCTGGCGACCGCGCACCGAATCGTGCATGCGTTGGAGGCAGGGATCTGCTGGATCAACACCTGGGGCCAGGTACCGGCGCACATGCCGGTAGCCGGTCAGAAACTCTCAGGCCTGGGCCAGGAAAACGGCATCGATGCGCTGTACGAACACACCAAGGTCAAATCCGTGTTCGTCGAACTGGGGGCTTACAGCTCGGTGTTCCCGCCGAACTGAGTCGATGCGGGTGCGCCCTCAGTTGGCGCACCCCTCGATGATCGCCCTGGCGCTCTCGGCCAGTTGCTCGATGGGGTCGCGGTAATTGCTCAGGTGCCAGAACACCGCCATCTGGTTGATCGCGCCGAGCAACCCCATGCACACGTAAAGCTCCGATGCGACCGGTTTGAGACCGCCATACAGACGCCCCATACCGCTCAGGAAGATGTTGCAGAAGCGCAGGTTGTTCTGCTGATACAGGTTATCGACCCGCTCACTCACGCCCAGTACCTCGACCAGCACGATGCGCGCGACGTAAGGGTCGCGCATGCATTCGAAGAAGCTCGTGAGAACAGCTCGCTGCTCATCCGCAGTGCCGGCGCTGATCCCCTGCACCTGCGCGCTGATACGCTGCTCGATCTCGCCCATGACCAGGGCGTAGACCTCGCAGAGCAGATCTTCAGTACCGCTGAACGACTCGTAGAAGTAACGATCGGTGAGCTTGGCATGGGCACACAGATCGCGAACGGTGGTCGCCCGATAGCCGGCCGAACCGAATAGATGAATCCCCGCCTGAAGGAACGCCTCCCGGCGCACTTTCACCCGCTGCTCCTGGCTCACACCGCGATAGGATCGCTCCCCTGCTCCGCTTCCCTTGCTCATTCAACACCCCAAATATGGTTTCACTTGTAGTCAGATAGATTCGACGAAGCAAGTAGGCATCAGCGAACCTGCAATGACTCTAATTATCGCAACAAAGCCCCTGATAAAACAGAATGAAACACGCCAAAACAAATTGACATGACCTGCCTTCAGATTAATCTTGATGTCACGTGTCGTCAGATTAACACAGCCGTGATGAGGCCCGCCTTGCACCCGCGATGACACGCTTTCACAAAAACAACAACACCTGTGGAGCAGTATCATGACCACCTACTCCTTGGCTCGGCGGCATCAGACGAAGCATGGCTTCGCACTGCTCGGGCTGGCATCCGCACTTTCCTTCAGCACCGCCGTCAATGCCATCGAATTCAGTTTCGCTGACGGAGAAGTCTCTGGCACCCTCGACACCACCGTGTCGTACGGACAGTTCTGGCGAGTCCAGGGTCAGGCCAAGGATAACGACGCGATCAATGGCAACGACGGCAACCGTAACTTCGACACCGGGCTGGCCTCGGAAGTCTTCAAGGTCACCTCCGAACTCGAAGCCCGCTACCAGAACTACGGCGTTTTCGTGCGCGGTACGGCGTTCTATGACACGCAGATCATGGACAAGCGTACCGACTTCAACAAGAACAACCCCAACAACGAGCCCAGTCAGAACTACCCGGACAACGACAGTTTCACCCGCGATACGCGCCACGCAGCCGGGCGCTCCGGCGACATTCTCGATGCCTACGTTTACGGCACCTGGGACGTGTTTGAGCGCCCCCTGTCGGCGCGCTTCGGCAAGCAGGTATTCAACTGGGGCGAGGGTCTGTTCTACCGTGGCGTCGGCGTCGCCAACCCGCTCAACGCGACGAAATACCGACTGCCCGGCGCACAGATCAAGGAAGTCATCACGCCGGTGGAGGCGCTCAGCTTCAACGTCGGCCTGACCGAAAGCCTCAACCTCGAGGCCTATTACCAGTTCAAGTGGAAAGAGACCGCGATGGATCCGGTGGGCTCGTACTACTCCACCACCGACATCTTCGGTGCTGGCGGTGAAGCGGCCTATGCCACCATCCCCGATCTGATCCCGGCACTGGCCGCCTATGACTTCGCCAGCGCCCTGCCCGGCGGTATCGGCAGCGGCCCCCACAACGCAACGCGCTACATCGACCCCACCACCGGCACCTTCAAGGTCGGCAACGTCGGTTCCGATGCCGAGGCGCGTGACAGTGGCCAGTTCGGCATCAGCCTGCATTACATCGCCGAATCGCTGAACTACACCGACTTCGGTTTCTACTACGTCAATTACCACACCAAGGAACCGGTGCAGCAGGTCGACTTCGACGGCTACCGCGGTGTCGACATGAACACCCTGGCTTCGATTCTCGGCGCCCAAACCGCGCAAGCACTGGCTACCGTCGACATGTCGCTGAATTCCAACGTACGCCGCAAGTACGTCGAGGACGTGCGCGTAATGGGGGTCAGCTTCAGCACCACCGTCGGTAATGCCTCGGTATTCGGCGAGCTGGCCTACAAACCCAACATGCCGATTGCCGTGAGTGCGACCAACGACATCCTCGGCGACCTGCTCACCCAAGGCCTGGCTGGCACCTCGTCGATCTACGACGGCAACGTCGCAGACAGCGCAGCCTGCGGCCAGGTGGCAAACCAGCGCCTGTGTCGTGGCGGGCGCGTCGCCAACTACGAGCGCGTCGAAGCCTTCAACGCCTCGCTTGGCACCATCTACAACTTCGGCCCTTCGCTGGGCTTCGACTCGCTGATCGGCGTCGCGGAAGTCGCCACCGAGCAACTGCACGGCAGCAGCCTGACCTACACCGGCTACGCCCCGACGGCGGAGAAACGCAAGTTCGTCGGCTCGCCTGACCTGGCCTCGAACCCGATCGACCGCGAGTCCTATGGCTACACGGTGAGCATGAGTGGCACCTGGAGCGACGTGTACGCCGGGGTGAACCTCTCGCCTTTCATCGTTCACAGCTACGACTTCAAGGGCAACTCGCACCTGACCGGCAGCTTCATGGAAGGTCGCAAGGCCTACACCGTCGGCGTGCGCGCCAACTACATGGGGCGCTTCGAGGCCAGCCTGCAATACACCGCGTTCACCGGCGCCGGCACCAGCAACCTGATCCGCGACCGGGACAACGTCAGTTTCGACATGCAGTACTCGTTCTAACGACAGCCAAGCATTCCCATTACGAGACCCATCATGCGCACCTCACTACTCTCCAGCAAACGCTGCCTGCTGGCATTGGCAACGGCAGCTTCTCTCAGTCTTGGCATCGCGCACGCAGCCATCAGCGCCCAGGAGGCTGAACGCCTCGATGGCGAACTCACCCCGCTGGGCGGCGAAAGGGCCGGCAACGCGGACGGCAGTATCCCGGCCTGGGATGGCGGCCTGACCGTCGCCCCCGCCGGCTTCACGCCCGGCAAACACTATGTCGATCCATTCCCCGACGACAAACCACTGTTCACCATCACCGCGCAGAACTTCGAGCAATACCGGGACAAGCTCTCGGACGGCCAGATCGCCATGCTCAAGACCTATCCACAGACCTTGTCTTACCCGGTCTATCAGACCCGTCGCACCGCAGCAGCGCCAGATTGGGTCTACGCCAACACCCGCAAGAACGCTACCAGCGCCACCCTGGTAGGCGGTGGCAACGGTTTCACCAATGCCTATGGCGGCATCCCCTTCCCCATCCCGCAGAGCGGCGTGGAAGCGGTGTGGAACCATATCGCGCGCTATCGTGGCACTTATCTGGTGCGCAACCTCTCCGAGGCCACGGTTCAGGCAAACGGCGCCTACAACCTCAGCACCTTCGACCAGCGTGTGTTGTTCAACTACTACATCAAGGATGGCGACCCGGCGAAGCTCGACAACATCCTGTTCTACTACCTGGCGTCCGCCCGCAGCCCTGCCCGCATCGCCGGCCAGGCGGCGCTGGTCTACGAGACGCTGGATCAGGTCAAGGAACCGCGCATGGCCTGGGGCTACGTACCGGGCGTGCGCCGGGTTCGCCGCGCCCCGACCCTGGCCTATGACACGCCGGAAGAAAACTCCGACAACCTGATGACGCTGGACGACCGGGACATGTTCAACGGCTCGCCGGATCGCTACGAATGGAAGCTGGTCGGCAAAAAGGAGATGTACATCCCCTACAACAACTACCGTATCCTCAGCCCGTCGATCAAATACAAGGAGCTGATCCAGCCCGGCCATCTCGCCCCCGAGCAGACCCGCTTCGAACTGCACCGCGTGTGGGTCGTAGAAGGCACCCTGAAAGGTTCGGCGCGCCACATCTACTCCAAACGCACCTTGTACTTCGATGAGGACAGCTGGCAGGTGGCGATGACCGACCGTTACGACAGCCGTGGCGAACTCTGGCGTGTCGGCATGGGCTACCTCACCAACTTCTACGACCTGCCCACCATCTGGTCGTCGATCGACGTGTTCTACGACCTGCAATCGCGTCGCTACGTGGTGCACAAGCTGGAAAACGAAGAGAGCAGCACGCTCGACTTCACCCAGCCGATCCCCTCACGCGACATCTTCAAACCCGCCAACCTGCAGCGCATGGGCAACCGCTGATTCGAGGCAGGCACGAAATGCAACAGTGCCGCGTCGCTATGCAAGCCTGACGCGGCACCGTTGTTTTGGGAGGGGCTTGAAACAGCCTGCGGCCTGCAGGCGGCAGCGAAGGCAGCATCAACCACCGATGATCTTCATCACCGTGACGCCGCCGGAGAAGGCCAGATCCTGTTTGTCGCCCAACGCCTTGACCAGCAGTCGCTGCAATGCCGGCAAGGCCTGGTGACGCGGCTTGTCCAGCAAGTCGCCGACGAAGTGGCGGTTGCTCGACGACAGGCAGCCATGCAGCCAGCCGGTGGACGACAGACGCAGGCGCGAGCAGGTACGGCAGAACGGTACGCTCTCGTTGGCGATCACACCGAAGTGACCCGCACCGGGAATGGCATAGCGCATCGCCGTGGCATCCACCGGAGCGCTGGCCTGGACGTACTGGTGACGGCTGCCGATCAGCTCCAGCAGCTCGGGCAAGCCGACAAACTGCTGGTTGAATGCATTGCCATCGCGCGCCAGGTGGCCCATGCGCATCAGTTCGATGAAGCGCAGCTCGAAGCCACGTTCCAGACAGTACTCCAGCAGCGGCAATACCTGATCCAGGTTCTGTCCGCGCAGCGGCACCATGTTGACCTTGATCTTCATCCCGGCTTCGCGCGCCGCTTCCATGCCTGCGAGCACGGTGGCCAGGTCACCGCCACGAGCGATACTGCGAAAGGCGCCAGCGTCGAGGGTATCGAGGGAAACATTCAGGCGGCGGATACCGCACTCCACCAGCAACGGCAGCTTGCGCCCGAGCAACTGGCCATTGGTGGTCAGGCTGATGTCGTCAAGGCCGAGCTGGCTGACCTGGCGCAGGAAGGGTTCCAGGCGCGTGCTGACCAGAGGCTCACCACCGGTGATACGCAGGCGTTCGATGCCGGCCGCCTCGATCAGATAAGCCACACCACGTGCCATGGCGTCGGCCGAGAGCTCGTCCTGAGCAGCAACCAGGCGCTTGCCGTTCGGCACACAGTAAGTGCAGGCGTAGTTGCAGGCAGCAGTCAGGCTGACACGAAGATTGCGAAAGCGTCTGCCCTGGCGGTCGACGATCATGGAGAACTCCAGAGGAGGAATGGCTGGAGTATATCGCGCCACCGACCATGACAGGTCATGGTCGATGAGACGAAAAGCGGCCTCTGATCAGGCGTCGCGCTTGCGCTTGTTACCCATCCGCACACCGATATCCATAAGGAACTGGAAGAAGCCTTCCTGATCCTCGAGCACGTTGCTCCAGAACGGCGAGTGGTACAGCGCCACGGCGCCATGCACCAGCGCCCAGGCGGCGCAGTAGTGGAAGTACGGCGGTACGTCTTCCAGCTTGCCTTCGGCGATGCGCCCCTTGATCAACTGGGTCAGACGCTCGAAGTTGGAAGCACGGATCTTGTGCAACTGCTCGACCATCTCCGGCACCTGGTTGCCCTTGACCACCTTCTCTTCCAGGCGGTCGAACAGGCGGTAGCGCTGCGGGTCACGCATGCGAAACTCGAAGTAGGCACGCGACAGCGCTTCCTTGTCGCGATCCACATCAGCCGAATGCAGCAGCGTGTTGAGATCGCGCTCGTAGTCGAGCATCAGGCGCAGATAGATCTCCGCCTTGGACTTGAAGTGCTTGTAGATAGTGCCTTTGCCGATACCGACCGCATCAGCGATCATCTCGACGGTAACGCTGTCCTCTCCCTGTTCGAGGAAGAGTTTCAGCGCGGTATCGAGAATTTCTTGCTCGCGGCGACGGAATTCGCGGACCTTACGGGGTTCTTTCTGCATAAAGGGACTATGGGGTCAAAAATCGAAGCCGCTTATTATGCCCAAATGCCGCCAAATTGCACGGATCATCCGACCATGTACGTGTTTCATGATGAGTTTCCCCAAGAAAACGGACTGCGCTATCTGAACCACGCGGCGGTCGCTCCCTGGCCGAAACGCAGTGCTGAAGCGGTTCGGAAGTTCTCCGAAGTGAACGTGAGCAGTGGCGCACGTGACTATTCAGACTGGCTGAAGTTGGAGCGTAGCCTACGCGAACGCCTTATGCGTCTGATGAACGCATCAAGCACCGGCGATATCGCACTGGTCAAGAATACGTCCGAAGCACTCTCCTTCGTGGCCTTCGGCCTGGATTGGCGCCCGGGCGACCAGGTGATCATCAGCGACGAGGAGTTTCCCTCCAACCGCATCGTCTGGCTGGCATTGGCCGCTCAAGGCGTAGAGGTGGTCGAGGTCAGCCTGAGCGGTGCAGACCCTGAAGCCGACCTGCTCGCCGCCATCACACCACGCACACGCCTGCTGTCGATCAGCGCCGTGCAGTTCGCCAGCGGCCTGCGCCTGGATCTGCCGCGTCTCGGCCGGGGCTGCCGTCAGCACGGCGTACTGTTCTGCATCGATGCCATCCAGCAGCTCGGCGCCCTGCCCTTCGACGTCCAGGCCTATGACTGCGACTTCGCCATGGCCGACGGTCACAAGTGGATGCTCGGCCCGGAAGGTCTGGGCGTATTCTATTGCCGCAGCGAAGTGCGCGGCCAACTCAAGCTGCACGAATACGGCTGGCACATGCTCGAACATGCCGGCGACTACACCCGCACGGATTGGCAGCCGGCACGCAGCGCACGGCGCTTCGAGTGCGGCAGCCCGAATATGCTCGGCGCCTTCGCCCTGGAGGCGAGCCTGTCGCTGCTCGAGGAGGTCGGTATGGACAAGGTCGGCGCACTGGTGGAAGAACGGGTGCAACGTCTGAGCGATGGCATTCGTGCACTACCCGGCTCAGTCATCCACAGCCCTCTCGACACAGCACGCCGCGCCGGCATTCTCAGCTTCAGCCTGGCGGGCTGGGAGAATCCGACGCTTTATCAGCGCTTGCGCGAGGAGCAGGTGATCTGCGTACAACGTGGGCCAGGTGTCCGCCTGTCGCCTCATTTCTATACCAGTGAGCAGGTGATCGAGGAAACACTGGGGCTTCTAACCCAGCTGGCAAAAGGGTGAGGACTCAGCAGCGGCCGCGGTATTCCAAATCTGTTTAAAAAACACCCAATTCAGCCTGGACGCTCGCCTCTCATGACCAATACTGGAACTTACTGGTGTGCGGCATCTCCCCCCAAGTGCCCCGCCAGCCAAGGTACCGTGGATCGCGTACCTTGATTTACTCCTAATGGTCTTGACCCGGATTCATCCCCCAGAATCCGGGTTTTTTTTGCTCAGCAGATCGACGCTTCTGTAGGAAGGGTCAGCCGCCTTGATTTCACAGAATCTGGGCGCGGTGTAACCCAGCGCCGATTCCACACCTTATATCGCTTGGTGCGCATGGTGTTCAGCCGGGGGACATAGGTAACGGGTGTCGGGAGACATAGGTAACGCATTTAGGCTTACGGTGTTCATCGAATTGGGAGATCGAATGATGCCGTGGCTGGAGCGAAGCACTATGTCGATAAGGCGAGAGTTTGTTCTGCTGGCGGGGCAGCCCCAAAGTAATGTGCGGGAGCTCTGTCGGCGGTATGGCATCAGTCCCAGAACTGGCTACAAGTGGCTGGCTCGGTACCGTGAGCAAGGCGATGCAGGCTTGCAGGATCGATCTCGGCGTCCTCTGAGCAGTCCAGGGCGTAGCGATCCGAAGCTGGAACAAACGGTGGTGCAATTGCACCACCGCTATCCCTATTGGGGCGCTCGCAAACTGCGAAGCTTGTTGATGACTGCAGCTATTGATCCGCCTCACCACAGCACCATCGACGCAATCCTCAAGCGCTACGATTGCCACGTCCTCTACCACAATGAACAGTCGCAAGCGCCGGCTAACCGCCGTTTCGAGCATCCCAACCCGAACGACCTCTGGCAGATCGACTTCAAGGGTAACGTCCCCCTCAATGATCGCCGTTCGCCTTGTTGTCATCCCTTGACCCTGCTGGACGATCACTCGCGCTTTTCGCTCTGCTTGCAAGCCTGCCAGGGAGAGCGACTGGAACTGGTCAAACCACATCTGATCGAGGTTTTCCGTCAGTACGGCTTGCCGCTGCGTATCACCGCCGACAATGGGCCGCCTTGGGGTTCGAATATTGCCGGTGGGCTATCGAAGCTGGAGGTTTGGCTGATGCGGCTGGGGATCGAAGTCAGCCATAGCCGACCTCATCATCCACAGACTCAGGGCAAGCTGGAGCGCTTCCACCAGACACTCAAACGCGAAGTGCTGCATCGCGCGTTCAGCGACTTGCAGCATTGTCAGCAAGTGATGAGCCGTTGGCGAGACGAGTACAACCATTACCGTCCGCATGAAGCACTTGATCAACGGCCGCCCATAGAGCGCTATCGGCCAAGTCCACGAAACTACCCGGAGCAACTGCCAGCCATCGAATATGAACCGGGAGATCACGTTGTAAACGTACGTCAGACCGGGCAGGTGTATTTCAAAGGGCTCAACGTCTTCGTAAGCGGAGGTCTGTATGGAGAGAAGGTCGCCATACGCTCAACCGCTGAAGAGGGTGTCTACGATGTGGTATTCATCCGCAAAACGCTGCGTCAAATAGACCTGAGGCAACGGGCAACATGATCATCAACCTGTTACCCATGTCTCCCGACAGGTGTTTACCATGTCCCCCGGCTGAACACATGGCGCACCCTACAGTTCGTTGTGTGTCAGGCCACGCTCGCCAGCGGGAACAGACGTTTGAAGTTGCTCGAGGTCTGCTCGGCAAGCGTCTCGTAACTCACGCCACGCAGCACGGCCAGGTACTCGGCCACTTCACGCACATATTGCGGCAGGTTGGGTTTGCCACGATGGGGCACCGGCGCCAGATAAGGCGAGTCGGTTTCCACCAGCAGACGGTCGACCGGCACCTGACGCGCCACCTCGCGCAAGGCCTCGGCATTGCGGAAGGTGACGATACCGGACAGCGAAATATAGAAACCGATATCCAGCGCCGCCTTGGCCATTTCCCAGTCTTCGGTGAAACAGTGCAGCACGCCGGCCTGCGGCAGCGCCGCTTCGCGCAGCAATGCCAGGGTATCGGCGCGGGCTTCGCGGGTATGCACGATCACCGGTTTGCCGGTGATACGCGCGGCGTCCAGATGCAGCCGGAACGAGGCCTGCTGCAACGCGGCGGACTCCGGCTCGTAGTGATAGTCCAGCCCCGTCTCGCCGATGGCCACCACCTTCGGATGCGCCAACTCGCCGAGCAGCCAATCCAGAGCAGGCTCAGCGCCAGGCTCGAGATCCAGTGGGTGAACGCCAACCGAACAATCGACATCCGGGTAACGCTCGGCCAGGTTCTTCACTGTTGCGGCGTTGTCGGCACTCACGCCGATGCACAGGAAATGGCCAACACCTGCGGCACGCGCCGCGTCCAGGGCAGCATCCAGCGAACCGCCATGGGCGGCGAGGTCGAGACGGTCTAGGTGGCAGTGGGAATCGATCAGCACAGCGACAACTCGGGCAATGACAAAGCCCGAATTGTAATCGAAAGCGGCGGATGCCTGGTCGTGCGGGAGGGGCTTTAGCCGCGACGATACGAGTTCGCGGCCAGATGACTTACATCGTATGGGTCGGGCGGTCGGACTTCAGCGCACCGGCCAGGTAGGTCTCGATCTTGTTGCGCGCGGTGTTGTCACCGTCATTGAACTGCACGCCGACACCGGCAGCGCGGTTGCCCTGGGCGCCTTTCGGGGTGATCCACACTACCTTGCCGGCCACCGGAATCTTTTCCGGCTCGTCCATCAGGTTGAGCAGCATGAACACTTCGTCACCAAGCTTGTAGCTCTTGTTGGTGGGGATGAAGAGGCCGCCATTCTTGATAAAAGGCATGTACGCCGCATAGAGCACGGACTTGTCCTTGATGGTCAGGGACAGAATTCCGTTACGGGGGCCCAGATTGGGTGGCAGGCTCATTGGCGCATTCCTGGCAGCTATTGCGTAGTGCCCGATTCTAGGGCCTGTGCGGGCTCGCGTGCAAACCGCTGGCCAGCATACTGCTAGCAGAATGTGACGCCCTGCCGAATCCGCCAGAACCTTGCATCAACGGCGGTCGGTACCAGGCAATGCCGCCCACTGCACCAATAGAGCCTCCAGCAGCAGCACCTGGTTGAGGTTGGCTTTGCCCATCACTTTCTGACGCTGCTCCAGTAGCCAGCTCTGCATCGCCAACACCCTGGACTGCGGCGTCTTGTCCGCCAGGTACTGCACGACCTTGTGCATATCGGCAAGGCCAAGCCCTCGTTCATCCTGAGTCAGCTGATAGCGCAGCATCAGTTGCGCCCAATCACAGAACCAGTCGAACAACAGGTTCATCGGCAGCGCTTTCCAGCTCTCGGCCAATTGGCTCGGCGCCACCTGCTGCTTGAGCAGTTTCTTCACGCCATCCACAGCCAGGGCTCGTTGCTCACGCACGCCCTGCTCCTGCAAACGCAACGCCGCCAAAGGCGAACCCGCAGCCAAGGTCAGCAGATCGGCACGCTCTTCGTCACCCAGATCGGGCAACGACTTGGCCAGCCAGGCAAGACTCATCGCCTCGCTCGGCAGTGGGCAGGCCTGCTGAACACAACGGCTCTTGATGGTCGGTAGCAGGCGGCTGGGCTGATGGCTGATCAGCAACAAAACGGTATTGCCGGACGGTTCTTCCAGGCTCTTGAGCAAGGCGTTGGCCGCATTGAGGTTCATGGCCTCTGCCGGCTCCAGCAGCACCACCTTGCGCCCACCAAGCTGAGCGGTCTGCACCACGAACTCGACCAGTTCGCGCACCTGATCGACCTTGATCGGCTTGTCCGCTTCCTCGGGTTCGAGGACGAAGTTATCCGGATGAGTGCCAGCAGCCAGCAGGTGGCAGGATTTGCAATTACCGCAAGCCTCCAGCGCATTCGGCTTCTGGCACAACAGGCTGGCCATCAGGCGCTCGGCCAGCGCACGCTTGCCGATGCCCGCCGGGCCATGCAGCAGGTAGGCATGGGCATGCTGACTACGCCCGGCCAATTGCTGCCAGAGCGTCTCCTGCCAGGGATAGACTTCAGCCACGGCAGGCCTCCAGCAGGCTCGGCAGCAAGGCATCGATATCGGCCTGCACCTGAGTCAGGGTCTGCCCGGCGTCCAGCACGCGGTAGCGCTGCGGTGCCTGCTCAGCGCGTTGCAGGTAGGCCTGACGTACCGCCTCGAAGAAACCACGACCTTCCTGCTCGAAGCGATCCAGACGGCCACGTGCAGCCGCACGCGCCAGACCGACCTCGACCGGCAAGTCGAAGATCAAGGTCAGATCCGGGCGCAACTCACCCTGAACGAACTGCTCCAGTTGCGCGATGCGCTCGATGGACAGCCCTCGCCCACCGCCCTGGTAGGCGTATGTGGCATCGGTGAAACGGTCACACAGCACCACGCTGCCCTTGGCCAAGGCCGGGCGAATGACCTGTTGCAGATGCTGGGCACGCGCGGCGAATACCAGCAGCAGCTCGGTATCGACCGCCATGGGCTCGTCGCTGGGTGCCAGGAGCAATTCGCGAATACGCTCGGCCAGCGGCGTACCGCCCGGCTCACGGGTCAGCAGCACCTCGACGCCCTGCTCGCGCAAACGCTCGGCGAGGTACTCGCGATTGGTGCTTTTACCGGCGCCTTCCGGGCCTTCCAGAGTAATAAACAGACCGGTCACGGATTGCCCTTATTCAGTGTCGGCAGCCGCGCGTGGTGCGGGGCTGGAACGGTAATCGGCACGGCGCTTGAGCTGGTATTCGCGCACCGCGCGGTTGTGCTCGTCCAAGGTTCTGGAGAACACATGGCTGCCGTCGCCTCGTGCGACGAAATACAGCGTGGAACCATCGAGCGGATTGAGCGCCGCATTGATCGCCTCACGGCCGACCATGGCGATCGGCGTGGGCGGCATGCCATCGATGGTGTAGGTGTTGTAGGGCGTCGGCGTACGCAGGTCGGCACGGGTAATACGGCCGTTGTAGCGCTCGCCCATACCGTAGATCACCGTGGGGTCGGTCTGCAGACGCATGCCGATGCGCAGGCGGCGCACGAATACCCCGGCGATTTCACCGCGCTCCTCGGGTACGCCGGTTTCCTTCTCGATCATCGACGCCATGATCAAGGCATCGTAGGGCTCACGATAGGGCAAGCCCTCGGCACGCTTTTGCCATTCCTCAGCCAGTACGGCTTCGAGACGCGCATTGGCCTGCTTGAGCAGATCCTCATCGCTCATACCGCGCACATAGCGATAGGTATCGGGGAAGAAGCGTCCTTCCGGGTTCTGTCCGGCGAGACCTAGACGCTCCATCAACTGGGCGTCGGTAAGATCGGCCAGACGCTGCTCAAGGCGCTCCTGGCGACCTAACGCAGCACGCACCTGGCGGAAATTCCAGCCCTCGACCAGGGTCAGGCTGTACTGCACCACTTCACCACGCTGCCACAGACCAAGCATGTCCTTGGCAGTGTGCTCGGGCAGCAGTCGATACTCGCCACTGTGCAAGGCTGGCGCGCGCAGGTTGAATCGCCAGTAAAGACGCAGCCAAAGGGCATTGTCGATCACGCCCTCCGCCTCCAGGCGATTGAGCAGACCGCTCGGGGTGGCACCGGTCGGCACCTCCAGCAGCATTTCTTCAGTCAGATGCAGGGGTTGCTCCAGCGCCCTCTGCTGTTGCCAGGCGGCTCCCACCACCAGCAACGCAGCCAGCAGCACGCCGCATTCGAGCAGCACCAAAATCTTGCGTAGCACCAGTTATTTACTCAGTAGGTCGCAAACGATGGCCTGCAGTTTACGGGTGAGCGGCCCGACCGACCAGTGTCGCTCTTGCAGCGCCCGCACAGGCCAGATGCCGTAGAGGCTGTTGCAGAGAAAGACTTCGTCCGCACTCAGCAGTTCGGCGAAGGAAATATCGCGTAACTCGATGGACAACCCGAGCAACTGCGCCTGCTGCAGGATTTCGGCGCGCATCACACCGGCCACCCCACAGCGCGACAGATCGGCAGTGACCAGCCCGCCGGCCACGACCAGAAACAGATTGCTGTACACCCCTTCGATGACACGGCCGCTGCTGTCACGCATCAGCCCTTCGGCGCACTCGGCATCCTGCCACTCGGCACGCGCCAATACCTGCTCCAGGCGGTTGAGGTGCTTGAGTCCGGCCAATACAGGTTGCTCGGCCAGCCGGGTTACGCAGGGGAACAGACGCACGCCCTGCTCGGCATGCACAGCGGGATACTGCGGCAGCGGAGCCGCCTGCAGGATACGCAGTGGCTGGCAGGGTTGTGGCGGTGCGTAACCTCGCTGCCCCTCGCCGCGGGTGACGACCAGCTTGGCCACCCCCTCGCCGAGCTGCGCAGCGAAGGCCTGTAATTCGGCCTCCATCTGCGCCAGATCGAGCGGGATGGACAGGCGCCGACAACCATCGGCCAGGCGCGCCAAATGTCGCGCCAGCAGCGGGATACGCCCACCGCGCACGGCGATGGTCTCGAACAGACCATCGCCGTAAGCCAGGCCACGGTCGCGAACCGACAACTGCTCGCCGGGCGCGCCGTTGACCCAGCTGCGCATCAGCCGTTGAACCGACGGAACAGCAGCGAGCCGTTGGTGCCGCCAAAGCCGAAGGAGTTCGACAGGGCGATCTCGATCGGCCTGGCTTTGGCCTGATGCGCAACGAAGTCCAGATCGCAGCCTTCGTCCGGCTCGTCCAGGTTGATCGTCGGCGGCGCGACCTGATCACGGATCGCCAGCACGCTGAAGATCGCCTCCACCGCACCAGCGGCGCCAAGCAGGTGGCCGGTCATCGACTTGGTCGAGCTGACCGAGAGCTGGTAGGCGTGATCACCGAACACGCTCTTGACTGCCGCGGCTTCGGCGATATCGCCAGCCGGGGTCGAAGTGCCGTGAGCGTTGATGTACTGCACCTGATCGGCATTGATGCCAGCATCACGCAGCGCCGCCTTCATGCAGCGGGCAGCACCGGCGCCATCTTCGGGCGGCGAAGTCATGTGGAAGGCATCGCCACTCATGCCGAAGCCAATCAGCTCGGCATAGATGGTGGCGCCA
Source organism: Pseudomonas berkeleyensis (assembly GCF_014109765.1). Taxonomy (NCBI): domain Bacteria; kingdom Pseudomonadati; phylum Pseudomonadota; class Gammaproteobacteria; order Pseudomonadales; family Pseudomonadaceae; genus Pseudomonas; species Pseudomonas berkeleyensis. The sequence goes on from NZ_CP059139.1 coordinate 3,643,983, forward strand.
CGCGCCTTGGCATGTTCCAGCTCTTCCAGCACCAGGGCGCCAGAACCATCGGAGAGCACGAAACCATCACGACCCTTGTCCCAGGGACGACTTGCCTTGGTCGGCTCATCGTTGCGAGTCGACAGTGCGCGAGCAGCGCCGAAACCACCCATACCCAGACCGCAGGCAGCCATCTCGGCGCCACCGGCAACCATCACGTCAGCTTCGCCATAGGCGATGTTGCGTGCGGCCATACCAATGCAATGGGTACCCGTGGTGCACGCCGTGGTAATGGCGTAGTTCGGCCCCTGCAGACCCAGATGGATCGACAGGAAGCCGGAAATCATATTGATGATCGAGCCCGGCACGAAGAACGGCGAAATACGCCGCGGCCCCTGCTCATGCAGCGATCTGCAGTTGTTCTCGATATTGGTCAGGCCGCCGATGCCGGAGCCCATGGCCACGCCGATACGCTCACGATTGGCGTCAGTGACCTCCAGACCGGAGTCACGCATTGCTTGGAAGCACGCAGCGAGGCCGTACTGAATGAATAGGTCGAGCTTGCGCGCCTCCTTGGCGGAGAGGTACTCCTCGACATTGAAACCTTTGACCGACCCGCCAAAACGGGTGGAGTAGGCGGACAGGTCCATGTGTTCAATCAGACCGATGCCACTGCGCCCGGCCAAAATGCCCTGCCAGCTGCTCGGCACATCGTTACCCAGCGGCGACAGCATGCCCATACCGGTAACCACGACGCGTCTACGCGACACAGCAATCTCCTCTTGTTCTACTCAGGCGCTGCAGGCGCCTTGCACGTAAAGAAAAGCCGCACGCCTGATTAGGGCAGTGCGGCTTCTCTCGGTCAGAAAGCTGACTGTGACTTATTGCGCGTGGGCAGTCACGTAGTCGATAGCTTCCTGAACGGTGGTGATCTTCTCGGCTTGCTCGTCCGGGATCTCGGTCTCGAATTCTTCCTCGAGAGCCATCACCAGCTCAACGGTGTCAAGAGAGTCGGCACCCAGGTCTTCAACGAAGGAAGCGCTGTTGGTGACTTCCTCTTCCTTGACGCCAAGTTGCTCGGCAACGATTTTCTTGACGCGTTCTTCGATGGTGCTCATACCTTGTTTTCACTCCTATTGGACAAATCCAGGCAGCTGGTAGCGGCCAAGTGTATAGAAAGGGTTTTTAGCATTTCAAGCTGAATGCCGGGGAGCCCCCAGGAACACTTCAACGATCTGTCTATAAACCTGTTGCAGCTTTATAACGGATTTTAGACAGCCACTATGACAGTTTTCTGATGGCTCGCGTCACATTCGAGAGCCTTCGATCATTCGAAGGCGCCCTTTTTAGCTCATGTACATACCGCCGTTCACCGGGATAGTAGCCCCTGTGACATAACCTGCGCCATCGGAAGCCAGGAAACCGACCACCTTGGCGATCTCTTCTGCCTGACCCAGACGGCCCAGCGGAATCTGCGTCAGCAGTGCATCGCGCTGACCTTCCGGCAGTTCGCGAGTCATATCGGTATCGATGAAACCAGGCGCTACCGAGTTGACCGTGATACCGCGAGAACCGACTTCACGCGCCAGGGCACGGCTGAAACCTTCCAGACCGGCCTTGGCTGCTGCGTAGTTGACCTGACCGGCATTGCCCATCGCACCGACCACGGAGCCGATGTTGATGATGCGCCCGAAACGCGCCTTGGTCATGCCGCGCAGCACGGCCTTGGACAGACGGTAGAGGCTGTTCAGGTTGGTGTTGATGACGTCATGCCACTCGTCGTCCTTCATGCGCAGCATCAGGTTATCGCGGGTGATGCCGGCGTTGTTGACCAGAATCAGCGGCTGACCAAGATGTTGCTGGATGTGTTCGAGGGTGGTGGCAACGGATTCGTCGTTGCTCACATCGAGCACCAGGCCGGCACCTTCGACGCCATTGGCCTTCAGGGTCTCGGCGATGCGCTCGGCGCCCGAAGGACTGGTGGCGGTGCCGATGACGATGGCGCCCTGACGGCCCAGCTCCAGGGCGATTGCCTGGCCGATACCACGACTGGCGCCAGTGACCAGCGCGACTTTACCTTGCAGACTCATGTTCTTCTCCTTTCAAAACCCGTTTCAGGCCAGAGCTGCACGAGCAGCGGCGAAAGCGTCGGGGGTATCCAGATTATGGGTATTGATGCCTTTGACGCAGCGCTTGTTCAGACCGCTCAGTACCTTGCCTGGGCCGCACTCGACCAGGTCGGTCACGCCCTGCTCGGACAGACGCACCATCGACTCGACCCAACGCACCGGGCTGTACAGCTGCGCCAGCAAGTCGGCCTTGAGAGTGTTCAGATCCGATACCACTGCGGCACTGACGTTCTGTACCAGCGGAATCTGTGGCGCTTGCCAGTTCAAGGCCTCGACCGACTCGGCGAAACGCTCGGCGGCCGGCTTCATCAGCGCACAGTGCGACGGCACGCTGACCGGCAGTGCCATGGCGCGCTTGGCACCACGCGCCTTGCAGGCCTCGATGGCGCGCTCGACGGCAGCAGCGCTACCTGCGATCACCACCTGACCCGGCGCATTGAAGTTCACTGCGCTGACCACATCGCCCTGCGCCGCTTCGGCGCAAGCGGCCAGCACATCGGCATCTTCCAGACCAAGGATGGCAGCCATACCACCCTGCCCGGCCGGTACGGCCTGCTGCATCAACTGACCACGACGCTCCACCAGCTTCACGGCATCGACCAAGCCAATGCTGCCAGCAGCCACCAGAGCGGAGTATTCACCCAGGCTATGACCGGCGACGAATGCCGGCTTGGCGCCGCCCTCGGCCTGCCACAGGCGCCACAAGGCGATGGAAGCGGTGAGAATGGCCGGCTGAGTCTTGTCGGTCTGGTTCAGTTGCTCTTCCGGCCCTTGCTGGGTCAATGCCCAGAGGTCATAGCCGAGCGCTTCAGAGGCCTCGCCGAACGTATCGAGCACCAGCTTCTGCTGGGCACCGTGATCGGCGAGCATGGCCAGGGCTTGCGAACCCTGACCGGGGAAGACGAATGCGAGGGATGCAGACATGAAAAAGTCCCTTGAGTCGAAAAAACCACACCAGAACGAATCCGGCGCAGAAAACTGACAGTTGGATGGCAAGCCGCGTGTCGCGGTCACATTCCAGGCGATGTGTCCTGGCCAACGAAGGCGACGAGTCTACAACAACAAGTCTTCAAGTCGACCATGCAGTCGCTGCGGCAAATTTTCCTGCACTTCGCGCAACGCACAACGGATGGCGCTTTGAAAGCTCTCCTGCCCAGCCGCGCCGTGGCTCTTGACGACAATGCCCTGCAGACCGAGAAAGCTCGCGCCATTGTGTCTTGCCGGCGCCAGATCAGCCTTGAGTCGCCGCAACAACGGCATCGCCAAGGCGCCTACCGCCTGAGCGAAGAAACCCTCGTTGAACAGCGTCTCGACCCGCCCGGTAATCATCCGCGCCAGGCCTTCGCTGGATTTGAGCAGGATGTTGCCGACAAAGCCGTCGCACACCACTACATCGGCCTCACCGCGATACACCCCATCGCCCTCTATATAGCCAATGAAGTTCAGCCCACGAGCCTGCTGCAGCAGACTGGCCGCCAACTTCACTTGCTGATTGCCCTTGATGTCTTCGGTACCGACATTGAGCAAAGCGACTCGTGGTCGAGACACGCCCAGCGTCTCGGCCGCCACGGCGCCCATGATGGCGAACTGGTAGAGGTGCTCGGCACTGCAGTCGACGTTGGCACCCAGATCCAGCAAGTAGCAGTGGCCACGCTCGGTGGGAATCGGGCTGACCATGGCGGGCCGGTCGATACCCGGCAGCGTCTTCAGCACATAGCGCGACAACGCCATCAGCGCACCGGTATTGCCGGCACTGACGCAGGCATGCGCCTGGCGCTGACGCACCATCTCCAGCGCCACACGCATCGAGGCATCGGGCTTGCCACGCAAGGCCTGGGCCGGACGCTCGTCCATGGCGATCACTTCGCTGGCGTGATGAACCTGCAGGCGAGCGCGATCGACGCCAGAATGGCGAGCGAGCTGTTCTTCGATAAGGGGGGCTTGGCCGACAAGGGCCAGATGTAGCGAGGGGAATTCGGCCAGCGCAGCAATGCAGGCCGGAACAATGCAGCGGGGACCGAAGTCCCCACCCATTGCATCAATCGCGATGATCGAGGCGGACAAGGATTACTCGTCAGCGCCCTTGTCGATCACTTTGCGACCGCGGTACACACCTTCCGGAGAAACGTGGTGGCGCAGGTGAACTTCACCGGTGCTCTTCTCTACGGACAGGGTGCTGGCCTCGAGAGCGTCGTGCGAACGACGCATGTCGCGGGCGGAACGGGATTTTTTGTTCTGCTGAACAGCCATAACTCATTAACTCCTAAACGTTTGGGTCACGCTTTAACTGCGCCAATACACTGAACGGGTTGGACCGCGATACCTCGTCCTCGCCTGGCTCGGGCTCATCGAGACCGTCCGGCTGCTGGCAATCACCTGGGGCATGAGCAGGAACGATCGGCAGTGCGAGAAGTAACTCTTCCTCGACCAGACCGAGCAGCTCCAGCGGCTCCTCGCCCACTTCCAGCACGTCGTAGCCCTTCGGCAAGGACTGAGTGTTCGCTCCAACCCGAACCACTGCGTATTCACATTCGCTGCGGATGGGTAGCGCGACCAGCTCCAGACAACGCTGGCAGACCATTTTGACCTCAACCTCGAGCTCACTGCGGATAACCACAGTTTTCTGCTCATCACGGGCGAAATGAAACTTCGCCTGCACCACGCCAGCCGTATCGGCAAGCGGGTCGCAGAGACGCTGCAGGCTGGCCAGTTCGAGCTGCCCTTCAAGGGTAGCTTCGCGGTCGGCGAGCTTGCGCGGATCAACGTGAGGTGGAATCGGCCCATTCAACATAGGCGCAGCATTCTAGGGATGCACCCTGCCTCTGTCAAAGGAAATTCAGCCTGTCACCACAGGGGCGAGGTCAGTAGAATTTGCCGCCCCTCTATATAAAAGAAGGAAGAGACCGTGCCTGCACTGCTGCTCGCCTCCAGCTCACCCTATCGCCGCGAACTGCTCGACCGCCTGCAACTGCCCTTCACCTGGCAATCACCGAGCATCGACGAGACCCGCCGCGAAGATGAAACTGCCATCGACCTGGTCAAACGCCTGGCCGAGGAGAAGGCGCGCGCACTGGCCGAGCGATACAACGACCACCTGATCATCGGTTCGGACCAGGTCGCCGTACTCGGCGACGGGCAGATTCTCGGCAAGCCCCACGACCTGGAGCGCGCCCAGAAGCAGCTGCGCGCCGCCAGCGGCAGCAGCGTGACTTTTCTCACAGGCCTGGCACTGCTAAACAGCCAGAGCGGTCGCTGCCAGGTCGATTGCGTGCCCTTTACCGTGCACTTCCGCTCGCTCAGCGACACACAGATACTGCGCTACCTGCAACGTGAACAGCCATTCGACTGCGCCGGCAGCTTCAAATCCGAAGGACTGGGCATCAGCCTGTTTCGCAGCACCGAAGGCGAAGATGCCAGCAGCCTGATCGGCCTGCCTCTCATTCGCCTGGTGGACATGCTGATCAACGAAGGAATAGAAGTGCCGTAGGGCGGGTGCAACCCACCAATCTCGGTCGACGGGCTTCACCCGCCCTACGGGGCCACGCCCTAACGCAGCGCCGGCCCCTGGAAGCCCATCCACAGTGCAATACGATCCGCGACACTGGTTCCCAGGCGCTTGGCGAAACGATCGAACGGCGTATCACGCACAGTGAAGTCGACCAACTCTTTCTCACCAATCACTTCGCGTGCGACATAGCTGGCACTACCCAGCGCATCGACCAACCCCAACTGCAGCGCCTGCTCACCCGACCAGACCAACCCGGAGAACAGTTCGGGATGCTCGTCCGCCTTCAGCCGCTCACCACGCCCCTTCTTCACACTGTCGATGAACTGACGATGCGTGGTATCGAGAACGGTCTTCCAGAAACGGGTCTCTTCTTCCTTTTGCGGCTGGAAGGGATCGAGAAACGCCTTGTGCTCACCCGAGGTGTAGACGCGACGCTCGACACCGAGCTTTTCCATCGTCTCGACAAAACCGAAACTGGCCGCAGTCACACCAATGGAGCCAACCAGACTGGCCTTGTCGGCATAGATCTCGTCCGCCGCACTGGCAATGTAATAGGCGCCCGAAGCCCCCAGATCGGAGATCACCGCATACACCTTGGTTTGCGGGTACTCACCACGCAGACGGCGGATCTCGTCATAGATGTAGCCGGACTGCACCGGACTGCCGCCCGGACTATTGATGCGCAGGATCACACCCTTGGTGCCAGTATCCTCGAAGGCGGCACGCAGACTACCGACCACCTTGTCCGCACTGGCCTCCTCGCGATCGGCGATCATCCCGCGAATCTCGATCAATGCCGTATGCCCTTCGCTCGTCGAGGTCTTTTTCAGATCGAGGATCGGCAGGAACAGCACCAATGCGCCAAACAGATAGATGAAAGTCAGGAACTTGAAGAAGATCCCCCAGCGCCGCGAACGTCGCTGCTCCTGCACACTGGACAATAAGGCCTTTTCCAGCAGCTTCCAGCTCTTGGCATCCTCGCCCTGGGAGGAGGCCGATGACTTCCACTCATCCGACATGTTCGCTCACCTTTGCTTCGCGCCGTAGCGGATAACTCTCCAGCCACGTACGCAGTTCATTGAATTGCTCGATAGCCAGGCGCGGCCCACACTCACGCAGCACCGACAGCGGCTGAGCACCGTACCCGACAGCAACGCTATCGACACCCGCATTACGCGCCATCAACAGATCGAAAGTCGAATCCCCAACCATCAGCGCACGCTCAGGAGACACGCCGCAGTGCGCCAGAATCTCGTGCAGCATGCGCGGATCGGGCTTGCCGGCAGTCTCGTCCGCACAGCGCGTGACATCGAAATAGTCCAGCCACCCTTTATCCGCCAGCACACGATGCAGACCATTGCGCCCTTTGCCCGTCGCCACCGCCAAGTGATAACCCTGCTCACGAAATGCTTCGAGCGACTCCTTCACACCCTCGAACAACGGCGAGGGTTCACGCTCCAGCAGCAGGTATTGCTCACTGTAGGCGCGACGGATGACTTCGAGTCGAGCCGGCTCATGGAGTTCCGGATAGAGGGTCTGGATGGCATGCCCCAACTCCAAGCCGATAATGCCGCGCACCTCGGCGTCACTACAGCGCACCAGGCCAACCACGTCAGCGGCACGATGCATGGCCTCGACAATACGGCCGATGGAATCCACCAAGGTGCCGTCCCAATCGAAGATCAGCAGCCGATAGTCAGGCACTCAGGCGCTCCAGGGTTTTCGCCCACATCTCATCCACAGGTGCCTCAAGCTTCAACACACCGCCATCAGGCAATGGCACATGCAACTCGTAGGCATGCAGGAACAGGCGCTTGCCGCCCAAGTCGCGGATTTCACGAGTGAAATCGTCATCTCCATACTTGGAGTCGCCCGCAATGGAGTGCCCAGCATGCTTGGCATGCACACGAATCTGGTGGGTACGCCCAGTCACCGGCTTGGCTTCGACCAAGGTGGCGAACTCACCGAAACGGCGCAGCACACGAAACAGCGTCAACGCCTCCTTGCCCTCGCTATCGACCTCGACCATGCGCTCGCCAGAACGCAGATTGCTCTTCTGCAATGGCGCATTGATCTGCTTCTTGGCGGTTGCCCAATGGCCACGTACCAAGGCCATGTAGCGCTTGTCGACACCGTCGCCACGCAACTGTTCATGTAGATGGCGCAGCATGCTGCGTTTCTTGGCAATCATCAGCAGGCCCGAGGTATCGCGATCCAGCCGATGTACCAGTTCCAGATCCTTGGCATCGGGACGCAACTGGCGGAACGCCTCGATCACCCCGTAATTCAGGCCGCTACCACCATGCACGGCAATACCGGCCGGCTTGTTCAGCACGATCAGTGCCTTGTCCTCATAGACAATGGCCGCTTCGAGGCGCTCGAGCAGCCCCTGCGCCAGCGGCTCAGGCTCATCGCGCTCAGCCAGACGCAGCGGCGGCACACGCACGATGTCACCGGCCTGGAGTTTGTATTCGGGCTTGATCCGCCCCTTGTTCACACGCACCTCTCCCTTGCGCAAGATGCGGTAAATCAAGGTCTTGGGCACACCTTTGAGCTGTGTCCTGAGGAAGTTGTCGATGCGTTGGCCGGCGAGTTCCGGTGCAACCTCGATCAGCTGAACGCCGGAGGTTGGAGAGGCAGGAGTAGTCATCGCGCAATCATAACAATTTTTTATGGAATTGAAGCACTTAATCATTACTGATATAGTCGCGAACGCCGCCAAAAGCGGCCTGGCCTGCGGATGATCGCCAACCTTGCCATCCCCTGCCCGCGCAAACCATTCAGGACGTGAGGCCGTCCGACGGATTCTTCAGAGTTAGAAAGGCCGCGAAGTGGCCACGAAGAGTTCGGAAATAACGCCTTGAGTATGATGCGCGACTCGCCCTGACAAGGCGGTCGCGGTAAATGACAACCGCTGCGGAATCCGCGCGCGGCACCCGATTTTCAGCGATACGTGTAGGGTGGAGATGTACAACTGTCGGCCTGCGTAGCCCTGGCTTGATCAAAGACGCCTCATCTCGTCCGCGACCTTCAGTTGATTCCTCTTCCTGACTGAGTGCTTTCTGTCACCACAGCAAGCAGGAGACGTCCGTCGCGACCGCCACCTCTGATGACTGGCCGTCGCTCGACAGTGGAACGATTTACGACCGTTTCTGACGCGCCTGACACCGACCCTGAGAGTCGTGTGTGCCTAACGTGGCTTCCGGTAGCCCCGGAATCCATTGGTACCACATGAAAAGAATGCTAATTAACGCAACTCAGCCCGAAGAGTTGCGTGTTGCCTTGGTAGATGGCCAAAAACTCTACGATCTGGATATCGAGTCCGGCGCCCGCGAACAGAAGAAGGCCAACATCTACAAAGGCCGCATCACTCGCGTCGAACCCAGCCTCGAAGCCGCCTTCGTCGACTTCGGCTCCGAACGTCACGGCTTCCTCCCCCTCAAAGAAATCTCCCGCGAATACTTCTCCAAGTCTCCTGAAGGCGGCCGCGTCAACATCAAGGACGTGCTCAAGGAAGGCCAGGAAGTCATCGTCCAGGTCGAGAAAGAAGAACGCGGCAACAAGGGCGCAGCCCTGACCACCTTCATCAGCCTCGCAGGTCGTTACCTGGTACTGATGCCGAACAACCCACGTGCCGGTGGCATCTCCCGCCGCATCGAAGGCGAAGAGCGCAACGAACTGCGCGAAGCACTGAACGGCCTCAACGCGCCGGCCGACATGGGCCTGATCGTGCGTACCGCCGGCCTCGGTCGCTCCAGCGAAGAAATGCAGTGGGATCTCGACTACCTGCTGCAACTGTGGAGCGCCATCAAGGAAGCCTCCACCAGCCGCCCTGCCCCGTTCCTGATCTATCAGGAATCCAACGTCATCATCCGCGCCATCCGCGACTACCTGCGCCAGGACATCGGCGAAGTCCTGGTCGACAGCGTCGAAGCCCAGGAAGAGGCCCTGAGCTTCATCCAGCAGGTGATGCCGCAGTACGCCAGCAAGATCAAGCTGTACGAAGACAGCGTGCCGCTGTTCAACCGTTTCCAGATCGAAAGCCAGATCGAAACCGCCTTCCAGCGTGAAGTGAAGCTGCCGTCCGGCGGTTCCATCGTCATCGACCCGACCGAAGCCCTGGTTTCCATCGACATCAACTCGGCGCGCGCCACCAAAGGCAGCGACATCGAGGAAACCGCACTGCAGACCAACCTGGAAGCGGCTGAAGAAATCGCCCGCCAACTGCGCCTGCGCGACATCGGCGGCCTGATCGTCATCGACTTCATCGACATGACCCCGGCCAAGAACCAGCGTGCCGTCGAAGAGAAGGTGCGTGAAGCCCTGGAAGCCGACCGCGCCCGCGTTCAGGTCGGCCGCATCTCGCGCTTCGGCCTGCTGGAAATGTCCCGTCAGCGCCTGCGTCCGTCCCTGGGTGAAACCAGCGGCATCGTCTGCCCGCGTTGCAACGGCCAAGGCATCATCCGTGACGTCGAATCCCTGTCGCTGGCCATCCTGCGCCTGATCGAAGAAGAAGCGCTGAAAGATCGCACCGCCGAAGTCCGCGCCCAGGTACCGATCCCGGTCGCCGCCTTCCTGCTCAACGAGAAGCGCAACTCGATCACCAAGATCGAACTGCGCACCCGTGCGCGCATCGTGATCCTGCCGAACGATCACCTGGAAACGCCGCATTTCGAAGTGCAGCGTCTGCGTGACGACAGCCCGGAAGCACTGAGCGGCCAGACCAGCTACGAAATCGCCGCCACTGCGGAAACCGAAGAGGCCACTGCTCACCCGGCCGCCGCCACGCGCACCCTGGTTCGCCAGGAGGCCGCAATCAAGGCCGCGCCGCGCAGCAGCGCTCCGGTCGCAGCCGAGCCGCAAGCGCCACTGGCCCCGACCAAGGCGCCTGAGCCGAGCCTGTTCAAAGGCCTGGTGAAGTCGCTGGTCAGCCTGTTCGCCGGCAAAGAAGAAGCCAAGCCAGCAGTCGTCGAGAAGAAGAGCAACGAGCGTCCGCCGCGTGAAGAACGCCGCAACGGTCGTCAGCAGAGCCGTAATCGCGGCGGTCGTCGCGACGAAGAGCGCAAGCCGCGCGAAGAACGTGCTCCGCGTGAAGAGCGTCAGGCCCGCGAACCGCGCGAAGAGCGCCAACCTCGTGAAGAGCGTGCTCCGCGTGAAGAACGCGCCCCACGCGAGCCGCGTGAAGGCCAGGAGAACCGCCGCGAGCGCAAGCCGCGCGAAGAGCGTGCACCGCGTGAAGAACGCGTACGTGAACTGCGCGAGCCGCTGGATGGCGGTAACGAGCAACGCGAAGAGCGTGCCGAGCGTCAGCCCCGTGGCGAGCGCCAAGAGCGTCAACGTCCGCCGCGCGAAGAGCGCCAGCCACGTACCGAGCAGGCCGAGGCGCTGCAGGACGAAGCACTGCCGAACGAAGAGCAACTGCAAGATGACGAGCAGGAAAGCAATGATGGCGAGCGTCCACGCCGTCGCTCCCGTGGCCAGCGTCGCCGCAGCAACCGTCGTGAGCGTCAGCGTGATGCCGACGGTAACCTGATCGAAAACGCCGAAGCCGATGAAGGCGAAAGCCAGGTCGCAGCCGCCGCTACCGTTGCTGCCGCCGCAGTCGTCGCCGAAAGCGTCGAGAGCAGCGCCAACGTCGCTAGCGAAGAAGCCCCTGCCGCCACCGAGCCTACCCCGGTCGAAGTGCCCGTGACTCAGGTCGTTGAGCAAGCAGCAGTTGCCCAGGAGCAAGAGCCTGCTGCAAGTGAAACCAGCGAAACCGTCGCAGCCGCGGAAGTCGTCGAGGCTGCCGAGCAACCTGCCGCTGTTGTCGAGACCGAAGTTGCACCGGTCGCACCGGCACCGGCACAGGTCGACGTCCCAGAGCCCGTCGCTCAGCCCGAAGTCGCTGCCCAGGTAGAGATCGAGCTTGCCGCGCCGGAACAGGCTCCAGTTGTAACCGAAGCGCCCGTCGAAGCCGCACCCGCCGCTCCGATCGCCGGCGGTCGCGCCCCCAACGACCCGCGTGAAGTGCGTCGCCGCAAGCGTGAAGCCGAGCGTCTGGCCCGCGAAGCCGCCGAAGCAGCTGTCGCTACACCGGTGGTAGCCGAGGCAGCCCCTGCTGTCGTGGAAAGCGCCCCAGTGGAAGCAGAAGCCGCCGTGGGCGAGGCCACTCCAGCAGCCGAAGCCAGCGCTGAAGTCGCGCCTGCCAGCAGCGAGCAGACTGCAAGCGAAGTGGTCGAGCAGCCGCAGCAGGAAGAAGAAGCAAGCCGCGAGAAGGAAGAGGTCAAACCTCAGGTTTGATCCTTCAGCGACGATGAAAAAGGGGGATGCCATGGCATCCCCCTTTTCATTTCTGCAGCAGCGAACGCCTACAACGAGCGTAACCCCTCAAAGGACGTTAGGTTCGATTTCCAGCACGACGCCGAAACGCGTCAGTACATCGGCCTGAATGCGCTGCGCCAACTGCAGCAACTGCGCGCCACTGGCGCCACCATAATTGACCAGCACCAATGCCTGCAGACGATGCACGCCGGCATCGCCCTCGCGAAAGCCCTTCCACCCTGCCCGCTCGATCAACCAGCCAGCTGCCAGCTTGACCAAACCGTCACCAGCCGGATAACTGACCAGATCGGCATGCTCCGTGCGAATCTGCTCGGCCAGCTCGAAGGACACCACAGGGTTCTTGAAGAAACTGCCAGCGTTACCCAACTCGGCCGGATTCGGCAGCTTCTCACTACGGATCGCACAGATCGCCCGACTGACGTCACTCGCCGTCGGCGCTTCGATTCCCATCTCGGCCAGACGCTGACGCACCGGCCCATAATCCAGGCGCAACGATGCCAACCGACTCAACTGGAAACGCACGCGCAGAATCAACCAGCGTCCAGCCTCGCGCTTGAACAGGCTGTCGCGGTAGGCGAAGGCACATTCGTCCAGCGTGAAATCACGAACCTCACCAGTCTGTCGATCCAGCGCGCTGAGGCCAGCGAACAGATCCTTGATCTCCACGCCATAGGCGCCGATGTTCTGCATCGGTGCCGCGCCAACGGTGCCAGGGATCAGACTGAGGTTTTCCAAACCGCTCAGTCCTTGCGCCAGGCTCCACTGCACGAAGGGATGCCACGGCTCGCCAGCCTCGGCCTCGAGCAACACCCGCTCGCCATCATCGCTGAGGATACGGATGCCACGGCTGGCCATGCGCAGCACCAGCGCCTCGACATCACGAGTGAGCAGCAGGTTGCTGCCACCACCAATCACCAGCAACGGCAAATTCCGATGCGCGGCCAGGCTCAACGCCTCGCGTACGTCCTCATCGTCATGCGCCTCGGCGAACAGCCGTGCCTGTACATCGACACCGAAACTGTTGAAGGCCTTGAGCGAAACGTCACTCTGTAGATTCAGGCTCACAGACGCCTCTTGATTTCGACCAGCAACGCATCACTGGCCTGCTCGATCAAATCCAGCACCTGCTCGAAGCCATCTTCCCCGCCGTAATAAGGATCCGGCACTTCATCCAGGGCCAGCTCGTAACGACGCAGATACAGGTCGAGATCGGCACGGGCATTGGCTGGACGCAATGCCTGCAGGTTGCGCAAGTTGCTCTGATCCATGGCCAGGATCAGGTCGAAACGCTGAAAGTCGGCAGCCTCGACCTGCCGTGCACGCTGCGCGGACAGGTCATAACCACGGCGCAGGGCGGCCTGCCGTGTACGGCTGTCCGGCGCCTTGCCAACGTGCCAGTCGCCGGTACCGGCGGAATCCACCTGCACGCGCTCCTCCAGCCCCACAGCACGCAGCTTGTGGCGAAAGACGCCTTCGGCAGTAGGCGAACGGCAGATGTTGCCGAGACAGACGAAGAGAACCTTCATCAGGCCCCCAGCAGGTGGCGCACCCGCTCCAGGTCTTCAGCCGTATCGACCCCAGCGGCCGGCGCTTCGAGCGCATCGGCTAAGTGGATACGCACGCCGTGGTACAGCGCACGAAGCTGCTCCAGGCACTCGGTATCCTCCAGCCAGCACGGGCCCCAGGACACGAAGTCATGCAGGAAGCCGGCGCGGTAGGCATAGATGCCGATATGACGACGATAAGGCACGCTTTCAGGCAGGACATCACGGGTCTTGGCAAAGGCGTCGCGTGCCCATGCCAACGGCGCCCGACTGAAGGTCAGGGCCAGGCCGTGCTTGTCGGCGACCACCTTGACCACATTGGGGTTGAACAGCGCAGTGACATCCTCGATGGGCTCGGCCAGGGTAGCGATACCCGCCTGCGGATTGGCCGCCAGGTTGGCCGCCACCTGATCGATGATCACGGGAGGGATCAGCGGCTCATCGCCCTGCACGTTGACCACGATGGCATCGGCAGGCAAACCGAGCTGAGTGGCGACTTCGGCCAGGCGATCGGTGCCTGAGTTGTGATCCACGCGAGTCAGCAGTACCTCGGCACCGAATGCCTGGCAGGCCTCGACGATGCGCGCATCATCGGTGGCCACGACCACTCGGCTGGCCGAGCTCTTTCTGGCCTGCTCCCAGACGTGTTGCACCATGGGCTTGCCGGCAATGTCCTGCAGCGGTTTGCCGGGCAAACGGGTGGAGGCGTAACGGGCGGGGATGACGACGGTAAAGGCTACGCTCATTTACTTGTCCAGACGCTCATCGGTGTTCAGGGTGCGTGCTTCGCTTTCCAGCATCACCGGGATGCCATCGCGGATCGGGTAGGCAACACCAGCGCCCTTGCTGATCAGTTCGGTCTTGTCTTCGGAGAGTTGCAGCGGGCCCTTGCAGATCGGGCAGGCGAGGATATCGAGCAGTTTAAGGTCCATGGCGGAGTCCTTGATGGGGTTACGTACGCCCCGGTATGAGGCGGGCCAGCTGTCCATCCAGCCAATCGACGAAGGCCGGCGTGGGCACGGCATCGACGGCCAGGTACCACCAGTCGGCAGCGGCGAAGGCCCGGCATTTCACCGCATCCTTCTCGGTCATCAGCAGCGGCAGCGGCGGCTCGAAGCTGAGCCTGGCGGCGTCGTACTGGGCATGGTCGGCGAAGGGATGCGGAACCGGTCGCCAGTTTAGCGCTTCGAGGGTATTGAAGAAACGTTGCGGGTTGCCGATACCGGCGACGGCATGCACGGCCTGGCCCGGCGGGAAATGATCGAGCGCCACACGCTCACCACTGGCCAGATTCACCAGCGCCGTCGGTTGCAGACGAAAAGCGAAGCCATCCTCGCGGTCAGACTCGGCGCCGTTGAGCAACACCGCATCGACTTCGCTCAGACGCTCGGCAGGTTCACGCAGGGGTCCGGCCGGCAGGCAGTGACGATTGCCCAAACCGCGGGCGGCGTCGATCAACACCAGCTCCAGGTCACGCGCCAGGCGGTAGTGCTGCAGGCCGTCGTCGCAGAGGATCAGATCCAGCGGCTCCTCGGCCAGCAGCGCGCGCACGGCACGGCTGCGATCCGGGTCGATCATCAGCGGCACGTCCGTACGCTGCACGATCAACAGAGGTTCGTCACCCGCCTGCGCTGCACCGTGCTCACTGCGTACCCGCCAGGGCAGGCTCGGCGGCTTGGCGCCATAACCACGGCTGACCACGCCGACACGTAGCCCACGTGAACGGCAGTGCTCGATCAGAAAGAGGATCAGCGGCGTCTTGCCAGTGCCACCGACGGTGATATTGCCCACCACCAGCACCGGCACCGGCGCACGGTAGATATCACCCTCGCCGGCCAGAAACCGGGCGCGCTTGCCCTGCACCACGCGGCGGTACAGCCATTCCAGCGGACGCAGCAGCGTGAGGGCCGGATGGCCACGGTACCAGGCATCGAGCAGGCGATCGGCGGCGCTCACTCAGGGGGCTTCCTGTGCTTCCACCGTGGTGATGCGCAGGTGCGAGAAACCCAGCTTGCCAGCCGCATCCATGGCAGTGATCACCGCCTGATGCGGCGTCTTGCCATCGGCGCTGATGGTCAGCGGCAGACTGTTGTCGCCGTCGGACTCTTTCTGCAACGCGGCCATGAGGTTGCTCAGGTTGCTCTCCAGCAACGCCTGGCCATTCACCGAAAAGGCACCGTCGGCGCCGACCAGAATCTCCAGCTGCTTGAGAGCAGTCTGCTCTGGCGGCGTGCCGCTGGCCGCTTCAGGCAGATCCACCTTGAGCTGGGTCTCGCGGGTGAAGGTGGTGCTGACCACGAAGAACAGCAGCAGGATGAACACCACATCGATCAGTGAGGCCAGGTTGATCTCGACGTTCTCACGCCGACTACGCCGGAACTTCACGCTTTGCGTCCTTCCTTGCGACCCGGTTTCTCGGCGGTGGCAGCAGGGGCTGGGGCATCGCTCATATCGACCTCACGGTCGCCCTGCAGCATTTCCACCAGTTTGATCGCCTCCTGCTCCATGCCCACCACCAGTTCGTCGACACGACGGGTGAGGAAACGATGGAAGAACAGTGCCGGAATCGCCACGATCAGACCGGTTGCCGTGGTGATCAGCGCCTTGGCGATACCGCCGGCGAGCATCTGGGTATTGGCACCACCGGTCGTGCCCATGAAGGCGCCGAAAATATCGATCATCGCCAGCACGGTGCCGAGCAAGCCGAGCAGCGGCGCAATACCGGCAATGGTGCCGAGGGCATTGAGGTAGCGTTCAAGATCATGAATGACACGAGCGGCGGCCTCTTCGATGCATTCCTTCATGACCTCGCGACCATGCTTGGAGTTGGCCAGGCCGGCAGCGAGGATCTGGCCGAGCGGCGAATGCCCACGCAGTTCCTTGAGCTTCTGGTTGTTCAGCTTCTTGTCCTTGATCCACTGCCATACCTGGGCCAGCAGGTTGGCCGGGGCGACACGGGAAGGACGCAGGGTCCACAGGCGCTCGGCAATGATGCCGGCAGCAGCGATGGAGCAGAGAATGATCGGCAGCATAACCCAGCCGCCGGACTTGACCAGTTCCCACACGGTATAGATTCCCCCTCGAAAAAGTGGCGCCACTCTAGCACAGCCCCTTCCTGACGCACCGCTGCGGTTCTCATTTTTCCCGCCAGAAGCGCCTTTGCTCACGCAAGCCGCTGACCTCTCCATAAGTGCCCAGCCATAGCATCAGAGCCCCCTGCTCAGCGGTATCGTGCAACACCACGTCACGCGCGATATAACGCGCCACCACCTGAGGGTGGGGATGACCGAAGCTGTTGTGCCGACCACGCGACAACAGCCCGCCATGCGGCGCGACAGCGTTGAGAAAGCCCGGGCTCGATGAGCTGCGACTACCGTGGTGCGGCACCAGCAACCATTCAGCCTGGGCTGGCAGCTCACTGCCCAGCAATGCCCGCTCGGTGCGATTGTCGATGTCGCCAGTCAGCAGCAGGCTCTCACCCCGGGCACTGACCCGCAGGACGCAGGAACTCGGGTTACCCGGCCCGCCCTCAGCCCAGCGCCACAGCTGAAACTCGACGTCATCCCACTGCCAGCGCTGAGCGGTACAGGGTTCGGCCTGCAGTTCAAGCGTCAGGCGCTCCACCTCGCCACTGCGCACAAGGGCAACGGGCAAGCCATGAACGATGGCACTGGCCCCGCCAGCATGATCGTTGTCAGCGTGACTGAGCAGCAGCAAATCCAGGCGCCGCACATCGAGCGCACGCAACGACGGCAAGACCACTCGCTCGCCCATGTCGAAGTCACCGAAACTCGGCCCAGCATCGTAGAGCAGCGCGTGCTCACGGGTACGCACCAGCACCGACAGGCCCTGCCCCACATCGAATACCCATACCTGCGCCAACCCATGCGGCACAGGCTTGCTCTGCACGAGCAGTGCCGGCAGCAATAGAAACAACCCGGGCAGACGCAACGGCACGCCCGATGGCAGCAGCAACAAGGCTGCTCCCAACACCGCCAGCAGCAACGCCCACCAGGGCACACTCGACGGCAGCCAGGCTGGCAACCACGACGCGATCTGCCCCAGCACGAGAAACAGCAGCGCCAACAACCCGCCCGCCAGCGTCAGCAACCCTTCACCCAACCAGGGAATGGGCAGCAGCAGTGTTCCCAGCAAGGCCAGCGGCACAACCAGTACACCCACCCAGGGCACGGCAATCAGATTGGCCAACGGCCCGCTGGCGCTGACCGGCAATCCCAACGCCAACATCGCTGGCAACAGGCCGAAAGCCATTGTCCATTGCGCTCGCCCCAGACTACGCCAGGCACTCCAACTACCCAGGCGCCCCGCGAAGACCACTATCAGCACGGCAACCGCAGCGAACGACAACCAGAAGCCCGGCTGCAACACCGCCAGTGGCTCGGCCAGCAGCACCACCACCAACGCCAGCAGCAATGGCCACCAAGCCCCCAGATGACGGAAGCGCAAACGCCACAGCAGCACCAGCGCGATCATCACGCAAGCACGCCGCACCGGCACCTCGAAACCAGCCATCAGTCCGTAGGCCAGGGCCCCACTCAATGCCAACACGCAGGCACAGGGCAACCAGGGCCAACGTCGCGGCCACAAGCCCAGGCGGGCCAGGCCTGCTACCAGACCATAGAGCAGACCGGCCAGCATGGTGATGTGCTGACCGGAAATGACCATCAGATGCACCGTGCCGGTATGCTGCAACAGGCGCCAGTCGGCGGTGCTCAGGCCCGAGCCGTCACCCAGCACCAGCGCGGCAAGACCGCCGGCGCGGCCGAAGGCCTCCACCTCGAGCAGATGCTGACGCACCTGATCACGCCAGGCCCCCAGCCCACCCGCCTCGCTCAGGCGCTGCCCGGCCTTGACCGTACCGGTGGCACCGATGCGCTGCGCCAGCAACCAGGCCTCATAATCGAATGCCTGCGGATTAACCAGACCATGGGGTTGACGGAGACTGACCGCCAGACGCCAACGCTCCCCACCGCGGATCTCCGGCCCATTACGCCAGGACAGGCGGATCAGTTGCGGCAGCTCGCCGCGACGTGACAACGCATCTTCGAGCTGAAAACGCACCACGTCATTGGCGACTGCTGGCAACCCGACCACCTGCCCCTCCAACCATAAGGTGCGGCCATCGAACGCTGGCACCAGGCGATCATCCAGCGCCCACTGCGCCGAGGTACAGGCCCAGACCATGCCCAGCAGGAAAAAACCGATTAGGTAGAGGCGAGAGGCCAACAGTGCGAGGCCCAGCGCTGCACAAACGAGCAACAACCAGGCTGGCGGCAATGCCGGCAAAAATCGAAGTGACAATAAGCCCAAGGCCAGCGCCAGCATCCCTGCGCGCATTGATGTGCTCCCTGCACATGGGCCGATCTGGCCCGACGAACAGAAGTGTAGCCCGGATAAAATCCGAGCTAACCGCTATTCGTAGCGCAGCGCCTCGGCTGGCTGCACCTGCGCGGCGCGCCAGGACGGGTAGACCGTCGCCAGGAAACTCAGGATCAGCGCCGCTGAGCAGATCAGCGCCACATCGAGCCATTGCAGATCAGACGGCAGACTGCTGATGAAGTAGACATCGGAGCTGAGCACTTGCTGCCCGGCGAAAGACTCCAGCCAGGCCACCAGGGCACTGACATTGAGCGCGGCGAGCACACCGAGCACGGTGCCGATCAGCGTACCGACCACGCCGATCACGCTGCCCTGCACCATGAAGATCGCCATGATCTGCCGCGGCGTGGCGCCGAGGGTGCGCAGGATGGCGATATCGCCGCCCTTGTCGGCCACCACCATGATCAGCGTGGCGATGATGTTGAATGCAGCGACGGCGACGATCAGCAGCAGCAGCAGGCCGATCATGGTCTTTTCCATCTTCATCGCGCTGAACAGGCTGCCCTGGGTGTGCGTCCAATCATCGGCGCGGTAACCATCCCCCAGTGACGCGACCAGCGCCTTGGACACCTGCGGCGCCTGGTACAGATCCTTCAGCGCCAGACGGATGCCCGGCACCGTGCCTTCCGGCAGGCGCTGCATGGCGGCGGCGTCAGCGACGTTAATCAGCGCCAGCGAGCTGTCCAGCTCGGCACCGACCTTGAACACTGCCGCCACGTTCAGGCGTTGCATGCGCGGGGTAACGCCACCGGGAGCATTGCTCAGCTCGGGAATGATCAGGGTCAACTTGTCACCCACCTGCAGGCCGAAGCGCCGCGCGGTGATATCGCCGATGACCACGCCGAACTCACCAGGCTGCAGATTGCTCAGGCTGCCCTGGCGGATATGGTCGGGCAGAATCGACACCTTGGCCTCTTCGGCCGGGTCGATGCCATGAATCTGGATCGGTTGCATCAGCCCGCGATGCGACAGCATGCCTTCGAGTTCGGCATAGGGCGCGGCAGCCTGCACCTGCGGGTTGCTCATGGCCTTGTCAGCCAGCGCGCGCCAGTCAGCGACCGGTTCGGCGCCATAGAGCATGGCGTGCGGCACCATGCCGAGAATGCGCGAGCTCATTTCCTTCTGAAAACCATTCATCACCGACAGCACCACGATCATCGCCAGCACGCCGAGTGCCAGGCCGATCATCGAAGTCAGCGAGATGAAGGAAATGAAGTGGTTGCGGCGCTTGGCCCGCGTGTAGCGGGTGCCGATGAACAGGCTCAGCGGGCGGAACATCAGAGGCTCACCAGCTTGCCGTCCTGCAGGCTCAGCACGCGATCCATCTGCCGCGCCAGCTGCATGTCGTGGGTCACCACCAGGAACGCGGTATTGGAATCGCGGCTGAGCTCGCGCATCAGTTCCTGAATACCTTCGGCGGTATGTTGGTCAAGGTTGCCGGTGGGCTCATCGAGCAGCACCAGCCCCGGACGATTGACCAGGGCACGGGCGATAGCCACACGCTGACGCTCGCCACCGGACAACTCGGAGGGCTTGTGATGCAAGCGATGCCCCAGCCCGACTCGCTCAAGCAGCGCGGTCGCACGCTGGCGGGCCTCGGCAATTGGCGTCTTGCCGATCAGCAGCGGCATGCAGGCGTTTTCCAGCGCGGTGAACTCGGCCAGCAGGTGGTGGAACTGATAGACGAAGCCCAGTGCGCGGTTGCGCAACAGGCCACGCGCGGTTTCGCTGAGCGCCGACAATTGCTCGCCCGCCAGCCATACGCTGCCTTCGCTCGGCGTATCCAGGCCACCGAGCATGTTGAGCAGCGTACTTTTACCGGAACCGGAACTGCCGACGATGGCCACGCGCTCGCCGGGAAACAGCTCCAGCTCGAGCCCATCGAGCACCACCACGGACTCGGGGCCCTCTTCGTAGCGCTTGCCCAGGTTACGGCAGCTCAGGACGGCGTTGCGCGGATTCTTGGCTTGGTCGTTCATCAGATCACTCATAACGCAGGGCCTCGGCCGGCTGGGTACGCGCAGCACGCCAGGCAGGATACAGGGTGGCGAAGAAGCTCAGCAGCAACGCCGCCGCGCAGACGGTAACCACATCGGAGGTCTGCAGTTGCGAGGGCAGGTAGTCGATGAAGTAGACATCGGCATTGAGAAATTTGATGCCCAGCAGACGTTCGATAGCGGCGATCAGGCTG
Source organism: Pseudomonas berkeleyensis (assembly GCF_014109765.1). Taxonomy (NCBI): domain Bacteria; kingdom Pseudomonadati; phylum Pseudomonadota; class Gammaproteobacteria; order Pseudomonadales; family Pseudomonadaceae; genus Pseudomonas; species Pseudomonas berkeleyensis. The sequence goes on from NZ_CP059139.1 coordinate 3,665,058, forward strand.
CTGATGTTGAGCGCCGCGAGAATACCGAGCACGGCGCCGATCAGGGTGCCGACCACGCCGATCACCGTGCCCTGCACCATGAAGATGGCCATGATCTGTCGCGGCGTGGCGCCCAGGGTACGCAGGATGGCGATGTCGGCTTTCTTGTCGGCCACCACCATCACCAGCGTGGAAATGATGTTGAACGCGGCCACCGCGACGATCAGCAGCAGCAACAGGCCGATCATGGTCTTTTCCATGCGGATGGCCTGGTACAGATTGCCGTGAGTGCGCGTCCAGTCTCGGGCATAGAAGTCGCCGTCGAGACTCTGGGCGATCTCCCAGGCCGCGCGCGGTGCCTGGAACAGGTCGTCGAACTTCAACCGCAGGCCCTGCACCTGATCCGGCTGCCAGCGTTGCAGGCGCGCCAGGTCGCTGATGTTGGCCAAGGCCAGGGCACCGTCGATCTCGCCGGCGCCGACATGGAAGATACCGGTGACGGTGAAACGCTTCAGGCGTGGGAACATGCCCGCCGGGGTCACGGTGACCTCGGGGGCGACGAAGGTGACCTTGTCACCGAGCTTGAGGCCCAGCTTGGCCGCAGCCTTGTCGCCGATGATCATGGCGAATTCGCCGGCCTGCAGCGTATCCAGGCTGCCCTGCTGGAAGAAGCCGTCGATGATCGACACCTTGCGCTCCTGCTCGGGATCGATGGCGTTGATCAGCACCTTCTGCACCTTGCCCTCATGCGTGAGCAGGCCTTGCATCTGGGTGAACGGCGCCACGGCCTCGACCCGCGCATGCTGCTCGACCTGGCGTGCCAGCGCCTGCCAGTCCTTCACCGGCGTTGGCGACTCGACCGTGGCATGCGGAATCATCCCCAGTACGCGGGTCCGCATTTCATGGTCGAAGCCGTTCATCACCGACAACACCAGGATCATCACCATCACCCCCAGGGTGAGGCCGAGCATGGAGGTCAGGGAAATGAAGGAAACGAAGTGGCTTCGTCTTTTTGCGCGCGTGTAACGCGTACCGATGTATACGAACAGAGGTCTGAACATGTCGGGAAGGGTCAGGGGAAAAAGGAACGTCCTTGTGGCGGGCCCTGGCGAGCGGCCTTACACTCAGAACCAGTACGAGCCCGCTACGTGCCGGATCGTCAACGAGTTCTCTGACCACCACCGCTGCCATGGGTTCGCCATGTCGACATACGATGTAGATGATCGCCGCGAATACTATCGTATCGAGGATACGATCGCACTGGAATTCACCCTGCTCTCTGGCGCAGCGGCCCACTCCAGTGACGTGCTTCACGATGCCTCGCCGCTGTTCAATCTGCTTAGCGACCTGCATCTGATGGACTTCGAGTCACAGCACCTGCTGCGGCATATCAGCGAACGCGATCGCACCCTGGCCAATTACCTGAAAGTGATCAACAAGCGCATCGATCTGCTTGGCCAGGCCGTGGCGCAGAGCTTGCTGCGCGATATTGGCTTGCCGCGCAAGGTGTCGCTGTCCGAAGGCGGCATCAGTTTCAACAATGCCCAGCCCGTACCCGAATACAGTCACCTGGCGATCAAGATGGTGCTGATGCCGCAGGCGCTCGGCCTTCTGCTGCGTGCCCGGGTGGTGCACTGCAGCCAGCGCGCCGACGGCCAATATGAAATCGGCACGGAGTTCGAAGCGTTGACCGACTCACAGCGTCAACTGCTTGCTCGGCATATCCTGCAGAGACAGGCACTGGAGCGTCGCCAGGCCCGTGAGTGATCGCTGTTCAGGAGCCCCATCATGCACCGCTTCGTTCTTCTGCTTGCCCTGCTCGCCCCCACCGTCCTGCTCGCTGAAACCCTGACCATTCCGGTGGGCAGCCAGGGGGCGGATCTCGACGAGCGCAACCTGCCGCACAAGGGCGAGTCCAAACGCTCGGTGCTGGAGCGCTTCGGCCTGGCTGACGAGGAACATGCGCCTGTCGGCCAGCCACCGATCACTCGCTGGGACTACCGCGAATTCAGCGTCTACTTCGAATACGATCACGTGATCAACAGCGTGCGCCATCACCGCGCGCGTCACCTCGACCCCGCCAAGGAGCAACAGTGACTCTTATCTACGGCCATCGCGGCGCCAAGGGCGAAGCCCCGGAAAATACCCTGGCCAGCTTCCAGCGCTGCCTGGAGCATGGTGTCGACCGCTGCGAACTGGATCTGCACCTGTCACGCGACGGCGAGCTGATGGTCATCCACGACCCCACGCTCAAGCGCACCACCGGGCTACGCGGCAAGGTGGTCGAACATGACGCAGCCGACCTGGTGCGCTACGACGCACGCAAAAGTGGCCCTGGCTGGGTTCGCCCCTGCCCGATTCCGCGCCTGGATGAATTGTTCGAGCAGTGCCGCTTCGAACACTGGCAACTGGAGGTCAAGAGTGCCTCGAAGATCCGCGCCGCCCGCACCGTGCTGGCCATCGCCGAGCTGGTCGAGCGCCATGGTCTGAAGGATCGCATCACCATCACCTCCAGCTCACGTGCCGTGCTCAAGGCCGCACGCGAACTGACACCCCACCTGCAACTGGGCCTGGTAGCGGAATATGCCTGGCTCGATCCACTGAAGGTCGCCGCCCATTACGGCTGCCATCTGTTGGCGCTGAACTGGACGCTGTGCACCCCGGAGCGATTGCTCAAGGCGCAGAAACAGGGATTGCACGTGTCAGTGTGGACGGTCAACGAGCCAGCGCTGATGCGCCGCCTGGCCGATTTCGGCGTCGATAGCATCATTACCGACTTCCCCGGCCTGGCGGTGCAGACGCTGCGCGGTTAAAAGCCGAGACATGTCCGGGTAGGGTGCGCCGTGCGCACAGCGCACCCTACAAAAGCCATCCGCGCCAGACCTCAAGCCTTATCCGATCAGCATTAGGTAATCGGGGGATACCCGCCCACAAGAATGAAAAAACCGGCCCAAGAGCCGGTTTTTCTTTGCTGCCGCCTGAGACGCTAGAAGCTCTCCCGATTCGGCCAGCGCCATTCGGAAGCTACCACCCAGCCTGTCTCCCCGACCGGCTCAGGCCGCCGGCCGGAGCCGCTCAAAAAAGCCGGTTGAGGCCGTCGAACGCCGCCACTCGATAGGCTTCCGCCATGGTCGGGTAGTTGAAGGTGGTGTTGATGAAGTACTTGATGGTGTTGGCTTCACCCTTCTGGTTCATGATCGCCTGACCGATGTGGACGATCTCCGAAGCCTGGTAACCGAAGCAGTGCACGCCCAACACTTCCAGAGTTTCACGGTGGAACAGGATCTTCAGCATGCCCACCGGTTCGTGGGAAATCTGTGCCCGCGCCATGCCCTTGAAGAAGGCCTTGCCCACTTCGTAAGGCACCTTGGCCTGAGTCAGCTCACGCTCGGTTTTGCCAATGGAGCTGATCTCCGGAATGGTGTAGATGCCGGTAGGCACATCATTGACGAAACGCCAGCTGCCGTTGTCGACGATGCTGCCGGCAGCCGAACGGCCCTGGTCGGAGGCTGCGCTGGCCAGGCTCGGCCAACCGATCACGTCACCGGCAGCGTAGATGTTGCCGACTTCGGTACGGTAGTGCTCGTCGACCTGGATCTGGCCACGGCTGTTGACCTTGATACCGATGTTCTCCAGGCCCAGCAGGTCAGTGTTGCCAGTACGCCCGTTACACCACAGCAGCGCATCGGCCTTGATCTTCTTGCCCGACTTGAGGTGCAGGATGACCCCGTTCTCAAGGCCTTCGATGCGCTCGTACTCTTCGTTGTGACGAATCAGCACGTTGTTGTTACGCAGGTGATAACTCAGCGCATCGGAAATTTCCGAGTCGAGGAAGCTCAACAACTGGTCGCGGTTGTCGATCAGATCCACCAGCACACCCAGACCACTGAAGATCGAGGCGTACTCGCAACCGATGACACCCGCTCCGTAGATGATCAGACGGCGCGGCGTGTGGCCGATGCTGAGAATGGTGTCGCTGTCATAGATACGCGGATGGCGGAAGTCGACATCCGCCGGGCGATACGGACGCGAGCCGGTGGCGATGACGACGTTCTTGGCGACCAGTTTCTCGACCGCACCGTTGAGGCAGACCACTTCGACGGTGTGCTCGTCGGAAAAGCTGGCCGTACCGAAATAGGTATCGATGCGGTTGCGCGCGTAGTAACCGGTACGCGAGGTGACCTGCTTGGCGATCACTTTCTCGGCGCTTTTGAGCACGTCAGGGAAGGAGAACCAGCGCGGCTCGCCGATCTGGCGAAACATCGGATTGGTGTTGAATTGCATGATCTGCCGCACCGAGTGACGCAGCGCCTTGGAGGGAATGGTGCCAAGGTGGGTGCAATTGCCGCCGACCAGGGGACGATTGTCCACCACCGCCACCTTGCGCCCGGCCTTGGCCGCGTTCATCGCCGCGCCCTCGCCCGCAGGGCCGGAGCCCAGCACCACTACGTCATAGTTGTAGACCGCCATCTAGCACTCCTCAAATTGTTGCGCCCCAGCACCAACCGCCGGCATGCGCCAGGCCATTGATGGGCATCGATTATCGCGGGCCGCATGACGGCTGGCAAAAACTTCCGGGGGAAATCTTCGCAATCGCTCAGCATGGTACCCAGAGTGGCCGCCCTGATTGGCGAGCCACAGGAATCGGAACGCGCAGCATGACTCATCTGCGCGCTGTCCTGCCATTATCGTTTGGTCGCGTCGTAGGCCAGGCTGCTGTCAGCCTCGTCCTCGGCGTTGGCTTCTTCGCACTTGGTGCGATCACCGCCGCAGATGGAGCATTCCTTCTCGATCCCCAGGTTGGCGATACCGCCGCAGGAACCGGCAATCGGTTTGCGCCCCATGAGCACGCCGACGGCCATGCCAAGTACGACCATCAGCATGATGACGAATACCAGTAACCAGGTCATGGTTTCTCTCCTTGCGCCCCGAAAAGCGCATCGAATGCCGGCGTGCTGCGGGTGCTGAAACCTTCGTTCTCACGGGTGATGAAGAAGGCGGCAATCTGCTCACGTTCGGCGAATGCATAGCCACGATCCGGGCCAAGCACCATTAATACGGTAGACAACCCATCGGCATGCAGCGCCGACGGAACGATGACGGTGACAGCCGCCAGACGGTGATTGATCGGCGCCCCGCTCGACGGATCGAGCGTGTGCGAGTAGCGCTGACCGTTCTCCTCGAAGTAGTTGCGGTAGTCACCGGAAGTGGAAACCCCGTAACCGTCCAGCTCGATGATCCGCTGCGCCACACGCTGATCGTCACGCGGCTCTTCCAGCGCGATTCGCCAGGGCGAACCATCGGGCTTGCGCCCCACGGCCTTGAGCTCACCGGTAGCCTCGACCATATAACTGCGGACACCTTTGCGGTGGAGCAGTTCACCAATGCTGTCGACGGCATAGCCGGCGGCGATGGCATTGAAATCCACCTCCACGGCCGCGTCCTTGCACAGTTGCTGTCCGTCGATACGCAGATGCTCGTGCCCTACGCGCTGACGAACTTCGGCCAGAGCTTCGGCACTCGGCACGCGCTCACCCTGCCCTTTGGGCCCGAAGCCCCACAGGTTGAGCAGCGGCTCCAGGGTCAGGTCGAAGGCTCCGTCACTGATCTGCGACAGCTCCTTGCCATAACGCACCAGCATCAACACGGGTTCGGGCATGGTCTGGCAGGTTCCGGCCGGCGCATCGTTGAAGCGCTCGATGTCGGAATCCTTGCGGTAGGTGGACATCTGCCCGTCCAGCTCGGCGAGAAACGCTTCCACCTCGAGCTGCAGCTCATGGGGTTGCGGCACACCGGAACTGCGCACGTACTTCACCGTGTAGGTGCTGCCCATGGTCGGGCCGCCAAAACTTTCCAGGGTGTCGGAAAACAAGCAGCCCGTCAGGGCTGCCGCTAATGCGGCAGCGATGACGGGCTTGATGATGCGCAGGGCCATATCAGCCGCCGAAGTCGTCGAGCAGGATGTTGTCACGCTCGACGCCCAGATCCACCAGCATCTTGATCACGGCGGCGTTCATCATGGGCGGGCCGCACATGTAGAACTCGCAATCCTCGGGGGCCGGGTGGTCCTTGAGGTAGTTTTCGTACAGCACGTTATGGATGAAGCCGGTGTAGCCGGTCCAGTTGTCTTCGGGCTGCGGATCGGACAACGCCAGGTGCCACTTGAAGTTTTCGTTCTCGGCCTGCAGTTGGTCGTACTCTTCGACGTAGAACGCCTCGCGCATGGAGCGCGCGCCGTACCAGAAGCTGATCTTGCGCTTGGAGTTCAGGCGCTTGAGCTGGTCGAAGATGTGCGAACGCATCGGCGCCATGCCGGCACCACCGCCGATGAAGACCATCTCGGCATCGGTGTCCTTGGCGAAGAACTCACCGAACGGCCCGTACACGGTGACCTTGTCGCCCGGCTTGAGATTGAACACCCAGGACGACATCTTGCCTGGCGGCAAGTGATCCTTACCCGGAGGCGGCGACGCGATACGGATGTTGAACTTCACCAGACCGCGCTCTTCCGGATAGTTGGCCATGGAGTAGGCGCGGATCACGGTCTCGTCGACCTTGGAGACGTACTTCCACTGGTTGAACTTGTCCCAGTCGCCACGATACTCCTCCTGCACGTCGAAGTCCTTGTAGTGCACGGTGTGCGGCGGGCACTCCAGCTGCACGTAACCACCGGCGCGGAAATCGACGTTCTCGCCTTCCGGCAGCTTGAGCGTCAGCTCCTTGATGAAGGTCGCGACGTTCGGGTTGGACTCGACGGTGCATTCCCACTTTTTCACACCGAAGACTTCTTCCGGAACCTCGATCTTCATGTCCTGCTTGACCGGAGTCTGGCAGGACAGGCGCCAGCCCTCACGAGCCTCGCGCTTGTTGAAGTGCGACTCCTCGGTGGACAGCATCTCGCCGCCACCGCTCTCGACGATGCACTTGCACTGCGCGCAGGTGCCGCCACCGCCACAGGCGGAAGACAGGAAGATGTCGTTCTCGGCCAGGGTCTGCAGCAGCTTGCCGCCAGCCGGAACGGTAATGGTGCGCTCACCATTGATCTCGATGTTCACGTCGCCGCTGGAAACCAGGCGCGCACGAGCCATGAGGATCACCGCCACCAGGGCGACGATGACCCCGGTGAACATGGCGACTGCCACTAGAATCTCGAAAGCCATTAGTAACCCCTTACAGCTGTACGCCGGAGAACGACATGAAGCCCAGCGACATCAGGCCGACGGTGATGAAGGTCAGGCCCAGGCCACGCAGCCCGGCGGGCGGATCGCTGTACTTGAGCTTCTCGCGGATGGCGGCAAGCAGGATGATCGCCAGGGCCCAGGAGACGCCGGCACCGGCGCCGTAGACCACGCTCTCGGTGAAGTTGTAATCACGCTCGACCATGAACAGCGTGCCGCCGAAGATGGCGCAGTGCACGGTGATCAGCGGCAGGAAGATACCCAGCGCGTTGTAGAGCGCCGGCAGGTACTTGTCGAGCACCATTTCCATGATCTGCACCACCGCGGCGATCAGGCCGATGTAGCAGATCAGGCCGAGGAAGCTCAGGTCGGTGTCCGGCATGCCGGCCCAGCTCAACGCGCCTTCCTTGAGCAGGTAGACATAGAGCAGGTTGTTCAGCGGCACGGTGATGATCATCACCACGATCACCGTCAGACCCAGCATCAGGGAGGTTTCGACCTTCTTGGAAATCGCCAGGAAGGTACACATGCCGAGGAAGAACGCCAGTGCCATGTTCTCGATGAACACCGCACGGACGAACAGGCTGATGTAGTGTTCCATTAATAGGCCTCCTCATTCTTGACCTGCGGCGCCATGCGGTACTCGACCTTTTCCACTTGCTCGGTCTTGTAGCTACGCAGGGCCCAGATGAACAGGCCGATCAGGAAGAACGCCGACGGCGGCAGCAGCAGCAGGCCGTTGGGTTGATACCAGCCACCGTTGTTGACGGTTTCCAGAATCTGATAGCCGAGCAGCGAGCCCGCACCGAACAGTTCACGCACCACACCCAGAGCGATCAGCATGGCGCTGTAGCCCAGGCCGTTACCGATACCGTCGACGAACGAGGCGACCGGCGGGTTGGACATGGCGAAGGCTTCGGCCCGGCCCATCACGATGCAGTTGGTGATGATCAGACCGACGAACACCGACAGCCGCTGACTCAGGCTGTAGGCATAGGCCTTGAGGAACTGGTCGACCACGATCACCAGCGACGCGATGATCACCACCTGGGCGATCATGCGGATGGAGCCGGGAATCTGGCTACGCACCAGAGAGATGAAGAAACCGGAGAAGCCGGTGACCAAGGTCAGGGCGATGGACAGTACCAGCGCCGTGCTCAGGCTGGAGGTAACCGCCAGCGCCGAGCAGATGCCGAGAATCTGCAGGCCGATCGGGTTCTTGTTCAGAATCGGATCGAGCAACAGTTCTTTCATGGTGGGTTTGGACATGGATCAAGCCTCCCCTGCGGCCAGCTTCTTGAGGAACGGGCCAAAGCCGTCCTCGCCAAGCCAGAACTGAATCATGTGAGTGACGCCGTTGCCGGTGAGGGTCGCGCCTGCGATGGCGTCGACCTGGTAGTCAGCCTGCGGGTTTTCCGGGTTGACGCTGCCCTTGATCACGCGCAGAGCGGCCTCACCGTCGTCGTAGACCTTCTTGCCGACCCACTTGGCTTGCCAATTGGGGTTGTCGATCTCACCACCAAGACCGGGTGTTTCACCATGCTGGTAGAAACCCAGGCCGGCGACGGTATCGAGATCCGGCTGCAGTGCGACAAAACCGTACATGGTCGACCACAGGCCATAGCCACGCACCGGCAGGATCAGGCGATCCATCTGGCCATCGTGCTCGATCACGTAGACCACCGCGTAGTGCTCCAGACGACGGATCGAGGCGATATCGCGAGCGGCCGGAATGGTGCTGGACAGCCCCGGCTCCTTGGAGGCCTTGTTCTGATCGAAGGTGTGCGGATCATGCGCATCGCTGAACTGGCCGCTGCGCATGTCGACCAGACGCGGGGTGACCTTGGCGCTGAAGACCTCACGAATCTCGTCGTTGGACATGCCAGGCTGCCACAGCCCGGCGATTTCCAGCACCGCGCGCTGGCGATCGACCAACGCGTTTTCCTGCTGGGCCGGACGCAAGATCAGTGCGGCAGCCGATACGGCGATCGAGCACACCAGGCACATGACCAGCGCCACCACCAGGGTGCGGACAGGAGTTTCTTTGATTTTAGACATTACGTGCCAGCCTCCGCTTGACGTTGGCCCGTACCACGTAGTGGTCGATCAGGGGCGCACACAGGTTGCCGAACAGGATCGCCAGCATCATGCCTTCCGGGAAGGCCGGGTTGACCACACGAATCACGGTGACCAGCAGGCCGATGACGATGCCGAAGATCCACTTGCCGGTATTGGTCATGGAAGCCGACACAGGGTCGGTGGCCATGAAGATCATGCCGAAGGCGAAGCCGCCGGTGACCAGGTGCCAATACCAAGGCATGGCGAACAGCGAATTGGTTTCCGAACCGATGACGTTGAACAGCGTGGCGGTGGCGATCATGCCGATCATCACGCCGCTGACAATGCGCCACGAGGCGATCTTGGTCAGCAGCAGGAACGCACCACCGAGCAGGATGGCGGCGGTGCTGGTCTCGCCGATCGAGCCAGGCATCAGACCAATGAACGCTTGGGTCCAGGTCAGGCCACCTTCGATCACGCCCTGAATGCCGGACGCTGCAGCGGTGTTCAGTGCAGTCGCTCCGGCGAAGCCGTCTACCGAGGTCCAGACTTCCTCACCGGAAATCTGCGCCGGGTAGGCGAAGAACAGGAAGGCGCGACCAACCAGTGCCGGGTTGAGGAAGTTCTTGCCGGTACCCCCGAAGATTTCCTTGCCGATCACCACACCGAAGCTGATGCCCATGGCCACCTGCCAGAGTGGAATGCTCGGTGGCAGGATCAGAGCGAACAGCACGGAGGTGACGAAGAAACCTTCGTTGACCTCATGCTTGCGAATCGAAGCGAACAGCACTTCCCAGAAGCCACCGACGATGAAGGCCGTCAGATAGATGGGCAGGAAGTACGCAGCACCCTGGATGAAGTTGTCCCATAGGCTGCTCGGGTCGAAACCGCCCAGCGCGCCGATCAGGCCGAAGCGCCAGCCCTCCTGCGCAGCCAGCAGATCCGGGCTCTGCGCATAGACCAGGTTGGCCTGGTAGCCGATGTTCCACATGCCGAAGAACATGGCCGGGAAGGTGCAAGCCCAGACGGTGATCATCATGCGCTTGAGGTCGATACCATCACGCACGTGAGCGGTGGTGCGAGTCACGCTGCCAGGACGATAGAAGAAAGTGTCCACAGCTTCGTACAAGGCATACCACTTCTCGTACTTGCCGCCCTTCTCGAAGTTGTGCTCGATCTTGTCGAGGAATTCACGCACACCCATGCTCAACCCTCCTTCTCGATGTGGGCCAGGTTGTCGCGCAGGATCGGGCCGTATTCATACTTGCCGGCACACACGTAGGTGCACAGCGCCAGATCTTCCTCGTCCAGCTCCAGGCAACCGAGTTGCTGAGCCATCTCGGTATCACCGACGATCAGCGAGCGCAGCAGTTGGGTTGCCAGGATGTCCAGCGGCATGACTTCTTCATAGTTGCCGACCGGCACCATGGCGCGCGGGCTGCCATTGGTGGTGGTGGTGAAGTCGAACAGCTTGCCGCCCATTACCTTCGACACGAAGATGTTGAGCACCGAGTGCTTGTTCACCCCGGCACGCAGGTAGTGCAGCATTTCGCGGTCACGACCTTCGCCCAGGCAAGAAACCTGATTGTGGTAACGCCCCAGGAAAGCGAACGGCCCACGAGCGGTACGACCGCCGAATACGGAACCGGAAATGACCCGGTTGTGGCCGGGCTTGAGCTGACCAGCAGCCAGTTCGTCCAGACTGGCGCCCAGACGGGTACGCAGCAGACGCGGCTGCTCCACCACGGGGCCGGCCAGCGCCACGACGCGCTCGACCCACAGTTGCCCAGTGGTGAACAGCTTGCCGATGGCGATCACGTCCTGATAACCGATGTGCCAGACGCTCTTGCTCGCGCTGACCGGGTCAAGGAAGTGAATGTGAGTACCCGGCAGACCGGCCGGATGCGGGCCAGAGAAGCTTTCGCTGCGCACATCGGTCAACGTCTCACCCGGCAGACTCACACCTTCGGCCTTGCACAGGAAGACCTTGGCCAGACGGGTCAGAACCTTGAGGCCGTTCTCGAAATCAGCGGCCTGCTCGGTGATCACGACTTGCGGATCGGCAGCCAGCGGATGGGTATCGACGGCAGTGACGAAGATCGAACTCGGTTGGGCTTCGGGGGCCGGAACCTTGCTGAAGGGGCGAGTACGCAGTGCAGTCCATAGGCCGGATTGCAGCAGGTTCTCACGTACCTGCTCCTGAGTCAGGCTGGCCAGTTGCTCGGCCGGATACTGAGCGAAGGTAATCTGCTCGTCGCCTTCTACGTCGATAACCACCGACTGCAATACGCGACGCTCACCACGGTGAATGGCGCTGACCACACCAGCTGCTGGCGACGTGAAGTGAACGCCAGGGGTCTTCTTGTCGCTGAATAGCACCTGTCCCAGCTTGACCCGATCCCCGACCTGCACCTCCATGGTTGGCTTCATACCGTGATAATCGGGGCCTAGGACGGCCACGCTCCGGATTGGCCTGGCAGCATCTATGTGCTGTGCTGGCCCTCCCTTTATGGGCAAATCGAGCCCATGCTTAATCTTGATCATAGGGTTGCCTAACCACTTGATTTATAAAAATTTTAATTAGGTGACGGAGGGTCGGAAGACCCAAAGCAATGAACCACGTCAGCCCTTTGGGTGACATGGACAGCAAGACCGAAACCGGGTAAGAAATCCGCCCGATTATAAATATCCCCCCCCACCCTGACCACCCAAGCGCTTGTTTTTTTTGACCATTTGGTAACAGATGGCAACAGTCTTGCATCTGTCAGGACGTGTCCAGCCGGTCACGTTCGGATACGAGATTGCCCCCTGCCAACTCCCCCAAAACCAGCCACCACGCGGGATGCGGCGTTATGACGCAGAGGCGTAAAGAGAGGTCGCCGCCCCTACAAAGAGCGATAAAAAATCCTGAAAAATTTTCTTAAATTTTCCTGGCAGCGACGGGGAAATTTGGCCACCTAGAACGACAGGCAATAAAAAACGGGAGCCGAAGCTCCCGTTCCTTTTCACGCTAACCCGCTATCAGCGCGGGAAAGCCGGCGGGTTGACCCCAGCCATGTCTTCCATCACGCGAACCACCTGGCAGCTGTAGCCAAACTCGTTGTCGTACCAGACGTACAGCACGACACGATTATCGTTGGCGATGGTGGCTTCGGCATCGACCACACCAGCGTGACGCGAACCGACGAAATCAGTCGAGACCACTTCCTGCGAACTGACGAAGTCGATCTGCTTCTGCAGATCCGAGTGCATGGCCATTTGGCGCAGGTACTCGTTGATCTCTTCGCGAGTGGTGGCCTTCTCCAGGTTCAGATTGAGAATGGCCATCGACACGTTCGGCGTCGGTACACGAATGGCGTTACCGGTCAGCTTGCCTTTCAGCACGGGCAGAGCCTTGGCAGCAGCGGTAGCGGCGCCGGTTTCGGTGATGACCATGTTCAGCGCGGCGCTACGACCACGACGACTGCCCTTGTGGAAGTTGTCGATCAGGTTCTGGTCGTTGGTGTACGAGTGAACGGTCTCGACGTGACCGTTGACGATACCGTACTGATCATTGACCGCCTTGAGCACCGGCACGATGGCGTTGGTGGTGCAGGAGGCAGCGGAAATGATCTTGTCCTCAGCGGTGATTTCGCTGTGGTTGATGCCGTGCACGATGTTCTTCAGCGCACCCTTGCCCGGCGCGGTCAGTACCACACGATCGACGCCCGGGCACTTGAGGTGCTGACCGAGGCCTTCGGCATCACGCCATTTGCCGGTGTTGTCCACCAGCAGGGCATTCTTGATGCCGTACTGGGTGTAGTCGATGGACGCCGGGTCGTTGGAGTAGATGACCTGAATCAGGTTGCCATTGGCGGTGATGGTGTTGTGCTCTTCATCGATGGTGATGGTGCCATTGAACTTGCCATGCACCGAGTCGCGGCGCAGCAGGCTGGCGCGCTTGACCAGGTCGTTCTCGGCCCCCTTGCGCACCACCACGGCACGCAGACGCAGGCCGTCGCCACCACCGGTCTTCTCGATCAGGATGCGCGCCAGCAGACGACCGATGCGGCCGAAACCATACAGGACGACGTCAGTGCCTTCACGACCAGCGCCATTCTGCTTGCCAACCACCTCGTCCAGCTCGTCCTTGACGAACTGGACGACGTCGCGACCAGCACCTTCGGCCTTGAATTTGGCAACCAGCTTGCCCAGGTCGACGGAGGCGGCGCCCAGTTTGAGCTCGCTCATCGCCTTGAGCATGGGGAAGGTGTCGTGCACCGACAGCTCGGCATCTTCAGCCAGGCGGTGACGGGCAAAACGGTGAGCCTTGAGGATGTCGATGACCGAACGGTTGATCAGGCCACGGCCATAGATCGAGGTCACCACATTGTTGTTGCGATAGAGCTGACCAATCAGCGGAATCATCGCTTCTGCGAGTGCTTCACGATCAATCCATTCACCGAGACACTGGTCGGGCTTCTGAGTCACGGGCAGTACCTTCCACATGTAGGGGCTGAAAAAAGGGGCTACATTATGACGGTGCTTGCTGCCTGGAGCAATGCGCGCCTGTCGACACTGACACCATCGCCCTGCCCCGCTACAATCGGCGCCCTGTCCGAGCAACCTTGAGCCGCCCGTGTCCGCAACGACCCAGTCCGTACTCAAACTCCCGTCCTTGCCGGCCAACGCCGGCAAGCAGCAATGGGGCAATCTGCCTGGTGCAGCCCTCTCTCTGGCCATCGCCGAGGCAGCCAGCAGCGCAGGCCGCTTCACTCTCGTTCTTACAGAAGGCAGCCAGAGCGCCGAGCGCCTGCAGGAAGAACTGGCGTTCTTCGCCCCCGACTTGCCGGTGCTGCATTTTCCCGACTGGGAAACCCTGCCCTACGATGTGTTTTCGCCGCATCAGGACATCATTTCCCAGCGCATCGCCGCGCTCTATCGCCTTCCGGCGCTGACCAGCGGCATTCTTGTAGTGCCGATCACCACCGCCCTGCACCGCCTGGCACCCAAGCGCTTCCTGCTGGGTAGCAGCCTGGTGCTGGACGTCGGCCAGAAACTCGACGTCGAGGAGATGCGCAGCCGCTTCGAAGCTGCCGGCTATCGCTACGTGGACACGGTTTACGAACACGGCGAATTCACCGTACGCGGCGCACTGATCGACCTGTTCCCGATGGGCAGCGACACGCCCTACCGTATCGACCTGTTCGATGACGAAATCGAGACCCTGCGCACCTTCGACCCGGAAACCCAGCGCTCGATAGACAAGGTGGAATCGATCCGCCTGCTACCGGCCCGCGAGTTCCCACTGGAGAAAAAGGCCGTCACCGATTTCCGTGGGCGCTTCCGCGAGCGCTTTGACGTCGACTTCCGCCGCTGCCCGATCTATCAGGATCTGTCCTCCGGCATCACGCCCGCGGGCATCGAGTACTACCTGCCGCTGTTTTTCGAAGAAACCGGCACGCTGTTCGACTACCTGCCGAGTGACACCCAGGTGTTTTCCCTGCCAGGGATCGAGAAAGCCGCCGAACAGTTCTGGACGGACGCCAGAAACCGTTACGAAGACCGCCGCGTTGATCCGGAACGTCCGCTACTGCCGCCAGCCGATATCTTCCTGCCAGTGGAAGACTGCTTCGCCCGTCTGAAAAGCTGGCCGCGCGTGGTAGCAAACCAGCAGGACATCGAGCCTGGCGTCGGCAATACCCGCTTCGACGCACGCCCCTTGCCTGACCTGGCGATCCAGGCCAAAGCCGGCGAACCGCTGGCGGCGCTGCGCCGCTTTATCGAGGAGCACCCGGGCAGAATCCTGTTCTGCGCCGAATCGGCCGGCCGCCGTGAAGTGCTGCTGGAGCTGCTCGCCCGCCTCAAGCTCAAGCCCAAGGAAGTCGACGGCTGGCCAGCGTTCATCAGCGGTAGCGAGCGCCTGGGCATCTGCATCGCTCCGCTAGACGAAGGCCTGCTGCTCGACGAACTGGCGCTGATCGCCGAAAGCCCGCTGTTCGGCCAGCGCGTGATGCAGCGTCGTCGTCGCGAGAAAGGCCGTGACGGCGGCGACAACGTCATCAAGAACCTCACCGAACTGCGCGAAGGCGCACCGGTGGTGCATATCGACCATGGCGTCGGCCGCTACCTGGGCCTGGTGACCATGGAGTTCGACGGTCAGGCTGCCGAATTCCTCGCCCTGCAGTACGCCGACGAAGCCAAGCTGTACGTGCCGGTGGCCAGCCTACACCTGATCGCCCGTTACACCGGCAGTGATGACGCTCTGGCGCCGCTGCACCGGCTCGGCTCGGAAGTCTGGCAGAAGGCCAAGCGCAAGGCGGCCGAACAGGTACGCGACGTCGCCGCCGAGTTGCTCGATATCTACGCCCGCCGCGCCGCCCGCGAAGGCTTCGCCTTCCAGGACCCGGCGCTGGACTACGCCACCTTCAGCGCCGGCTTCCCCTTCGAGGAAACCCCGGACCAGCAGGCCGCCATCGACGCCGTACGCAGCGATATGCTGGCCGGCAAGCCGATGGATCGCCTGGTCTGCGGCGATGTCGGCTTCGGCAAGACAGAAGTGGCCATGCGCGCGGCCTTTATCGCCGTGCATAGTGGCAAACAGGTGGCGGTGCTGGTGCCCACCACCCTGCTCGCCCAACAGCACTACAACAGCTTCCGCGACCGCTTCGCCGATTGGCCAGTGAAAGTCGAGGTAATGAGTCGTTTCAAGAGTGCCAAGGAAGTCGAAGACGCCGTGCAGCAACTGGCCGAAGGCAAGGTGGATATCGTCATCGGCACCCACAAGCTGCTGCAGGATGACGTCAAGTTCCAGAATCTGGGCCTGGCGATCATCGACGAGGAACACCGTTTCGGCGTGCGCCAGAAGGAGCAGCTCAAGGCCCTGCGCAGCGAAGTGGATATCCTCACCCTGACCGCCACGCCGATTCCGCGCACGCTGAACATGGCCGTGGCCGGCATGCGCGATCTGTCGATCATCGCCACGCCGCCGGCGCGGCGCCTGTCGGTACGCACCTTCGTCATGGAGGCCAACAAGCCGACCATCAAGGAAGCCCTGCTGCGCGAACTGCTACGCGGCGGCCAGGTGTACTACCTGCACAACGACGTGAAGACCATCGAGAAGTGCGCCGCCGACCTCGCCGAACTGGTGCCCGAAGCACGTATCGGCATCGGTCACGGGCAACTGCGCGAGCGCGATCTCGAACAGGTGATGAGCGACTTCTACCACAAGCGCTTCAACGTGCTGGTGGCCTCGACCATCATCGAGACCGGCATCGACGTACCGAGCGCCAACACCATCATCATCGACCGCGCCGACAAATTCGGCCTGGCCCAACTGCACCAGCTGCGCGGCCGCGTCGGCCGTAGTCACCACCAGGCCTACGCCTACCTGCTGACGCCGCCACGCAAGCAGATGACTCCGGACGCTGAAAAGCGCCTGGAAGCCATCGCCAATGCCCAGGATCTCGGCGCCGGCTTCGTCCTGGCCACCCACGACCTGGAAATCCGCGGCGCAGGCGAACTGCTCGGCGACGGCCAGAGCGGGCAGATCCAGGCCGTGGGTTTCACCCTGTACATGGAAATGCTCGAGCGTGCGGTCAAGTCCATCCAGAAAGGCGAGCAGCCCAATCTGGATCAGCCGCTGGGCGGCGGCCCGGAGATCAACCTGCGTGTACCGGCGCTGATCCCCGAGGACTACCTGCCCGACGTGCACAGCCGCCTGATCCTCTACAAGCGCATCGCCAACGCCAGTGACGAAGAAGGGCTGAAGGAACTGCAGGTGGAGATGATCGACCGCTTCGGCCTGCTGCCGGAGCCGACCAAGAACCTGATGCGCCTGACCCTGCTCAAGCTGCAGGCCGACAAGCTTGGCATCACCAAGGTCGACGCCGGCCCGCAGGGCGGACGTATCGAATTTGCCGCAGAGACCTGCGTCGACCCACTGACCCTGATCAAGCTGATCCAAGCTCAGCCCAAGCGCTACAAGTTCGAAGGCGCTACCGTGTTCAAGATCCAGGTACCGATGGAGCGCGCCGAAGAACGCTTCAACACCCTGGAAGCCCTGCTCGAACGCCTTGCCCCAACCACCTGAAGGACTCCTCCATGCGCCCACTGCACCTGATCGCCCTGCTGCTCTGCCTGCTCGCACCGAGCGCCTTCGCCGAACGCCTCTACCAGGTGGAGGTGCTGGTGTTCCGCCAGGCTGGCGAGCCAGTGCTGGCTCCCAAGGTTGCACCGGACGATTGGGCCGGCACCGCCCTACCGATTGCCGGCAGCGAACGCCCCACGACACTCGACAGCGAGGCCGCCAAGCTCAATGCAAGCAATGGCTACCAGGTGCTGCTGCACAAGGCATGGGCCCAGACCTTGGGCAGCAATCCAAATCGCGCAGCCATCAGCAGCGGCGAGGCGCATTTTGGCCACTACCCGGTCGAGGGCACGTTGAATTTCGTACAGGAGCGATTCACCGATCTGGATATCGAACTGTGGATCAACCGCTTCAGCAGCGACGGTCTACTGGAAGCCAGTGAACACCTGAAGGTCGCCCAGCGCCTGAAGGACAACGCGCTCACCTATCTCGATCACGGCAGCCTGGGCGTGCTGATCCGCATCAACCCGCTCTGATCCATCTTTGCACCGCGCGCACCTGATGAACTCATCGGTGCGCACGGCGCACCCTACGCGCCCCGCCCCGCCCCACCCCGGTAGGCTTCAAGCCAGCAACTGAGCGGCACGCAGAGCGGACACCGCCTGCTGCCAACGTGGTACCTGGCGATAATCGGTGCAGGCATGGCCACGACCGCGCATGCGCGCCAAGCGCGCCGGAGCGGTCACATTCAAGCACTGCAGAGTGGCAAGGGCCAGTTCGGCGGCTGCACGGTCATTGCACACCAGCCCCATATCGCAACCCGCACTCAGCGCCGCCTCGATACGCTGCCCGGCATCACCTGCCACATGAGCGCCGGCCATGGACAGGTCATCACTGAAGATAACACCATCGAAGCCCAGCTCACCACGCAGAATCTCCTGCAGCCAGCGGCGTGAAAAACCAGCGGGCTGCTCGTCCACCTGCGGATAAATGACATGTGCCGGCATCACCGCATCCAGCTCGCCAGCCAGCAGCTTGAACGGCAGCATGTCACGAGCGCGAAGCGCTTCCAGGCTACGTTCGTCTCGCGGAATCGCTACATGCGAGTCGGCCTCTGCCCAGCCATGCCCCGGGAAGTGCTTACCGGTAGCCGCCATGCCAGCCTGGCGCATGCCACGAATGAAAGCGCCGGCCAGAGACGCGGCACGCTGCGCATCGCCTTCGAAAGCCCGACTGCCAACCACCGCACTGCGCTGGTGATCGAGATCCAGCACTGGCGCGAAACTCAGATCCAGCCCGACCGCCAGCACTTCGGTCGCCATCAGCCAGCCACAATGCTCGGCCAGCGTCTCAGCATCATCGTTGTCGGCAATCGCACGTATCGCTGGCAGCCGCAGAAAGCCCTGACGGAGACGCTGCACCCGGCCACCCTCCTGATCCACTGCCAAAAGCAGATCAGGGCGCAGCGCACGAATAGACTGACAGAGCTCACGCACCTGGCGCGGCGACTCGATATTGCGCGCAAAGATGATCAGGCCACCCACTTGCGGCTGGCGCAGCATCTGACGATCCTCTGCGGTCAGCCAGGTACCGGCGATGTCCATCATCAAAGAGCCTTGCATAAGAGTATTCCTTACTGAAAATCGGGTTCTGCGGCCCACTGCGGGCATGCTGCCTCATCGATGCGCACCTGACAGTGCGTCGGTACACGCTCGAACAACGTCAGCATGTCGGTATTGCGCAGACGAATGCAGCCATGTGACAACGGCGTGCCCATCGGTTCCGTGTCCGGCGTGCCGTGCAGGTAGATATAGCGACGAAACGTATCGACCGAGCCAAGACGATTACGCCCCGGCTCAATGCCGCTCAACCAAAGAATGCGGGTCAGGATCCAGTCACGGCCAGGAAACTGCTGGTGCAGCTCGGGCGACCAGACCTCACCCGTCCAGCGTCGCCCGCGCAATACCGCCGCCAGTGGCAGCCCCGCGCCAATACGCGCGCGCACCTGATGCAAACCACGAGGCGTGCAACCACTGCCGTTGCTTTCCCCCGCCCCGTTGAGTGCAGTAGAGACAGGAAGACGCACGAGCAGACGGCCCGAACGGAACCCGTAGAGCGCCTGGTCGGCAATGGAGATATGCAGTAAGTCGAGATCCGGCATGACGCCTAGCTTAGCGGATGGCTCGCAGCAAGCCCACCGCAGTCAGACTTTGGCCGGCGCGCTCGTAGTCTTGCTACGCGGCTTGAGTTGGGCGGCGGCCAGAGCAGGATCGGCAACCCCCGTCTCGGCACGCATACCGGCGGCGAGGAACGGCACCATCATGCGCATGACCTGCTCGATGGAAGTGTTCACGCCGAAGTCGGTTTCGGCCATGGCACGCAACGCCTTGATACCGGACATACTGAACGCCGCGGCGCCAAGCATGAAGTGCACCCGCCAAAACAGCTCCAACGGCGGAATGCGCGGTGCAGCATCGTGCACCAGCAGCATGTAACGGCGAAATACCTTGCCGTACACCTCTTCCAGGTATTTACGCAGGTGGCCCTGGCTCTGGCTGAACGCCAGGCCGAGCAAACGCATGAAGATGGAGAGATCATTGCCACTACGCGGTTTTACCGCCAGTGCCTGCTCGACCAGCAACTCGAGCAGTTCCTCCAGCGAGACCTGAACGTCGGACTTGGTCTGACGGCGGTCGAGCTCTTTTTCGAGGCTGGCACAGAAAGGCCCGAGAAAGCGCGAGAAGACCGCCTGGATCAGCGCCTTCTTCGAACCGAAGTGATAGTTGACGGCAGCCAGGTTCACCCCGGCCTTGCTGGTGATCAGGCGCAGCGAAGTTTCGGCGAAGCCTTTTTCCGCGAACAGCTGTTCCGCAGCATCGAGAATGCGTTCAACGGTTTCCGACTGAGCCATGAATGATCACCTGACAAACACTCGTTTGAAACATACGTTTCAGCCTATCGAATTGTCAAGTCGCATCGGCCGTCTTTTGGCCAACCGGTCACAGCTTACAACAGGCAATGACGCGCGTTCATCACCCCGCACGACAGCACAGGCAGATAAGGAGAGAAATTGATCGTTGCCAAGAGCAACTTACTGTATATAATCCCAGTCACTGTATAAAAAGACAGAGCCCGCCATGTTGAAACTGACGCCACGCCAAGCCGAGATTCTCGCCTTCATCAAGCGCTGCCTGGAAGACAACGGCTACCCGCCGACCCGGGCGGAAATCGCTCAGGAGCTTGGCTTCAAATCCCCCAATGCTGCCGAGGAGCATCTCAAGGCCCTCGCACGCAAAGGCGCCATCGAGATGACACCGGGCGCCTCCCGCGGCATCCGCATTCCAGGCTTCGAGCCAGGCGCAGCCAATGAAGACGAAGGCCTGCCGGTGATTGGCCGCGTCGCTGCCGGCGCACCGATTCTCGCCCAACAGCACGTAGAAGAATCCTGCCAGATCAACCCGGCATTCTTTCAGCCCAAAGCCGACTATCTGCTACGCGTACGCGGCATGAGCATGAAGGACATCGGTATCTTCGATGGCGACCTGCTCGCCGTACACACCACCCGCGAAGCACGCAACGGCCAGATCGTGGTCGCCCGCATCGATGACGAAGTGACGGTCAAGCGCTTCAAGCGCGAAGGCAACAAAGTCTGGCTGATCGCCGAGAACCCGGAATTTTCCCCGATCGAAGTGGATCTCGAACACCAGGATCTGGTGATCGAAGGCCTGAGCGTCGGCGTGATTCGCCGATAAGCGGCAAAGGAGACTCCCATGCAGTTGCAGCAGTCGTTCGAGCGCCCCCAACTTCCCCTGTTCGACGCTTTTCTCGCGAGCGCGTCTCCCGACGCACTGCTTCCTTCCCCAGAAGACGATCAGGGTTTCAGCGAGTTGGCTCTACGCGGCGCTGCTGGCCACTGCCTGCACTTGCTGGCACCAATTCTCCGGGAGCTGAGCCAGAATCAGGACGCGCGCTGGCTGACCCTGGTCGCGCCTCCAGCCAGCCTGACCCAGGCCTGGTTGCGCGACGCCGGCCTCAACCGCGAGCGCATTCTGCTGCTGCATCCACGCCAAGGGCAGAGTGCGATGGAGCTGGCCGAAGAAGCGCTCAAGCTCGGCCGCAGCCACACCGTGATCAGCTGGCTTCACCCCGTCGAGCACAGTACTCGCCTACGCCTTGCCAAAGCGGCTCGGGCGGGCAACGCGCAGAGCCTCAACATCAGCCTGGGCTGATCGATACACAAACGAAAACGGGCTCCAATGGGAGCCCGTTTTCGTTTGCGACCAACAGTCATCAGTGCAGCACGCGCGGCCCTTCGTCCTCGCTGCTGAAATCACCTTCAGCCAGTCGCCCAGCCATCTGCACGCCCACATTGAGCATGGCCTTGGCCACCTCGACATGCTGGCCCTGCAGGAAAGCCTTGGCATCGGCAGAGAAATCCAGAGTCACCAGCGCCTCTTCATCCTCTGCGCGACGCAGGGCAATACGCCCATCGGGCAGTTCGACGATTTCCAGAAAGGATGTAGGCATGGGTCAGTCTCGGTACGAAAACACGCCATTGTAACAGCCGACAGGGGTCATCCCCAGCCCACTTGTCCAGATATACGCAATCAGCACTCGCTGAGCCCTTCACGGTAGCGCAGCACCAGCGCCTTGAGATCCTGCCGCCAGGCTTCGACATCGTCGAGGCTCAGCTCAATCGGCTCCTCACCCACGCTGACGGCCGTGATCAGCGGCATGGAGGGGTCTACCTTGGCCTTGCGCTCCTCGCGCGGCGGCTGAAACAGCGCAGCATAGGCAGCCAACAGCTGCGCCATCCAGGTTTCGGGCTGTTGCGCCAGCTCAACCAGTTCGGCCAGCTCCGGGCTGGGCGCACCATCGAGTACTGCCTGCTGAACGAAGGCCTCGACACGCGAAGGCGTAGCGTCGTTCATACGGTAGTAGCCGGCAATTTCGTGACACAGTCCGAGCAGTCCGCCATACAGGTGAAACAGCGCTGCTTCGCGCTCGGCCTGCACCAACGCTTGCACGTTGAATGCCGTGGAAGCCTCTGCCTTGCGCCAGTTATCCAAGGCGATACCGGCGAAGAAGATCTTTTGATTGGTGCGGGTATAGATTTCTTTGGCCATTGCGGCGACCTCCACAGCAGATCGGGTCATGATACGCGCGTCAGCCTGTAGCCAGACGCGCATCTCGTCAGAGCACTGAGATCAGCGCTTGTCCTCGACCTTCCACTTCCCACCATCGTAGAACGCACGCCATCCGGTCGGCTTGCCATCGACCTCGGATTGCACGTATTGCTCCTTGGTCTTGCGGCTGTAGCGAATCACTGCTGGGCGGCCATCCGGATCCTTCTGCGGAGCATCGCAAAGGAAGTGATACTTGGGGTCGATCTCATGCTTGTGCGGGACGATCTCCAGCACCAGCGGAGCGCGCGTCTCGCGGTTCTTCGGGAACTGACTGGCGGCGAGGAACAGGCCTGAAGCACCATCACGCAGCACGTAGGTGTCGTCCACCTTCTCGCACTTGAGCTCGGGCATGTCCACCTTGTCCATCTTCGGCGGCGCCGCTTCGCCATTCTTGAGCAGCTTGCGGGTGTTCTTGCAGCTCGTATTGGTGCAACCGAAGAACTTGCCGAAACGGCCGGTCTTGAGCTGCATCTGGCTGCCGCACTTGTCGCACTCCAGGCTCGGGCCTTCGTAGCCCTTGATGCGGTACTGGCCCTGCTCGATCTCGTAGCCGCTGCAATCGGGGTTATTGCCGCAGATATGCAGCTTGCGGGTCTCATCCAGCAGGTAAGCGTCCATGGCGGTGGAGCAGATCGGGCAGCGATGCTTGCCGAGCAACACCAGCGACTCCGACTCGCCCTCGTCGTCTGCTGCGATCTCATCGCCCGGCACCAGGTTGATGGTGGCCTTGCAGCGCTCCTTCGGCGGCAGCGCATAACCGGAACAGCCGAGGAACACGCCGGTAGAGGCGGTACGGATCATCATCGGCCGACCGCACTCGCGGCAGGGGATGTCAGTCAGGGTCGGCTGGTTGGCACGCATGCCACCCTCGCCGGCTTCGGCTGCTTCGAGCTTCTTCTTGAAGTCGCCGTAGAACTCGTCGAGCAGGTTCTTCCACTCGCGCTCACCTTGGGCCACATCGTCGAGATGCTCTTCCATGGTGGCAGTGAAGCTGTAATCCATCAGGTTGGCGAAGCTCTCGTCGAGACGCTCGGTGACGATGTCACCCATCTTCTCGGCATAGAAGCGACGATTGTGCACCGTGACGTAGCCACGATCCTGAATGGTGGAAATGATCGCCGCATAGGTGGACGGGCGACCGATACCGCGCTTTTCCAGCTCCTTGACCAGGCTGGCTTCGGAATAACGCGCCGGCGGCTTGGTGAAATGCTGGCTGGGGTCGAGCTGGATCAGCTTGAGGCCCTCGCCTTCCTTCATTTCCGGCAGGACATCGTCCTCGCCCGGCTTGCTCTGCTGCGGCAGCACACGGGTGTAACCGTCGAACTTGAGGATACGGCCCTTGGCGCGCAACTCGAAGTCGCCAGCAGCAACGGTGACGCTGGTGGACAGGTATTCAGCCGGCGGCATCTGGCAGGCCACGAACTGGCGCCAGATCAGGTCGTACAGGCGCTCAGCATCGCGTTCCATGCCGGACAGCTGGGTCGGGCGCAGGTTGACGTCGGACGGACGAATCGCTTCGTGCGCCTCCTGAGCGCCTTCCTTGCTCGAATACAGGTTGGGCTTGCCCGGCAGGTACTTGTCGCCGTACTCGCTGCCGATGAAGCCACGCACCATCTCCACCGCGTCGTTGGACAGGTTGGTCGAGTCGGTACGCATATAGGTGATGTAGCCGGCCTCGTAGAGACGCTGAGCCATCATCATGGTCTTCTTCACGCCGAAGCCCAGGCGGTTGCTCGCCGCCTGCTGCAGGGTCGAGGTAATGAAAGGCGCTGAGGGCTTGCTGCTGGTCGGACGGTCTTCGCGCTTGACCACGCTGTAGCTGGAAGCCTTGAGCTTCTCCAGCGCGGCCATGGCCTGTGCTTCGTTGACCGGCTTGAAGGCGGCACCACCTTCGCGCACCACCTCGAAACGCACCTTGGCGTTCTTCGCGGTACCGAGATCAGCGTGCACTTCCCAGTATTCTTCCGGGACGAAGGCGCGGATTTCTTTCTCACGCGCCACGACCAACTTCACCGCCACCGACTGCACACGACCGGCAGACAGACCGCGAGCGATCTTCGCCCACAGCAGCGGCGAGACCATATAGCCGACCACACGGTCGAGGAAACGCCGCGCCTGCTGGGCGTTGACGCGGTTGATATCCAGCTCGCCGGGCTTGGAGAAGGCTTCCTGAATCGCCTTCTTGGTGATTTCGTTGAACACCACGCGCTTGTAGCGGCTGTCATCGCCACCGATGGATTCGCGCAGGTGCCAGGCAATGGCTTCCCCCTCGCGATCCAAGTCGGTTGCGAGATAGATGGTGTCGGCATCCTTGGCCAGGCGGCGCAGCTCTTCGATCACCTTTTCCTTGCCGGGCAGGATCTCGTACTTGGCCTTCCAGCCGTGCTCGGGGTCGACCCCCATACGCGTGAACAGCTGGCGTTTGGCCTTCTCCTTGGGCGACAGCGCAGGCGCTTCACCGGCCGCCTTGCCACGCTTGGCAGGCTCCTTGGTGGCGCTTGCCGAGCCGCTGGTAGGCAGGTCACGGATATGGCCGATGCTCGACTTCACCACGTACTGGCTGCCCAGGTACTTGTTGATGGTCTTGGCCTTGGCCGGGGATTCCACGATGACCAGCGATTTGCCCATGGATCAGAAAATTCCTGAATTGCGAAATATAGAAGGCAGGGAGCCTTGAGGCCCCGCTATATATAGTGGTGACCGCGCGAAGGTCAAGCGCAGGGGCTGCGCAGTCAGACTTCCGAACTGCCGATAGGGCTGACTTCGGCCTGAACCAAAGCAAAGCGTGGAACACGCTTGCCGTCCACCTCGATCTCTTCACGGAACATGCTCAGCGGCCGCACCCACAGACCAAACTCGCCGTACAACGCCTGGTAGACCACCACCTCTTCCTCGCTCTCGGAATGGCGCGCCACCCCGAATACGCGGTACTGCGGGCCTTTGTAATGACGATAGAGTCCTGGCTGCAACTGCATGAGCTATTCCCAAAATAAAAAGCCGTAAAAAGCAAAACCGGGGCACTGGGCCCCGGTTTCTGTCCGCTGACGCTTAAACGCGCTCGAAGACGGTGGTGATGCCTTGGCCAAGGCCCACGCACATGGTGGAGACACCGAAAGTGCCGCCGTTCTGCTTCATGACGTTGAGCAGGGTACCGGAGATACGGGCCCCGGAACAACCGAAGGGGTGACCCAGAGCGATCGCGCCGCCGTGCAGGTTGACCTTCTCTTCCATCTTGTCGAGCAGCTTCAGATCCTTCAGCACCGGCAGGGCCTGGGCCGCGAAGGCTTCGTTGAGTTCGACGAAATCGATGTCAGCCATGCTCAGACCGGCACGCTTGAGCGCCTTCTGCGTGGACGGCACCGGGCCGTAACCCATGATCGCCGGATCGACACCGGCAACGGCCATGGCGCGAACCACTGCCATCGGCTGGATGCCCAGATCCTGAGCACGCTGGGCGCTCATGACGATCATGCAGGAAGCACCGTCGGTGATCTGCGAGGAAGTACCCGCAGTCACGGTGCCGCCTTTCGGGTTGAACGCAGGCTTCAGCGCAGCCAGGCTCTCCAGGGTGGTTTCCGGACGAATGGTTTCGTCGAAGTCGTACATCTTCAGGAAACCGTTCTCGTCGTAGCCTTGCATCGGGATGATTTCATCCTTGAACTTGCCTTCGACGGTGGCCTTGTGTGCCAAGCGGTGCGAACGCTCACCGAAGGCGTCCTGCTGCTCGCGGCTGATACCGTGCATCTTGCCCAGCATCTCGGCGGTCAGGCCCATCATGCCGGACGCCTTGGCGGCGTACAGCGACAGGTGCGGGTTCGGGTCGACGCCGTGCATCATGCCGACGTGGCCCATGTGCTCCACACCGCCGACGACGAACACGTCGCCGTTGCCGGTCTGGATCGCCTGCACGGCAGTGTGCAGGGCGCTCATGGACGAACCACACAGACGGCTAACGGTCTGGCCGGCGCTGGTGTGCGGGATCTGGGTCATCAGCGACGCCATGCGCGCGATGTTCCAGCCCTGCTCCAGGGTCTGGTTGACGCAGCCCCAGATCACGTCTTCCACTTCGGCCGGATTGACCTTGGCGTTACGCTCCAGCAGCTTGCTGATCAGCTGCGCCGACATGGTTTCAGCGCGGGTGTTACGGTGCATGCCGCCCTTGGAACGACCCATCGGGGTACGACCGAAGTCGACGATCACTGCATCTCTAGGATTCAGGCTCATATATTCATTCTCGCTCTAGTCGTTGCGCGCTTAACCGAAGAACTTCTGGCCCTTGGCGGCCATTTCGCGAAGTTTGACGGTCGGGTGGTACAGCGCGCCCAGGTCGGCGTACTTGTCGGCCAGGGCGACGAACTCGGCGACACCGATGGAATCGATGTAGCGCAGCGCACCGCCGCGGAAGGGAGGGAAGCCGATGCCGTAGATCAGGCCCATATCGGCCTCAGCTGCGGTGTCGACGATGCCGTCTTCCAGGCAACGAACGGTTTCCAGGCACAGCGGGATCATCATGAAGTTGATGATGTCCTCGTCAGTGACTTCACGCTCTTCGACCACGATGGACTTGAGCAGCTCGTAGGCCGCAGGGTCGGAGACCTTCTTCGGCTTGCCGCGCTTGTCGGTCTCGTAGGCGTAGAAGCCCTTGCCATTCTTCTGGCCCAGGCGGTTGGCTTCGTACATCACGTCGACGGCGGTCTTGCCTTCCACGGCCATACGATCCGGGAAGCCTTCGGCCATCACATCACGGCCGTGGTGACCGGTGTCGATGCCGACCACGTCGGAGAGGTAAGCCGGGCCCATGGGCCAGCCGAACTTCTCCATGATCTTGTCGATGCGCACGAAGTCGACGCCGAAGCCCAGCAGCTTGGAGAAGCCGCCGAAATACGGGAATAGTACGCGGTTGACCAGGAAGCCGGGGCAGTCGTTGACCACGATCGGGTTCTTGCCCATCTTCTTGGCGTAGGCAACGGTGGTGGCTACGGCCACTTCGCTGGACTTCTCGCCACGGATGACTTCCACCAGCGGCATCATGTGCACCGGGTTGAAGAAGTGCATGCCGACGAAGTTTTCCGGACGCTTGAGCGCCTGGGCCAGCAGGCTGATGGAGATGGTCGAGGTATTGGAGGCCAGGATGGCGTCTTCACGCACGACAGCTTCCACCTCGGCCAGCACGATCTGCTTGACCTTGGGGTTCTCGACCACAGCTTCGACGACGATATCGACGTTGCCGAAATCACCGTAGGACATGGTCGGGCGAATGGCGTTGAGGGCTTCGGCCATCTTCGCCGGAGTCATGCGGCCTTTCTCGACGCGCTTGCCAAGCAGCTTGGACGCCTCGTTCAGGCCCATCTGGATACCCTCTTCACGGATATCCTTCATCAGGATCGGCGTACCTTTGGAAGCCGACTGATAGGCGATACCGCCGCCCATGATGCCAGCGCCGAGGACGGCAGCCAGTTTCACGTCGCGAGCGATTTCGTCATGGTGCTTGGCCTTCTTCTTCAGTTCCTGATCGTTCAGGAACAGACCGATCAGGCTCTCGGCGACCGAGGTCTTGGCCAGCTTGACGAAGCCGGCGGCCTCGACTTCCAGCGCCTTGTCACGACCGAGGTTGGCAGCTTTCTGAATGGTCTTGATGGCTTCGACTGGAGCCGGGTAGTTCGGACCGGCCTGGCCAGCGACGAAACCTTTGGCGGTCTCGAAGCACATCATTTGCTCGATGGCGTTGAGCTTGAGCTTTTCCAGCTTGGGCTGACGCTTGGCCTTGTAGTCCAGCTCGCCGGAGATGGCGCGCTTGACCAGATCCAGAGCAGCGGCCTGCAGTTTATCTGCGCTGACCACAGCATCGACGGCGCCCACTTTCAGGGCGTCTTCGGCACGGTTTTCCTTGCCCGAGGCGATCCACTCGACGGCGTTGTCGGTACCGATCACGCGCGGCAGACGCACGGTACCGCCGAAGCCCGGGTAGATGCCCAGTTTGACTTCCGGCAGGCCGATCTTGGCGCTATCGCTCATGACACGGTAGTCACCGGCCAGGCACATCTCGAAACCGCCACCCAGGGCGATGCCGTTGATGGCGACAACGGTCGGCACGGCGAGGTCTTCGAAATCACTGAAGATCTTGTTGGCTTCCAGGTTGCCAGCCACCAGTTCTTCGTCGGGCAGTTTGAAGTTGTCGACGAACTCGGTGATATCGGCGCCGACGATGAACACGTCCTTGCCACTGGTGACAATCACGCCCTTGATCGAACCGTCAGCCTTGATCGCGTCGACGGAGGCGCGCAGCTCATTGAGGGTAAGACGGTTGAATTTGTTGACGGACTCACCCTTGAGGTCGAACTTCAATTCGACGATGCCACTCTCAAGAGCCTTAACCGTGATGGCTTTACCTTCGTAAATCATCAACTGATCTCCACGGTATGGAAGCTGAACAGTACACATCGGAGCCAACCGGCAGGCCAGCTCACGGCACAGCCGTCGAGCATAGCTCCAATCGGTACGACACACCCACCGACGCGATATTCGGGCTGTAATGGCGCGCCTAACCAGGCAAACGCTCAATTCATACGCCCGTTTGATTTGGGTGTGCACACCTTCAGGGAAAAGCCTGCGCTTGTCAATTGGCCTCTTTTCGTCGATTTCCCGACGATTTCTGCAGGCCTGGTCATTCGTGGCCTCCAGACAATTTCGATAAACAGCGTCAATATCGCGCCATTGCGGGCGTTTTCGGGTTTGTTGCAGGCATGCCCGAGTGCCTAGCCAAATCGCTACGCTCCGGGTACAGTCGTCTCACTTTCAGCTGGCACAGCGCCATCCGAAGGCAATACAAAAACAAATCGAGCCCCACGATGGGCCACACGGAGTCACCAATGTCGAGCCGCCGTCCGCTTGCATTTCCCCTGAGCGCCCTGCTCGCTTCCCTTTTCGCATTCCTCTCCCCACTCATGCTCAACGCCGCCCCAGCCGACGATCTGCTGCGCCTGCATCAGTTGCGCCTGGCGACGCAGAAGAGCCTCGGCGACTTCTATATGTACAACGGCATGGAGGGGGATCAGCGCTACGCCCGGATGATTGGCGAGTCGTTGCAAGAAGGCCAGGCGCACCTGGATGGCCTGGGCGAGATGCCTGGGGACGCCAGCAAGGCACTGCGTGCGCAATTGCAAAGCAACTGGCAAAACTACCGTAGCGGACTGCAGGCATTGATGGATGCCATGCGCACCCAGGGTTTCACCGACCTGCAACCGGTCGCCGACCTGGCCGACAGCAACCAGCGCCTGATGGCGATCAGCCAGGAGCTGTATCAGAAGATTCAGCAGGAAAGTGGCCAGAGCGTTCCGCCGCTCACGCAGAAAAGCCGTGAGCAGAGCCTGCTGATGCAGAATATCGCTCTGGACTATGCTTCACGCAGCGCCTCGGTCGGCGCCAGCTTCTTCGGCGGCGGCGAGGAACGCGCCATCGACGAGCTGGCTGGCGAATTCGCCAACAAGCTCGACAGCCTCAGCAGTGCCCAGCAGAACACCCCGCAGATCACTGCCGCACTGAACTCCATTGGCACCAAGTGGCGCTATATCGAGAAATCCCTGCGTAACTACAACGAGAACACAGTACCCTTCCTGATCAGCAAGTACTCCGACAGCATCATCGAAGGACTGGAGGGCGTTTCCGCACAATACGCCGCCAGTCAACTGTAATCCCCCTGTTTTCCGGCCTGCCTGGCCCCGTTAGGCCCGGTGTTCGCACCGGGCCTTTCTTTATCCATTGCAGCAAAGTGTCACGACAAATCACCACTTGTCCCACGCAATGGGGCCATACTTGATGCAGAGCCATTTTCAACCTTAGGAGATGTTCGCCATGCCCTATCAGCACATTCTGGTCGCCGTCGACCTGACCGAAGAATGCGATCCCGTGGTGGTTCGCGCACAGAAGCTGGCTCAGGCCAGTGGTGCCAAGATGTCCCTGGTGCACATCGTCGAGCCAATGGCCATGGCGTTTGGCGGCGACGTACCAATGGATCTGTCGATGCTGCAACAGCAGCAGTTCGAGCAGGCGCGTGAACGCCTGGATAGCTTTACCGGCAAGTACCCGGAACTCACTGCAGACCAGCGCCACCTGGCTTACGGCCAGCCGCGCCAGGAAATCCACCGCCTGGCCGAAGAGCAAGGCTGCGACCTGATCGTCGTCGGCAGTCACGGCCGCCACGGTCTGGCCCTGCTGCTCGGCTCCACCGCCAACGACGTGCTGCACGGTGCGCCCTGCGACGTGCTCGCGGTACGTTTGAAGAAAGCGGAAAAAAGCGCCTGACGCCTGGGAGCAATGCCGGATACCGTTCTACGTAGGGCGGGTGCAACCCGCCAGAGTGCTGGTGGCGGGTTACACCCGCCCTACGTTTATCCGCTCAATTGCACCATGACAACACCAAAGTCAGTCGAACGATTCGCCCGCACTCATGATCAGCGGACGAATCTTCTGCAGCTGAGTCTCCAGCGACACCGTCATGCTCGATGACATGGAGAAGAAGGTCAGGAAGGCCTTGAGGTTGGAGTCGCCTTCACAGGTGTCGTGAATGCGCTGCCAGAAGGCCTGATTGACCAACTTGAGTTGCAGGAACAGGCGAACCAGCCCCTTCAATTCCCAATCGGCCAAGCGCCCTTCACGCATATTGAAATACTGCCGTGTCAGGTACAGCGAAACGGCGCGCAGGATGAACTCCTGATTATTGGCAAACGGCAGATGGTGCTGCGCCATCGGCCGCAAGCGTCCCAGCAACGGGCACGCGCTGGTGGCCATGATCACCCCGAGCAAGGCACGCAACCCCTCCTCCAGGCTCAGATGCTTGGTGTACTCCCGCTCGGGAGTACGCACCCAGACACTGGCTTTCTTGAAGGCCGGCAGGCCACGGAAATCCTCGATCACACGATGCAGGTCGACTGCCGCCGGACAGTGACTGAACTGCTCGCGGCTAAGCGGACAATTGCTGCATTGCTGGTGCCCGAGGCGGGTCCAGGCAGGTGCCTGCCGCGCTTGTTCTGAATCGTACTCACGGTTCAGCTCGATCCTGTAGCTGAACTGATGATTGTCGTCGAGAGTAATGCGGTACTCGATGGCCATGCGGTTCTCCGTCCCCTTTTGAGTCTGTTCCCGTTTTCGACGCAGCTGCGCAAACGGGAACAGCCTCTCTACTAGGCTTCCAGTTCTGCCCAGCGCTCGATCAACCTGTCCAACTCCTTCTGCAGGTCATCGAGGCGCGCCAACACTTGTGTGGTGATCTGCGACGCTTGCTGATAGAAGCCCGGATCGGCGATCTGCGCCTGCAGACCCGCCATTTCCTGCTCCAGGGCATCGATCTGCCCGGGAATCGCTTCCAGCTCGCGCTGCAGCTTGTAACTCAGTTTCTTTTTCGGCTCGGCCACGGCATCTGCCGTGGCCTGAGTTGCTGCGGAGGGGGCTACTGTCTCGACAATCGCACTCGCCAGCTCGGCCTTGCCCGACTTGGTCTCGCCAACGCCCAACAGACGTGGCGACCCACCCTGACGCAGCCAGTCCTGATAGCCACCGACGTACTCACGCACCTTGCCTTCGCCCTCGAATACCAGGGTGCTGGTGACCACGTTATCGAGAAATGCCCGGTCGTGGCTGACCATCAGCACGGTGCCCTGGAAGCTCAACAGCACTTCCTCGAGTAGCTCCAGGGTTTCCACGTCCAGGTCGTTGGTCGGTTCGTCCAGTACCAGCAGGTTCGCCGGTTTGCTGAACAACTTGGCCAACAGCAGGCGCGCACGCTCGCCACCGGAAAGTGCTTTCACCGGTGTACGCGCACGTTGCGGGCTAAACAGGAAGTCTCCGAGATAGCTGAGGACATGACGGCTCTGACCGTCGATGACAATGAAGTCGCGCCCCTCAGCCAGGTTGTCGATAACGGTCTTTTCCGGCTCCAACTGATGACGCAACTGATCGAAGTACGCCACCTCCAGCTTCGTACCTGCCACTATCGTGCCAGTAGTGGGTTCAAGGTCGCCGAGCAGCAGTTTCAACAGCGTGGTCTTGCCGGTGCCGTTGGCTCCGAGCAGACCGATACGATCACCACGCTGCAGCACCAGAGAGAAATCGCGCACCAGCGGCACTCCCCCTGCGTGCGCAAAACTGACATTTTCTGCCACTATCACCTGCTTGCCGGATTTGTCCGCCGTCTCGATCTGGATGCTCGCCTTGCCCTGGCGCTCACGCCGCTCGGAGCGCTCCGCACGCATCGCCTTGAGCGCACGTACACGTCCTTCGTTACGGGTACGACGCGCCTTGATGCCCTGGCGAATCCACACCTCTTCCTGCGCCAGACGCTTGTCGAACAACGCGTTGGCCGTTTCCTCGGCAGCGAGCTGCTGCTCCTTGTGCACCAGGAAGCTGGCATAGTCGCCGTTCCAGTCGATCAGGCCGCCACGATCCAGTTCGAGGATGCGCGTAGCCAGGTTCTGCAGGAAGGAGCGGTCGTGGGTGATGAACAGTACGGCGCCGCCAAAGTCCTTCAATGCTTCTTCGAGCCAGGCGATGGCGCCGATATCCAGGTGGTTGGTGGGTTCGTCGAGCAGCAGCAGGTCGGGCTCGGAGACCAGGGCCTGGGCCAGCAGCACGCGACGGCGCCAGCCACCGGAGAGCTCGGCCAGGGTCTTGTCCGCCGGCAGCTGCAGGCGACTCAGGGTGCTGTCGACCAGTTGCTGCAGGCGCCAACCGTCTTTGGCTTCCAGTTCCTGCTGCACGTGCATCAGTTGCTCGAGGTCGTCATCGCCATGGATGTTCTGCGCCAGGTGGTGATAACGCGCCAGCAACTCGCCAACGCCAGCCAGGCCTTCGGCGACCACATCGAACACCGTGCGCTCGTCGGCACGCGGCAACTCCTGCGGCAATTCACCGATCTTCAGCCCCGGCGCGCGCCAGATCTCGCCGTCATCGGCTGTCTGATCGCCCTTGACCAGACGCAGCATGCTCGATTTGCCAGTACCGTTGCGGCCGATGATGCACACCCGTTCGCCCCGGGCAATCTGCCAGGACACGCCGTCGAGCAGGGGCATGGCGCCAAAGGCGAGGGATACATCGGCAAACTTGAGCAGGGTCATGGGCATCTCCAGAAACAGGGGGCGCATTCTACCCGAGTTGCAGACAGCCTGTAGCCGTTTCCACCCCGGTAGCCGGTGCTTCGGCAACGCACCTGCAATGGCACTGCGCCACGCATTTTTTCTGCATGTGTCCATCTGACGCGACGGCATTCACCGCGCCCCGCCGAAGCGCTAAGCTAAAGGCATGCAACGATATGGAACCTGTTGCCCCACTCTCTGCTTGCCCCCTGGAAATGCCATGCGCGGTCGCCTTCTTTCTGTAGTTTCCTGCCTGATCTTCACCACCACTGCTGGCCTGGCCAGTGCCCAAGCCGCCAACCTGACGCAGCAACGCCAGTACTACGACGAAGCCAAGCGTGCCCTGGCCAAGGGCGACGCAGGCCCTTACCAGCGCTATGCCAGTGCCCTGCGCGACTATCCGCTGACGCCCTACTTGGCCTATGACGAGCTGACCAATCGCCTGAGATCGGCGAGCAATGCGGAAGTAGAAAAGTTTCTTGCCGAACATGGTGACCTGCCCCAGGCCAGCTGGATGAAACTGCGCTGGTTGCGCGCTCTGGCCGAACGGGGTGACTGGAAACCCTTCCTCGACCACTACGACGCCAAGCTCAATTTCACCGAACTGGATTGCCTCTACGGCCAATACCAGCTCAGCCATGGCCTGACCGCCGAAGGCAACGCCACCGCCGAGAAGCTCTGGCTGGTGGGCAAATCCCAACCCAACGCCTGCGATCCGCTGTTCGAGCGCTGGGCCGCCAATGGCCAGCTCACCGAGCAACGTCGCTGGCAGCGCACCAAGCTGGCGGTGGAAAGTGGCAACTACGGCCTGGCCAACTTCCTGATCAAGGGCATGCCGACGCTTGGCGAACGCGGCAAACTGATGGTCGAGGTGGCGCAGAAACCGCAACTGCTGAAGAACACCGCACGCTTCGCGCCAGCCGATGACGCCATGAGCGATGTGGTCGGCCTCGGCCTGCGCCGTCTGGCCCGGCAAAATCCGGAAGATGCCATGGCCCTGCTCGACGGCTATGCCCAGCGCATGAAGTTCTCTTCCGACGAACAAGTCGCCATCGCCCGGCAGATTGGCCTGCGCCTGGCGCAGCGCTTCGACCTGCGCGGCCTGCAGGTGATGACCAAATACGATCCGGAGCTGCGTGACAATACGGTCAGCGAGTGGCGTGCACGCCTGTTGCTGCGCCATGGCCGCTGGGATGAAGCCTATCAGCTGACCCAACGCATGCCGTCCGACCTGGCCAGCAGCAACCGCTGGCGCTACTGGAATGCACGCAGTCTGCAGTTGGCCCAACCCAACAGCCAGCAACCGGCAGTGCTGTTCCAGGCTCTGGCCAAGGAACGCGACTTCTATGGCTTCATGGCGGCGGATCAGGTCAAGGCGCCCTATCAGTTGAACAACCAGCCGCTGGCACTCGATCCGAAGGTGGTGCAGAAAGTGCGCAACACCGCCGGTATCAAGCGCGCCATGGAATTCCATGCACGCGGCCAGATCGTCGATGGGCGCCGTGAGTGGTACCACGTCAGCCGTCTGTTCAGCCGCGACGAGCTGGTGGCCCAGGCACGCCTCGCATACGAAATGGAATGGTACTTCCCGGCCATTCGCACCATCAGCCAGGCCCAGTACTGGGACGACCTGGAAGTGCGCTTCCCCATGGCCCACCGCAGCGAACTGGTACGCGAAGCCAAGCGCCGTGACCTGCATTCGAGCTGGGTGTTCGCCATCACCCGCCAGGAGAGTGCCTTCATGGCCGACGCCCGCTCTCACGCCGGCGCCATGGGCCTGATGCAGCTGATGCCGGGTACAGCCAAGGAAACCGCGCGCAAGTTCGGCATCCCCCTGGCGTCGCCACAGCAGGCGCTCAACCCGGACACCAACATCCAGCTGGGCGCTGCCTACCTGAGCCAGGTCTATGGCCAGTTCAACGGCAACCGCGTGCTCGCTTCGGCTGCCTACAACGCCGGCCCCGGTCGTGTACGTCAGTGGCTGCGGGGCGCCAATCACCTGAGTTACGACGTCTGGGTGGAAAACATTCCATTCGACGAGACCCGCCAGTACGTGCAGAACGTGCTGTCCTACTCGGTGATCTACGGCCAGAAGCTCAATGCGCCGCACCCGCTGGTGGCGTGGAACGAGCGTTTCTTCGACGACCAGTAAAACAAAAGCCCCGATCGGGCAGGTGTGCGATCGGGGCTCTCTACTTTCTGTACTAGGGCAAAACGGCACTTCATTTCAGTCCAGTGCCGCGCGACGAAGACAGTCGCGCCACTTCATGATTCAGCTGTTTCGGCCGCGAGCGGATCGTCCGGTGCGCACGGCGCACCCTACTCCAGCACTTCGACCGTCATTCCTACCTGCAGCTCACCAATGCCTCGTGGCAGCAGATTCTGTCCGAAGTAAACGTCTCCATCGCGCTCCCGATAAGTCTTGAGCGTAGCCAGCGGTTCGCGCTGGGCATTGCGCTCGCCGGTCTGCGGATCGATGGTGGTGAGGATGCAGCGCGAGCAACCCTTGGCTACCTCGAACTCCACTTCGCCGATGCGAATGCGCTTCCAGCTGTCTTCGGCATACGGCTCACTGCCGGTGACGACCAGATTGGGGCGAAAACGCAGCATGGAAAGCGGCTGCCCGACACGCTGGGAAAGATCGTCCAGCGACGCCTGACCAATCAGCAGCAACGGAAAACCATCGGCGAATGCCACACGATCCCCTGGCTGGGCGTAGGCGGTATCGACCTGACGGGTACGTTCCTCCGGCACCTGCACCAAGCGGCAGGATTTGCCCAAGAATGCGCTGAGCCATTCAGCCGCTTCATCGCCGGCATCCGGCACGCGCAGGCTGTCACGCCAAACGATAACGCCGCGTAGCTCCTGCTCAGGGTCAGGCAGCGTTACCGATAGGTCGTCACGACCCGGCGCACTCAAGGTCAGGCCGCCACGCGCATCGTACAGGGCGCTCAGCTGGCTCATCTGCGGCAACAGGCGTTGGGTGATGAAACGGCCATTGTCGGCGTCGACCAACATCCAGCGCCGATCGCCCTGCAGGCCAAGACCGTGAACCGCACTGCGCTGCAACACTTCGCCGCGGCCGGACTTGAGCGGATAACGGTACAGTCCAGAGAGACTCAGCATGGGGCAGCTTCCTGTTGGCAAAACGCCGTTATACGAGCTGACGGCGATGCTCACAAGCACCAAGACTGGGGAAAATTAGCAGATCAGCTGCGAACACAAGCGGCCATCAGCGCTCGGAGGGCGTTACCCGCCCTACGCCAACGCTAGCGGGGTTCGTCCAGCTCCAGCCGTTGACGAACCACGTCTACCAGCTTGTCCGGCTGGAACTTGGAGAGGAAGTTGTCGCAACCGACCTTCTTCACCATCGCCTCGTTGAAGCTGCCGGACAACGAGGTATGCAGCACCACATAAAGATCCTTGAGGCGCGGGTCGTTGCGGATCTCGCTGGTCAGACGATAACCGTCCATTTCCGGCATCTCAGCATCGGTGAAGATCATCAGCAGCTTGTCGGTCATGACCTCGTCGGTGTCAGCCCACTTCTTCAGCAGGTTGAGGGCTTTCAGACCGTCGCTGGCCATGTGCAGCCGCACGCCCAGTTGCGACAGGGTATCGCGCAGCTGGCTGAGAGCGACGCTGGAGTCGTCCACCAGCAGCACTTCGCGTCCGCGCGCCTTTTCCAGCAGCGGATCGGCGAGCTTCTCCTCGGAGACTTTGGTGCTCATCGGCACGATCTCGGCCAGCACCTTTTCCACGTCGATGACCTCGACGATCTGCTCGTCGACCTTGGTGATGGCGGTCAGGTAATGCTGACGGCCGGCTCCGCCGGGCGGAGGCTGGATCGACTCCCAGTTGAGGTTGAGGATGCGATCCACGCTGCCGACCAGGAACGCCTGTACCGAGCGGTTGTACTCGGTGACGATGATGGTGCTGCGCTCATCCGGCACCAGTGGGCGCATGCCGATGGCCTGGGACAGGTCGATCACCGGCAGGGTCTGACCGCGCAGGTTGACCACGCCACAGACAAAGCGGTGACGCTGCGGCATCAAGGTCAGCTTGGGCATCTGCAGGACTTCCTGCACCTTGAACACGTTGATGGCGAACAGTTGCCGACCGGCCAGGCGGAACATGAGGATTTCCAGGCGGTTCTCGCCGACCAGTTGCGTGCGTTGATCTACTGAATCGAGGATGCCGGCCATCTTGTGCTCCAAGGTGTATGTATTGAGTCTAGTCTGCCGTTCGGGTTATCGGCGGACTGCCGGCAGACTGAAGCATTGCTGGCGCGCAGCCATCATGCCTTAGCCCTCTTCACCTGACCAGCGACCGAGCAACGGCGAATGCTTCGGCAAATGCAGACGCAATGCATCGGGTTCGGCGCTGAAGCGCAAGCCCTTGCTTTCCATCGGCTCGCCATCGAGATTCAAGTCCAGCCCTTCCAGCGCCTCCACCTCGAGCCAGGGCAGCCGCGCGCTGACCGCAACGCTCTGCACACCATGCATGCCGCCCGAGAGCAGCGTGCCCAAGGTGCTCACCACATCCTGCGCGGCAGGAACAATGCATACGTCCAGCAGGCCATCGTCGATGGTCGCATCCGGGCAGAGCAGATGCCCACCGCCAGCCTGACGGCCATTCCCAATGCCCAACGCCAGAAACTCCCCCTGCCATTCGAAATCCGGCCCATGAAAACGACCGGCAGCCGCACGTACTTCGGAAAAGCGACTGAGCCCAGTGAGCAGATAAGCGGCGCCACCGAGGACTTTCTTGAGTTCTTCCGGGGTATTGGCAGTGACGTTGGAACCGAAACCGCCGGTGGCCATGTTCAGAAAAGCGCGCTCGCCGGCCATGCCCACGTCCACGGCCACGGGTTCGACCTCGAGCAGCGCCAGCGCGGCAGCAGGCGTCAGCGGAATGCCAGCGGCGTGGGCGAAATCATTGGCCGTACCCAGCGGTAGCAGAGCCAGGCTCGCATCGCTCTGTGCCTTGACCAGCGCCTCGACCACATCGCGCAAGGTACCATCGCCACCACCGGCGATCAGCGTTGGGTAACCGGCTGCCAATCCTTCCTCGACCAGCCGCTCGGCGTCGCCGCCTTCCCAGGTCAGGCGCACAGCCAGATCCCAGCCACGTTCACGCAGGCCGTTTACCGCCGCTCTCACCTCTTCGTTCAACGCCTGCTTGCCATGCAGGATCAGCCAGGCCTTGCGCTCGCGCATCGCAGTCCTCCTTGAAAGGATCAGCGAAAGCCTAGTGCTTGGCCTTCGCGAAAATTAATCAAATTAATAGATATTGAAACGGCAAATATTGCGCTTTTAAATCGACCAATCCAAATGGATCATTCATCCATCAACGCTGCACGGGACTGACCCCGTGCATGACTGGAGGATTGACCATGATCGATGTACGTCCGTTCGAACAACTCGGTGGCGCTCACCACGGCTGGCTCAACGCCCGTCACCACTTTTCCTTCGCCGAATACTATGACGCCGAGCGGATGAACTGGGGTCGCCTGCGCGTCTGGAACGACGACGAGATCGCGCCACATTCGGGCTTTCCGCCGCACCCGCATCGCGACATGGAGATCATCACCTACGTCCGCGAAGGTGCGATCAGCCATGAGGACAACCTGGGCAACAAGGGCCGTACCGAGGCTGGCGACGTACAGGTAATGAGTGCCGGCACCGGCATCGCCCACAGCGAGTACAACCTGGAGGATGAAACCACCAAGATCTTCCAGATCTGGATTCAGCCGAACCAGGCCGGCCTGCCGCCCTCCTGGGGCGCCAAGCCGTTCCCCAAAGGCGATCGCGCAGGAGCCTTCGTCACCCTGGCCAGCGGTTACGAGGAGGATGTCGATGCACTGCGTATCCGCACCGACGCCCGCCTAGTGGCCGCCACGGTCAAAGCTGGACAGAGCGCCGAGTACACCCTGCAGCCAGGTCGCAAGGCCTATCTGGTGGGTGCGAGCGGTGCCTTCAGCGTCAACGGTGTGGCTGCCAAGGCACGTGACGGCGTAGCCGTTGCGGATGTCGAGGTGATCCGCGTCGAAGCGCAGGAAGACAGCGAGATCGTGCTGGTGGATGTCGCCTGACGGCAGCCTCAAGCGGCAAGTAGAAATAGCGTAGGGCGTACTCGCGAAGCAGTACGCCGCTGGATTTGTGTAACACCGAGGAGCGGCGGACTGTTCGCTTCGCTCCTGAGTCCGCCCTACGTCCATACGCCCACCGCATGCTCTACGCCGGGTAGCCGGTGATCTTGCGAATGCGCTGGTACAGCGGCTTGAGCTGGCGGTACATGCGCTGGTAAACCTGCCCGTAGAGCTGCTCGTAGGTGCGCTGCGCCGCAGGGTTGGGCTGAAATACCTGGCCGACGCGGGTCATGGCGGCGATGGCTGTCGGATAGTCCGCATGCAGCCCCAGGCCCACCGCGCAGTTGATTGCCGCGCCCAGGCCGCTGGTCTCGTACAGATGTGGCCGTTCGGCCGGCAAACCAAAAATATCGGCCGTCAGCTGCATCGCCGCATCGCTCTGCGAACCACCGCCGGAAACGCGCAGGCGCTCGATACGGGTGCCTGAACGTTTTTCGATACGCTCCTTACCCTGACGCAGGGCATAGGCCAGCCCCTCCAAGATCGCGCGGTAGAGGTGCGCGCGGGTATGTACGTCGCCAAAGCCGATGATCGAACCCTTGGCTTCCAACCCCGGCTCGCGGATTCCCGGCGTCCAGTACGGCTGCAGCATCAGGCCCATGGAACCCGGCGGCACCGCGTTGACCAACTCGTCGAACAGCGCCTCGGGCGGTACGCCCAACGCCTCGGCACGCTGCATCTCGCGCAGGCCAAACTCGCGCTTGAACCAACTGACCATCCAGAAACCGCGGTAGATCATCACCTCGGTGTTGAAGTGGTTCGGCAGCGCCGCCGGATACGGCGGGATCAGCGGAATGGTTTCCAGGTAACGGCTGCGCGTGGTGTTGATGGTGGCCGTGGTGCCGTACGAGAGGCACGCCGTGCTGGGCTCCAGCGCACCGGAACCCAGTACCTCGCAGGCCTTGTCGGCGCCGGCAGCGATCAGCGGCAGTCCCTCGGGAATACCGGTATGGCGGCTGGCCTCGGCACTGATCTGGCCCAGTCGCTCACCCGGCTTGAACAGCTCGGGCAGTTGCTCGCGGCGCACCTTCAGCGCCTGCCATTTCCAGTCGCCGGGCGCGGCCCAACACAGGCGCTTGTAATCGAACGGCAGGTAGGCCACGCAACTGCTGGTCGAGTCAACGAAGCGGCCACACAGGCGATGGGTG
Organism: Pseudomonas berkeleyensis; assembly: GCF_014109765.1. Classification (NCBI taxonomy): domain Bacteria; kingdom Pseudomonadati; phylum Pseudomonadota; class Gammaproteobacteria; order Pseudomonadales; family Pseudomonadaceae; genus Pseudomonas; species Pseudomonas berkeleyensis. Next base: position 3,705,949 of record NZ_CP059139.1, read on the forward strand.
AGAAAACCCGAGAGCAACAGCACCTTGTGCGCGCGATCGGCGATGTCCGGCTGATGCTGGGCAACCCAGTTGACCTCGGCCTGGCCACGAAAGTGATCGACCGCCTCTTCGGCGCGCACCAGCTTGAACAACCAGCCCCACAGGCCCTGGATACGCCCCGCCACATCAGCGCGACGCTGGTCGAGCCAGAGAATTGCCGGGCGCAGCGGTGCGCCCTGCTCATCGACGTGAATGATGCTGCCGCGCTGGGTGGTAACAGCAACGCCGCGGATCAGGCTGCGGTCGATATCCACCTGCTGCCACAGCAGGCGGCAGGCTTCGCCGAGACTGGCCCAGTAGTACTCCGGATCCTGTTCGGCCCAGCCTGGCTGGCTGGAGAAATAGGGGTCGAGCTCGACCTTGCCCTTGGCGAGCAGGTTGCCGTTGGTATCGAACAGCAGCGCCCGCACGCTCTGGGTGCCGTTGTCGATGCTCAGCAGGTAGCTTGGTTCGCTCAAGGTGTGATCCTTCTTGTTATACCTATGCCCATGCGTAGCCCGGATGAAATCCGGGAGCGGCATCTTCACTCATCCCCGGATTACATCCGGGCTACAACTGGCAGACCTGAGTTGGTGCGCACGGCGCACCCTACGGGGAGTGCGATCCGGGTCATGGCAGGCTGTAGCAGCGTTGCCACAACGCCAGGTAATCGCCCTCTTCCTGCTGCCAGCGTGCATCGCTCCAGCCCAGCCTTGGTTGGCACAGTGCACGGATACGCGGCAACTCAGCGCGGCCGCCTTCGGCCAGCAGCAGACCCAGGCGCGTGCGGCGCAGCAGCAGGTCGTCCAGGTGCAGCACCAGCTCGCCTTCGGCAGCCCAGGCCAGTTCAGCCCACAGAGTGTCGGTACCGGCGACGCAATCGCTGCCAATCTCCGTGATCAAGCGCAGCACATCCTTCAGTTGCCGGCCATGACGGCCAAGCAGCCGGCGTTGCTGCGCCAGACTCAGGTGCGGCATGGCTGGCGGCGTGCAGTCACGGAATACGGCGCAGCCACGATCATCCACCGGCTTGCCGACGAATCCGGCACAGGCACGCAGCACCTCCAGCGCCAGCAGACGGAAGGTGGTCAGTTTGCCGCCGGCCAGCGTCACACTGCCCGGCTCGATCCACAGCGCATGCTCGCGCTTCTCGTCCGAAGGTTTCAGCCCGGCATTGCCATCGCTCACCACCGGGCGCACGCCGGCCCAGGTCGACAGCACGTCGGCAAGGCTCACCTGCGCAGCCGGGAACTGCTGGGCGCAGGCAGCCAGCAGGTAGTCGACCTCCTCGGTGCTGATGGCGGCTTCACGGTCGAGCTCGTCAGCATGATCGAGATCGGTGGTGCCGATCACCGTTGCGCCTTCCCAGGGGAAGACGAATACCGGCCGGCCATCAGCCGCGTGCATGAAACTGAAGGCATGCGCCACCGGCAGGCGCCAGCTCGGCAGTAGCAGGTGACTACCACGCAGCGGACGAATGCGGCCATTGCCGGGCTGGCGCAGGCGGTCGGCCCAGGCACCAGTGGCTTGCGCCACGGCGCGGCTGCGTAGGCGGTACTGAGTGCCCGTTTCCACATCCTCGGCGAGCACACCGACCACCTGCCCCGCTTCACGCAGCAACTCGACCACGCGCATGCCGTTGAGTGCCTCGCCGCCCTCGGCGCGCGCCTCGCCCAGCACGCGCTGCACCAGGCGGGCATCATCGGTCACCGCATCGAAGAAGCGCGTGCCACCAAGCAGGCCGTCCTCGCGAATGCCTGGCGCCAGGTAACGCAGTTGCTGCAGCGGATAGAACAGATGGTTGCGCTTGCCGGCCAGGGCGTCGTAGAGGCTGAGCAGACCGCCGAATACCTTCGGTCCGGGAAAACCGCCGCGGTAGTGCGGCATGACGAAGCTCAGCGGCTCCACCAGCCCCGGCGCCTCACCAAGCAGGCGCTGGCGCTCGCGCACCGAGTCACGGGTCAGCCCCAACTGGCCCTTGGCGACATAGCGCAGGCCACCGTGCACCATCTTCGACGAGCGGCTGGACGTCCCCCAGGCGAAATCGCGCTGCTCCAGCAACAGGCAGCGCCAGCCACGCCGCGCCGCCTCACGGAGGATACCGGCGCCGCAGATGCCGCCGCCGATCACCAGCAGATCCCAGTCGCGCGCGGCCAGTTCAGGCAGCGCGCGCGTGCGCCAGGTGGCATTCCAGGGCTCCATGCTCAGTCCTGCAGCAACACGCCAGGCGCCAGGCGCTGGTCGGGATCGAAATGCGTGGCCAGGCTGCGCAGCGTGGCCATACCCAGCTCGCCCTTCTCTGCGGCCAAGTAAGGGGCGTGGTCGCGGCCGACGCCGTGCTGGTGGCTGATGGTGCCGCGATTCTCGGCAATGGTACGGCTGGCCACCGCCTTGAGCCGCTGCCAGCGCGCCATGGCCTCGGCGTAGTCGGTACCGGGGCGGAAAACGTAGGTGGTGTAGATGCTCGAACCTTCGCCGTAGACGTGCGACAGGTGGGTGAACACGTGCACCCGCTCGCCGTCGCCGGTCAGCTCGTCACGCAGGCTGGCTTCGACCTTGTTCAGCAGGTTCTCGACGTTCGACCAGTCGGTGGCAGTTTCCAGGGTGTCCACCAGGTAGCCGCGCTCCCACAGGCCATGACGCAGGTAAGGGAAGCGGAAGCGGTTCTGCTCCCACTTCTTGCCCAGCAGGGTGCCGGTGAACACGCCGCCAAAGCCTTTCAGCAGGCGCCGCGCCTGTTTCAGCGAAGCGGCGTTCTGCACCCGGCTGCCGGTGACGCCGAAGGTCAGCATGCACTTGCCGTCGCGGGCGCCGCGCAGGGCCAGGTATTTTTCCAGCAGCGCGATCTGCTGCGGGTGACCGGCCAGGGCCAACTGGGTACGGGTTTCGATGGCGTTGGACAGGCGCAGCATGGACAGCGGCACGCGCGCCTGCGCCAGGCTACGAATGGCGCTCAGCGCCTGCTGCCAGTTGGGCAGGAACACCGCGTAGAAACGCTCCTGCTCGGCCAGGCGACTGATGCGCACGCGCACCTCGGAGATCACCCCGAAGCGCCCTTCCGAACCCATCACCAGCTCGCGCAGATCGGGCCCTGCGGCCGAGGCCGGGAATGTCGGAATCTCCAGGGTGCCAGCGAAGGTCTCCAGCTTGCCGCCCGCGAACAATTGCTCGATGCGCCCGTAACGCAGCGACTGCTGACCGCTGGAGCGGCTGGCGACCCAACCACCGAGGGTGGACAGCTCCCAGGACTGTGGAAAGTGGCCAAGCGTATAGCCACGGGCGCGCAGCTGGCTTTCCACCTGCGGGCCATTGGCGCCGGGGCCAAAGGTGGCGATCAGGCTGTCCTCGTCGATATCCAGCAGGCGCGTCATGCGCTCCAGCGACAGGGTCAGCACCGGGCGCTGGCCAGCCTGCGGGTTGATGTGGCCAGCCACCGAAGTACCGCCGCCGTAGGGAATCAGGGTCACGTCATGCTGTTGCGCCCAGGCCAGCAGCTCACGAATCTGCTCGGCGCTTTCCGGGCAGGCGACGCCATCGGGAAACAGACCGAAGTCACCGGAGCGCATCGCCAGCCAGTCCGGCAGGCTCTGGCCGCGGGCGTGACGCACGCGCACTTCGGCGTCCTGACTGATCAACGGATGCGGCACCAGACGCGACGCCGGCACCCGCGCCAACACATCCTGCAGGCTGGCGTCGGCCAGACGCTGGCCCGGCCCGACCAGCTCGGCGAGAAAGGCCTCGCCATGGGCCGGCAGTTCCACTTCGGTCGCCTCGTCACCCCATCCGTTCCAGCGTCGCATCGCATCCCCCATTCCGATCAGCACTTATGGCTGCCTATACTAGCCAGCCGCCGATTTCCGTCACTGTCGAATCGGGACAAGCACTATCGCCAATCAAGACAGGCATCCCAGAACAAGAAGAATCCATGGAAAACCTCGGCTATACCTCGGTTCCCGCCCTGCTCAAATACCTGCGTCAGGCCGAACAGCTCGGCCTGGACATCGACCGCGCCCTGACCGCCGCCGGTATTGCCGCGCAGGATCTGGCCGACAACGGCAAACGCATGCCCAGCGAGGTGCATGAGCGCCTGCTGGCGCATCTGATGGAGGTTTCCGGCGATCCCTTGTTCGGCCTGCATGCGGCGCGTTTCGTGCAGCCCGGCTCGTGGAGCGTGCTTGGCTACATCGCCATGAACTGCGCCACCCTGGGCGAAGCCATGGGCCGCATCGTGCCCTACGAGAAGCTGGTGGGCGACATGGGCACCAGTCGTATCGAGGCGGCCGAGGATCACGTGCGGCTGATCTGGAGCTGCCGACATCAGGCACCGGACGTGCGCCGCCATATGGTCGAGAACGTGCTCGCCTCCTGGCTGCTGTACGCCCGCTGGATCGCTGACTCCGAGCATTCGCCACGCGAGGTCTGGTTCGAACACGCGCAACCGGCCGCCACCGACCTGACCGAATACCAGCAACTGTTCGGCTGCCCGGTGCTGTTCGAACAGCCCTGCAACGCCCTGCTGGTGCCGCTGGACTATCTCGGCGTGCCGCTGCGCCAGGCCGATGCCAATCTGCTGCGCACACTGGAAGAACATGCCCTGACCCTGATGGCCGGGCTGGATGACGACGAACCGCTGCCGCGCCGGGTGAAGAATGCCCTGCGCCTGCTGCTCAAGGACGGCCTGCCGCGCAAGGAACGGGTAGCGGAGAAGTTCGACATGACCGTGCGCACGCTGCAGCGTCATCTACAGCAGGCCGGCACCAGCTACCAGCAGATTCTCGACGAGCTACGCCAGGAACTGGCCGAGCACTACCTGCTGCGCAGCGATCTGGCGATTCAGGACATCGCCTGCTACCTGGGCTTCACCGAATCACGCTCGTTCCACCGCAGTTTCAAGAGCTGGACCGGGCAGACGCCGGGCGAGTTTCGCGAGAGCCGGCGCCGGGACAATCCGCTGGGCTAGCGCGAATACCTGAAACGTCGCGCCAGCCAGTAATCCAGGCTCAGCCAACGCCCCGCGCCACTGAAGAACAGCGCCAGCAGCATCACCAGGTAAGTGGCGGCGAACTCGATGCCGTTGTTCAACACCACGAACTTGCCGCTGGCGGTCAGCCAGTCGTAATTACCGTGCTCACGTAGGATGCCCCGCGCCCGTTCCAGCTTCTCCGCAGCCGCCAGTACGCGCTCGTTGGCGAAGGGTGCGGACGGGTCGGCAATCGCCTGCCAGCCATAGGGCCAGTGCACGGCGAAGATCGCCACCAGCATGGTGATGATCAGCGGAATGCTGATCCAGCGTACGGCAAAGCCAAACAGCAGCAGGATGGCGCCGCCGGCCTCGGTCAGCGCCGCCGCCCAGGCCAGCAGCTCGGGAAACGGCAGGCCCAGGCCCCAGTCGGGATTGCCGAACCAGGCGGCAGTGGCATCGATATCGGAAAGTTTCTGCATACCGGCCATCCAGAACACCGGCACCAGATACAGGCGCAGCAACAGCGGGCCGAGAAAATCCAGGCGCCGGGTGGCCTCCAGCGCGTCCTGGAAGCGATTGAGCAAAGCGATCATGGCGGTCAGTCCTCGGGATACGGAAACCAGATATCGCGCGCCTGCCAGTCATCCAGCAGCGCGCGGGCATTGTCGAAATAGTTGCGATCAGCGGCCAGGCCATGGGCCGCGGCCAACTCCAGCTGCGCCTGCACAGGCGGCTCGCCGGCCTGCAGCCGCAGCGCCAGTTGATAGGCGAACGGCGCCAGTTGCATGAAGCGCACCTGATCCTGGCGATCACGCCAAACCAGCAGGCAGGTCGGCTCGGCAGACGGCTGCGCCGGGCAGTGATCGGCACCGATCATCTGAACCGGCCAGCGATACGCCAGCGGCCAGGCCAATGGCGACCAGCCGCGCTCGGGCAACTGCGCATCGCTGACATCCAGGGCCAACTCGACCCACTCGTAGTGCGCCAGCTCCAGCATGAACGCAGGGTCGTCAGGCTCAGCGCGATAGCCCTGCTGCAGCCATGCGATGAACTCCTGGCTGATCTCGAGAAAGTACGGCGTGCTCGCCCGATGCTCGGCGAAGAACGCCCGCATCAACCGCTGCCAGCGCTCTGCCCCGAGAATCCCGCGCAGCACCGGAAAGGCGCCTCCGACCAGGCTGGCGACGTTGTTGAAGAACAGCTCCTCGTAGACCGCCATGCGCTCGGCCTTGATGCCCGGCAGCAAAGACTGCGCCTCAGGCTGGCGAATACGTGCAGCGAAGTCGCGCTGCTGCTGAACGCCGCTCATGTGCCATACCTGCCCAGCGGTTGCACAGCCTGTTGCAGGCTGCGGATATGCGCCAGCTCGGCATACAGCTCGGCCAGCGGCGGGAAGTTGAAATCGCGCTCCAGCAGCGTCGGGCGCACACCATGCAGCGCATAAGCGCTGCTCAGCAGCGCCCACACCGGATCGATCACCGGCGCACCGTGGGTATCGATCTTCAGGTCTGCCGCCTGGTCGTAATGCCCGGCGACGTGCAAATAGGCGATGCGCTCACTGGGCATCGCAGCGATATAAGCCTCGGCATCGAAGCCGAAGTTCAGGCTGTTGACGTAGACGTTGTTGACGTCCAGCAGCAGTTGGCAGTCGGCACGTTCCAGCACGGCGCAAACGAAATCCGCCTCGTCCAGCTCGCCGGGCAGGCGCGCGTAGGCCGAGACGTTCTCGATGATCAGCGGCCGCTCCAGCACGTCCTGCACGATGCGCACGCGCTCGGCGATGCGCAACACAGACTCTTCGGAAAACGGCAACGGCATCAGGTCATACAGCTGGCCGTCGTCGGCGCAGGCCGACAGATGCTCGCTGTAAGCCAGCACGCCATGCGCGTCGAGAAAGCCCTTGATGGCGTGCAGCAAATCCAGGTTCAGCGGCGCGAAGCCGCCGAGGTTGAGGGACAGACCATGGCACAGCAACGGCCGGCGTTCGCTCAGGGCGCGCAACTGCTTGCCCAGCCGGCCACCGACACCGATCCAGTTCTCCGGCGCCACTTCGAGAAAGTCGGCGCCGCTGGCATGATCGCTAATCAACTCGGCGAGCAGCCCGCGCCGCAGGCCGAGGCCGGCGCCGGTGAGATTTGCGAGTCGCATGATCCGTCCTCCCCTTGCCCTTACTCGCTCTTCTCGCCGCCGCACTTGCCCTCGCCGCATTTACCCTCGGCGTCAGCCTTCTTCTCGGCCCCACACTTGCCCTCGCCGCACTTGCCTTCCTTGTCGGCTTTCATCTCGCCACCACATTTGCCTTCACCACAGGAGCCTTCCTGCGCCTTCTCGGCAGCGGCCAGGCTGTAGCCGCTGGCCAGTTCCTGCGCAGCGAAGGGGTTGCTGGCGGCATGGGCAGTGAAGGCCACGGAAGTCAGCAGTGCGGCGCCCAGGGTGGCAGTCAGGGTATTGAGTTGTTTCATGGCATCTCTCCATCGGTTTCGACTACGGGGCCAGGTTGGCGCCCTCGCAGCAATGGACGAGGCAGGGATGCGGGCGTTACAGAGAGGCTGAAATTTTTCGTAGCCCGGATGAAATCCGGGGGCGCTTTGCCCGCCACCAGTCGCGGCTACGACTGCATGGATGCAGGAGGTAGAGCGAAGCAGGATGCCAGAGCCGAGAACCCCTCCCACAGGCACAGGAACATCCACCGCACCGTGGGAGGCGCTTCAGCGGCGAGGCTTTCGATAGTCAGAAGCCGAACATCCACCGCGCGGTGTGCCAGGCGCAATGCTGGAGCAAAAAGAAGAGGTCAAGCGAATACAGCGGACTGCCGGAGCACAGCGATAAGGCCATGATTGGAAGGGATTTTTCGTGCGAAGCGAAACGGGATGGTGCGGAGCTAGATGGAAGGTTCTACTATCGGATTAGTACCGCCATCCATCTAATCACTGTTAGGTGTCCAAAGCATGCCCACAGGGGTCTATCGAAGAGTCTTCATTGCATCAAGATGGGCAATAAAAATACCTCGAATAAGGAATATTACCTGCGGGGCACGCTGCAACAGATGGGAAGCAGAGATATGGAGAAAATGGAGGCCGAAGTTTGGGTGGGAGCACTTATGCCCCGTTCGGTTCTGCGGCCCTCTTGGTCTTATTCTTGTTATGGACAGAGCATCCCAGCCGGTTACGTTTGAGGAGGTTAAATCCGCAAACGATCAGGATTACAGCGATTACTACCCCAATGTCGACATTGAATATAAGGCTGAAAACTGGGGAGTGGTTGCAGGGAGAATGGTTTGTGTGGATTACGGTATTGATGATGCCGAGCGAATCTCAAAGAAAAGGATCTATTATCAAGAGAGGAGTCGCACCTAACAATGCGCTCAACTACCGCTCACTCCGCTCGCTGGACGTCCAAAAGCTGCGCCTTTGTCCGCCCGTTAGCTTAATCGTTAGAGCCTAGAGGAAGAATCATGGATGTCATCGCCTCACTTCAAAGCGCAATTGAAATCGTTGGCAAGCTTCGTGCTTTATCTAAAAAGATAGAAGATGCGGATTTCAAAATTCTTGTAGCTGATCTTTCTGTAGAGCTAGCAGATGCAAAGCTTGAAACAGCTAACTTAAAAATTGCTCTTGCAGAGGCTCTTGAAGAAAACGAATCACAAAAGAAAATTATCAACCAACGATCGAGCCAAGCTCCAAAGCTGTCAGACGGTGCTTATGCATTCGACGGAGAAGATGGTCTATTTTGCACAGCATGCTTTGACACCAAGAGTCTAAAGGTAAGAGTTTCATCACTATCCGGGGCATTTAGAACATTCGGAAAATGGTCATGCCCGTCATGCAAAGCAACTCTGGGCTAACGGCTCTAACAATTGGTTCAAACCGTTCTCTTCGCTCACTGGGACGGGCTAAAGCCCGCCCCTTAACCAAACTTTAGCTCCCTGTGAAACATATGCCTCGCGATGATTTTTCCAAAGTAACAAAGGACGTTTTAGCAAGGCGAGTTGGCTTACGTTGTTCAAATCCAACCTGCAGAGCACCAACCAGTGGGCCACACAGCGACGCTAGTAAGTCCATTAATCTTGGCGTTGCCGCCCACATTACTGCGGCGGCATCAGGCGGGCCACGATTCGACCCAAGCGCATCCTCAGAAGATAGAGCATCTATCGAGAACGCGATATGGCTATGCCAAAACTGCGCCAAGCTCATCGACACCGATGCCCAAGCCTATTCATCCTCAACGCTCTATCGTTGGAAGGTGGCAGCAGAAGGAGAGGCTCTCCGAGGAATGGGGGCGCCGCAGCACTCTGAGTTCTTTCCTCAGCCTTCGTTGGCGCTACATGCCCCTCTGCCGCGTATCGGCGGACATGACTATGATCAGGCCCGTGAAATGCTTATTCACGCCGGGTGGCAGCCATACATGAACCACTGGTCGCGAGGAGGCGATTGGGATATGACCTTTGGCAATGGCGACTACTTCTGGAAGAAGGGTTATTACGAGATCCAATCGGTGTGTCCCACAGGTCTCGCTGAATGTTCCTTTGCGTTCAAAGACGTGTACGGCAACAAGTTGGTTGTCATAACTGCCGGCGAAGCAGCCGAAGAGATTGGCTACACGCCAAGTGTATGGAATTGGCGCATAGAGCAACCTAGCCCTGAGGTCGAAAATGGTTAAAGCACCTGGGTTTGGCCTAACTAGTCGCATATGGACTATCCCCACAAGCAGTGAGCGAAGCTTTGCTTTTGCACCTGTCGCCAGCGCGGTTGCATTCGCATACCCGACCTGTTCTGGGCTTTTCCACCCTGGTCATTCTGAAGTTCGCGCAGCGGGGGCCAAGCGTTCAATCGATCGCGGGGGCCATGATTGTTATCGGCCTTGATCCGCTGCAGGACTCGCCCTGTTCCTGGGGTGGATATCCGAAAAACCAACAACGCTCTCGCTCACCCCTGATTACGCCGGTTTTGCGCCAGGCGCTCGGCCAAGACGTCGAGTTCGGGTAGCTCCTCCTCCGGCATCTGCCGGATCACTGCCTGGGTCAGTTTCATCTGACGGATAAAACGCCGGCAGTTACCGCACATGGCCAGGTGGGCGCGCACGGCCAGGCGCTGGCGCAAGGTCAGTTGGCCGTCGAGATAATCGCTGGAGTGAGCGACCAGTTCCTTGCAGGTCAGCATTGGCCTGTCTCCTCGAAATGTTCCAGGGTGGCGAAGACTTTCAGGCGTGCCCGGTGTAGCAGCACACGAGCATTGGAGAGAGAGATGTCGAGAAGATTACAGATCGACTCCAGCTCCAGGCCCTGACGCTCGCGCAGCACCAGCACGCTGGCCTGCAGTTCGGACAGGCTGGCCAGGGTGTGTTCCAGGCACTGGCGCAATTCGTCCTCGGTGAGCAGGGCTTCGGGGCTGTCCTGATGCCAGGCATGGGGCGCCAGCAGCCAGTGACCGTCGTCGGCAAAGCGCTCGTCACCCACCGTGCCATGCGGCGCGGCCAGGTCGTCGAGCAGCACCTCGCGGCGGTTGTGCTTGAGGCGGGTCTTGGCGGTGTTGGCGGTGATGGTCAGCAGCCAGGTCTTGAGGCTGGCGCGCTCCTGAAAGCCTGCCAGGCTGCGCACCACGGCGAGCCAGGCATCCTGCACCACTTCGTCGGCGTGGCGGCTGCCGACGATGGCGTAGGCCACCGCGCGCATCGCCCCCTGATAACGCGCCACCAGCTCGCGGTAGGCCTTCTGCTCACCGGCGAGCAGGCGGCCCAAGAGATCGGAATCGGACATGGAACTCCCGTAGGTCAAGCCTGCGCACGAAGCCGAACGCCCCGTGCATATCAGGCATTCCTACAGAGAGTTCAACGCTTGCGCAAAATTACACTGCCGATCGAATAACCGGCACCAAAGGAGCTTAGAACCCCCAGGCTGCCCGCCGGCAGGTCATCCTGGTTCTTGTGCAGGGCAATCACCGAGCCGGCCGAACTGGTGTTGGCGTAGGTATCGAGGATCACCGGTGCCTCGTGCGGCTCAGCGTCACGACCGAGCAGCTTGCGGGTGATCAGCAGGTTCATGTTGAGGTTGGCCTGGTGCAGCCAGAAGCGCTTGACGTCGCTGACGTTGAGTTGGTTTTCCGCCAGGTGCGCGGCGATCAGCTCGGCGACCATCGGGCAGACGTCCTTGAACACCTTGCGGCCTTCCTGCACGAACAGCTTGTCGCGCGCGCCGATGCCCTCTTCCGCGGCGCGGTTGAGGAAGCCGAAGTTGTTGCGGATGTTGTTGGAGAACTGGGTCAGCAGCTTGGTGCCGACCACGTCGAACTGGTACTTGGAGGTGGCCTGGTCGGCACGCTCGATGATCACCGCAGTCGCGGCATCGCCGAAGATGAAGTGGCTGTCGCGGTCACGGAAGTTGAGGTGGCCGGTGCAGATTTCCGGGTTGACCATGAGGATGGCGCGAGCCTGCCCGGTCTGGATCGCGGTGGTCGCGGCCTGGATGCCGAAGGTGGCCGAGGAGCAGGCCACGTTCATGTCGTAGCCCCAGCCCTGAATACCCAGCGCGGCCTGCACTTCGATGGCCACCGCCGGGTAGGCGCGCTGCAGATTCGAGCAGGCGACGATCACCCCGTCGATATCGGCGACGGTCTTGCCGGCGCGCTCCAGCGCCTGCTTGGCAGCGCCGACGGCCATTTCACAGAGGATGCCCCAGTCTTCGTTGGAACGCTCAGGAATGCGCGGCACCATGCGCTGCGGGTCGAGGATGCCGGCCTTGTCGATGACGAAGCGGCTCTTGATGCCCGACGCCTTCTCGATGAAACCACTGCTGGATTCGTTCAGCGCCTCGACTTCACCGCGGGCGATGGCCTCGGCATTGTCGGCGTTGAACTGCTGCACGTAGGCATTGAAGGATGCCACCAGCTCGTCGTTGGAAATGCTGTTGGCCGGGGTATAGAGGCCGGTACCACTGATCACGACGTTATGCACGTTCATTCCTCTTGTCGGCCGCGCCGAGCGGCCTCAGGCAGTAAACCCGCGCCTGATGAGCGTGGGTAAATGGAGAAGTAGCAAGCGGGGCTTTGATAGCGGCCCCTGCCCAATCAGAAGAGTTTGCCACAGCCGTTTGCGTTCGTCCTCAAGCCGAATCAGTGGCCATATGGCCACTATATGACCAAAAACGATTAAAAAGTCTCTACCTATCTTGAGATAGCCATAGGTAGCTCGCATGACGACGCAGGCACTCTCCCGGCAACAACCTGTGGATACTCAATCCACACTGTCTAGCCTGAAGCTTTCAGCGTCCTGCTAGAGTGAAGCCTTTGATCACGGCACCAATGGAGACTGCATGAACCTATCGCTACTCAGCCGTTACGCTTTTTTTGCCTTCTGCGTGCTGTTCACCCTGGCCAGCCTGCCCTTTCTGGGCCATGAATGGCTGTGGCCGTTCACCCTGCTCGGCGGTGTGCTCAGCCTGATCGGTATCGGCGATCTGCTGCAAAAACGCCATGCTGTGCGGCGTAACTACCCGATCCTCGGCAATATCCGCTACCTGGTCGAAGGCATCCGCCCGGAGATTCGCCAGTACCTGCTCGAAGGCGACGCCGAGCAACTGCCCTTCTCCCGCGCCCAGCGCTCGCTGGTCTATTCGCGCGCCAAGAACGAAGGCGCCGACAAACCCTTCGGCACCCTGAGCGACGTGTACCAGAACGGCTTCGAGTTCATCAGCCACTCGATGCGCCCGGCGCCGCTCACCGATCCGTGCAGCTTTCGCGTGGAGATCGGCGGGCCGCAATGCAGCCAGCCGTACTCGGCCTCCCTGTTCAACATCTCGGCAATGAGCTTCGGCTCGCTCAGCGCCAACGCCATTCGCGCGCTTAACGAGGGGGCGAAACTGGGCGAGTTCTACCACGACACCGGCGAGGGCAGCATCAGCCCCTACCACCGCGAGCACGGTGGCGATCTGGTCTGGGAACTGGGCAGCGGCTACTTCGGCTGCCGCGCCTCCGACGGGCGTTTCGACCCCGAGCGCTTCGCCGCCCAGGCCGCCAACCCGCAAGTGAAGATGATCGAGATCAAACTCAGCCAAGGCGCCAAACCGGGCCATGGCGGCATCCTGCCCAAGCACAAGATAACCGAGGAAATCGCCAATACCCGCGGAGTCCCAATGGGCGAGGACTGCATCTCGCCGTCGCGCCACAGCGCCTTCTCCACGCCAACTGAGCTGCTGCAATTCATTGCCCAGCTACGCGAGTTGTCAGGTGGCAAGCCGGTGGGCTTCAAGTTCTGCCTGGGCCACCCGTGGGAGTTCATGGGCATCGTCAAGGCCATGCTGGAGACCGGCATCCTGCCGGACTTCATCGTCGTCGACGGCAAGGAAGGTGGCACTGGCGCGGCGCCGCTGGAGTTCACCGATCACCTTGGCGTGCCGCTGCGCGAGGGCCTGCTGTTCGTGCACAACACCCTGGTCGGCAGCAACCTGCGCGACAAGATCAAGCTTGGCGCCAGCGGCAAGATCGTCAGTGCCTTCGACATCGCCCGGGTGCTGGCCATCGGCGCCGACTGGGCCAACTCGGCGCGCGGCTTCATGTTCGCCATCGGTTGCATCCAGTCGCAGTCGTGCCACACCAACAAGTGCCCCACCGGCGTGGCCACCCAGGATCCACTGCGCCAGCGCGCCCTGGTGGTCGAGGACAAGGCCCAGCGCGTCTACAACTTCCACCGCAACACGCTCAAGGCACTGGCCGAGATGCTCGCCGCCGCTGGCCTCGACCACCCCTCGCAGATCGATGCCAAGCACCTGGTACAACGCCTGTCGGCCACCGAGATCAAGCTGTTCTCGCAGCAGCATGTATTTCTCGCACCGGGCGAACTGCTCAGCGGCCAGATCGGCGGCGAGTTCTACGAGCGCATGTGGCGCATGGCGCGTGCCGACAGCTTCGAGCCGGCGCCGGCCTAAGCCAGCGCACCGACCTTCGCCCGAGCATCTTGAGCGGCGCACGAAAGCGTGACACCTTCGCCGTGCGCCTGGTCGTCGAGGAGTCGCCATGCTTACCCCACGCTGCACGACATCATCGCTCGGCTGGTCATCGCCACCTGCATGAGTACATCGTCCCTTTGTCGCCTGAGCGCTCTGCTGGCCTGCCTGCTTAGCACGCAGGCGCAGGCCGAGCAGCCGGCGCTGCGCTTCGCCGTCACCGAAAGCACCGCCATGCCGATGATGCAGATCGAGCATGGCGAAGCCGTGGGCGGCATTCTCTACGACCTGCAATCGCGCCTGGCGCAGAAAGTCGGGCGCGAGGCCAGGATGCTGGTACTGCCCCGCCTGCGCGTGCAAAGCATGATGATGCACGGCGAGATCGACGTGCGCTGCAACGTCAGCCCGGCCTGGCTGATCAGCGGGCACCATCAGTACATCTGGAGCCTGCCGTTCATGTTCCAGCACGACGTGCTGGTGACCCGTGCCGACATGCGGCACCGCAAGCCCAAGGCTGGCGAACGGATCGGTACGGTACTCGGCTTCGGCTACGCCGCGCTGGAAGCACGCTTTCTCAGCGGCGACCTGCTGCGCGAAGATGTGCGTACCCAGGATCAGGTGCTGGAGAAGCTGGCAGCCCGGCGCTATGACTTCGCCGTCGCCAACCAACTGACCCTGGACTGGTTCAACCGCCACCTCGCCGCAGACAAACGCCTGGTGCGCATCGCCGAGATCGGCAGCGACCCACTGGCCTGCATCATCCGCAACGAAGCGGACGTACCGACCCAGGCCTTGCTCAGGGCCATAGTGCAGATGAAAGAGGATGGCGAGCTCGACGCCATCCTCGCTCGCTATCGCTAAACCCTGGGCGCCGCGTACTGCGGCAGCGTTATACAGCCAACATTGCCGCCGCCGAGCAGCAGCTCGCGCGAGCGCTCGATGCCGATGATGCGATGCTGCGGGAACAGCTCAGCCAGCACCGCCTGGGCAGCGCGGTCGTTGGGGTCATCGAACAGCGGCATGACGATCGCCGAGTTGCCGGTGTAGAAGTTGATGTAGGACGCGCAGATCAGCGTCCCGGCCTGGCGCGCCATACTGCCGTCCACCGCATCGAGCCCCTCGGCCTCCTCCGCGCTCCATTCCAGCACTCGTGGTTGCGGCAGCTTGTGCACCTCCAGCGTGCGGCCACGAGCATCGCGGACGCTGCGTAGCACATCGTAGGCCTCCTGGTAGATTTCCCACTGAGGGTCGCTGCGGTCATCCGTCCACTGCATCACCACCACGCCCGGCCTGACGAAACAGGCCAGGTCGTCGATGTGCCCGTCGGTCTCGTCGAACTTGCAGCCACGTGGCAGCCAGATGATTTCCTCGGCGCCCAGGTAATCGGTCAGGCGCCGGGTGACCTCAGCCTTGCCCAGGTGGCCATTGCGATTGCGGTTGAGCACGCACTGCTTGGTGCTCAGCAAGGTACCCTGGCCGTCGCTGCGGATGCTGCCCATCTCGGCGATCAGCGAGGCGCGGTAGCGATCGCACTCTTCCAGTTCGAGAATCTTCTGCGCGATCTGGTCGTCCTTGTCCCAGGGGAAATACAGCCCGCCATCGAAGCCGCCATAGGCGTTGAACTGAAAATCCACGCCGCGCACTTCACCGGTGGCGTCGTTGACCAGGAAGGCCGGGCCGCTGTCGCGGAACCAGGTGTCGTTGCAGCTCATCTCCACCACGCGCACCTGTGCCGGCAGACGGCTGCGGGCGTTGGCGTACTGTGCGGCCGAGGCGCAGACGGTGACCGGCTCGCTGCTGGCGATGGCGCTGACCACGTCGACCCAGACCTGCTGCGCCGGCTTGCCGCCGTTGCGCCACACGTCCGGGCGCTCCGGCCAGCCAAGCCAGCAGCGGCGCTTGGGCTCGAACTCGCCGGGCAGGCGAAAGCCATCGGCCTTGGGGGATGAAGTCAGGGTACGGGCCATCTCGCGGCTCCTCGTCGGTGGCTGGAATCGGCCCAGACACTACCCGCGCGGCCCGCGCGCGACCAATGAGGTTTATCGCGGAACCCTTGAATTCAATTCACAGGTCGACCAGTTGATCGGTGAACCATTCGATGAAGCCGGCCACCGCCGGCTTATCCAGGCGCAGGCGCTCACAGACCAGCGCGTACTGCCCCAGCGAGGGCACCTGGGCGGCGAAGGGCCGTACCAGGCGACCGCTGGCCAGATCCTCGCCGCTGGTGAGGTTGTCGCCGATGGCCACGCCCTGGCCACGCGCGGCGGCTTCCATGGTCAGGCCGGCATGACCCAGATAGAGATGCCGCGTGGGGCGGATGTCGCCGGCATGGGTGGTCAGCCAGGCCGTCCAGGTCTTGCCGTCCAGGTCGTCGTGCAGCAGGCAGTGGCGCGCCAGGTCACGCGGATGCTTGAGCGGTAACTGGTTGAACAGGCCAGGGCTGCACACCGGAAAGAATTGCAGGGTCGGCAACGGCCGCACGAAGTAGGCACTGGCATCGTCCGGGCCAGTGCCGTAGGTGATGGCGATGTCGATATCTGCCGCCGGCAGCGAGGCGTCGAGCGGCTGCTCGTGCAGGTGCAGGGTGACCTGAGGATGGCGCTCGGCGAAATCGGCCAGGCGCGCCACCAGCCACTTCTGCGCCAGCTCGGCGGTCACCGCGATGCGCAACTGGGCTTGCGAGCCGGGGTCACGCAGTTCGTCGCAGGCCTCGCCGATCAACTCAAAGGCCTGCTGCAGACGACTGAGCAGGCGCCGCGCCTGGGGCGTCGGGCGTACCTGACGGCCATCACGCTCGAACAGGGTGCTACCCAGTTGTTCCTCCAGTTGGCGAATCTGGTGGCTGACGGCGCTGTCGGTGACGCATAGCTCGGCGGCGGCACGGCCGAAATGGGCATGCCGCGCGGCGGCTTCGAAGGTGCGCAGGGCGGTGAGCGAGGGCAGACGGCGCATGACGATCCCGGTTCGGTCGAAAACGCGCATCCTCGCCCAGCCATGGATGGCCGACAAGTTTCGTAGCGTGTCGCAAGGCCGCCCAGACATTGCGCGCCGGTGATTGCAGTTATGGCTGGCTGAACTCCAGGCGTGTTTCACGCATCGCTCTATGAAGCCGGTGCGCGCAGCGCACCCTACGCAAAGCCACCTGCGGCTATCCCGGCAAGTGCTTCACTCGTTCGAGCGTAGGGTGCGCCGTGCGCACCAACTGCCTCGACTAGGTTCCGCTCAGGCTATGCAGCACCTGCTCGATGCGCTGCTGCAGCGAGCCGGTCAGCCGGGTGAATGGCCAGCCGCGCCGCGTCAGTTCCTGCTCGTACCACTGGTTCTGGCGACGGCGAAAGGTCTCGTCCTGACGCGTACCATCCTGCACGAAGGGGAAGTCATCGGCGCACAGGAACAGGTGGTGATAGTGCCGCTCGGCCAACTGCTCCAGTTCGACCTCGGCGCGGCCGAACAGCTCACGGCAGTAGAACAGCGTGGTCAGGGGCGTGGTGTCGCAGACCAGGTAGCGCCGGCACTGCCCGGCCAACTCGCCCTCCCGCGCGACCTGGGTGCGGCCGATGCGCAGCAGGTCGTCATAACCGAGCACACCGCCCTGCTCTTCCCACAGTTCGCGGCCGTACTCGGCGGCATGCCGCGTGCCCAGCGCCTCGGCCAGTGCCGCGGCAAGGCTGCTCTTGCCGGTGGACTCACCGCCGAGCAAGGCGATGCGCTCGACGAAGTCGGCATAGACCAGCGGCGCCAGATACTCGCGCAAACCATGGATATCGGCGCGTAGACGTGTCCCGGACACCGGCACCTGCGTGCGCGCCCGGTCGATCTCGACGTGTTGCACCGCTCGCCCGAAGCATCGGCTCAGATGCGCCGCGAAGCCCTCGCCATAGGCCTCGCTGGTGAATACCGCATCGACCGACTGCCCCAGCACGGCCAGGCAGAAGTCGGCAACGAACTGGCGCTGCACCGCATCGGGCTCGGATTCGTCGGGCAGATCAGGCAGCGCCAGGCCCTGCGCACGCTGCCGAGCCACCCACTCGGGCGTCACCACCCAGCTGCGCAGTTCGGGAAAGCGTATCCGCAACCAGTTCGCCCGCCGCTCGGGCTCGCAGCCGGCACGCTCCGGTCGCGACCAACTGAGCAGCACGAGCTGCTCGCACTGGGCCTGCGCCTGACGAATCAGCCATTCGTGCCCTAGGTGCAGCGGCGCGAACTTGCCCACCACCAGGCCAATTGCGAATCGCCTGGTCATGTCAGACGTTCTGCGCGTTCAATTCACGGCGCCAGCGATACAGGCCGTACCAGGCGTTGCACCAAAACAGCAGGTAGATGAAGGCCGTCAGGTACAGCTCACGCGAAGCGAACAGCGGTACGGCGAGGGTATTGACCAGCACCCAGCCGTACCAGGTTTCCAGCTTGCGGCGCATCAGCAGCAGTTGCGCCAGCACGCTGAAGGTCAACACCAGCGAATCGATGAAGGGCGCGTAGGCATCAGTGAAATGGTGCAACAGGACGCCATAGGCCAGCGCCACCAGCACCGCCACGGCGAGTGCCAGGGACAACCCCGGCCAGGCCGAGCGACTGATCGGCATGGGCTCACCACCGCGACCGTGCAACCAGCTCCACCAGCCCAGCAGACTGGTGACGATGAAGAAGCCCTGCAGGGTGACATCCGCATACAACTGCACGCTGAAGAACAACCAGCCGAACAGCACGCAGCCGACCAACCCGACCGCCCAGGTATGCACCGAATTGCGTGCCGCCAGCAGCACCGAAACCAGGTAGAAGAGGTTGGCGAAGATCTCCAGCGACGACGGCATGCACGCATCCTGATGGACATGAAAACAGCCGCGCAGCCTATCACGTGACGTACGCCACAGCCGTGCACGCGTCACCTGACAACACGCATGATCCGTGCTCTGATACGCATCCCTTCGCACTCCAAAGGACTGGATCGCACCATGCCCTTGCTCGCCCTGTTGGTCATCGCCTGCCAAGTCACCTGCGGCCTCCACGTGGTACGCAGTGGTCAGGAACGCTACTGGCTGTACCTGATCATCGCCCTGCCCGGCCTCGGCTGCCTGATCTACTTTCTCGGCATCATGCTACCGGATCTGCTCGGCAGCCGTCGTGGCCGCCGCGCCCTCAACCGCCTGCACGACAGCGTCGACCCGCAGCGTCATCTGCGCGCCCTGCGCGATGAGCTGGAAATTCGCGACACTCGCGACACTCGCGTCAATCTCGCCGATGAACTGCTGCGCATGGGTCAGGCGGAGGAAGCCGCCAAGCATTACCAGATGGCCTTGCGCGGCATCCACAGCGATGCGCCCGACATCCTCCTTGGCCTGGCCAGGGCACGCTTCGCCCTGGGTGATTTCGCTGGTTGCCAGGCGAGCCTCGATCAACTGATCCCCCACAACCCCGACTTCCGCTCCAGCGACGGCCACCTGCTGTATGCCCGCGCCCTCGAAGGCCAGGGCAACGATTTCAAGGCCGAGGAGGAATACCGCGCCCTCGGCAGCTATTGCGCCAGCCCGGAAGCCAACTACCGCTATGCCCTGCTACTGCGTCGACTGGGGCGCGAGCGCGAAGCGGTCGAGTTGTTGCAGCAAATCCAGACCCACGCCCGCCGCTCTGCCCGGCACTATCGCGTGCTGCACAAGGAATGGCTGGATCTCAGCCAGAAAGCCCTGCTCGAGCTGCAACGCAACTGAGCGGTGAACGCCACTGAGCAAGACTTTGCGCATAGGTCATTGATCCATATCGAATGCTGATCAAGGAACCTGCCGACATCCGCCGGCGACAGTTTTAACAGGCAGGGGAAGAGGTTGATCATGCAATTTCTTTACGACGGCACCTATTACAGAGCCATTCGAATAACGGGCACAAAACACAACTTGCTGGGACTGTCGCTTGGATCCAGTGAATCCGTAAAGATCAGCAAACTTCAAGCAAGCGAGATGCACAACGCCACGATAGAAAGCGATGATGTACTCACCCAGGTGATTAGTGGACTGGAAGAGATAAACCATCAATTGCAATCGAATTACCATATAACCGAAGTGCAATTCGTGAGTACCGACACGCTAGACAAAGACATATACAAAATGCTCACCAAGGAACTCATCTCTCGCATCCACCACAACCATGAATTCACTAAAGTCTCCAGCCCCGAGACCACCAATAGTCCGCCATTCCAGGCATAGTAAAAAGAACAAAAAACATAGCCACACAATACAAGGCACCTGTGCCTGATGAAAACGTGCAGCCTACTCCATCAACTACTTCCGGTCTGACGATGAACAAGGCAGAAGAGGAGCTACGAGAGGAAGTAGCCGAGCTCGGAGACTACGATGCCGCTGCAAATGCATTGAATCGGCTAAGGTACCTGAACAAGGAACTCACAGAGTATTTGGCACTGGATATCTTGTGCACCAGCAAGGGTGATGAATATTTTCAGGCGGCGGCGTTCGAAACGCTTTATTCGATCAATATTCAGAAGGGATCGGACTGATCAAGAGCCCCCCAGAACACCTGAATACAGCCACGTTGAACGCCATGATCGAGTGCATCACCGTAGATTCCGGCGTAGCGGTGGAGCACCCAGAGGTTCTCGAAGCGGCAAAGATACTGAAAGAGACCATCAAGAATCTGGACTCAGAAAAAATACACCGAATGAAAGACAGCATCGAATGGTTTCTGGAAACCTATCCGGATATCTGATTCTTTCAGCATTATCATTACAAAAAACAGAGCACCAGCAGAACTTTAACTCCTGAAAGAACAGAAACAGTCAATGAGCGCATATGAATTTCCCGCACTAGCAATTCAAGATTGGCTACGTGTGTTCTGCTATGACAGCTATTGCGCGGATGCCATGACCAGCGGGCTGACAAACAGCAAGGACACTGTCCTGCGTTGGCAGCTAGCCGTAGATACGCTCTACCGTCTTATCGCCAGCGACCTCCTCCATATTCCAACCTTGAAAGCTGACGACTTGTCGGCGCAGAAGGCCGCTGCACTCGATTACATAAAGTCACTTGCCCATCACAACCCTTTCAGCTCGGACATCGAGGAAACCTCACATTGGTATTTATGGGATATCAGTGCCACTGACAGATGCCATCGCCTCATCGAAGCGTATGGAATTCGTGATATTCCACAAGGCGAGCTGAGCCAGGGGCTTGTTGCAGCGCTCCACAACCTATTCGCTGAAAACCGGGTTGCGTGGAGTGATCAGCCCCTGATCGCCGTAAGCGCTGATTCCTGATTCCTACACAGTCTCCGTACAGCCATATGGCCTACGCTAAGGCAACCTAGGGTAAGAGCAACGCACGTGAATAGTGACCAGCCGTTCAGCTTTATTGATTTCAAAAAACACAACAACGATCCAGCCATTTCTGGCATCGATTATGTGCATGCTGTATACGCGACCACACCACTACACTTCGACTTTCTCATTCATTACGCACAACTATTTTCACCCGATATGACGGTGATGGACGGCCGGGTATTCATCCGTGAGCTTTACGATGCGAACCGTCATCGCGAACTCGTAGAAAGCACACAGGATGCGGATCGCGCCCAGTACTGGATGAATCTACTGGAAATAACCGGCCTGTTCGATGAGTTGAAGACCGATCAAGCCATCGCTCTTGCTCAGATAATTTCGCAATGCTGGAACAACAAGCTACTCGCCGAACATGGCAGTTCATACGGAGAAGCCCGTTATATCTGCGACACAGATAGCGATGAAGTCTTCGTCACCATAGCCAGATGGCCCCATGTAAATTCAGAAGAACCATGAGTCGATCGATCAACCTTTTCATCGAGAAGCTAATCCCTGAAGCACTTCTTCTCACCCGCCTCAACGAGGTGGTATCCCCAGGGATGGAGTCTCTGAACTACCGCAATGAGGCGGCGGCCGGCTTCCTGATACACCTTGAATACGACGCGGGCTTCCGCCAGAGCGCAATGCTTTGCTGGGCGGCCGAAACGCTAGCTATCGATGATATTCGCCTTGCCCAAACACTTGCCGCCAGCTTCTCCACGAGGATTCTTCTGGCCCCCCAGCACATGAACCTGCCCGGTGGTTATGACTGGTGCCTGGTGACGGAGGATCAGCAACTGTATGCCGTTGCCGTGACCGAGCAGGGTGATGGCCTTGCTCTGCGCCCAGACGTACCGAGCGTTCAGCTCAGCAGCTAACGCTGCGCTAGGTTGTGGAAGTTTCTTCCCACGCCTCCCGCTCGCCTTTCCAGGCATGCAGCTCGCGCTTCTGCGCTCCCGACCATAGCCAGCCATTACGCGCACCGACGAGGGTGCTGACCGCATGCTGGCGACCGAAGCGGTTGTGCCGGGCGAGCATCAGGGCTATATCGCGCATCACCGCCAACAGGTTGCTGTTGGACTGGAACAGGGGCGTCAGCAGACGGCTGGCCTGGCGGTAGTAACGCAGGTGATCACGACGCGTATCGCCGTAGCGAGCGAAGACCGCATTCCAATCGAGAGACTGCTGCTCCCGCTCAGTGGCATCACCCAGTGCATCGGCCAGCGCTGCTGCGTCGACCAATGCCATATTGGCGCCCTGCCCCAGTTGCGGACTCATGGCGTGGGCGCAGTCACCGATGGCCAGGACGCGGCCATCGTGCCAGCGCTGCATGCGCACATCCGCGTAGGCGGCCAGGGTCAGTTGCGCGGAGTCATGGAGTTGTTCGAGATAAACCTCGGCTGGCTCGCCAGCCAGGCTACGCACGCGGGTTTTCCAGGCCTCCAGTCCACTCGCTCGCCAGGCGTCATGCTCACTGAGCGGCAGGCTCCAGAACAGGCTGGTCAGTGACGTTTCACGGGCCTGATGGGTACAACCGGTCGGCATCAGCCCGAACATTTCCCGGCAACCGCGATACCACTGGCGCAGCTCACCGGAGCCGGCCTTCACCGACGTCGGCAACATGCTCCACAGGGCGCCCCAGGGATAGGGGCGTGACCACTGGCGTACCTGCATCTGCGCACGCAGGGTCGAGCGCGTGCCGTCCGCCAGGATCAGCGCGGCAAAGTCGCCCATGGGAAATTCCTCGCCATTCTCGTCCTGCCGCAGCAGTCGGATATGGCCGCAGGCCTGCTCGAAACGACTGACAGTGACACCGGTTTCCACCTGCACGCCGGCACGTTGCGCTGCATGCAGCAATGCCGTCATCAGTACGCCGCGGTGGATGCCAAGACCAAAGCTGCCCGGCTGCCAGTCGTGATAACGCGTGTCGAGGATCGTCCGCCCCTGGCAACTGGTGCCGTACAGCCGACTGACCGGAGCGCCCAGTGCGGTGCACTCAGCCAGCAGGCCGAGGCGCTGCAATACCGCCAGGCCGGAGGGCTGCAGCAGGATGCCCGCGCCCACCGGCTGTAACTGCTCGACCCGCTCCAGCAGGCGTACTGCGTAGCCCTGGCGGGCCAGAAAAATTGCACTGGCCAGGCCGGCCGTACCCGCCCCTACTATCGCTATCGGCAATCCGTTCACAACTGCTCTCCCTCTTCGACCGGCCGATTCTAACCGCGATACCCAGCGCTGCGCTTGATCCGGCACGCACTTGAACGACACGGCTTGCAGGCGCGTCGCACACTCCACTAAGGTGGCGCCCTCCACAGGTACAAGGATCGACCATGCGCTGGAATTTCTGGACAGGCTTCATCGCCCTAGCCCTGCTGATGCTCGGCTTCTATCTGCTGAATCCACTGGGCCCGGCTACGCTCGATCCGCGAGCGCGCATCGCGGGCTACTTGCCCAATCAGGTGCCGGCCAACTCGATGGCGCCTACCCTGCAAACGGGTGACTACATTCTCAGCAGTGTCTGGGCCTATGTCGGTAGCGAACCCGAGCGTGGTGACGTGGTGGTCTTCGTGAGCCCGGTCAATGACGTCGTTTACGTCAAGCGCATCATCGGCCTTCCCGGCGACCGCCTGGCGATGCGTGATCATCGTGTCTACATCAACAACCAGTTGCTGGACGAGCCGTACCTGCACCCTGCCCCAGCCCTGAACGCGCCAGATCGGAACTACGGCGACCTGACCGAAACGACCATCGCCGAGGGCGAGTTGTTCATGCTCGGCGACAATCGTCGTAACTCCGCTGACAGCCGCCTCTGGGGCAGCGTGCCACGGGCCAACCTGATCGGTCGCGTCGAGCGTATCTGGTGGGCCGAGGATCCACAGCGAACGGGCAAGCTACGCTGACCCGCTGAACGTTCCGTGCCCTGTGCGTCAGGGCGTATCCGGCACGATATCGAAGCCACCACGGTTCTGGCTGATGATGCGCAGCCTGTGGGTCTCGCCAGTCTTCACCGGCACCGCCACTTCGCGCAGCAGTCGGCCCATGCCGCACAGGGTGTCATCCATGCGATCCGGCGTGATGCCTACCACACGCGTACCCGGCGGCACCTGGAAGGTGGCGACCTCGCCCATACCGATTCGCGCAGCGACCTTGCGATCAACCTCGATGGCCACGTAGCAACCGCCCCCCATCACGCCGAAATCGCGATTGACCACGATCTGCGCGCTGTTCGCCTGCGCCTCCTGAAACGCCAGCAGGCGATCTTCAGACACCGGCTTGATGTTTTCCGGATCACCGCGAAACGATGAACAACCCGCCAGCAAAAGCAGAGGTAGAACGATGAGAGTCGAACGCATGAAGCCCTCCATGGGCAGATGAGTGCCGCCTGAGTATTGGTGTTGACGAGCCGGCGAGCAAGGTATCGACGGCAGCAATGTTCAGTAGCACAAGCATCGATTTCATCAATGAACAGCGTGATGTTTTCATCTCTCTCGACCCCAGCGCCACACACTTCGGCGCCACTGATCGGAGACCATCACCATGAAACTCGCCGCTATCACCACCACACTCATCGCCGCTTTCGCACCCATGGCGTTCGCCAGCGAAAAAGCACCTGACATCAGCAAGCTGGACGTGCAGCAGTATCACTACGGTATGCAGCTGGACATCGACCAGGTGCTGCAACGCACCGACAACAGCCGCAAGAGCGGTGTCGTGCCCAGCGTGCTGGTCTACCGCGACAGCCAGGGCGAAGTGCATGCCGTGCGGTTCATGGAATGGGGTGGGCTGAACAACCAGAACGGTTGAACGCAAACCCACGAGAATGCCCCGACCGATTCACTCGGCCGGGCATTCTCGTTTCAGCCTTGTAGACGTTTGACCAGACGCGCCTGCAACGCTTCCAGTTCGGCCGGGTCGGCCTTGTTGGCGGCATGAATACCGAGGCCTTCGCCCTCGAAACGCGGGATCACGTGCATATGGATATGGAACACCGTCTGCCCGGCGGGCGCGCCGTTGAACTGTGCGATCTGCACACCAGCCGGCTGCAATTCATCGACGACGGCCTGGGCGACCTTCTTCACCACGGTCATGACCTTGGCCAGGCTGGCTTCGTCGATCTCCAGGATATTGCGCGCGGCAGCACGTTTGGGGATCACCAGGCTGTGGCCCTTGGATTGCGGGAACAGGTCGAGGAAGGCCAGTACATCGTCGTCCTCGTAAAGTTTGTAGCAGGGCAAGTCGCCGCGAATGATCTGGGCGAAGATGTTCTGGGAATCGTAAGTACCGTGCAGGCTCATGCCGATGGGCTCCGTGCCGGGTGGATGAAAACCCGCACCATACCGCCTCGCTCGCGCACAGGGAACCGGGCAGGATTGCCCGAGTCGATGACTACTAGCAGCTGGATCGATTTCCTGCGCCCCACCACTCGTGTTCTGATCGTCCTTTCTTCGTCCCATTCGACATGGAACCCACATGACCGACCTCAGCCCCTTCCACATCACCCGTAAATGGCCTGCCCAGCATCCCGAGCGCCTGCAGCTCTACTCGCTGCCCACCCCCAACGGCGTCAAGGTTTCGATCATGCTGGAAGAGATCGGTCTGCCCTACGAGCCGCATCTGGTCAGCTTCGACAGCGATGACCAGTTCAGCCCCGAGTTTCTCTCGCTGGCGCCGAACAACAAGATTCCCGCCATCCTCGACCCCGATGGGCCCAATGGTCACCCGCTGCCGCTGTTCGAGTCCGGGGCGATTCTGATCTACCTGGCGGAAAAGAC
Source organism: Pseudomonas berkeleyensis (assembly GCF_014109765.1). Lineage (NCBI taxonomy): Bacteria > Pseudomonadati > Pseudomonadota > Gammaproteobacteria > Pseudomonadales > Pseudomonadaceae > Pseudomonas > Pseudomonas berkeleyensis. The sequence goes on from NZ_CP059139.1 coordinate 3,731,955, forward strand.
CGGCAAGCTGCTGCCAAAGGACGCCGCTGCCCGCTACGAGACGATTCAATGGCTGATGTGGCAGATGGGCGGCCTGGGGCCGATGTTCGGCCAACTCGGTTTCTTCCACAAATTCGCCGGCAGCCAGTACGAAGACAAGCGCCCGCGTGATCGCTACGTCGCCGAATCGGCCCGCCTGCTCGGTGTGCTCGATCAGCACCTGCAAGGCCGCGACTGGATCGCTGGCGAGTACAGCATCGCCGACATCGCGGTGTTCCCCTGGATTCGCAACCTGGTGGGTTTCTACGAAGCCGCCGAGCTGGTGCAGTTCGAGCGCTTCGCCAACGTGCGTCGCGTTCTCGATGCCTTCCTCGCTCGTCCGGCAGTACAGCGCGGCCTGAACATTCCGGCTCGCGGCTGACACGCCATGCCGGAGCCACTAGGTGGCTCCGGCACAACAGCTGCCAAGGTTCTGTTCGAAAAGTCGCCGAGCGAAGGTCAGCGGCCCCACAAAAGCGGGTGAGGAACGACCGGGGTCGCGTCCGACTTTACGAGCTGTAAATGAGCATTCGACCGGGCTGGCGCTCCAGCCCGTTTTTAACGAAGCATCACCGAGCGCAGGCACCTTTCGTACAGAACCTAGGTCACCGCGACCTGCTGCTCAGTGACCTTGCGATCCGCCTGACTGCCCAGGTACCAGCCGAGCAAACCCCACAGCGCAGCGCAGGCCGCCCCCACCAACGCCACCAGCCAGGCGCCCTGAGCGAACATGTCGAGCAGGCTCTTGAGCCAGCCACTCATGGCATCGCCCGCACGGTACACCACGGTATCGATGAAGTTCTTCGCCTTGTACTTGCTCTCGGCATCCAACGGGGTGAAGAGCATCTCCCGCCCGGGGCGGACGAAGGCATATTCACCGATGCGGCGCACGATCATCAGCGCAGCGAGCATGGCGAAGGTCGGCATCAACGCCAGGCCGATGAAACCGACGCACACCAGCAGCGGCACACAGGCCAGCAGCACCCGCACGCCCATGCGCCTGGCGATACGCCCGGTGATAAAGAGCTGGGAAACCAGCGCGCCGGCCTGCACCACAAAATCGATCACCCCGAACACCCGCACCTGATCGGCGCGCTGCGGGAACAGCTCAGCCACCAGGCGCGCCTGCTCGAAATAGAGAAAGGTGCTGGCAGTGGCCAACAGAATCACGAACCCGGCAATGCCCAGCAGATAGGGTGAAGCCAGCACCCGGGTCAAACCGCTGAAGGGATTGCCCGGCACCGGCCGCCGTGGACTTTCGGCCTGCACCGCGCCAGCACGCCCTGCACCACCCTGCTCACGCCACCGCATCAGTACCTGCTTGAGCATCAGCGCTACGGCCAGCAACAGCGCTGCCAACACGATCAACCCGGCCTGCCCCAGGCTTCCGATCAACAGCGCGCTCAGCGCTGGGCCGGCCAAACCGCCGACACTGGCACCAGCGGCGATGAAGGCGAATAGGCGCTTGGCCTGCTCGCTGTCGAACACATCGGCCATCAGGCTCCAGGCCACGGAAACGACGAACAGGTTGTAGACCGATATCCACACATAGAAACCGCGCGCCAGCCATACGCTCTCGTCACGGGTGAAGAACAACACGGCGAACAGCAGCAGGTTCAGGGTGAAAAAACCGTACACCCAATCGATGAAATGCAGGCGCGGCACCCGCGAACTCAGCCAGGCGAACAGCGGCACAGCCACCAGCATCACCACGAAGGTGGCGGTGAACAACCACTGCAGATTTTCCACCCCGGCAAGGATACCCATCGCCTCGCGAATCGGCCGCAGCATGAAGTAGCCCGAGAACAGGCAGAAGAACAGGCTGAAACCGGCCAATGCCGGCCACAGTTCGTCGCGCTGCGCGTTGATGGCCACGGCCACGCGCTGCGACATCGTCAACGATGACATGGGAAGCTCCTCTATGACGCACGCCGATGCGTGCGTACCGTCATGCCTCAGCCGTATTTGACGCCGGTCAGGCGCTCGGCCACCGACCACAACCGTGCGGCGTCATCGGTGTCCGCCGCCGCATCCGGCACCTTGGCCAGACCCAACGGGCCACGCTTTTCCTCTTCACCGGTCGGGCCGTAGTAGCGACCACCCTCGGCATCGGCAGCCGTCGCTGCGAACAACGAGGACAACGCGCCTTGCGCCGCCGAGTGATAAACCTCGCGATCCTTCGCCCACTCGCGCGCGAACTCGCTTTCCAGCCCTGGCCCACGCTCGACCAGTTCAGTCACCGCCACCCCCGGATGCGCGGCAACGCTGCGTACCCCCCAGTCATTGGCGAGGCTGCGCCGCTGCAACTCGAACGCCATCATCAGGCAGGCCAGTTTCGACTGGGCGTAGGCAGCGTAGGGGTTGTAGTCGCGCTCGGACTGCAGGTCATCGAAATTGATACGGCCGCGGTTCACCGCAATGCTCGCCAAGGTCACGACCCGTGGATCGGATGACTTGCGCAGCGACGGCAGGAGCAACCCCGTCAGGGCGAAGTGGCCGAGGAAGTTGGTCGCCAGCTGCATCTCGAAACCATCGCGCGACACCCCGCGCTGCGGCGGCGCCATGATCGCGGCATTGTTGATCAGCACATCCAGGTTTTCGCCCTCGGCGTTCAGACGCTGAGCCAGGCTGCGTACCGACGACAGGTCGGCCAGATCCAGCTGCTCGAAACGCACGCGGGCATCCGGCACCTGCGCCCGAATACGCTCGATGCTCTCGGCGCCGCGCTGCGCATTGCGTGCGGCGATGATCACCTGCGCCCCCGCGCGGCTGAGCGCCAGCGCATCCTCGAAGCCCATGCCACTGCTGCCACCGGTGACCAGCATGCGTTTGCCGACCAGCGACGGCATATCCGCTGCCTGCCAGCCCGCCACTTCACTGGCCCAGGCGAACGACGGCACACCGCCCATCACACCGTGCAGGGCCAGGCTACCACCCACCACGCCGAACATCTTCAGGGCATCCCGGCGTGTATGGCCACGCCCGCTTTCACACTTCTTGTCCATTGGCTGCTTCCTCGTGTCCGTTAGCTCGATGCGCCGAAGGCTACGACGCTGGACATAGGGTGCAGGCAGAAGCGCTGTCCGATAAGCCGCCCTCGGCCGAACAGCGCATACGGTCAGGCGGACAGTTACAGGGTATTACCGTATCCCACCACTCGTAGCCCGGATGCAATCCGGGAACATCCGCCAGACTCCCCCGGGTTGCATCCGGGCTACGAAACCGATCCGCTGGATTGGCAAACGCGTTGCCAGGTCGCATCATCATGCGCTTCGTCATTACCCAGTCGACGCTCATGCGCCAACCGAATCTGTCCGATATCGCCCTGTTCGCCGCCGTGGTCGAGGCTGGCGGCTTTCGCACGGCGGCGCAGCGGCGCGGCATGTCGGCATCGTCGCTGAGCGACTGCGTGCGCCGCCTGGAAAAGGAACTGGGCGTGCGCCTGCTCAACCGCACCACCCGCAGCCTGACACCGACGGAAATCGGCGCACGCCTGCTGGAGCGTCTGCGCCCGGCACTGGATGAAATCAATATCGCGCTCAACGACCTGCAGGAAGATCCGCAGCACCCGGTCGGCTCGCTGCGCCTGCACGTACCCGGTGTCATCGCCCGACATATCCTGCCGCCGCTGGTGGACGGTTTTCTCAGCCGCTACCCCGGTATCGCGCTGGAGGTGAACATGGACAACACCTTCATCGACGTCATCGCGGCAGGCTATGACGCCGGCATCCGCTACGAGGAAAGCCTGGCCAAGGACATGATCGCCATCCCCATCGGCCCACGCCGACAGTGCTTCATGGCCGTCGCCGCCCCCGACTACCTGCAGCGACATGGCACCCCGCAGCACCCCAGCGAGCTGAGCGACCATCGCCTGCTCGGCTATCGCTTCGCCAGCGGCAAGCTCGGCGTATGGGAGTTCGAGCAGAACGGCAAAACCCTGCGTATCGCCCCCGAAGGCACGCTGATCAGCTCCTCGCAGGATCTGTTGATCGCCGCCGCCTGCGCAGGGCAAGGCATTCTCTACACCTTCGAGGAATACATTCGCCCGCAACTCGAGAGCGGCCAGCTACGACCTTTCCTGCAGGACTGGTGGCAGCATTTCGAAGGCCCTTACCTGTACTACCACAACCGTCGTCACGTGCCGGCGCCGCTGCGCGCATTCGTCGATTACGTGAAAGCCGCCAACACCTCGAACCACTCGTCATAAAGCCCGAAATAGAGCGGCTACGAATACCCAAGCGAGGCGCTGGGAGAATATAATCGAGCGCCTGTTTTTCCCCTCCTCCAGGTCATTCATGAGCAGCCATTCCAGCGACGCCGCGACCACCTTGTCGCCAGGCGCGATCCTTCTCATTCAACTCGCCCTGGCCCTCGGCGGCTTCGCCATCGGCACCGGCGAGTTCGCCATCATGGGCCTGATGCCCAACGTCGCCCAGGATCTGGGCGTCAGCGAACCTCAGGTCGGCCACGTGATCAGCGCCTATGCGCTGGGCGTGGTGGTCGGCGCACCGGTGCTCGCCCTGCTCGGCGCACGCCTGCCACGGCGCATCCTGCTTCTGCTGCTGATGGGCTGCTTCGCTCTCGGCAACTTCGCCAGCGCCCTGGCGCCGAGCTACGAACCGCTGCTGATCTTCCGCTTCATCGCCGGCCTGCCGCACGGCGCCTACTTCGGTATCGCCATGCTGGTGGCCGCCTCCATGGCGCCACCGCACAAGCGTGCCAAGGCGGTGAGCCGGGTGCTGGCCGGCCTGACCGTGGCGATCCTGATCGGCAACCCGCTGGCTACCTGGCTCGGCCAGTTCATGAGCTGGCGCTACGCCTTCGCCCTGGTCGGCATCATCGCCATCACCACCATCGCCATGGTCGCGATCTTCCTGCCGGCCGACCCGCACGAGCAGCGCAGCAGTCCCTCGGGCGAACTGCGCGCCTTCAATCGCGCACCGATCTGGCTGGCACTGGGCATCGGTTCCATCGGTTTCGCCGGGATGTTCTGCGTATTCAGCTACATGGCGCCGACCCTGCTTCACGTCACCCAGGTCGGCCCCGGCTGGATTCCCCTGGCCATGGGCGTGTTCGGCGCCGGCTGCATCGTCGGCAACAGTGCCGGCGGCTGGCTGTTCGACCGCCTGCGTTTGCGCGCCGTGGCCTGGATTCTGGCCTGGAGCACGCTGGTGCTGCTGGCCTTCCCGTTCGCCGCGCACAGCCTGTGGACGATCCTGCCGGCGATCTTCGCCCTCGGCACCATGATCGCCCTCGGCCCGGCCCTGCAGACCCACCTGATGGATGTCGCCACGGGCGCGCAAACCCTGGCGGCGGCCTCCAACCATGCCGCCTTCAACGTCGCCAACGCCCTCGGACCCTGGCTCGGCGGCCTGGCCATCAGCGCCGGCATGGGCTGGACGGTCACCGGTTACATCGGCGCAGCCACAGCCGTTGGTGGCCTGCTGCTGTTCGCCTGGGCGTGGAAGGTGCAACAGAAAAGCGCGCAGGTTTGATAGATGCCAGATGGTGCGCCGGCAGGTATCGTCTACCTCCCCAGCCACTATCCCGTGCCCGCCTGATGATTGCCCAGCGTTTACGACTCGCCCTGATCGGCACCGCCCTGTTCACCACCCTGACGGCCCAGGCGCAAGTCAGCGTCGAAGCCAACGCTGGCCTGCTGGCAGCCAAGATTTCCGAAGAGATCGCCCCCGGCGATTACGAGAAACTGCTGGAAGGTTTGCGCGCCAACCCCGGCAAGTACACGCGCAAGATCGTCCTGCTCGACAGCATCGGCGGCAGTGCGCCAGAAGCCATCCGCATGGGCCGCCTGCTGCGGGAAACCGGTTTCGAGACGCTGGTACCGTCAGACGGCATGTGCCAGGGCAGTTGCGTCTACCTGCTGGCAGCCGGCAAGAAGCGCACCATCAACGGCCACGTGGCGCTGCGCCGCCCGCCCTTCCCCGCAGGCGATTCGGCACTGGCTCAGGCAGCGCACGGCCGCCAGCCATTCAGCCCGGCCACGTACTTTCGCGACATGGGCGTCGACGTGGGCCTGGCCGAAGCGATCTACCAGGTCGCACCGGGTCGCCTGCACCTGCTGAGCAAGGACGAACTGCTGCGCTATCGACTGAAGTAGCGAGCACACTGAAGGAGAGAGAAAGTCGTAGCGAGAAGTTGACCAGCAAAGGCGGCGGTCACAGCAACACGAAGCCCCGGCATCAATAGATGCCGGGGCTTTTTCATCAGAACAGGAAGGTCAGCGCCAGGTTGAACAGCATCGCCGCGACGAAGCCAATGGGCGCAGCGCGCAGCAACAGCTGCGAGAACAGCGTGGAGCGCACCTTGTCGTCCGTGCAGGAACCCAGCAGCAGGCTGCCGCCGGAAGAGAACGGCGAGATCGAGGTAGCCTGCGCACCGACCACGATGGCGATGAAGATGATCATCGGATCGATCGACATCGAGGCCGACAGCGGCAGCACCATGGGGAACAGCGCTGGCGTCACCACGCCCAGGGTACTGGCGAAGATCGACATCAGCGCCGCCACCACACCGAAGGCAACCGGCACCATCAGCGGTGGGATATTGCCGCCGATCCAGGAGGCCAGGGCATCGATGGTGCCCGCCTTGATCGCCACCGAAATCAACATGCCGACGCCGCAGATCATGATCAGCGTGGCCCATGGCAGCGAAGCCATGGCCTTGCGCTCGTCACCGAGCTTGAGCAGCAGCGCGATCACCGAGAACACGCTGGCGATCAGGCCGATATCCACCTTGCTGTTGATGAAGCGAACCGTCTCGTTGTCCGGGAAGGCCAGCAGCGCCAGCGGCGCGGCCAACACCAGCAGCATCATCAACACGGTCAACAACAGGGTCAGTTTCTGCTCACGGTTGAACGCCTCCGGCAGATCGGCGGTGAGCACCGCATTCTTCAGGTTGCGGCCATGGCCGCCGAGGAACACGAACGCAGAAATCACCAGGATCGGAATGACCGCGGTACTGGCAAAAATCGCCAGGGCATTGACGAAGGCCTCGCTCTCCGGCACGCCAGCGGTCGCCATCAGCCCCCGGAAGATGATGCCACTCTGGCTGGAAACGAAGTTGGCGCCCGCCAGTGCACCGTAGTTCACCGCCAGACCACCGAGGATCAGGCTCATGCCGGTGCGCTGGCAGAGCAGCAGCGTCAGCGGCGCCATGAAGGCCAGCACGGTGTAATAACCGGCGCCCATGCCGGCGATCACACTGGCAGTGATGAAGATCGCATAGGGCAGCAGGTGCGGCACGTTACGGCAGCGATACAGCAGGTGCCCGGCGAGTTTTTCCAGCGTGCCGTTGACGGTGGCGAAGCTGTAGAACAGGCATACCGAGAAGATCACGAAGAAGATCTTCAGTGGCCACATGTTGATGATGTCGCCCGGGCTCAAGCCCATGCCGAAGCAACCCAGCAGGTAGGCGAAGGCAATGGCGAACAGGCCGATATTGATCTTGGTGGTGTAGCCCAACGCGACGGCAAGGACGATCGCGGCGACGACGAGCAAGCTCATCATGGTGTGTGCTCCTTATTGTTCTGGTGTTGGCCGGAGTTACGCCGAGGCGAACCCGAATAGCGTTGCGGGGTTGTCCACCAGAACGCGGCGGCGCTCCTCGGGGTTGGGCAACAGAGCCTCGAGCAGCGCGAACTGCTGATCGTAGCGGGTCTGTGATTCGAACTGGGTGTTGGGCCAATCGCTGCCCCAGAGAAAGCGGCCCACTCCGCCACAGGCTTCGCGCAGGCGCGCTTCGATGGCCTGGGCACGAGCCAGGTCGGACTGACTGCGGTAAGCCGCCGACAGTTTGATCCACACCGGCGCCTGGCCAAGCAGAGCGAAGAAACCATCGTGCTGCGAGTCGTCCAGCCGTACGCTCGGCGCCGGCAGGCCGAAGTGGTCGATCACCACCGTCACCCCGGATTCGAGAATCGTCGGCACGATCAGCGCCAGGTCGGTGAAACCGCGCTGGATCTCCACCTGCCAGCCACGTCGTGCCAGACGGCGGAACAGGTCATTCCAGGCCGGGCCGGCGTAATCCTCCAGCGCCTTGCCGATCAGGTTCAGGCGTATGCCCACCACCCCTGCGGCAGCCAGCTCGTCCAGCTCGGCTTCGCTGACCTGGACATCGACCACCGCCACCCCGCGCAGACGCTGCGCGAAACGCTGCAACGCCGCGACCATGTAGTGATTGTCGGTACCCAGGAAGCTGGGTTGGATCAGCACGCCATGAGACAAGCCACAGCCGTCCATGTGTTCCAAGTATTGCTCCACCGTGGCGTCGTAGCTGGGGCTGTAGCGGCGGCCAGGCACCATCGGAAGATTCTGGCGGAAGATGTGCGCATGGGTGTCGATGCCGGTAATACCGGCATAAGGCATGGGCGTCACGAAGCGATACCTCTGTCGATTGTTGTTCGGGCTGGCTGGTACGAGCCATGCCCTCTTATAAAACATCTATTCATATATATGATTAGATGACTGTATCTACAGAGATCGAGTGCTGTCAACGCACGAGGCAGTGGTAAAGTGACGGCCGGTCGAATTTCGGATTTGAGGTTTATGAGCACCACGGCTCTGGGACAGGACGAACGCCTGCCGCTGTACCAGCGGTTGCGCGACGAGATGCTGGGGAAAATTGCCGCAGGTGAATGGCTGCCGGGCGAGGCTATCCCTACCGAGGCGGAGCTCACCCGCCAGTACGGTGTGGCCATTGGCACGGTACGCAAGGCGGTGGAAACCCTGGTCGCCGAGGGCCTTCTGCTGCGTGCGCAAGGCCGTGGCACCTTCGTACGTCGACCGAATTTCGACGGTTCGCTGTTTCGCTTCTTTCGCCAGGTCAACGCCAGTGGACAATCCCAGGTGCCGCAGAGCCGCATCCTCGACTGCCGGCAAACCCCCGCCGACGCAACCGCTCGCCAGGCACTGAAACTGGCCGATGACGAACTCTGTATCCATCTGCAACGCCTGCGGCTGATCGAGGGACGGCCGCTGTTCCATGAGCGCATCTGGCTGCCGGCCACACGCTTCGCGAACTTGCTCGACGTCGACCCGAATGACTTCCCGCAGTTGCTCTATCCCTTCTACGAACAACATTGCGGCCAGCGCATCGCCTCGGCACAGGAAACCCTCAGTGTCTCCGCTGCCGACGCCGAGACCGCCACCACTCTGAATGTGGCCACCGCCAGCCCCATCGTGGTGATCGAGCGAACGGCGCTGGGTTATGACCGCACCCCGCTCGAATATCGCCTGTCACGTGCAGCAGCGGAAAACTTCCGCTACCAGGTGGAAATCAGCTGAGAAACGGGGCGCAGGTCGCGCCCCACATCAGTCATTGCAGCGTGTAGCCCTTGTCTACCACCCAGTCCTGGCCGTAGACACCGCGAGCGCCGTTGGACAATTGGAACAACACCACTTCAGCGATAGCCTGCGGGCTGAGAAACTCGCCATCGACCAGGCGCTTGCTCACCTCGCTGGCGACGCCTGCCAGGGCGTCATCCGCCAGGCCCAGGCTGCCCCAGATCGGCGTGGCGGTCGGCCCCGGCGACACCAGATTCAGGCGCAGCCCTTCACCTGCATGTTCCAGCGCCAGGCTGCGCACCAAGGCCGAGAGCGCCGCCTTGCTGGCGATATAACCACCCAGCCCGGCGAAACCCAACTGCCGCAAGAAGGTGCTGATGAACACCACCGACGCCGGCCGCGCTAGATGGGGTTTGAGCACGGCAAAGGTGTTCAGCGCACCGGCGCCGTTGACTTGCCACTGCTGCTCGAATGCCTGCAGATCGCAACCCGGCGCCAGCCGTGCAATACCGGCATTGGGCACCAGATAGTCCACCGCGCCGAGCCGACCGGCACGCTCGGCCAGCGCATGCAGTGCATCGATATCGGTGACGTCGCCCGCGCACCAATGCAACTGCTCGGGGTAACGCGCCTGCAGCGACTCCAGCGCGGCCAATCGGCGGGAGAAAGCCAGCACGCGCGCGCCGCGCTGCAGCAACAGGTCGCAGACAGCCAGACCGATGCCGGAACTGGCGCCAGTAACGACGGCCAGACGGTGTTGAAAGTTCGTACTCATGTGCACCTCGAAACGCAAAGAGAGAAGGCGCCGCAACGACCGATCCGCCACGGCAAAATCGCTGTCACTGGAGTTGCAGGCGACCCTGCTGCAATTCGACGTTCTGGCCCAGTGCGAAGCGGGCATTCGGCGAGCGCACCCACTGCTCACGTCCGTCGTCATGCCGCACGACATAGGCGGTGCCGCTGCTACCGCTGGCTTCCTGAACCTGTGCGCCAGACCAGCCACCCACGACTGCACCGACCAGCGCACCAATCGGGCCGCCAGCAGCAGCCCCGAGCATCAGGCCGGACAGCCCGCCGAAACCGGCACCAACCAAATTTTCTTCACGTTCGGCCACCACTTCGGCGGCCTGCACAGCGTTGATGGCGACAAAGCCAAGGGAGAGCACGAGCAAGGCAATGGGTTTCATCTGAGTTTCCTTTTAGTAGTAGGCGTTGCACCCACTGCCATCTCAGATTTCATGCCAATAACTTTATTTATATAAATCAACAAATTGGAAAGATTGAAGTCATAATGACAGCAAAAAATCGAAGTCTTTATAACTACAATTGAAGTCATATCAACACAAGATCGCCTTAGAACCTACCCGAGATCCTTGTGCACTCGACAAACATAAACCCTTACTCCTACGGAATCGGCAGCAATAGCAGCCTTTCGATTTTCTGGGCTGAAGCTGATCGTCGCCCAGCTCTCATGCCACCTACCGTAGGGTGGGCCGGGCGGTACTCCACTTCAGCCCACCAACAGCCCCCAAAAAAACGAGTGAGCGGAAGTGAAAATCCTCCCGCTGATTCCAGCTAAGCTGCACGGCACTCATCACGACAAGGGAATGCACGCACCATGACTTTCATCGCACGACACTTCAAATGGCTGATGCTGGTATCCGGGGTTCTGACCGCCACCATGTTCTATGGCCTGGTCGCGCCACAGGCAGCACTCGAGTCGATGTTCGGCACATCGTTCGACGGCCAGCTGGAGTCGATCATCATCCGCAGTTGGTCGGCACTGGTCGGGCTTATCGGCGTCGTGATGATCTATGGCGCATTGAATGAAAGACATCGGGTTTTCTCTGCTTCCATCGCTGCGCTGAGCAAAGCCATCTTCGTATCGCTGGTGGTGATCTACGGACAGGAATTTCTGGGTAGCGTAGCGCCTGCCATCGCGCTGGATCTGCTGGTCATCGCCTCGACCCTGCTGTTCCTGCTGACGGCACGGCAGTCCTGAACGCACCGAGCGAAGCGTATGCGCCTCAACATCCTCTGGCTAGACTGTACAGCCGCTGCCTTGGCAGGCCTCGTCGTGCTGTCGTTCAGCGCTCAACTGAGTGATTGGTACGCCGCGCCAGAGGCACTTCTGAGGTTCATCGGCGCAGTCAATATTGCCTACGCCTGCTATTCCTTCTTCCTGGCTGCCCGTACCCGGCGCAGCGAAATATCCATTGGGCTGCTGGCATGGGCCAATGGTGCCTGGGCAGTGGTCTGTCTGTGCATCGCCGCACTCCTGGTGCAGACCCTATCCCCACTGGGGTTCATCCATATTGTTGGCGAGGCAGCCTTCGTCGGTGGCCTGGCAAGGATCGAGTGGAGATGGCGCAAGCAGTTGACCATGGCGACCTGAGCAGCGGCCCTCAACGCAGCACCTGATAGGGGGATATCGCCCCCGCTATTCCGCTACCCAGTTGAAGCGGTTCTTGCCGGCGTGCTTGGCTGCGTACATGGCCTTGTCCGCATGCTGCACCAAATCGTGGCCATCGTGGCCGTGCAGGGGGAACATCGCAGCCCCGATGCTTGCCGATATGCGCACCGGCGAGCCGTTCAGGTCGAAGGGCTGCTCAAGCGTTGCCAGCACCTTGCGTGCAACGGCTTCGCAGTCCTGCTTGCTGCCCAGGTTGGTGAGGATGATGCCGAACTCGTCGCCGCCAAAACGCGCCACCGTGTCTTCGCCACGCACGCAATCCTCCAGCCGCCTGGCGACCTGCTGCAACAGCACATCACCGGCGGCATGCCCGAGACTGTCATTGATCGCCTTGAAACCGTCCAGGTCGATGTACAGCACGGCCGACAGCCGCCCCGGACTGCGCTCCGAGGCCAGCACCCGATCCAGCCGCTGGCGAAAATACCCTCGGTTGGGCAGGCCAGTGAGCCCGTCATGCTGCGCATCGTGTGAAAGCCGCGCTTCCAGGTGCTTGCGCTCGGTGATGTCCTGGGTGACCAGCACGAGGAAATCCGGATGGCCTTCGCGATTGCGCACCACCCCCAGCGCCTCGCAGACCCAGAGCCGCGAGCCATCCTGCCGCCGGTAGGTCTTCTCGATCTCTGGAGAAAGCGCCCGCGAATCGCTGCTTAGTTGCTCATGCAGAAAGTCCTGTGCCGCGCTGGCCGCGTCGGGATCGCTCAATTCGAAAATATTGCGTCCCTGCAACACCTCGGCGGGGCAGCCCAGCATGCGCGAGAACTTCTCGTTGACCCGCAGGATCTCGCCATCGGGCGTGACGTGGGCGATGCCCATGGCGGCCTGGTGGAAAGTAGCGCGAAACAGCGCTTCGCTGCCCTGCAAGGCATCGGTGGCAGCACGTTGACGTACCAGCATCATCATCAGCAGGCCAACGAAGATGCCCACCACCAAAGTGACACCAACTGCAGCACGCAGGTAGGTCGAGCGACGCTGCAGGGTCGTGACCATTTCCTCGTCATAAGCCGTGGCCACGGTGACCATCAGAGGGTAGTCGGCCATGGTGCGGTAGCTGACGATACGGGCCACACCATCCAAGGCCTCGCCGCTGTCGTAGAAATCATCGGTATCTTGCAGCTTCTGCCGCTGAAACCAGGCCAGTGGCGCGGCACCCACGCCGAACTCGCTGCGTGGGCCAATCTTGCGCGCACGCACTACACCGTCGAGGCCGGTGAGTTCCAGCAGCCCTTGCGACCCCAGATCGACCTGATGGAAGAAATGCGTGACGTCCTCCGGACTGACCGCCATCACCACGACTCCAGCAAAGCGGCCATCGTCGCGCTCGATACGCAGTGACAACGGTATCAGCCAGCGTCCGGAAACCCGCCCGAGCACGGGCTGACTGATGAACAACCGATCGGCCTGCGCGTCGCGCTGCGCTGTGAAGAACTCACGATCGGCGTAATTGACTGCACCGGTGTTCTGGCTGCTGCTGACGATATCGCCATGCTCGTCCACCACACTGACGATGGTGAACATCTCCTCGCGGATCACGCCCTCTTCGACCCAGCGGCGCAAGTCGATTGCCCTGCCTTGCTGGCGGTATTGCTCCCGCACGAAGGCCGCCACCTGCTCGGCCGCCTTCAACGTGCGGAATACCTGTTGCTCGAAGGCGATGGCAAGGCTGGAGTTGGACTCCATCTCCGAGGCCAGCGTCTGCTCACGCTCGAACGCGATCCGTTGCAGGGTGATCAACCAGACAACGGCAACGAACACGCTCGCCAGAACAATCAACAGGTTCAAGGGTGTTGCGATACGAGCGCGGCGAGCGGCTGAATAGTGCTCGTCATCCGGCAGTCTGGGCGGGGTCATCGCCTTGTTCTCCAGGCCATCACATAAGCGGGCTGTGTCTTGTTGTCATGGGCTTTTGGGGGAAACTGCATCGACCCGGAAAGCCTCTGTTATCGCTCCTCGTTCAGCATCGCGGGGCTTTTCCTATCGCCTTGCCCTGAATCATAGGCACTGCAGTGCCGTTGTGCCGCCATCAGGCTGCAATGGGTTTTGCCCGAATATCGAGGTTGCGGCAGACTGACGACCGACGCGTAAGCCCAGCCACATCGCCCCGCGTTCGGGCTCTTGCAGCACGTCTTCGACAACCACCAGCCTCCGAGGCCCGCTTTGGACACCACGGTCTTTCTCGCCGTCATCGCTGCCGCTGCCCTGCATGCCGGCTGGAATGCCCTGCTGAAAATCGGCCTCGACCGTTTCCTGACCGCCACCCTGATCCAGGTCGGCGCCGGCCTGGTCGCGTTGTGCGCACTGCCGCTGGTGGCCTTGCCGCAAGCGGCGGCCTGGCCATGGATCGCGCTGTCGGCGCTGCTGCATATCGGCTACAACTTCTTCCTCGCCCGCGCCTATCAGTATGGCGACCTGGGCCAGGTCTACCCCATCGCCCGAGGCAGTTCACCGCTGATGGTGGCGCTGCTGTCGTTGCTGCTGTTGCACGACAGCCTGAGCGCCTTGCAGCTGCTCGGCTTGCTGATCCTGGTAATGGGTATCTGGCTGATGGCGATACGCGGCGGCCATCAGCAAGCGCCGCAGCGCGCGATGCTGTTCTGCGCGCTGATGACGGCGCTGTTCATTGCCGGCTATACCCTCAGCGACGCCATCGGCGCGCGCAGCAATGGCGATGCCTTGAGCTATTCGCTGTGGCTGTTCAGCGTCAACGGCGTGGTGATGGCGATCGTTCTGGCCATCAGCCGTGGGCCACGCGCCTTCCTGCAACTGGGGTCGCACTGGCGGGGCGGGCTGGCCGGTGGGGCGATGTCGATGGCGGCCTATACCCTCGTCATCTGGGCAATGACCCAGGCTCCCGTGGCATTGGTATCGGCACTGCGCGAGACCAGCGTGGTCTTCGCGGTATTGCTGGGCATGGTGCTGCTGAAGGAGCCTCTACGGCCGATCCGCCTGCTGTCCTGCGCAGTGATCGCCGCCGGCGTAGTCATCATGAAGCTGGCCTGAAGCGCGAAGCGCCAGCACGCGCCTGGACAAATGACGCCTCAGCAAGGTGGCCTGCCCTCACTTACAGCCCCGTGCTACCTTGCAGCCCGTCCCATAGCCGGAAGCCTGGAACCCCGTGACATCAGCACCGCCGTTTTTTCTGATTGCCATCGTTATCGCCCCGCTGATGTGGGGTTATCTGATTGTGCTGGGTGGTTTCACACTCAAGCTGTTCGGCAAGAATCCAAAGACGCGTATCGAGCGCCCATACCGAACCATGCTGAAAGTCAGCCTGCTCTCGTTCCTCATCTTCATCCTGGCGTCAGCCCCCATTCTCGCAGCCAACATCGCCAGCCCAGGCGCCAGCTCGTTCGCCATTCCCTATGCCGCCTGCCTGTTCGTCGCCGGGTTCATCGTTTTCATTCAGAAAATCAGCAGCGCCACGACAGGCCCCCAGCAAGCGCTCATCTGCACCGGCCTGACGGGGCTGATCGTGGCGCTGTTCACAGCCAGTCAATATCTGCTCGACTATGTGCTGCTCTCCTGATTGCAGCACCCAGGCCTGAAACGCTTGGCGCCGGCCCGAGAGCCCACGGCTGCTCGCAGCACGCGCGCTGCAGAGCACAAGAGTTTTTGCCCGCCGCCCAGGCTTGCGGCAAACTAGGCGCCTCCCGAGCGCCTGTCCGCTCCCGCATGCAAGAGCCCGTATGACCCGTTCCCCTTTTCGCCGCCTCGTCTTCGGATCGTTGCGCCGCCTGCTGTACCTCTGGGTACGCTCGGAAACCATCAACCAGTCCGCCTTCACCCTCAAGCTCGACCGCAGCAAGCCGGTGTTCTACGTGCTGCAGCAGCCCTCGGTGAGCGATCTGGCAGTGGTCGACCGCGAGTGCACCAAGGCCGGCCTGCCGCGCCCGGTATTGCCGGTAGCGGTTGGAGAACATATGGAGCCGGCCGCCTTCTTCTACCTGACACCGGAGCCGGACTGGTTCGGCCGCCAGGACAAGCGCGGCATTTCACCGACCCTGGATCGTGTGGTCACCGCCCTCACCCGGCACGCCGTGGACGACGCGCAGATCATCCCGGTCAGCGTGTTCTGGGGCCAGTCGCCGGATCGTGAAACCAGCCCATGGAAGCTGCTGTTCGCCGACAGCTGGGCCGTGACCGGGCGCCTGCGCCGGCTGGTGAGCATCCTGATACTCGGGCGCAAGACCCGCGTGCAGTTCTCCACGCCGATCCACCTGCGCGAGCTGATCGAGCAGGACAAGGGCCAGGAGCGCACCCTGCGCATGGTGCACCGCATCCTGCGCGTGCACTTCCGCAACCAGAAGGCCGCGGTGATCGGCCCGGATGTGTCGCACCGACGCAATCTGGTCAAAGGCTTGGTGCACGACCCGCTGGTGCGCCAAGCCATCGTCGAAGAGGCCGAGCGCGAGAAGATCAGCCTGGAGAAGGCCGAAGCCCAGGCACTGCGCTATGGCAACGAGATAGCCTCGGACTACACCTACACGGTGATCCGCTTCCTCGAACTGGTCTTGAGCTGGTTCTGGAACAAGATCTACGACGGCATCCAGATTCACAACGTCGAAGGCGTGCGGGATATTTCCCAGGGCAACGAAATCATCTACGTGCCCTGCCACCGCAGCCATATCGACTATCTGCTGCTGTCCTACCTGCTGTTCCGCAACGGCCTGACGCCACCGCACATCGCTGCCGGCATCAACCTCAACATGCCGATGATCGGCGGCCTGCTGCGCCGTGGCGGCGCCTTCTTCATGCGCCGCACGTTCAAGGGCAACCCGCTGTACACCGCGGTGTTCAACGAATACCTGCACACCCTGTTCAGCAAGGGCTTCCCGGTGGAGTACTTCGTCGAGGGCGGGCGCTCGCGCACCGGGCGCATGCTGCGGCCGAAGACCGGCATGCTGGCGATTACCCTGCGCAGCTTCCTGCGTTCGCACCGCCTGCCCATCGTCTTCGTGCCGGTGTACATCGGCTACGAGCGCGTGCTGGAAGGCCGTACCTACCTGGGCGAACTGCGCGGCGCGAGCAAGAAGAAGGAGTCGATCTTCGACCTGTTCAAGGTGCTCGGCGCGCTCAAGCAGCGCTTTGGCCAGGTCTCGGTGAACTTCGGCGAGCCGATCAAGCTGGCGGAATTCCTCGACCAGCAGCAACCCGACTGGCGCGAACAGGATCTCGGCCCGCAGTACCGCCCGGCCTGGCTCAACGACACCACCAACCGCCTCGGCGAGCGCGTGGCGCGCCACCTCAACGAGGCGGCAGCGATCAATCCGGTCAACCTGGTGGCCCTAGCGCTGCTCTCCACCAGCAAACTGGCGCTGGATGAGCGCGCCCTGTCGCGCGTGCTCGATCTGTATCTGGCGCTGCTGCGCGCGGTGCCCTACTCGCCGCACACCACCCTGCCGGAAGGCGACGGCCTGGCGCTGATCAAGCATGTGCAGGGCATGGATCTGCTGGCCGAGCAGAAGGATGCACTGGGCAAGATCCTCTATCTGGACGAGCAGAACGCCGTCCTGATGACCTACTACCGCAACAACGTGCTGCACATCTTCGCCCTGCCGGCGTTGCTGGCCAGCTTCTTCCAGAGCAGCGCACGGATCAGCCGCGAGCAGATCCTGCGTTACGCCGGCGCCCTGTATCCCTACCTGCAGGCCGAGCTGTTCATTCGCTGGGAACAGAGCGAGCTGGAAGGCGTGATCGACCAGTGGCTGGCGGCATTCGTCGAGCAGGGCCTGCTGAAGACCGAAGGTGATGTGTACGTGCGCCCGGCGCCCAGCTCGCGCCAGTTCGTGCTACTGACGCTGCTGTCGCGTTCGGTGGCGCAGACCCTGCAACGCTTCTACATGGCCATTGCCCTGCTGCTCAACGCCGGGCAGAACGCGATCAGCGCCGAGGAGCTGGAAGACCTGTGCACGGTCATGGCCCAGCGCCTGTCGATCCTGCATGGCCTGAACGCGCCGGAGTTCTTCGACAAGAGCCTGTTCCGCCACTTCATCCAGAGCCTGCTGGATCAGGGCGTGCTGCGCCAGGACGAAGCCGGCAAGCTCAGCCATCACCCGCTGCTCAGCGAGCTGGCCGAAGGCGCCGCCAAGCGCGTGCTGCCAGCCGAGATTCGCCTGTCGATCCGGCAGGTGGCGCTGGATCGCAACGAGGACGAACCGGCCGCGCCATGATGTGTGTAGGGTGCGCTGTGCGCACCTTCGAATCACCATAGCCACCGGTGCGCACGGCCTGGGCGGCCCACCCTACCGCTCCACGCCGCATTTCGCGTCAGCATCGTGGATGTCGCTTTTTACATCCAGCCTGGCGGTGGCTCGATGCGACCAGCCGAACCTGTCACGGGTTTGGCAGTCAGTGATAGACCACACACCGGCAGGAGGCCCTGGCAATGATCGACTCCCTGATGCTCAGCGCAGCACGTATCACCACCCTGGCGGCTGGGCAGATACTGACCAATGCCAGCGGCTTCTTCTTCCAGCGCGACGGCCGGCTGTTTCTGGTGACCAGTCGTCACGTGGTGCTCGATGAGCCCAGCGGCCATCAGCCCGATAGCCTGCAGATCGAGTTGCACACCGACGCGAACAACCTGGCCAGCACCGTCAGCTTCGCCATCCCGCTGTATGACGGCGACCAGCACCTGTGGCGCCAGGGCATGGATGGTGCTGGCGAGATCGACGTGGCGGTGATCGAACTCGATCAGGCCGCCCTTCCCCACAACGGCGCCTATCAGGCGTTCACCCCACAGCACCTACTGCAAGCCGACGAGCATGTTGAAATCGGCTCGACGCTGCTGGTCGTCGGCTTTCCACTGGGTTTTCAGGACACCCTGCACCGCATGCCGGTAGCGCGTCATGCCGGGCTGGCCTCCTCTTTCGGCCTGCGCTTCCAGGGGCTTGGCTACTTCCTGACCGATGGGCGTACCCATCGCGGCATCAGCGGCGCCCCGGTGGTCAAACGAGCCAGCGTGGACGGCGACCTGCCCTGGCACCTGCTCGGTATCCACTCCACCCGCCTGCTCGGCAACCGCGACGAGGAACAGGACGAAGCCCTGGGCCTGAACTGCACCTGGTACGCCGACATCCTGATGACCCTGACCGAGTAGACCGTAGCCCGGATGCAATCCGGAAAAGCCAGCGTAGGGCGGATCGGAGCACCGACCAACGTAGGGCGGACTCAGGAGCGAAGCGAACAGTCCGCCGATCCACGCCCCATTCGACACCACGGCCCACCATCGAAACGCCAACGGCGTACTGCTTCCGAGCGGCCGGCGCCCCGGTACGCCCTACTCGCTCTTGCTTCAGACACGTAAACGCTGTTCGCGGCTGAAGCCGCTCCTACAACAGCTACGCGGATCTCGTAGGAGCGGCTTCAGCCGCGATCAATCAGACCATCGGTTCGAACAATCCCCGGATTTCATCCGGACTACTCGCCACGAAATACGAACGACCGCCCAATAAAAAACCCGCACTGCGCATCACGCAGGGCGGGTTCTTCGTAACGCCTGGACGCCTTACAGAGTCACGGCTTTCGGCTCGGGCTCAACGGCCATTTCCACGTCCGGCGCCACTTCCACATGCTGCAGTTGCAGGCGCTCGCTGCTCCACTGACGAATGCGGTTGGTCAGCTCCAGATCATCGTTCAGCTTCTGCCCGTAGGACGGGATGATCTCTTTCAGGCGTGCCTGCCACTCAGGCGTTGCAACCTTGTCGGCGAACGCTTTCTCGATCAGGTGCAGCATGATCGGTGCGGCGGTCGAGGCGCCCGGCGAGGCGCCCAGCAGCGCGCTGATGCTGCCATCGGCGGAAGTCACCACTTCGGTGCCGAACTGCAGCACGCCACCCTTCTCCGCATCCTTCTTGATGATCTGCACACGCTGGCCGGCCTGCAGCAGTTGCCAATCTTCACTGCGGGCGTCAGGGAAGTACTCGCGCAGCGAATCCATGCGGTCTTCCTGGCTCAGCATCAGCTGGCCCATCAGGTAAGTGCTGAGCGACCAGTTGTCGATACCGGCGTTGGCCATCGGCAGGACGTTGTCGGTGGTCAGGGTGCTGAACATGTCCAGCAGCGAACCCTGCTTGAGGAACTTGGTGGAGAAGGTGGCGAACGGGCCGAACAGCAGCACGGTCTCGCCATCGATCACGCGGGTGTCCAGGTGCGGTACAGACATGGGCGGCGAACCGACCGAGGCCTTGCCGTACACCTTGGCCAGGTGCTGCGCGACGATTTCCTTGTTGCGCGTCATCAGGAACTGCCCGCCCACCGGGAAGCCGGCATAGCCCTTGGCTTCTTCGATATCGGACTTCTGCAGCAGCTTGAGTGCCCCACCACCGGCGCCGATGAAGACGAAGCGGGCGTCGACCACCTTCTCTTCATCCTTGGCCAGGTCGGCCACGGTCACACGCCAGGTGCCATCGTCGTTGCGCTCGAGGTTACGTACCTCGTGCTCCAGGTGCAGACGCGCCTGGCCCCTGCCAATCAGCGAGTCGACCAGCTGACGGGTGATCTCGCCGAAGTTGACGTCGGTGCCGATGGCCATGCGAGTGGCGGCAACGTGCTGGCCCTCGTCACGGCCCTGCATGATCAGCGGCGCCCACTGGGCGATCTGCGCGTGATCCTCGCTGAACTCCATGCCACGGAACAGGTTGCTGTGCTGCAGCGCGGCGTGGCGCTTGCGCAGGTATTCGATGTTCTCCTCACCCCAGACGAAACTCATGTGCGGCGTGGTGTTGATGAAGCTCTTGGGCTTGCTCAGCACCTCGCGCTCGACCTGAGTGGCCCAGAACTGCTTGGAAATCTCGAAGGACTCATTGATCGCCACGGCCTTGCTGATATCGATGCCACCATCAGCGGTTTCCGGGGTGTAGTTCAGCTCGCAGAAAGCGGAGTGACCGGTACCGGCGTTGTTCCAGGCGTTGGAGCTCTCACCGGCGACGCGGTCGAGACGCTCGTAGATCTCGATGTTCCAGGTCGGCTCCAGCTCGTGCAGGTAGGTGCCCAGGGTCGCGCTCATCACACCAGCGCCGATCAGCAGGACATCGACGGTTTTCTCGGGCTCGCGGTTGTTGGAGCAGCCGATCAGGCTGAGGCTGAGCAGCGTCAGCAGGATTTTCTTCATGACACAGTCCAATGGTGACGCACGGTGGACGCCGTACGCGCAAGGTTTCTGACAGCGACCGGTTTAGAGCCTGTTTAGGAGCTCGCGAGCTAGAGATAAACAGCGGCAAAAATGGCCGAGGAAGCGGAGTTTACGTGCTGTAAATGAGCATTCCGAGGCCGTTTTTAACACTGTTTAGCCGACGCGCAGCAGATCCAAAATAGGTTCTTAGGCCGCTCATGGGACAAATGCTGCAGGTGTGCAGCGCTGCGGAAGGAAGGGTGTTCCAGGCCTCTTGGTGGGCTCGTTCCGCTCGCGCCCTGCAAGAGCAAGATGCATGCCGCTGAAAGGATTCAGCCATAGTCTGGGGCCTGGCCGCCCGCTGCTGCGGCCGGGGCTGGCGAGTTCTCGCCAAACTCGGCCGAGCGAGAGGTCAAGGGTGGCGGGATTCCGCCCCCTTGCTCAAAGGGCGAACAGCAGTGGCAACAGCAAGGCGGTGGCGATACCCAGCAGGCTCATGGCCAGCGCGGCGAACGCACCGCACTCCTGCCCTTCCTGCAAGGCATGGGCGGTGCCGATGGCGTGGGCGTTGATGCCGTAGCTCAAGCCACGGGCAGCCGGGTGCTCGACACCTGCCCAGCGCAGCAGCAACGGCCCGAGGGCAGTGCCGATGACGCCGGTGAGCATCACCATCACCGCCGCCAGCGAAGCGATACCGCCGATCTGCTCGGCCACCGGCATGGCAATCGGCATGGTCACCGACTTCGGCGCCAGGCTCATCACCACGCTCCAGTCGGCGCCCAGGGCCCAACCGATGGCCAGGGTCAGCGCCACCGACAGCACACCGCCGGCCGTGAGGGTGATCATCACCGGCCAGAACAGTTGGCGGATGCGTTCGATGTTGTGCTGTAGCGGCACGGCCAACGCCACGGTGGCCGGGCCGAGCAGCCAGGCGATGGGCTCGGCGCCCGCGCGGTAGGTCGCGTAGTCCACGCCGCACAGCAGCAAGGTGGCGACGATCAGCACGACGGAAACCAGTACCGGTTGCAGCACCAGCCAGCCACTGCGCCGGTAGAGCCAGGCCGCGAACAGGAACGCCGCCAGCGTCAGCGCGATGGCGAACAGCGGATGCTGGGTCAGTACATTCATCGGTCGCGCTCCTGACGGCGGATCAGCGTCTGTAACAACCAGCCGCAGAACGGCACCGTGACCAGCAGCGACAGCACCAGCGCAGCAGCGATCACCGGCAGTTCGCCGAGCAGCAGATCGCTGCTGGTCATGATGCCTGCGGCCGGTACCGCGAGCAGCAGCGGCAGGTAGGGCAACAGACCGCCCGCGGCCTGCTGCAACGGCTCAGGCACGGCGCCGCGCCACATCAGCCAGACCGAGAGCAACAGCAGGCCGATGATCGACCCCGGCAACATCGGCAACAGCCAGTGGTTGAGGGCGATACCGGCAAGTTGCAGCAGCACCAGCCAGAACAGTCCGCGCAGCAGCGTCATGTCGGCTCTGCCTCGGCGCCGGCACGCCCCCGCCGGAACAGCGGACGCGGCTCGATGACCGAACGGCCGTACAGCACGCTCAACCCCGCCAGGCCCTTGAGCGCATCCTCTACCGACTTGTCGGCACGCACGGCAAAGGCATCGAAGCCGCATTGGCGCATATGCGCCAACTGGTCACGCAGCACATCGCCCACCGCGCGCAACTCGCCACGCCAGCCCAGGCGGGTGCGCAGCAGGTAGGCCTGGCTGTAGCCACGACCGTCGCGAAAGCTGGGAAAGTCGATGGCGATCAGCGCCAGGCTGGGCAGGAACGGCTGCAGTTCTTCGGGTTCATCATCCACTTGCAGCAGCAGGCCATCGGCGCTCATCGCCCTGCCCTGCAGCACCTCGGCCGACTGCCGTTCGCGCCAGGCGGCCAGCGGCAGGATCAGCGGCGCCGTGCCGGTATTCTCGGCATCATGCAGTTGCCAGGGATCATCAGTGACGATGCAGGCCTGGCCATCGACCAGGCGGATCAGATTGTTCATGCCACCACCTCCCGGGTGTAGACGCGTTCCTTGAAGGGCTCCAGGCCGATGCGCTGGAAGGTATCGAGAAAGCCCTCGTTGACCTCGCGATAGTCGACGTAGGTCTGCACGATGCGCTCGATCACAGCCGGCACCTGCTCGGCGGCGAACGACGGGCCGATCACCTTGCCCAGCGCCGCTTGCTGGCCCTGGCTGCCGCCGAGGGTCAACTGGTACCACTCACTGCCGTTCTTGTCGACGCCGAGGATGCCGATGTTGCCGATGTGGTGATGACCACAGGCGTTCATGCAGCCGGAGATGTTCAGGCTCAGCTCGCCCAGATCGTGCAGGTAATCGAGGTCGTCGAAACGCTGCTGGATGGCCTGAGCAATGGGGATCGACTTGGCGTTGGCCAACGCGCAGAAATCGCCGCCCGGGCAGGCGATGATGTCGGTGAGCAGGCCGGCGTTGGCGGTGCCCAGCCCTGCTGCCTGCGCCTCCAGCCAGAGTCCATAGAGATCGCCCTTGCGTACATCGGGCAGCACCAGGTTCTGCTCGTGCGCGATGCGAATCTCGCCGAAACCATAGCGCTCGCTCCAGTCGGCTACGGCCTCCATCTGCTCGGCGGTGACATCGCCGGGCGGCGCGCTGATGCCGGGCTTGGTCGACAGCACAACGCTGAGGTAGCCGGGCACCTGATGCGCCATGACATTGCGTGACACCCAGCGGGCGAAGGCCTCGTCGCGGGCCAGGTGAGTGCCGAATTCAAGGTCAATGGCATCCAGAGGGGCATAGGCCGGCTTGTGGAAAGACGCGGCGACGCGCTGGTATTCATCTTCGGTGAGCCGCGCGGGGCCATCCTTGATCGGCTGCCATTCGCGCTCCACCTCGGCGGCGAAGGCCTCGATGCCCAGTGCCTTGACCAGGATCTTGATGCGCGCCTTGTACTTGTTGTCGCGCCGGCCATGGCGGTTGTACACGCGCAGGATGGCCTCGACGTAGGACAGGCAATCCTGCCAGTGCAGCCCTTCACGCAGGGTCTGGGCGATGATCGGCGTGCGTCCCAGACCACCACCGACCAACACGCGCAGTCGCAGTTCGTCGGCCTCGTCGCGATACAGCTGCAGGCCGATGTCATGCACCTGAATCGCTGCACGATCCTCTTCAGCGGCGCACAGGGCGATCTTGAACTTGCGCGGCAGGAACAGGAATTCCGGGTTGACCGTCGACCACTGGCGGAGGATCTCGGCCAGCGGGCGCGGATCGAGGTACTCGTCGGCGGCGACCCCGGCGAAGGCCTCGGTGGTGATGTTGCGCACGCAGTTGCCCGAGGTCTGGATGGCGTGCATGTCATGGTCGGCCAGCCAGTCGAGGATGTCCGGCACACGCTCCAGATCGACCCAGTTGAACTGGATGTTCTGCCGTGTGGTGAAGTGGCCATAGCCCCGGTCGTACTCGCGGGCGATATGCGCCAGCGCGCGCATCTGGCTGGCTGACAGGGTGCCGTAGGGAATCGCCACGCGCAGCATATAGGCATGCTTCTGCAGGTACAGGCCGTTCTGCAGGCGCAGCGGCAGGAACTCTTCTTCGCTCAGCCCGTCGGCCAGGCGCCGCTGTACCTGGTCGCGGAACTGGGCCACGCGCTCGCGCACCAGCGCGCGGTCATAATCGTCGTATTGGTACATGCCGGCAGGCCTCCTGATCACGGGGCGTCGACTATGCCTGCCAGGTGTGCTTCGAAAACAGCGCCAGAAAAGCCTAAAAAAACCAGATCAGATGGGCGAGGCAGTTGCCACTACCGAGCGCTGATTGGCGCGGCGCGATGTCGCAGGTGCGCATCTCTATCGCAAAGGCTTAAAACTGCAGACGCCAGATATGACCTGGCCTGGAGGCGTATCAGGTGTTTTTCAGCACGCTTGTCCGACGCATCTGATCCGCTTTTTTATCGAAAACCTGAGTCTGTTTTGCGATCAGTTCCCCTCTGATCATGGCGCCAGCCTGATAAACGCCTGATGAGGGCAACAACATGACTGACCGTATCCCCGTGCGGGCCATCGAGACCATCGATCCTGCCAAACCCATCCGCCTGACCCCGGCCCAGGCCGGCGGCCCGATCCACACGCGCAGCTTCACCGGACGCTTTCGCAACCTGCGCCTGCTCGGTGCCGGCCTGCTGTTCCTGCTGTTCTTCGGCACCGCCTGGATCGACTGGAATGGCCGCCAGGCCGTACTTTGGGATCTGGAGAACCGCCAGTTCCACATCTTCGGCGCGACCTTCTGGCCACAGGATTTCATCCTGCTCTCAGCGATTCTGATCATCGCCGCCTTCGGCCTGTTCTTCATCACCGTGCTCGCCGGCCGCGTCTGGTGCGGCTACGCCTGCCCGCAGAGCGTGTGGACCTGGGTCTTCATGCGTGTCGAGCAGATCACCGAGGGCGACCGTGGCCAGCGCATCAAGCTTGATGCCGCGCCCTGGTCACTGCAGAAACTGGCTCGGCGCAGCGCCAAGCATGGCCTGTGGCTGGCCGTCAGCGTGGTCACCGCGATGGCCTTCATCGGCTACTTCACCCCGGTGCGTCAGCTGACCACTGATTTGCTGACCCTGGAAATGGGCGCGACCACCGCGTTCTGGGTGCTCTCCTTCACCGCTGCCACCTACATCAACGCCGGCTGGCTGCGCGAGAAAGTGTGCCGCGACATGTGCCCCTACTCGCGCTTCCAGAGCGTGATGTTCGACAGCGACACGCTGGTCATCTCCTATGACGCTGCCCGTGGCGAAAACCGCGGCCCGCGCCGCAAGGACGCCGACTACAAGGCAGAAGGCCTCGGCGATTGCATCGACTGCACCATGTGCGTCCAGGTCTGCCCGACCGGCATCGACATCCGCGATGGCCTGCAACTGGAGTGCATCGGCTGCGGCGCCTGCGTCGACGCCTGCGACAGCGTGATGGACAAGCTCGGCTATGACCGAGGTCTGGTGCGCTACAGCTCCGAACACGAGCTGGCCGGCGGCAAGACCCACTGGCTGCGCCCACGCCTGATCGGCTACGCGGCGATGCTGGCCGTGATGATCGGCGCCTTCGTCTGGGCGCTCAACGAACGACCGCTGATATCCCTGGACGTGACCCGCGACCGTGGTCTGTTCCGCGAGAACGCCCTGGGCCAGATCGAGAACATCTACAGCCTGAAGATCATCAACAAGACCCAGCAGCCACGTAGCTATGCCATCGGCCTGGTCGACGCCGGCGACTTCGAGCTGCACGGCCCGAGCACGCTGAACCTGGCTCCGGGCGAGATCCGCGACCTGCCGGTGAGCGTCGCGCTGACCGCCACGCACAATGGCGCCGGCCCGCAGACCATACGCTTCGAGGTAAGCGACAAAGCCGATTCGCAGAGCCATGTGAGCACCAAGAGCACCTTCCTGGCACCGCTGCGTTGAACCCCGCATGCCACACCTTGTAGGAGCGGCTGGACGGCATTCCGTTTTAGCCGCGATAAGCGCTGCGCCCCTCGATCGCGGCTGAAGCGGGATGCCGCCCAGCCGCTCCTACAGTCGATGTACGTTCCCATTCATGAGGCACTGCCATGTCTGCCGCTCACCCCGTAAAGTGTTCGTCCGTACCCTTTGCGTCGGTGAACCAGGACAGGATGAAACGCTACGAAAAATTCGCCGACGAGATCGCCGAGCTGATCCGCACCGGCGTGCTCGGCCCCGGAGAGAAGGTTCCTTCGGTGCGCCACGCCAGCCGCACTTACGGAGTCAGCCCGTCCACCGTGTTCCAGGCCTACTATCTGCTGGAAGACCGCGGGCTGATTCAGGCGCGGGCACGTTCCGGCTACTTCGTCCGCGAACACGCCAAGCGCCCGCTGCACGAGCCGGAACTGACCGCCCACGCGGCGCAGACCACCGAGGTGGACGTCAGCGAACTGGTGTTCTCCGTACTCGCCTCGCTGAAAGACCCACACACCGTGGCCTTCGGCTCGGCCTTCCCCAGCCCTGACCTGTTCCCCCTGCCGCGCCTGGCCAAGAGCATGGCGCACGCCCTGCGCATGCTCTCGCCACACGAGATCATCGCCGACATGACCGCCGGCAACGCCGACCTGCGCCGGCAGATTGCCCTGCGCTACATGGTCAGCGGCGTGATGCTGCCGATGGAGGAGCTGGTGATCAGCAACGGCGCCATGGAGGCGCTCAACCTCTGCCTGCAGTGCGTGACCCAGCCAGGCGACCTGGTGGCCATCGAATCGCCGACCTTCTACGCCTGCCTGCAGGTGCTGGAGCGGCTGCAGCTCAAGGCGGTGGAAATCCCCGTGCACCCGCGCGAGGGCATCGACCTGAACGCCCTGTCGGAAAGTCTCAAGCAACTACCAATCAAGGCCTGCTGGTTCATGAGCAGCCTGCAGAACCCGCTCGGCGCGAGCATGAGCGAGACCAAGAAGCAGGCGCTGTACGACCTTTTGGTCGAGCATCAGGTGCCGCTGATCGAGGACGACGTGTATGCCGAGCTGTACTTCGGCAGCCACCCACCCAAGCCGGTGAAGAGCTTCGACCGCGACGGCCTGGTGATGCATTGCAGCTCCTTCTCCAAGAGCCTGGCGCCGGGCTATCGCATCGGCTGGGTAGCGGGCGGACGCTATGCCGAGCAGATCGCCCGGCTCAAGCTGATGACCACCATTTCCCCTTCGGTGCCGGCCCAGGCGGCATTGGCCGACTATCTGCAGCACGGCGGCTACGACCGCCACCTGCGCAAGCTGCGCCATGCCCTGGAAATGCAGCAGAGCGCGATGCTCGCCTCGGCTGCCCGGCACTTTCCGGCCAGCACGCGGGTCACGCGGCCGGCAGGCGGCTACTTCCTCTGGTTCGAATTCCCCGAGCGTCTGGACTCGCTGCAACTGCTGCGTCTGGCGTTGGCCCAGGGCATCAGCCTGGCGCCGGGGCCGATCTTCTCCGCCAGCCAGGGCTTTCGTCACTGCGCGCGGCTGAACTACGGCCACCCGTGGAATCCGCGCAGCGAACAGGCCATGGAAGTGCTCGGACGCCTGGTGGCAGGGTTGCTGTAGCCAGGATGAAATCCGGGGCCGGAGAAGGAATTTTCCCGGATTGCATCCGGGCTACGCCGCGGTGTGGCCTGGCGCTGAGAGCGCCTGACAGCTGGT